>CAZMKF010000019.1:243-2863 GCA_964566935.1 uncultured Dehalococcoidales bacterium | reverse complement strand
GTCGTGGACGACAGCCCCCTGTTCCGCGCAACCATCATCAAGCTGATCACGGCCGACCCGCAGATTGAGGTTGCGCAGACCGATTACGCCCACCACCCGCTCCTTATAGATGATGCTGAAGCGGCGCCGAGTGGGATCGTAGAGCTCCTGCCGATACCATAGCTCCTTCTGCCCCTCGGTGCGGAACTCCACGTTGGCCCATTGCAGCAGCGGTTCCTCGAAATGCGGCCACTCGGCGATTTCGTCGATATCGGAGCGCCGCAACTGGCGCAGGTAGACCCGCTCGCCGTAGATCAGCTTCTCCCGCCGCGCGCCGGCCGGTTTCGCCACCGCTTAGTCCCCCGCCGCCCGCAGCTGCTCCAGCAGCAGCTCCAGCGCTGAGTTGGCAAACGAAAGCTTATTGCGGCGGCGCTCACCCTGGTGTTGGCGGCTACGCGCCACCGTGCCCCCGGGGCCGGCCACCGCCAGCCAAACGAGCCCGACCGGCTTGCCTTCGCTGGCGCCGCCCGGGCCGGCGATGCCGCTGGTGGCTACCGCGTAGTCGGCGCCCAGGGCCCGGCGGGCCCCCTCGGCCATCGCCCGTACCGTCGCCTCGCTCACGGCGCCGTGCTCCTTCAATACCCGCTCGTCCACCGCCAGCACCCCGGTCTTGGCGCTGTTGGCGTACGTGACGAGGCTGCCCAGAAAGAACTCCGACGAGCCGGCGATATCGGTGAGCGTGTCGGCGATCAGCCCGCCGGTGCACGACTCGGCGGCCGCCAGCTTGAGGCGGCGCCTCGTCATGATGGCGGCGACCTGTCCCGCCCTGGCCGTAAGCGTCATAGCTGCTCCCTTCTCTGCCCGCTTGATTGTCAACACCTGAAATGTACCATAGAATGCGCGTCACACAGCGATGCGGAGAGGCGGTTTCTGGTGCTCACCCTGCACATTCTGGGCGTGGAACAGAGTCAGTTAGTCAACGGCCGTGAGGCCGTGGAGCGCACGCTGGCGGGCAACGGTGGGCTCAGCTTCTGGCTCGATTTGAGCGACCCCGGCGAAGCGGAAATCGAATGGCTGGCCGAACGCTTTCAGCTGCACCCGCTGGCGGTGGAGGACCTGCGTCTGCCAAGCTTCCATCCCAAACTGACGGTCTACGACGGGCAGCTTTTCCTGATCACTCACTCAGTCAGCATCGAGAAGAACGAAGTGCAGGGCGAGGAAATCCACGTCTTCCTCGGCGCCAACTACCTGATCACAGTGCGCGAAAGCGATAACACTCCTGTGGAGCGAGTCAGGCGTGAGGTGAGCGAAGATCGCAACAACCGGCGTGCTACGCCCGATCGTGTGCTCTATCTGCTGCTCGATGCCATCAGCGACAGCTACTTTGACGTGGCCGACTCCATCGACGAGGTGATTGACCAGTTGGAGGAGCGTGTACTGGGCGATGGGGAGCCGGAGGCGCTGGAGCAGGTTTTCACCCTGCGGCGCAGCCTCACCTTACTGCGCCGTCTCAGCACTTACCAGCGCGACGCTCTCTCTGCGCTGATGGCCCATGAGGGTAGCTATCTGCACCCCGAGAACCTGACTTACTTCCGCGACGTGCAGGCGATGATGGTGACCATGCACGAGATCGTGGATAGCCAGCGAGACCTGACCAACAACCTGCTGGAGGTGCACCTCTCCGCCGCCTCCTTCCGGATGAGCGAGGTTAAACGGCTCACCCTGATCGCCACCATCTTCATGCCGATCTCGTTCCTGGTCGGCCTCTTCGGCACCAACTTCGTCTTCATGCCGTTCAACGACCAGGCCTGGTTCGCCGCCTTCGTGCTCGCCATCTTCGTCACCGTGGGGGCGATGCTACTCTGGTTTCGCCGTTCGGGCTGGGTGTAGCGTCCGCGCTTAACCCGCTCCGCCGGCATCGCCAGCGGAGCGCCGGCGGCGATATGATATAAAGGAGTTTATGGCCGAAGAGACACCTCCCAGCGAAATAAGCGAACTGCCAGCGCAAAATGACGCCAGCCCCGAGGCAGAGGCGGCGGCGCGTCACCGCGCCCGCCGTACCCGCCGCCGCACGAAAACACGCGCCACCGTGGTGGACCTGCCGGTGCTGGCGGTGCGCGACACGGTGCTCTTCCCCCGCATGCAGGCGCCGCTCTTCGTGGGGCGCGAGGCCTCGCTCAACGCGGTGGAGGCTGCCATGGCGGGAGACCGCACCCTGATGGTGGTGGCGCAGCGGGTACCTGAGTTGGAGGAGATCGACCCCGAGGGGCTGGGCGCCGTAGGCACCGAGGCCAGTATCGTGCGCGCCCTCAAGATGCCGGACGGCACCACTAGCGTGCTGGTGCAGGGCCAGCGCCGCCTGCGCGCCAATGGACCGCAACAGGCGCAAGTCGTTCTCGGAATACTGTTGCGGCCTTTCGTCTGCCACCAGCAGAATCCCCACCAACCCGCCGCGATGTCTCAGTGGTGTGGCAACGACCGACCGGAGGCCAGTCGCTTCGGGCAGATATGGCCGATCGTGGTCCTGAATGTCGGCCAACAGAATCGGCTCTCCCTGGCGGAACACGTGCCCCGCGACGGTGTGTTCGTCCTCGAGCACGCTGATGCCTTCCGATAGCTCGCGCATGCCGTGCTCAACGTC
>CAZMKF010000019.1:0-233 GCA_964566935.1 uncultured Dehalococcoidales bacterium | reverse complement strand
CCTGCGCGCCCTCGAATACACTCCCGCCGCTAATCACCTGCGGGTGCGCGCCGAGGTGCTGCCTGAGCGCGAGGCCAAACGCGGCCGGCAGAAGGAGCTGGGCGAGGCGCTGCGCCGGGCCAGCCTGGCGCTCTTCGAGAAGTGCGTCAACATGAGCCGTTCCATTCCCGACGAGGCTTACGTGGCGGCGATCAACATCGACGAGGAGGGCTGGCTGGCCGACTTCATCGCCG
>CAZMKF010000018.1:30441-33895 GCA_964566935.1 uncultured Dehalococcoidales bacterium | reverse complement strand
CACCTACACCGTCACGGTGGAGCACCACACCTGCACGCCGGCGGAGGGGATTAGCGTGGTGGCGGGACGAACCACGATCGTTGACTTCAACGAGATCCGGCCTGCCGGCGCGGCGATCTACGCTCCCCAGGACGCGGCGACAGTGCGGGCATCCACCACCAGCACGGTCAGACCGGGCGCCTCGTCTGGTCAGGCAACAGCCCAGCCGAGTCCTACCCCCACTCCAGTGGCGGCATTTTCACCGTGGGACATAGGGCGCTGGTGGAACTGGCTTGGTTTCGACGTTGACTTCTCACAGATCGGCAATCATCTTTACACCGGTTTTCTGGTTGGGGCGGCGGTGGTCTTCGTCGGCCTGTTGGTTGCTCTGGTGCGCAGATAGGGGCTTTGCGCGGTAGGCTATAATGCTCATGCTAAGGTCGTTGGCAGACGACTACTGGGGCTGGCCCGCAGGGCCAGCCCTTTTCCAGCTTCCAGGCTGACGGAGTTCAATTGATTAAGTCGGAGCTTCTCGATCTGATAGCGAAACAGCCTGCCTTTTTGCGGGCGCTTGAGCGTTCGGATGCGCAATCCGCAGAACGATCGCCGCTGGCGGTGCCAAGGGCCGCGCGCGGCGCCGTGCTGGCGGCGCTGGCTCGGACTGTGCTTGCCCCTATGCTGGTTCTGGTTGCAGATAATGGTCGGGCAAGGCAGCTGGCGGCGGAGCTCGTCGCCTGGGGTGAAAGCCAGGATAGAGTACGCGTGTTCCCTCCCTATCGTGGCCTTTTCTACGACAGGGTCGCCTCTGACTTCGCCACCAGTCAGCAACGTATGGCCATGCTGCGCAATCTTGCGTTTCCCGCCGCACTGCCAACGGTGCTGATAGTAGACGCGCACACTGCCATGACCCGTCTGCCGGCGTCGCCTTCCGTCGATAATGCCTGTATTGAGCTGAACGTCGGAACGCACCTGCCCATCAGCGAGATGGTGGAGCGCCTGCTCGAGTTCGGCTTTGAGCCGGTGACTACGGTCAGCGCTGAGGGCGAGTTCGCCCACCGGGGCGGTGTCTTCGATATCTACGCCAGCGCCGACCAGGGTCCGCTGCGTCTTGAGTACTTTGGTGACGAGATTGAAAGTATTCGCAGCTTTGACCCGTTCTCACAGCGCTCGACCCAGCTGCTGTCCAGTGCGACTATAGCGCAGCCACGCGAGTTGACCAGTGCCTTGGCCATCCAGACATTTCATCAATTGCGCCACTTGTCGCTTGACGAGCTGGCGGAAGAGGCGCGCGAACGTTGGCAAGGCGATCTGGCCAGGCTGGCGGAGGGTGACACGACGTCTCTTGTTGAATCCTATACCGGCTATGTTGGCGCTTTCAGCGTGCTTGATTACCTTGCGGAGGACGGCTTGTTGATCTGCGACGAGCCAGAGCGAATCTCCGTCGAGCTGGCGCGCATAGCCGGTGAAGCACAGGCGCTGCGCGAGGAACTGGTTTCGGCCAGGCAGATTCCCGCCTCGGCGCCGCAGCCGTACCACGGCCCTGGCGCCGTGGAACTGGCACTGGCAGAGCGCCCCGGTATAGACCTCTCGCATGAAGGCGCTGAACTTGGCCTGGAGGCGCTGCCCACTTACGTCGGGCAACTTGACACAGTGCTGCGTACCTTTCGCGCAAGGGCTCGGCGGCAGGGGCGCGGCGAGCGCACGATCATCGTCAGTCGCCAGGCGGAACGTTTGTCAGCCACGTTGTTCGATCAGGGGCTGGCGCTTGCGATCGAAGATGAAAACCGGCCGCTGTTGGCCGGCGCTGGTGTTCAGCTGGTTGTTGGCGCGCTGCCCTCCGGTTGGCGTTTGAAGAGCGAGCGGCTGCTACTGGTGACAGACAGTGAGCTGTTTGGCATGCGCTTGCAGCCACAACAGACCAGCGCCAGGCGTCGTGGCGGACGTCCGTTGGTGCTTGCCGAACTGAACAGCGGCGACTTTGTCGTTCATGTTGACCATGGTATCGGCCGCTACTGTGGCATGAGAGAGATGGAAGTGGCCGGCGCCACGCGCGATTTTCTCGAGCTTGAGTACGCCGCTGGCGACCGGATGTACGTTCCCGTGGATCAGGCCGATCGTGTCTCGCGATACCGTGGCGGCGGCGAAGAACAGCCGAAACTGCAGCGCTTAGGCAGCAGTGAGTGGTCGCGCATTCGCCAGCGGGCCAAAAAGGCGTCCGAGGACATGGCCGATGAGTTGCTGACGCTATACGCGGCCCGCGAACTGGATGCAGGCCACGCCTTCCCGCCTGATACGCCGTGGCAAGCGGCCATTGAAGCCGATTTCGCCTACGAAGAGACCCCGGATCAGACCAGCGCGATTGCCGATGTCAAGCGCGACATGGAATCACCACGACCGATGGACCGGTTGATCTGTGGCGATGTTGGCTACGGCAAGACCGAAGTGGCGGTGAGAGCCGCTTTCAAAGCCGTTATGGATGGCAAACAGGTGGCGGTGTTGGCGCCTACCACGGTGCTGGCCCGGCAGCATCTGCAGACGTTCCAGGAGCGGATGCGCGCCTTCCCCGTCAGGATTGAGATGATGTCGCGCTTTCGTTCGCGCAAGGAACAGCTGCAGACCCTGGCCGAGTTGCAGGCCGGTTCGGTCGATATTGTCATCGGCACCCATCGTCTTCTGCAGTCTGATGTGCGCTTCAGCAACCTCGGACTCCTGATCGTGGATGAAGAGCACCGTTTCGGTGTCGCCCACAAGGAACGGATGAAGCGGTTGCGCAGTGGGGTGGACGTCTTGACGCTGAGCGCCACGCCGATTCCGCGTACTTTGCACATGTCACTTGCCGGCTTGAGGGACATGAGTACCATCGCCACCCCGCCTGCAGATCGCCGTTCAATACGCACCTATCTGTCCGATTATCGAGAGACCACGGTCAAGGACGCGATCAGGCGTGAGATGGACCGGGGTGGGCAGACCTTCTTTGTCCACAACCGGGTGCAGGATATCGAACGGGTGGCGCGTCAGGTGCAGGTGCTGGTGCCGGAGGCGCGCATCGCCATCGCCCACGGTCAGATGAACGAAGCGGCGCTGGAGAAGGTGATGCTCGATTTCGCCGATGGCAAATATGATGTCCTGGTATGCACCACGATCATCGAGTCTGGTTTGGACCTGCCGGATGCAAACACGCTGATCATCCACGAAGCAGAGCGGTTCGGCCTTGCGCAGCTTTACCAGCTGCGCGGTCGCATAGGGCGCTCCAACAATCGTGGCTACGCCTACCTGATGTACAGTCCCCACAAGCGCCTCACCGAGGTCGCCGAACGGCGTTTGCGCACGGTCTTTGAAGCCACTGAGCTGGGCGCGGGCTATGAGATCGCCCTGCAGGACCTGGAGATTCGCGGCGCCGGTAACCTGCTGGGAGCGGAACAGCACGGTCACATTGCGGCGGTCGGTTTTGACCTCTATTGCCGGATGCTGGCGG
>CAZMKF010000018.1:29440-30431 GCA_964566935.1 uncultured Dehalococcoidales bacterium | reverse complement strand
AGGCCGTGGAGCAGAAGCGGGGCTACGAGCCCGCCGCCGCGCCGCCACAAGTGCAGCTGGATCTGCCACTGGCAGCGCAACTGCCGCCCGACTACGTCAGCGACGAGGCGACGCGTCTCAGTCTCTACCAGCGGCTGGCAGCGGTCTCCACCCTGGAGGGTGCGGTGACCCTGGGAGAGGAGATCCGAGACCGTTTTGGCCCCATGCCACCCGAGGCTGAGCAACTCCTCTTCGCAATCCGGATCAAGATGAAGGCCGGACCGGCCGGCATCAGCGAGATCTTCATGGATGAAAAAACGCTGGTGGTTCGCCTGCTGGCTGGGTTGATGCCGCGCAGGCCCCGTTTGACCAGCCTGTTCGGGCGCGCCGTGACCTTCACAGCAAGCTCCATCCGCCTCAACCTGCCTGCCTTGAAGGGCGACTGGATGACCGCGCTGGAACAGGTGGTAGAGGTAACCGCCGCCTAGTCTCCCATCCCCACGTCGACGTCCGAGCTAGCGGGTTGCTCGTCTGATTGACCTGCTCACAAGGGGCGTATTATAGTGATCTGTCAGGCGCTCCACGCGCTAATGCCAATTGACAGGGGGATACAGCATGAGCCTTGATCTTGCCAGCTATATCAGAGATGTGCCGGACTTCCCCAAGAAAGGCATCCTGTTCAAGGACATCACTACTCTGCTGAAAGAGCCGGTGGCGTTCAAAGAGGCCATTGACAGGCTGACCGAGGCTTTCGCAGAGAGTGGCGCCACCCAGGTAGTTGGCATGGAATCGCGCGGCTTTATTTTCGGCGCCCCCTTGGCCTACAACCTGGGCGCAGGCTTCGTCCCGGTACGTAAACTGGGCAAACTGCCAGCAGAGACGTTGAAGGTGGAATACGCGCTGGAATACGGTACTAACACGCTCGAGATCCATACGGATGCGATTGCCAAAGGCGAGCGGGTTCTGGTGGTGGACGACCTGGACCGGGAGAACGAGGGCGACCTCATCTATC
>CAZMKF010000018.1:28946-29430 GCA_964566935.1 uncultured Dehalococcoidales bacterium | reverse complement strand
GTTTCTGGCTGGCAGGGCTTGCCTGGGTAACGAGTATCCGGTGATCTCTCTGATTTCGTACTGAGACAAACAGACAGGCAAGCGAGGCTCTCGAGCTTGGCGGCCTTTTGCAGTAAGGTTGCTGCCGGTGTTATACTGCCCGCGCAATTGAATAAGCTGCGCTCTTATCGAGAGTGGCGGAGGGACAGGCCCTGTGAAGCCCGGCAACCGGTCCTCCTTTTCGTGGGACTCGACACGGTGCCAAATCCGACGGACGCGTTTGCTGCGCCCGGGAGATGAGAGGATCGGCTACGGCCGATGACTTCTCCTGCCCCGGAGGAGTGTTTTTTTTGTCCGGAAACGAACGACTGCATTTGAATAGGACCCTGTGGTGGCAGGACGAGTCGCTGCAACTCATCGCCCAGACCCTGCCCAATTCCCTGCTGCTCGGTACCATCCCCCTCAGCATGGCCCTGTTCGCGGGCCTTGGACTGGGCATAGTCTC
>CAZMKF010000018.1:21887-28936 GCA_964566935.1 uncultured Dehalococcoidales bacterium | reverse complement strand
TCGACCAGACCCTGTTGCCGACCAGCGTTGAGTACGTTGAATGCCGCCATTGGCGCGAAGTGGTTCAGGCGATTCGCACAATGCAGCTCCGCGGTGCGCCCGCCATTGGAGTGGCCGGGGCCTACGCGGTGGCGCTGGCAGCCCGCGCTGAGGACGAAGCATCTTTCCCCAGTCGCGAGCGTGTGCGCGAGATCGCCGAGACGGTGAGGACCGCCCGCCCTACTGCAGTCAACTTGACCTGGGCGGTGGATCGGATGCTTGGCGTGCTCGAGAACTTCGAGGGCGACGGTGCTGAGTTGGCGGCGGCGCTGCTGGACGAAGCACATTTGATGGCCGATGAGGATGTGGCGATCAATCGCAGAATGGGCGCCTGTGGCGCCGAGCTGATCGCTGATGGCAGTGTGGTCCTCACCCACTGCAACGCAGGCAGCCTGGCAACGGTTCAATACGGCACGGCTCTGGGTGTGATCTACGCGGCGCATGAACAGGGTAAACGGGTTCACGTTTTCGTCGATGAGACGCGGCCTTTTCTGCAGGGCGCCAGGCTGACCGCCTGGGAGCTGCAGGAAGCCGGTATTCCCTATACCCTGATCACCGATAACATGGCGGGGTATTACCTCAAGAATGATATTGACCTGGTGATCACCGGCGCCGATAGGATAGCCTCCAACGGCGATGTGGCGAACAAGATTGGTACGTACGGTTTGGCGGTCATCGCTCACGAAAACTCCGTGCCGTTCTACGTGGCGGCGCCGTTCTCCACCTTCGATTTAGCACTTGCCAGCGGCGACGAGATACCGATTGAGCAGCGCAGCCCGGCAGAAGTCACCTCGCTGCGTGGAGTGCAAATCGCGCCCGATGGCGCCAATGCGGCCCATCCCGCCTTCGATGTGACGCCAGCGCGCTATATTGCCGGCATCATTACTGAATACGGCGTCCTGCGTCCGCCATTTCAGGAGAGCTTCGCCAAGATTACAGATGGGAGAAAAGGGCAGGTTGAATAGGGTCGTTGTCGTTGGTTCGGTGGCGTTTGATGATTTGCAGACGCCCTTTGGCGCGGTCACAGACTCGCTGGGAGGCTCCGCTACGTACTTCTCGCTCTCGGCACGGTTGTTTGCCGACGTTGGCATGGTGGCCGTGGTGGGCACCGACTTCCCCGCCGAGCACATCGATATGCTTGTGGCGGCCGGTGTCGATACCAGCGGCCTGCAGGTAGCCGAGGGCAAGACCTTTCGCTGGAAGGGCCGTTACGACCAAGATCTGAATACCGCCCACACGCTGGACACCCAACTCAACGTCTTTGCCGGTTTTCGCCCCGAGCTGTCCGACAGCTATCGTCAGGCCGACGTGGTCTTCACCGCCAACATCGATCCGGGGCTGCAGATCGAGGTGCTGCGCCAGGTCTCTGGCGCCAACCTGCGCGTGCTGGACACGATGAACTTCTGGATTGAAGGCAAGCGAACGGAGCTTGTGCAGGCGCTAGGCATGGTGGATGTGGCCCTCCTCAACGAGGCGGAGGCCCGCCAGCTGGCGCAAACGCACAGCCTGGTCGGCGCCGCGAGAGTGATCAGGGAGATGGGCCCCAGAACAGTGGTGGTGAAGAGGGGTGAGTACGGCGCCGTTCTCTTCTCGGACGACGGCTGTTTCATCGCGCCGGCGTATCCTTTGGAAAACGTTAAGGACCCCACTGGCGCCGGCGATAGCTTTGCGGGCGGCTTTGTGGGCTACCTCTGTGGCAACGGCGTCTGCGACGATAGAAACATGCGTCGCGCCGTAGTGATGGGCAGCGTGGTCGCCTCCTTCACCGTAGAAGGCTTTGGCGTCGAGCGCCTCCAGAACCTTACGCTCTCACAGGTGCATGAGCGCTACAGAGACTTCTCCCGCTTCACCCGGTATGCAGAACTTGATTAGAGATTTGGAGGATAGATCCCCCCGACATGACTGAGAAACAAGATCAGAACTTCGATGTGAAAGACATCTCGCTGGCCGCCGAGGGCAAACTGAAGATCGACTGGGCAGACCGCCACATGCCGGTGCTGCGCGCCATTCGCGAGCAGTTCGCCAGGGAGAAACCGCTGCAAGGAGTGCGCATAGCTGCCTGTCTGCACGTTACGACCGAGACGGCCAATCTGATGCGGACGCTGAAAGCCGGTGGGGCCGAGGTGCGGCTGTGCGCCAGTAATCCCCTCTCCACCCAGGACGATACGGCCGCAGCGCTTTCGGTAGAGTACGGAATCCCCACCTTCGCCATCAAAGGCGAAGATGACGAGTCCTACTACAGGCACATTGATCAGGCATTGGCGATCAGGCCCAACATAACCATGGACGATGGCGCTGACCTGGTGGCTACCCTGCACACGCGCCACGAGGAGTTGCTGCCTGAGGTGAAGGCCGGCACCGAGGAAACCACCACCGGCGTCATCCGCTTGCGCAGTATGGCGAAGGCGGGCGCTCTCAAGTACCCGATCATCGCCATCAATGAAGCGATGACGAAGCATTTCTTCGATAACCGCTATGGCACTGGCCAGAGTACGATCGATGGCCTGCTGCGCGCCACCAACCTGCTTCTGGCGGGCAAGAACTTCGTCGTCTCCGGCTACGGCTGGTGCGGTAGAGGGTTGGCGCAGCGCGCCGACGGCATGGGCGCCAGCGTAATCATCACCGAAATCGACCCGGTACGGGCCCTGGAGGCAGTGATGGATGGCTACCGCGTCATGCCCATGGCAGAGGCCGCCAGGATCGGCGATGTGTTCATTACCACCACTGGTGATCGCAGCGTCATCAACCGCACCTCCTTCGAGGCGATGAAAGACGGCGCCATCATGGCGAACTCCGGTCACTTCAATGTTGAGATCGACATTGAGATCCTCGAAGGAATGGCCAAGAGTCGCCGCACTGTACGTCCGATGGTGGAGGAGTTCGAGATGGCAGACGGCCGCAGGCTCTACTTGCTTGGGGAGGGGCGTCTGCTTAATCTGGCGGCGGCAGAGGGCCATCCTGCGGACGTGATGGACATGTCCTTTGCTAATCAGGCGCTTTGCGTCCGCTACTTGATCCACGAGGGTGCGGGCATTCCCGTCGACGTGCACAACGTACCGTTGGATATAGACCGCGAGGTTGCCAGGTTGAAATTGCAGGCTATGGGACACGACATAGACGTGTTGACCGACGCCCAGCACGAGTACCTGACCTCTTGGCAGACGGGCACCTAGTATCCGGCCGCTGTCGGTAACTGAGATTCATTCACAGGAGATAGTTAAAGATGGCAGACAACAACACATTTATGAGCTCAGCCAGTTTGTTCTTCACCTCGGAGTCTGTTACCGAGGGGCATCCGGACAAGCTATGCGATCAGATATCTGACGCCATCCTTGATGCTATTCTGGCCAAGGATCCACAGGCGCGGGTTGCCGCCGAGTGCGCCGCCACCACCGGCCTGGTCGTGGTGATGGGCGAGATCACTACTACCTGCTATGTTGACATGAACTCCGTGGTTCGCAACACCATCAAGAACATCGGCTACACCCGAGCCAAATACGGGTTCGATTCCGAGACCTGCGCGGTGATGCTGTCCCTGAAGGAGCAATCGCCGGATATCGCCATGGGCGTCGACAAGGCCCTCGAGGCCAAGACCGGGGAGCAGACGGACGCCGAGATAGAGGCGATTGGCGCGGGCGATCAGGGCATGGTGGTTGGCTTCGCCTGCAACGAAACGCCGGAGTTCATGCCAATGCCCATCGCCTACGCTCACCGTCTCTGCCGCCGTCTCGCCGAGGTCCGCCGCCAGGGGCTAATGTGCTGCCTGCGGCCGGACGGCAAGTCGCAGGTTACGATTGAGTACGCTTACGGGAAGCCGAAGCGGGTGGACACCGTGGTCATTTCCACCCAGCATGATGCCGCCGTCAGCCATGCTGAGATCGAGCGCGACGTGATCGAACATGTCATTCGCCCGATCATTCCAGCGGAGATGTTGGATGACAAGACTCGCTTCCTGGTCAACCCCACTGGCCGCTTTGTGATCGGTGGTCCCATGGGCGACGCCGGTCTCACCGGCCGCAAGATCATCGTCGACACCTACGGCGGCATGGCGCGCCACGGCGGTGGCGCCTTCTCTGGCAAGGACCCGACGAAAGTAGACCGCTCGGGCGCGTACGCCGCCAGGTACGTGGCCAAGAACCTGGTGGCTGCCGGTGTAGCCGACCGCCTGGAGATTCAGATCGCCTACGCGATTGGCGTCGCCAAACCGGTGTCATTAATGGTGGAGACGTTTGGTACGGGCAAGATCTCTGACGACAAGATCATCGAGCTGGTGCGGAAGCACTTCGATCTTCGCCCCGCTGGCATTATCCAGTCGCTGCGCCTGCGGCGCCCCATCTATCGAAACACAGCGGCCTACGGGCACTTCGGCCGCGACGATATCGATGCCCCCTGGGAAGCGCTGGACAAGGTCGAGGCCATCAAAGCGGACGCAGGCTTGTAAACGACCATGCGCGTACTGATCACCGGCAGTGGAGGCTTTGTAGGCAATCATCTGATTGCCTATCTCCGCTCGCAGGGAATTGAGCAGTACCACGGCATTATCCGCTACGACGAGACGCCGCAAGATAGCTGCACCTACAACATCGACATGGCGGACGAGGCTCAACTGCTGCCGGTGTTGGAGGAGGCCACGCCAGACGTCATCTTCCACTTGGCGGCACAAGCGTCGGTGGCGCGCTCGTGGAGCGATCCCAGGGAGACGCTGTTCACCAACATCGGTTGCCAGCTGAGCCTCTTTCTCTGCCTGATCAGATTGGGCCTGCGTCCCAGGGTGCTGATTGTTGGCTCGGCGGACGAGTATGGCATTGTGCGGCCGCAGGAACTGCCGATCAGCGAGACGCATCCACTGCGGCCCACCAGCCCCTATGCGGTTAGCAAGGTGGCGCAGGATATGTTGGCCCTGCAGTACTACCTCAGCCATGGCCTGCATACGGTGACGGTGCGTCCCTTCAACCACATCGGACCGGGGCAAAGTCCCCAGTTTGTTGCTTCCAGTTTCGCTAAGCAGATAGCGGAGATTGAGGCTGGTCTGCGGGAGCCAGTGCTGCTGGTGGGAAACCTGGCGCCGCGGCGCGATTTCACCGACGTGCGCGACGTGGTGAGAGGCTACTATGACATAATGCAACGCGGCGTAGCTGGCGAGGCCTATAACCTGGGCAGCGGCGCCTCGATTGCGGTTGGCGACCTGCTTGAGCAGTTAATCGCCTTGTCGACCGCTGAAATTGAAGTGAGGGTGGACGAGGCACGCCTGCGGCCCTCCGAAAACCCGGATCTGGTCTGCGACTACAGTAAACTGAAGAAGACAACCGGCTGGACGCCCAGCTATTCCCTGCGGCAGACGCTGGTTGATCTGCTGGACTATTGGCGAAAACAGACGTCCAATGGAGGGCATGCCTGATGAAGGCCGTAATCCTGGTTGGCGGCGAAGGCACAAGGTTGCGGCCGCTGACCGTTAACGCACCGAAGCCGATGATACCGGTGCTCAACAAGCCGTTCCTGGAGCACGTGATCGAATACCTTACCCGCAATGGTATCACCGAGGTGATCCTGAGCATGGGCTATCGTTCGGACGTGATCACCAACTACTTCGGCGATGGCAAGGCATTCGGTGTCACACTGCACTATGTACATGAGGATCGTCCCCTGGGCACGGCCGGCGCTGTCAAGAACGCGGAACAGTATCTGGACGAGACGTTCTTCGTTTTCAACGGCGACGTCCTGACTTCGATCGATTTGCAGGCGATGATGGAGTTCCACCGCAGCAAGGACTCGCGGGTGACGATAGCCCTGACCCCGGTTGAGGATCCAACCGCCTACGGTCTGGTGGAGGTGAACTCAGAGCGCAGGGTGGAGCGCTTCGTCGAGAAGCCGACTTGGGACCGTGTCACCACGAACCTGATCAACGCCGGCGCTTACATCATGGAGCCAGGAGTGTTCCGCTACGTCCCGCCCAACATTTACTACATGTTCGAGCAGGGGCTGTTCCCCGTGCTTTTGCAGACAGGCGACCCGATGTACGGCTATCCGTCGAACTCGTACTGGATAGACATGGGCACGCCGCAGAAATACATCACCCTCCACCGTGACATCCTGGCCGGCCGGGTTGGGGTGACGATACCTGGCGATCAGGTTAAAGAGGATATCTGGGCGGATACCGGTTGCGTGGTGGACCCCACCGCCCGCATCATCAGCCCGGTGGTGTTGGGCAAGGACGTCAAGGTCGGCGCCAGCGCCACCATCACCGGCCCGGTGGTGATCGGCGAAGGGTGTGTGGTGGGCGCCGGTTCTGTGATCGAGGACGCAGTGGTCTGGAACAACACCTCCATCGGTGACGCGGTCACCATGAAGCAGTGCGTGATCGGCGGTGGCACGACCATTGAGAGTAACACCTGGATCACCGGTGGCACCATCGTTTCTGACAACTGCCACATCGGCACGGGCAACAAACTGGACTACAATGTGCGCGTCTGGCCGGGCAAGACCATTGAGCCGAATACGATAACTTTCTAACAACGACGGCGCGCCGGTTTCGCAAACGCTCCGCGCGCCCGGTTCTGGAGGATGCATTGAGGGCATTAATCACCGGTGTCACCGGCATGGCGGGTAGCCACCTGGCTGAGTACTTACTATCCCGTGGCGATGTCGAGGTGTTCGGCACTTTTCGCTGGCGCAGTCGCATGGACAACCTGCGTGAAGTGGCGAGCGAGGGCAAACTCAACGTCCTGCAACCTGGCGCCACGGATAAGAAGGTCGTCGATCAGTCGGTGCGACCGGGCTGTCTCAATATCATCGAGATAGACTTGCTTGATCCCTGGGCGGTGGAGCGCGTGCTGGAGAATGTGCGCCCCGACCGCATCTTCCACCTGGCAGCGCAGAGCTTTGTTCCCACCTCGTGGAGCGCGCCGGCGGCCACCATGCAAACCAACGCCGTTGGTCAGATCAATATCTTTGAGGCCGCGCGCCGCACAGGCATCGACCCTCAGATCCAGATCGCCGGCAGCAGTGAGGAG
>CAZMKF010000018.1:12228-21874 GCA_964566935.1 uncultured Dehalococcoidales bacterium | reverse complement strand
ATGGCCTCGTCCTGCCGGATGAGGTGCCGATGAAAGAGACAAATCCGCTGCGGCCGCTCAGCCCCTATGCCGTCAGTAAAGTGACGCAGGAGATGCTGGCCTGGCAGTACCACCAAAGCTACGGGCTCAAAACCGTGGTGACGCGCGGCTTCAACCATACCGGGCCGCGACGCGGTGACGTCTTTGTCACCTCATCGTTCGCCCGCCAGATTGCGGAGATCGAGCTTGGCCTGCGGGAGCCGGTCGTCCGGGTGGGCGACTTGGAGAGCAAGCGAGACTGGACCGACGTGCGCGATATGGTACGCGGCTACTGGCTGGCGCTCGAGAAGGGCGAGAGCGGCGAAGTCTACAATCTCGGCTCGGGCACGACTCGCAGTGTAGGCGAGATGCTCGACCTGCTGCTGTCGCACAGCGTGGCCAGGATCAGCGTGCAACAGGATCCATCGCGCCTGCGACCGTCGGATGTGAAAATTCTGTGGGCCGACTGCACCAAGTTCCGCGAGCGAACCGGCTGGCGCCCGGAGATTCCGTTCGAGACGACGATGCTCGATCTACTCAACTACTGGCGGGAGCGTCTTGGCGACAAGCGCAGCAGTAAGGGCTGACCGTGAGTGCCAATATCCGCTTTGGCACGGATGGCTGGCGCGGCATCATAGCCGCCGACTTCACATACGACAGTGTGCGGACGTGCGCTCAGGCGATCGCCACCTACGTGCTGCGGGCTGCGAACAAGACCATGCCCTCACTGGTGCTCGGTTACGACACGCGTTTCCAGGCGGAGGGTTTTGCCTCGGCCGTAGCCGAGGTGCTGACCGCCAACCGGGTGCGCGTGCACCTTTGCACTGAACCTACCCCCACGCCGGCGATTGCCTATGCAACCGCGAATCTGGACACTGACGGTGCAGTAATAGTCACCGCCTCGCATAACCCTGCGGAATGGAGCGGCATCAAGTTCAAGTCCGCGTCCGGTGGTTCTGCGTCACCGGAGGTTGTGGCCCGCATAGAGCTTAATCTGAGCGCTATCGCCGCCGGCAGGCGCAAGGTCAAGCAGATGCCGCTGGCCGAAGCCATTGACGCCGGGTTGGTGACTGTTGCGCCTGCACGTGAGATGTATCTGCAGCGCCTGGCGGAACTGGTAGATCTGGATGCTATTCGCGCCGCCGGTCTGACCGTTGCCGTGGATTCGATGTACGGCGCGGGCTCCGGCTACTACCAGGAACTGCTGGCAGGCGGCAAGACGAGGGTTGTCGCCTTGCATCAGGAGCGCAACCCGCACTTTCCCGGGTTGAAACAGCCGGAACCGACGGAAGAGAACCTGCAGGAGCTGGCTGCCCTGGTTGTCCGCAAGAAATGCGCTGTAGGTCTTGCCGGTGATGGCGATGCCGACCGCCTGGGGGTTGTGAGCGAGCTGGGTCAGTATGTGAACGCAGGCGCGGTCTACGCCCTGCTGGCGGAGTACCTGCTGGAAGACAAAGGCTGGCGCGGCCCGCTGGTGCGCGCGGTGAACACTACCGTAATGGCAGACCGCCTGGCCGCGAAGTACGGCGTTCCTCTGCACGAAACTGCGATCGGCTTCAAGCACATTGGACCGAGAATGGTCGAAACGGATGCCATCTTTGGCGGCGAAGAGAGCGGCAGTTTCGCTTATCGTGGCCACATCCCGGAGCGTGACGGCATCCTCAGCGGTTTGCTGCTGCTGGAGATGATGGTTAAGCGCCGCCTGGCGCCGAGCGCCCTGCTTGAGCGCTTGTTCTCGATTGTGGGAGAACACCACTACCAACGCATTGATCTGCCTTTCGCGCCGGAGCATGCAGAGATTGTGTCGCAAGTCATGGAGTACGCCCCCAGCCGCTTCGCCGGCGTCAAAGTGTCCTCAATCAATCGCCTGGACGGAGTGAAGTACTTGCTGGCTGATAGCTCCTGGTTGCTGATCCGCCTCAGCAACACAGAACCCCTGCTAAGGCTGTATGCGGAAGCCGATGGAGTGGAGCGGGTGAATGAGTTACTTGCGGCCGGCCTTGGTTTGCTTCAAACCTGCAGCTCACGAGGTGAAGAATGACCGTGATCCTGGACGATAGCGCTCATCAGCGAGGCTTGGATACTCAGCGGATGTGTGACCGCATCAGCGAGCTGCCTGAGCAGTTCAACGACTCCTGGCCGGCCATGCGCGATTTCCGGTTGCCGGAAACGTACAGGAATTGCAGTAATGTCGTGATCTGTGGCATGGGCGGCAGTGCCATTGGCGGCGACCTGGTGCGGACCGTGGTAATGGATAGCTGCAGTAAGCCGATAGCGGTCTCGCGCGAATATGAGTTGCCGGCCTTCGTCGACGCCGATTCGCTGGTCATCATCTCCAGCTACTCCGGCAATACCGAGGAGAGTCTGGGCGCCTACGAGCAGGCGAAAGGCAGAGGAGCGAAGGTGGTCGCGGTCAGCACCGGTGGCTCGCTCTTGCAGCGTTGTCAGAACGACGGCGTGGCCTGCGCCACCTTTGACTACAAGTCACAGCCGCGAGCCGCGCTCGGCCACTCCTTAGTGCCATTGCTGGCCATACTGCACAGCGCCGGCCTGATTCCTTCGCCTGAAGCGGACGTGCTGGAGGCGGTGGCGGTGATGCGCGCATTGCGGACGCAGTTGGGTAGCGATGCGCCGGCCAGCGGCAACTTGGCCAAGCAGCTGGCACAGCGACTGCCGGGGCGCCTGCCACTCATCTACGGCATGGCTCACGGCGCGGAGGCGGCGCGGCGCTGGAAGGGCCAGTTCAACGAAAACGCTAAAACCACCGCGTTCTACGACCTCCTGCCGGAGTTGAACCATAACTCGGTGGTGGGTTACCAGCTGCCCGAGGATCTCGCGGAACGCATCTTCGTCATCGTCTTGCAGCCGCAGAGCATCCACCCCGGGCTTAAGGCGCGTTCCGAAGTGACGGTTGGCATGCTTGCGGAGCGCGGCATTCCCTGCGATGTAATCCACAGTCAGGGCGTGTCCCGGCTGGCGCAGGCGATGTCGCTCGTCTACGTGGGCGATTGGACGAGCTACTACCTGGCGTTGTTGTACAACGTCGATCCCACTCCAATCGTGGCGATCGACCGCCTTAAGGCCATCCTGGCCAGCCGTTGACGAAGCTGCTACGAAATACCTGGGGCCGGCGCTCAGCCGGTCTCTTTTTCATTCGCTTGCGGCGCGGTGGTTCCCTTGGCGAAGACGAGCACGATGGCGATACCCAGCAGGGTCAGCGCTGCCCCCAGCAGCGAGTTTGGCGTAGGTTGCTCTCCCAGGATGAGAAAGCTGAGGATCATGCCACCGGTCACTTCCTGGGTAGCTATGAGGTTAACGTAGGTGGCGTGGGTACGCCTCAGACCAACGTTATAGAGCGTATGACCGATTGCCACGGGAAAGACACCCAATGCCACTACTGAGGCCACAGAAACGAAGCCTGGCGCTTCTGCGTGTGGCAGCCCTGCGAACACAGCCGCCGGGATGAGCCAAAGCGCCGCCAGTGTGTAGACTGCCGCCACGTAGGGGATCAACGGCACCTGGCTCCGCACCCGGCGTCCCGCCACGCTGTAGATGCCGAAACAGAAGGCGGAGCCCAAGGCCATTAGGTCACCCAACAGCATTCTGGGAGTGAAGTTGGGCTCAAAGCCTGTCAACACGGCGATACCAAGTACCGCCAGCGCCAGCCCCGGCAGTTGACGTCGCTGGATCGGTTCCCGCAGCACGAAATACGACATAACTGCGATGAAGAGGGGGGCGGTATACACCAGCACCAGCGAGTGGGCGATGCTGGTGTAGAAGAGTGAGGCGCTGTAAAGCAGGAAATGCAGCGCTGTGACCGCACCGTAAAACAAGAAGGCGGGCGCTGCTGTGCGCAGCTCGGGCAACCGTTGGCCAGTGATCAGAACCACCGCCTGCATCAACACAGCGGCAACGGCCATGCGGGCGAAAGTGATTTCGAATGCGTTGAAATCGGTGGCTAACCTGATCAGTACGGGGCTGGTGCTGAATAGCAACACCGCCAGTCCCACCCAAGCCAGCCCCGTGGCCTGGTCGCCAAAACTCCGACGGTTCACGTGCCGATCTTGGCGGCGCGGCCGCTTACACCGGCAAATGAAAGGCTATAGCGGCCCAGATAATAGAGGCCGAAGAGCGACAGCGGCAGGAAAGAAACCATGTGCAGCACAATCGCCACCGAGAGCGCCAGGTTAGTGGGGACGGTGAACAGCTCCAGTACCGCCACCGTAATGGCGTGGAAAACGCCGATGTAGCCGGGCGAGGAAGGCACCACCATACCCAGTGCGTTAGCCACCACAGTCAGGGTGGGCGCCGTCCACACCAGCTCCAGACCGAAGGCAAGGAATACGCTCAGAGACTGGAACACCGACGATAGCCAGATCAGGGCGCTATGCATCAGAATCATCACCAGGTTGCGTGGTTGCCGCAGACAGTCGGTGCCTGCCAGCAGGTTATCCATCTGCCGCATCACAAACTGCACTCTGCGTGGCGAAAAGCGCGTCTCGAGCCGCGCGATCCTGTTTAGCAACCACGCGCGACGGTAGCCGGCGAGGATGAGCAGAAAGAAGCTGACCACGGAGCCTGTTCCCAGCAGCAGAGCCGAGGTAGTCAGCCATCCGGGCAGGTCCATGGCGAGCGAGACCACCGCGAGAGCAACTAGTACCGTTAGCACGTCCAAGAGACGCTCCACCACAATGGTAGAGATGCCTTTGGCGGCAGGCACTCCCTCGGTGTCGGCCAGAATGACCGCTCGCGCCGGTTCACCCAGACGCGCCGGCAGCACGGTATTGATAAGGTAGCCGATCATCATGATGCCGAACAGCCGCGAGACTCCGATTGGCGAGGCGCTATCTAACAGACGGCGCCAGCGGGAGGCGCGCAACCAGACGGCAACGACGATCAAAACTATCGTCACCAGAAACCAGGCTGGGTTGACGCCGGCAGCGGCGGCCACAACCTGCTCCCAATTGGCGTTGCGGGCCACCGCCCAGATGCCCAATGCGCTGAGCAGGAGGCCGATGACCAGCCGCAGGTGGTTACGCACTATGCCTCGGCGTCGTTCGCTGCCGCCGCAAACTCACGCTGCAAGGCGGAAATCTCGCTGAACTGCTGCTGCAGTTGCCAATAGGTTTCCATGTAAAGCTCGAACAAGCGCGCGTAACGGGCGTGATTTGCCGCATCCGGCGAAACCTGCCGTTCCACGTCCACCAGCATGGTGATGTCGTCTATCCGGTCTGCCAGCCCCAGACCGAGCATGGCGAGATAGGCGGCCCCGAACGATGACGACTCCTGCACTACCGGCACTCGCAGCGGCTCGCCGAACACGTCGCTGAGGATCTGCAGCCACAGCGGCGAGCGGGTGAAGCCGCCCGAAGCGCGAATCTCGTTCGGCTTGCCCACCAGGTCACGCAGGGCAACGTATATGCTGTGCATGCGGTAGGCTACGCCCTCTAGGGCGGCGCGGACGATGTGTGGTTGTTCGTGGGTGAGAGCGAGGCCAAGGAAAACGCCACGGGCGTCCGCGTTCCAATAGGGGGCACGCTCGCCTGCCAGGAAGGGCAGGAAGATGAGGCCCTCGCTGCCCACGCCGATCTTCGCCGCTTCCTTGTTGAGCCGGTTGTAGGCCTCACTGCGCTCTCCTTCCGGGATGGCGAGCAAACTGTCGCGAATCCATCGGTAGGCGATGCCGGCATTGTTGATGGCGGCGCCCGCCACCCAGCGATCGGCCGCCAGGTAGTAGCACCAGGTGCGCGCCTCTTTGTCGACGCGTGGCACGTCGCTCACCGCGCGCACGGCGCCGCTAGTGCCGATCATCGCCGTCATCTGTCCGGGGTTCACGGCGCCGGAACCCAGGCTGGAGAGCGTACCGTCGCTGGAACCGATGGCCAGCGGCGTATGGGGAGAGATGCCCAGCTCGGCGGCTATCTCCGGCAGCCAGTCGCTAACCAGATCAGTGGGTTCCAGCAGATCCGGCAACTGCTCCCTCCTGATGCCGCCCAGCGCCATCGCCTCTTCATCCCAATCGCGCCGCTGCATATTGAGCAGCCCGCTGCCGGAGGCTATGCCCACGTCCAACATGTGTCGCCCGAACATTCGCTGCAGCAGATACTGTTTGATGGTAACGATGTGCCGTGTTTTGGCGAATACTTCGGGCGCTGTCTCCTGCAGGAAGGCGGCTTTGGCCGGTGTGTACATGGCATGTACCGGACAACCGGTGCGTTCGTAGAGGGCCTGCGGGTCTGTCTCACGTTTGATGCGCTTGGCTTGTTCGGAGGCGCGGGTATCCACCCAGGTCCACGCCGTCGTCAGCGGCCGGTTATCGGCATCGAGTGCGATCATGCTGTGCATCACCGCACTGACGCCTATCCCTGTTATTTGTGTGGGCTTCAGCCCGGCTTCCGCGATAGCATCCTTCAATGCGCTCATCACGGCGGTGAAGATCGCCTCGGGTTCCTGCTCCCCGTAGCCAGGCTGGGGGGAGAGCACCGGGTATTCGCCAGAAGCGCTGGCGTAAATCTTCCCTTGCGGGTCGAAGACTATAGCGCGTGTGCCGGTGGTGCCGACATCAAGTCCGATAATCCGTTCCTGCATCTGCCTCGTGCTCCTCTCCCGATGCCGCGATCTTGCGGTTTAGTTCGCCGGCATCCTACTCATCTCCACCAGCACGGCCTTCAGCTGGCGCATGCTTTCCCCGTAGCCAGCCCAATCGCCCTGAGCTATCTGACTCTGAGCCTGGTCGTAGAGCTCGTTCGCCTGTTTGCTCAATTCCGGCCAACTACTGGTACCACCGGCTGGCGGGGGTTGACTGGGACGAGATGGCGTACCAGACAGCGAGAACAGCTGCGCCAGGGCGCCGCTCAGAGTGGCATCCATGGCGATGCGATCGCCGACGGTCACTACCACCCGCTTCAATTCCGGCAACGTGCCGCGGTCGGCCAGCAAGTATACGGGCTCCACGTAGATGTTCGAGTTACCGATTGGAACCATCATCATATTGCCGCGGATCACCCGTGAACCGGCCTGGTTCCAGAGCGCGAACTGCGCCGAGATGGTTGGATCCTGACTGATTCGTCCTTCCACCTGCAGCGGACCGTAAACGAGCCTGTCTTTCGGGTACTTGTAGACGAGCAGCTTACCGTACTCGTCGCCGTCTGAGCGGGCCGCAAGCCAGGCGGTGACATTGTTGCGGGCCGGCGGCGTCATCGGCATCATCAGGAGGAACTCCTCCCGCTCCTCGCCAGCCAGCTTCATAATCACGTAGTAGGGGTCGATGACAACTTCCTTGTCCTCGTAGATCTCCTTGGGCTTTTGCCATTGGTCCTCACGCAGGTAAAAGACCTGCGGGTCCTGCATATGGTAGGTGCGGTACATCTCGGTCTGCACCAGAAAGAGATCTTCCGGGTAGCGCAGATGCTCCCGCATGCCTGCGGGCAACTCGGCGCTGGACTTAAACAGACCGGGATAGGCAGAGGCGTAAGTGCGAGCCAGCGGGTCGGTTTCATCCAGCAGGTAGAAGTCGACGCTGCCCTCGTAGGCGTCCACGATCACCTTGACGCTGTTGCGCAGGTAGTTGAGATCGCCCCGGTAGAACTGGGCATAGGGGTAGGCATCGCTGTGGGTGTAGGCATCCTGTACCCAGAAGATGCGGCCGTCATTGAGCACCAGGTACGGGTCGTGATCGAGCAGGAGGAAAGGAGCGATCAGGTTGATGCGTTCGCGCACATTGCGGTGAAAGAGGATCTGGCTGTCGCTGGTCAGCAGAGTAGAGAGCACCATGTTGCTTTCGCCGAAGCGCACCGCGAACGCCAGACGATTGAGGGGCGAGCCGAGCTCGACGCCGCCCTTACCCTCGTAGTGGCCGAAGACATTCTGGTCGCCGCTTGGGTAATCAAACTCCGGCACGCGCGTGTTGGTTATCACGTAGCTGTCGGTCTTCTCGCCGAAGTAGATCTCAGGACGGGTCACCTCAAGCTTGCCCACCGGTGGCACATCCCTCAGAAAGAGATTGGGCAGACCTTCGCCAGTGATCTCGTTGACCGGACTCATCGTCAGGCCATAGCCGTGAGTGTACTGCAGGTGCAGGCTTTGCCAGGTCTGCGCCTCACGGGCTAATCGACTGGGATTCAGCTCGCGGGCCGACAGCATGACCTGACGGTAGTTGCCGTCAATCTCGTAGCGGTCGATGTCAACGTCGCCGAACTCGTAGTAGCCTCGGATGGCCTGCAATTGATTGTAGGTATCCAGCAGGGGCCGGTGGTCCCAAAGCCTGATGTTGTTCACGGTGAGCGGGTTATCGCGGATATCCTGCGCGGTGGGCGCCTCTTCGGCGGGGAACTCCACCTCCTCAACTGCGTGCAGGCCGTAGGCGAGGCGCGTGAGGCGGATGTTGTGCTCGATGTACTCGCGCTCTCGCGCCAGTTCGTTCGGGGCCACCATTGTTTGCTGTACGATGAAGGGGAGCGCCACGTTGCCGATGACGAAGACCAACGCCCAGGCGCCAAGGATCGCCAGCGGCAGGCGCACACTGTTGCGCACTGCCGCCCAGATCAGGCTGATACCCAGTGCGGCGCTGACCAGCGTCAACAGGCGGAGAACGGGCAATCTGACGTTGACGTCGGTAAAGCCCGCGCCCACGGTCACACCGCGGCTGGAGTAGACGAGTTCATAAGTGCTTAGCCACACCCCGGCAGCAATCAACAGGAACAGAAAGGCTCCGAGCACGGCGAGATGAGTGCGCGCCTCAACCGGCACCTCCAGCGAAATGCGGCCATCCACCGGCGCCAGGCCGCGCAACGCCCTGCCCAGGTAGATGAGAAAAACAAGCGACATCGTTAGCACTGTCAATACCGCAAGGAATCGCAGCACGCCGCTGAAGACCGGTATCTGAAAGACGAAGAAAGCTATGTCGGCGCCGAACAGCGGGTCCTGTTGGCCAAACGGATGCTGGTTGAAGAAAGCCAGATAAGCTTGCCACTGCGCAGAGAGTGTCAGGGCGAAGAGGAGACCAAGCAGCAAGCCGACAGGCTGCAGCAAGTTGTGCAGCGAGTCCGAGGCGAGTTGGAGACGCCCCCAGCGATCGAAGGAGATGTAGCCGGGCGCGCTTGCCCTGCCGGACCAGCGGGCGCGTGAACGGGCCAGCCGCAGGTTGCCTATCAAGAAGACGGAGGTAAAGATAAAAGCGACAGCGAACACGATCAATCTGCTTGCGATTTGGCGCTGCAATACGCCCAGATAGCCAACGCTGTCGAACCAGAGCCACTCGGTGTAGAAATCGGCGCTCCATATGAGCACCATAGCCGCCAGGGCGACGGCAATCAGTAGCAGGGGACGTGATGTGCGCAT
The DNA here is from genome assembly GCA_964566935.1 of uncultured Dehalococcoidales bacterium. Lineage (GTDB taxonomy): Bacteria > Chloroflexota > UBA6077 > FW602-bin22 > JAMCYS01 > CAZMKF01. Next base: position 12,517 of record CAZMKF010000018.1, on the reverse strand, counting down.
AATGGCTAGTAGTTCCCGTCGGCCGGGGGTGGAGTGGTAGCTGCCGCGTCGGCCCGGTTGGCGCTGGCGCCACCCAGGGGTATCGCCTCGTCGGTCGGCTTTTGCCGGGCGCCACAGTTGGCGCAGAGGTTCCAGTTCAAATCGACGGGGTCGCCGCAGCTATGACAGCGCAACCTCAGTGTCTCGCCACAATTCGGGCAGACATTGTAATCGGGTAACACCCGGAAGTGGCAGGCCGGACAGGCATGACGGTCCTCGATCTCCTGAATCAGTGATTCTTCCTCCAGGG
>CAZMKF010000018.1:0-12218 GCA_964566935.1 uncultured Dehalococcoidales bacterium | reverse complement strand
CGGCCTTCGGTGAACCGTTCCAGATAGGTCGAGGCCTCGGCCAGCGTTTCCGGCGGGCGCAGGATTGTGTAGAGCAGCAAGCCTGGAAGGTTGAACAGCAGAACAATCAGGGTCGCCAGCACCTGCACCAGCACGTCACGTGTGCGCTTCTGAATATCGCGAAAGGTCCAGACTACCAGAGTAAACCAAAAGGCGGTGATGTAGGCGCCAATCAGGGCGATCGCTATCTGGACGATTCTCTCCAGGTTTTCAGGCATCAGCAGGGCTCCTTACTACTGCCTCGGGGCGGCGAGTGATTCAAACTGCGAGTTTAGCGATTGTCGCTCCCTCTCCCCCCTCGCGCTGCTCGGCAGTGTGATGGCTATGCACCAACCGGCTACGGCTCAGCCAGTCCTTTACTACTTGTCGCAAGACGCCGGTGCCTTTGCCATGAATGATTCTAACAAATGGCAGGCCGGCGAGATAGGCGTCCTCGACGTACTTTGCCACGAGTTCCAGAGCGGCCTCCGCCCGCATGCCACGCAGGTCCAGCTCCACCGAGGGCGTCTCGCGTGCCGCAACGTCCGCAGTGACGGCTACTGGGGTAAAGGCGTCTGCAGGGTTTCGCTTGCCCTCCCGGCCGCGTACCGGCTCCAGTTGCTCGCGGGAGACGCGCACTTTGAGCGAGCCAACCAGCACTTCTGCTTCGCCGCCATCCGTGAGATCGGTGAGTAGCTCGCCCACCTGTGCCAGTGAGTTAACCCACACTCTGGCGCCGGCCGCGGTGGGGGTCGGCTCCTCCGGCTCGGCCGTCGCCCCTGGCGACACAGTACGCCGGCGGCGGCGCGGGGTCAGCGCCCGTTCGGTGGTCTTCTCCAGGGTTTGCAGCTGGCGCTGGAGGGCGGCTGCATCCTGCCGTTTTGCCCCCGCCAGCGCCTCCGCCAACAGCTCCTCAAGTTGCTGGCGTAGCTGCTGCAGCTCGAGCTCCGCCTGCTCGCGCGCCCGCTCCAAAACCTGCTCCCTCTGTTCGTCCTGTTCGCGCAGGGCTGCGGAGAGGCGGTTCTGCAGTTTGCGGGCGTCTTCGCGCAGCTCGGCCGCACGTTCCCGATCAGCCAGCGTCTTCTGATGCTCTGCCTGGATGCGGGTCAACAGCTGTTCGACCTCCGCCGAACGGGGATCGATCATCTGGCGGGCGTTCTCGATCACGTCCTGCGGGAGCCCGATGCGGCTGGCGATCTCAAGCGCATTGCTGCGCCCCGGCAGGCCCACCTGCAAACGGTAGGTGGGCGATAGCGTTTCCACGTCGAACTCAACTGAGGCATTGCGCACGCCCTCGGTGAGATGCGCGTAGGCTTTCAGTTCCGAGTAATGCGTGGTGGCGATGCAGGCGCTGCCGCGAGCCAGCAGCAGCTCGAGGATGGCGCGCGCCAGCGCAGAGCCCTCGGTCGGATCGGTACCAGCCCCCAGCTCGTCCAGCAGCACGAGCGATTGGCTGTCTGCCTTGCCGAGGATGTCGACGATGTTCGTCATGTGGGCTGAAAAGGTGGAGAGGCTCTGTTCGATGCTCTGCTCATCGCCGATGTCGGCGAAAACCTGCTGAAAGACGGCGGCGCTGCTGCCCTCGGCCACCGGCAAGTGCAGGCCGGCCTGCGCCATCAAGGTCAATAGGCCCACTGTTTTGAGTGAGACGGTCTTGCCGCCGGTGTTGGGGCCGGTGATCACCAGCACTCGAAAGTCCGGACCGAGCCAGATGTCGATCGGCACCACGTCGCCCCGCAGCAGCGGATGACGCGCCTGCCCAAACTGCAGTAGCGGTTCACTGGCGGCGGCGCGGGCGACAGGAGCGCCGGCTGGACGCAGCTGCGGCTCAACCGCGTTCATCTCGTTGGCCAGCCGTGCCTTGGCAAGGCAGAAGTCGATCTTGCTCAGGCTGACCACGTTGGCCAATAGCTCCGGCGTGTGGCCTGCCACATTAGCGCTCAGCTCGCGCAAGATGCGGCTTACCTCGCGCGATTCCTCCATCTGCAGCTCGCGCCAGCGGTTGTTCAGCTCCACCGTGGCCAGCGGCTCAATGTAGAGCGTGGCGCCGCTGGCCGATTGATCGTGGACCACACCCTTTATCTGGCCGCGAAAGTCCGCCTTGACGGGCAGCACGTAGCGGCCATCGCGCTGGGTGATGATGCCTTCCTGCAGCGCCTGGCGAATGGTGGAGTTGCCGAGCATCTCGTTGAAGCGGTTGAGCAGCCGCTCGTGGGCGCCGCGCACCGAGCGGCGAATGCGCGCCAGCGCCTCGCTTGCCGAGTCCAGCACCTCGCCGCGCTGGCCGATGCTGACGTTGATCTCGTTGCTGAGCGACTGGCAATCCGAGAGCGCGCGGGCGAGGTCGCTCAACAGTGGTAAACTGGCGGCGTGTTTGTCGATGGCGCGTCTCACGGTGCGCGCGCTTACGAGGGTGGATTCGATCTCGAGCAGGTCCTCGGCGTCGAGGACGCCACCCAGGCTGGCTCGCTGCACGGCGGCACGGACATCGCGCGCGCCGCCCAGGCTGAACGAGCTGTTCAGCTCCAGCAGGTCCCGGCCCTCGCTGGTCAGCGCCTGGGCGCGTTGCACGGCGGCAAGGTTGGCGGAGGGGCGCAGCGCTTCGACCAGTTCGCGGGTGGGAGAGAAAGAAGTGAGCCGCTCCAGCCAGGCGAGGATGGCCGGAAACTCCAGCACGGCCAGCGATTTCTCGTTCACGGGCGATATTATAATCGAAAGCCGCTTGACACTCAGCGCCAGCGTCTGGCGCCGTCGCGTTTTCGCCTCCACTTCGCTTTCGTTGTGTCCGTTTATGCGAACTGCTATAATAGCCGCTGCGCATGCGCCCGTAGTTCAGTGGATAGAACGTCAGGTTGCGGACCTGAAGGTCAGGGGTTCAAGTCCCTTCGGGCGTACCAAAACAGACACCATCTGTTGATAAAGGAACCGTGTCAACAGGTGGTTTTGTTTTGCCCGAACGTGATGTATTCGATTCACTTTCGGGCTTTGTATTCTTCGCTCTCGTAATCAGTAGTTGGCGCCATGGTATAGTCTTCTCAGCAGAGCTTTTGACGTGCCCCATGGCTGCCAAGTGCCTGCTGTCAACGACTTGCCCTGTGATCGTCAAAGGATACAGTTGCAGTAATAGAAACAGCCCGCCTGAAGGCGAGCTGTTTACCTTTTCGTGAACTTGACGGGTGCTGTCCACTGTTCATCGGACGAGTCAGTGAGCCGTGCCCAGCTCTGTTTGAGAGTATACCGTTATCCGGTTTCTTCCGCTTTCTTTTGATCTATACAATGCTTCATCGGCCTCCTGATAAAGAGTATCGAAGTTCTTGCTATTGTCGTAGAAGGTTACCCCTATGCTACTGCTTACGGTCACACTTCCATCTGCGCCCTTGATTTCTCTGTTCATCTTGATGCGAATATCCTCGAGCTTCTTCTCCAAGAAACCAGAATCGTTCTCAAATGGAAGGTACAACATAAACTCATCACCACCAAGCCTGGCCACTACATCCGTACTGCGGACCGAGGTTTTGAGTATTGCCGCCGTGGTTACAAGCACCTCATCGCCCATTTGATGCCCAAGCAAATCATTGACACTCTTGAAGTTGTCTAAATCCATCATTACAAAAGCGCCGCTCTTGTATAGATTGTTCTTGATTATCACGTTTATGGCGTGAGTGCCGCCCGCTCGATTGTATACTCCAGTGAGTGCGTCAGTTCTTGATCTTTCTATCAGGTTCTGCCTGGCAGTGAAGACAGAACCCATGATCACGCCTATAGCCATTGACACTACAACAAAGGCCAGTATTCTGACTGCAATGCCGGACTTGTCATACCAACCATGTTGTGGTACGACGGACAATCTGAAGTTGATGTTGGCTAAAGAAAAGTCGGAGGATATGAAATCGTCGTACTCGGAGACCCTGGCAGAATAGATTTCAACATAATCTCCACTGTCCGGTAGCTGCTTCTCTAGAATGAAATCGTATTTCAGATCGTCATGCAGGTGGTTTGTGCTATCGGATATCACATCCGGGAAATTCATAGTCACAGACACCAATCCGCTGTACGCCAGTTTAGATTGATCATCAGGAACCCTAACTGCCAGTCTTGCGGAAAAGGCTTGTCCACCTTGCTTTAGAGCATACGGTCCCGTAAGAATCACATCTTGGCATTCTAGCGCCAGTCTAGCGTCCATATAACTCTTGTTTTCTGGACTTAACAGGTCTAATCCTATAATGGATTCATTGTTCTTTAAGGGATAGACATGTGACACTACAGAGTCGGGGGCATACAGTATATTGCGGATGTTAGGATTCTTCAGTATCCGTTCACCTATTATTTGTGGATCCACGTACTTTCCACCAGCTCCGAATACCAACGCTCTAAGTTCGTAAACCGAATTCATATCCACCATGAATTCGTTTCTTATAGAAGCGATTTGATTATCCAGGACAGAAGTCGCCTCCAATCTGCAACGCTCTATTTCATCGGACACCAGGCTATGCATGTACAAGGCGCTAATTGCCATTGCAACAAGGGTTGATACCAATACGATTGTGATTCTCGTGTTCTTCCACATGTTGGCAATTCCTCTTGAGCTCTCGATACGGATGCAAAACGCAGCGGTCGGGCAGGCGATAATGCGGTGTTTCCCCGACTCTCCTGCCACAAGTAACATGGCGTACGAGCAGCGACACTGCCCTCTATTCTATTGGTTTAACCGGCATCAAGGACAATCCATCCTGTATGCAGGAAGGATACCAATATTCATCATCAAGGTCTGAAGGAGTGTCTAAGGTGTTCAGAGAAGACACAATGCCATGTTCTTGAATGCTGTGCTTGGTTTCCTGCCAGTCCTTACCTTTGACTTCGCCTCCTCCAGTGGAAGCGTCCAGATCTCACCTACGACTGTGATCAGTCCGTCGACAGCGCCGTCCCCTGTGGCCGCCAAAGCAAGCACTCGACTCTCATTAGCAAATACTACCCCGACCCGGGTGAGCGTAAGCATCCAACCAAAGGATAGATTTCCAACCCAGAAAAGCCTATTGACTTTGCAGATCCCGTGCTCATCATCCATCTGTAAGAAGAACTGGGCGAAGATGAAACCATCCGAAGGACTTGGCGAGCCACATTAGCATCCATATTGTCGCAGACGAATTCGTTTTTCTGGCCGCAAGAAGTGACAAGGAAAAGAGCGTTGCTCACTCCAGTGAAGATGCTTTCGAATATGGCGGTGTCCGCTATCAGGGGTTCAGCACCATGAGGTCACTGGCGGGCCTGAAGTACCTTACGTTCCCAGAGCAGATGGACATTGCCATTCAGCCGCAAATTGCCAACGGCCCCACCAAGGGCAATCTTCGGCTTGCTCTTTTTCCTGCGCACACTCTGGATGTGTGGGGCGCTGCACGCGCCGCCCCACAAGTTGCGTCAAACACGAGTTTCCGAAGTGATCAGGCGTTGCGCACCAGCTCCAGGATACGGCGCACCCCGGCGCGTGGGCTTGAGAGAACCGGCACTGAGAGGTCCGTAAGCAACGGCAGCACCCGGGTCAGACTGGCCTGAGCAAGAACCACCACGTCCGCTTCGGCGGCGGCGGCACGCACCGTGTCCGTCACCATGCTGTCGTGGCTGGCAGCGTCTCCGGCCTGCAACTTCTGCAGCGCGCCGTCCGCCAGTGCTTGCTTCACCTCGATCACCTTGTTGGCCACCTCGGCCTTACGCCGCAGCAGACGCTCGGTGGGTCCCAGGGTGCTGCTCACGCTGGCTACCAGCGCGATCCGCTTGCCGAGCGAGACCGCCTCCTCCGCCATCGCCTCGTCGATGCGCAGCAGCGGCACGTTGAGCAAGCCTCGTCCCGTGTCGGCTGTTTCGCCCACGGTCGACCAGCACAGCAGTATGCCCTTGGCTCCCGCAGTTTCAGCCGATAGGAAGAGGTTGCACATGCGGCGGGTCACGTTCGGTTCAATGCCACCGGCGGCCACCGCGTCGGGAATGGCCCCATCGTCCATCAGGTTGATCACGTTTACATCCGGCGCTTCGGCTTTGAAGATGTCACCTACCAGCGCGATCGTCGGTACCACGGTATGCACCGCGGCGATTCTGACTCCCATTCTTGAACCTCCTTAACTGACTGCCCGTCGTCTCTCGAAGCGTTGACGGGCTGTGCGAATCACGTAATATCAATTGATTTGCCCGCGGCGACTTGCCATCGCCAGCGAGGCGGAGAGTGCTGCCAGAACCGACGCCAGCGCCAGGCCAAGGCCCCACGCCTGCAGCGCGCCGGTTAGTCCAACCATGGAGACCAGTGGACCGGCCGCGGCACAACCCGCTGCTTGTGCCAGCAGGCACATCTGCTGCGAGCAGCTCTCGTCATTAATCTGCCCAAGGCTCGCCTGTGTCTGCCGGGCGGAGCCGAGAAAGCCGAGCGCCAGTCCGAAGAGCGATATGTCCAGTACTTGCGCGGAGAACTCGGTTAGCATGGCCAGGACGGTAATCGAGCCGCTGGCCAGCATCAGTGGCAGTACCCGGTAGGCCTCAAAACTGCCGCCTTGCATCAGCGACCAGAATGGCGCCGCCGCTATCAGCCAGAGCAGGCAAACCAGATAAGCCAGGCAGACGTGCTCCTGATCGTAGCCACTGCCGGCAAAGAACAAGACAATGAGCGCCTGGCTGCCACCAGCTACAGCCAGCAGTGGGATTGTCCAGTAGCCAAAGCCATCCTCACTGACTTCGTCAGGCTCGTGAGTAGGCGCGTAACCGGAACGCACGAAAGCCAGCGTGCTCGGCGCCGCCGATGCCGCCATCGCTAACGCCGCCAGCACGAAGATGAGCGCCGCCTGAGAGGTCGCGTATAACACTGCCGCCAGGGCAATGCCAATCAGCCAGGCGAGGTTGGTGGGATGCGCAACCCAGCCACGCTGAGTATTGCGAGCCACGCTGTAAACGGCGGAGATGTCGCGGCCACCCGAGATGGCGATACCGGCGCCGATGATGGCACTGAGCACTATGAACTGCCAACCCTCGGATGGCGCCATCAGGGCAAGGATGGCCAGCGCCGCCCCGCCGCGGGCGCCAATATCCGCGTAACCGCTGTAGAACTGCGGCAGGCGTTCCAGCAGCTGCAGGGAAAGCACGTAGGCAGCCAGCGGCGTGGCGGCGATGAAGCCGAGCTCGGTAGCTGAAACGCCCCGTTGATGCGCCGTCAGTACCGCCGCCGGATAGAGGGCAAGCGAAATCGCGCCGGGCAGAAGCGAATGCCAGAACAGAGCAGCCTTGTCTTTGTCGGTGCTGCGTCGCTCCTGCATGCGCCGTGGGTTGATCACCCGCCGTCCGGGCTGTATGCGGCTGGACACGGCTTTATGGCACCGTCTTAGGCTTGTGCAACTTGCTGGATCAGTTCGATTACTACGCCATCGGGGTCTGTGAGATAAATGCCGAGGTTGCCCTTGTTGGGGCCGCCCGTCACTGTCACCGGCGGCGATTTGAAGGCCACGCCCTGGGCTACCAGGTCCTCGTACATCGCGTTCAGGTCATCAACGTTAAAAGCGATATGGCAGGAGCCGGGGCGGTTGGTGCTGACATCGGTAGGCTCGCCGGCGCTCTGCAGGTATTGGATCAATTCGATCCTGTAACCACCGGCCTCGATGTAGACCACCTTAAGCTCGGCGCCGCGGATGCCGGTGATCACCGAGGCGAAATCGGCCGGAGCGATGCGCTCGTTGACGATGCTGAAGCCGAGTTTCTCCCGGTAGAAAGCGATTGACCGCTCCATATCGGCAACCGTAATGCTGGTGTGGTTGGGTGAGACGATCATGGCGCCCTCCTGACGGGGATTTTGGGTCATTATACATTGACTGCGTCGGCTTGGCAGCCGAGCTTATTAGCAGTGAGGCAGGGGCGGCCAGTCTCAGGCGGCGCCATGATGGGAACAGACGATGCCCGGTTTCATGCGGCAATTGACGCTATGTCTCCACGCTTGCTATAATCTCTTGGCGCTGGCGGCGGGTTGAATGCCTCCCAAGGCACCCGGAGAGTAGCGCCTGTTTGGAGAGGTGGCCGAGCGGTTTAAGGCGGCTGTCTTGAAAACAGTTAGGTGAAAGCCTCGGGGGTTCGAATCCCTCCCTCTCCGCCCGTCAAGTGCCTGTTTGCGCGATCTGGAGGGATCGCATAGTTGGTCTAGTGCGGCCGCCTGCTAAGCGGTTACGGGGGTTAAACTCCGTCCCGGGTTCGAATCCCGGTCCCTCCGCCAATCAAACCCTAGTTTGGCCCGCCATGAATTGGCGGGCCTTCTTCTCTTCACCGCGCGGCTGGCGTGGACCAGTGCGCGCGGCAACTGTAAACGCGGCCGTGACGGCTCCGGCTGCAGCTCGATGTTCATACTCCCCACTGTCCTCGCAGCCAGGTAGAAATGGTCCATGCCGGCCCACTTGAAGCTGCACGCTCCGTGGGGGCGGCGCCATCGGCCCACTCCTGTCGCCGTTCGCTCAGGTGTTACGGTTGCTCCCCACTGTCAAGGTCAAGTAAGACGCTGCTGCTTATTCACTCGCTTTGAAGTTGTACAGTGGCCGGATATGCTGCACGATCTCGGCGGTTGGGCCGATCTGGCGCACGATTGACTCCATGCTCTTGTAGGCCAGAGGCGCCTCGTCCAGGGTGTTCCTGGAGACGCTGCTGGTGAAGATGCCCTCCATCTGGCGACGGTACTCGTCGAGCGAGAGGGTGTTGAACGCAGCTTTGCGGCTCATCAGGCGACCGTCGCGCATGTTGATCGGGATGAGCATCCGTTCGCCGGCCTCAGCGGAGATGGCGCCCTTACGCAGGATCATCGCCTCGGTGTCGACGTAGTTGTGAATGGTGGTGAAGGAATCGACCCTGGTCAGTCCCAGCTGGCGCAGGATCACTTCCATCATCGCCCGGCGGTTGAGCACGGCGAAGCGCTGGATCAGTTTCATGTCGTGCAGGTAGTCGTCGAACAGGTCGCCGGAGACGTAGGTCAGATCCCTGGGCAGGGTGAGATTGCGACTGCCCTTCGCTTTCAGCCGCTTCACCGTGGCCTGAATCTCTTTATGGCGGCCTGCCTGCTTCAGTTTAGTTACCGCCGCCTCGATCTCCGCTCTCGACGAGCCGCTCAGCTGCAGCAGCGCCTGGTCCTGGTAGTACTTGGCCACCTCGGTGCCGAGGTGGCGGCTGCCCGAGTGGACGACCACATAGAGCGTGCCATCGTCGGCGCGGTCGACCTCGATGAAATGGTTGCCGCCGCCCAGGCTGCCGATGCTGAGGCGGGCACGGTCGAGCTGCACGTGCGCGCGGCAGCGCAGCGCTGTCAGCTCGATCTGGTCGTTAAGCGGATGGTAATCCTTGCGCACGCTGCGGCCGGCCGGAATGTCGCGATGGATGACGTGGTCCAGCCGGGAGCAATCGAGCACTCGTTCGGCTATCTGCACCGTCTCCATGCCGCAGCCGATGTCGACGCCAACCATGCCCGGCACGATCTTGTCTGTGATGGTCATGGTGGTACCGATCGTGCAGCCCATACCGGCATGCACGTCAGGCATGATGCGGATCTTACTGTCGGCAAACTCCACCTGGTCGCAAACTGCCTTGATCTGGGCGTGCGCCGTATCTTCAAGCTCCTCGCAGAAACAGATGGCGGTGTTGTGCCTGCCCTTTACTTCAATCATCGACAGGTTCCTTCAGTTGCTCCCGTGGCCGGTAACGCGACTCACCGCTGTCGAGGTAGTAGACGGAGCTCGGCTCGGTGTCGGTAGCCATTCTGATGATCTCTTTCGTCTTTTCCAACGGATACGGAGTGTCATCCCAGCGGCAGAACTCCACGCTTACGACAAAGCCCTCCCTCTCTTTGTTGTTTGGGCCAACCGGCACAATAACCTCGTCGCCTGCCTCAATCCTTAGATCTGTCGTGCGGTAATGGTAGACCTTGCCGCCATCGCTAAACTGCACGCCGCAGTACTTGACCTCGCCCTTCTTGATCGCAAACAGGAAGCCTGTTAGAGATACTATGCCACCGAAGCCGGATGACTGGATGATCATCCGGATACTGTCGATGAAAGCATAGAATGGCTTCTCTGGGATGTGGGCACGGTCGAACACGCCCTTGTGTCTGGCCTCAGTGCCGTCCTCGTAAACTGCCTCCAGTTCAAAGAGATTGAAGGCGAAGTCGACATCGTCGAAGAACTGCACGTCCTGCCAACCGTTAGCGAGCAGGCATTCTTCCATCGCCGCCAGGGCATGGAGAGCGCTATCCGCCCCCACTGAGAATTCATAACTGTGAGTTGAGTTTGCTCCCTTCGCTGTACTGTTCTTGAGTACGAGCTGGTTTTCGGTCAACATCAGTTCGCTGCGCACGCCTTCACTGAAGGGGCGCAGAACAATTGTCACCTTGGTTAAGGCAGGCCTCAGGGGCTCGGGTTCCCGCTCGTCATCGATGAGCCGCAAGCGTTCGAGCCACCTGGTGAGGTAGCCTTCTTTGATGAACGTCTCCAGCGTGCCGAAGCCGAAGTGATCTGCGCGCATCACGCCGGTGATCAGCATCAGCACCGCCTCTTCAGGCAAACTGCCAACATTCGCCGCCTTCATCGATCGTTCATTCCACAGCAAGCCGAACTTTTCCAGCGCGTTCTGGTAGTCGTGCCAACCGTATTGCGGATTCAAGGCGACGAAGGTGGTGAACTCGTTGTAGAATTCCTTCTCGTTCTCTATGTCAGCAAGCTTCTCCGCGTATTTGCTGAGCAGATCGAACTTGCGCCGGGCCCTGCCGGCGCGGTGCTTCACCTCCCATTGATGGAGAATACTGCGCAATGGCTTGTCGAGAAACGAGATTGCTTGCGAGCAAAGCGGCGATGGTATGCCGTAGTACCCCTCGGCGATGGCGCCGGTAATTGCGGCCAACGTGTCACTGTCGCCGCCGATGCTGATGGCATTGCGAACAGCGTCCTCGAAGCTGCTGGACTCCAGGAACGCCACTATCGCTTGGGGCACGGTGTCCTGGCACGTTTCATTGAACTCGTAGGTGGGACGTATCTGGTCAAGCGAGAAGTTGAGCGAGTAGTAGTTCGCTTCGATTCTCTCCCGGATCTCTTTTTTGGTGGCACCGTGGCAGGCAAGGTAGATGGCCAGAGTAGTCGCCTCGGCGCCGCTGATACCTTCCGGATGGTTGTGCGTGACCTCGGTTACCTTGCGGGAGAGCAGCTTTGCCTCCTCTTCACTGCGGGCGATCAAGGCGCAGGGAGAGACTCGCATGGCGGCGCCGTTGCCGTAGCTGTTGTAGGGCTCAGGCACTGCGGCGCGCAACCACTGCTGGAACCGGCCGCCGTAGCCGGCGTCAGGGTATTGGTTCCCCAAGGCCCGCATCTGCTTCACCGCCTCTTGGCATAGTTGGTCCCAGTTGCCGTCGCAGTCCAGCAATGCCTGGGCGATGGCCAGGGTCATGATCGTGTCATCGGTAACCTTGCAGTCGCTGGTGAAGAGCTCGAATTCTTTACTGCGGTGGTTGTTGAACTCGAAGCGTGAGCCCACGATGTCGCCGATAATCGCGCCAAGCATGGTCGAACCTCCTCGTTGCGCCCTGTCTTCGCTGGTTTGACACACGTATGAAAAAACCACCAACTCAAGCGGACCCACTGATGCAATGGCGTTTGAGAGATGGTCGGGTGTTTGCTGGCGGAGAGGGTGGGATTTGAACCCACGGTAGGGTTACCCCTACACACGCTCTCCAGGCGTGCCTGATCAGCCGCTCCAGCACCTCTCCACGGAGAACCGTGTCATTATAGCACCCGTCTCCGGGCGGTCACAACCGACCGCTTGCTCGCTGCTTACCGTCTTGGCGCCACGCCGCCTTTGCTATAATCGCCGCGAGCACTAACAGAGGACTGATAGATGAACAACCAGACAAGTAACGAGGTCGCGCCGCTCGATTTCATTCGCGCCGCTGTGCGCGAGGATCTGCAAGCGGGCCGCTTCGACCGCGTGCATACCCGTTTTCCCCCCGAGCCCAACGGTTACCTGCATATCGGTCACGCCAAGGCGATCTGCATTGACTTCGAAATCGCCGCCGAGCACGGTGGGCTATGCAATCTGCGCTTCGACGATACCAACCCGGTGAAAGAAGAGGTCGAGTACGTCGACAACATCAAGCACGACATCCGCTGGCTCGGTTTCGACTGGGGCGAGCGCGAGTACTATGCCTCCGACTA
>CAZMKF010000017.1:19050-34198 GCA_964566935.1 uncultured Dehalococcoidales bacterium | reverse complement strand
GCTGGCTGAACTTACGTGTCTGGATTGGACCGACTCTATTGGTCCTGGTGCTGTTCGCCGAGTTGTTGTATGTGCTATTGGCGGGTGGGCTGAATGAGCCCACGGGCGCTGCCTTCAATTCGCCTGTCGAACTGGGGCTCTCGCTCTTTGGGCCCTACGCCCTAGTGGTGGAAATGGCCTCGATGTTGCTGCTGGCGGCCCTGGTTGGCGCTTACCACATCGGTCAACGCGGCGCACCCCGGCAGTTGGAAGGAGCTGAGCGCTGATGGCCGTCTTTCCCTACAGTCACGCCTTACTGCTTGCCGGAGCGCTATTCCTGATCGGCCTGACCGGCCTGATGGTGCGCCGCACCGTTTTGTTCAGCCTGCTTTGTGTGGAGATCATGCTTAACGCAGCTGGCTTCGCCTTCGTAGTGGCCGGCTCGCGCTGGGGGCAGGTGGACGGCCAGGTGATGTTCATATTCATTCTCGCCGTCGCGGCGGCTGAAGTCGCGATTGGTCTGGCGCTTGTGTTGAAGATCGGCAAACTGACGGGCACATTGGATGGCGATGCCATGCGAGAGTTGAAAGGATGACAGTGTTCTCGGGGCAACTGCTATTGCCGTTAATGGTGGCGCTGCCACTGCTGGGCTTTGCCGTACTGGTCCTGGGCGGCAGCAGGTTGAGCAGGTCGCTTGCCGGTTTAATCGGCGTAGGTGGCGTGGGCCTGTCGGCGCTGATCGCCCTGTTGCTCAGCGTGCCTTTCGTGAGCAACAGTCGGGCTACCATGCCCATCCGGGTGGACGTGTGGCAGTGGTTCAACGTCAGTGGCATGGAAGTGCCTTTCACCCTCTACCTCGATGCGCTCTCGCTCCTGATGGTGCTGGTGGTGACCTGCATTGGCTTCCTGATTCACCTTTACTCGGCCCAGTTCATGGCCGAGGACGAGAGTTTCTCGCGCTATTTCGCCTACCTCAATCTGTTCGTTGCCTCCATGCTCATCCTGGTGTTAGCTGGCAACTTCGCGGTGCTGATCCTGGGATGGGAAGGAGTGGGCCTCTGCTCCTATCTGTTGATCGGTTTCTGGTATCGTGACGCTGCCAACGGGCGCGCCGCGCGCAAGGCGTTCGTGGTCACCCGTATCGGTGATGCCTCGCTGCTGCTCGGAGTGTTTCTGATCTTCCACGGTATCGGCACAATTGACATCCAAACCGTGATGACGCTGGTCCCGTATCAGTGGCCCGTTGGCTCCGCACTGGCCGCGTTGGCGGCGCTGTTGCTGTGTGGCGGGGCAGTGGGTAAGTCGGCCCAGATACCGCTGCAAGTATGGTTGCCGGACGCCATGGCCGGCCCCACGCCGGTCAGCGCCCTGATCCACGCCGCCACTATGGTTACGGCCGGCGTTTACCTGCTGGCGCGCTGTAACGCGCTGTTCAGCCTGGCGCCGGATGTACAGCTGCTGGTAGCGGCGGTGGGGGCGTTGACCATGCTGCTGGCAGGCTTCAGCGCCTTGGTACAGTGGGACATCAAGCGGGTGTTGGCGTACTCTACGATCAGTCAGCTGGGCCTGATGTTCCTTGGTTTGGGCTTCGGCGCCTGGACTGCCGCCATGTTCCATTTCTTCACCCACGCTTTCTTCAAGGCACTGCTCTTCCTGGGCGCCGGTGTGATCATCTACGCCCTGCACCACGAGACAGATATGAGGAAGATGGGTGGACTGCGGCATTGGATGCCGCTTACCTTCTGGACATTCCTGGCGGGCGCTGCCGCCCTCTCCGCCTTGCCACTGATCAGCGCCGGTTTCTACAGCAAGGATGCAGTGCTGCTGGCGACATTCGGTTCCGGCGAGTCGATTGGTCTCTGGTTCTGGCTGGTGGGCGCCTTCTCCGCTTTCCTTACGGCCCTCTACACCTTCCGTATGGTCTATCTCACATTCTTTGGGGAGTTGCGCCAGGCGCCCAGCGCGGCGCCGGATTGGCGGATGTCAGTGCCGCTAGTGATCCTGGCTGCCGGCTCGCTGGTTGCCGGCTTGATAGAACTACCAGCCACGCTGGGGGGCAGGCACAGCCTCTCTGGCTTCCTCTCACCGGTATTGCCGGTCTCGCCGGTGCACGTAGAACACACTACCGAACTGGGTCTGCAGCTGGCGACCTCCCTGCTGGCGTTGTTTGGTCTGGTGGTGGCCTGGTTCGTCTACCAACGTCCCGGCTGGCTCAAACAGGGCGTGGAGCGCGGCCCGGTTGGCGCCCTTCGGTCTCTGCTGTTCAGCGGTTGGGGTTTCGATTGGATCTATCAAACGTTCATAGTCCGTCCCTACCAGTGGTTCGCGAGGGTCAACGCCGGTGATGCCGTCGACAGCCTCGTGCAGTCGGTCGCATCGTACGCGGCTGAGGCGAACGGCCTGCTCTCTGCCTGGCAGGATGGGCGGGTACGCTGGTATGTGGTCGGCACTGCCGCTGGCGTTGCCATCCTGGCGCTGATTGCTGTCACAGGAGGCCCGGCATGAGCTTGCTGCTCCTTCTCTTGCTGGTGCCGTTCCTCGGTGGTCTGATTGTCTACCTGCTGGGGCGCAGTTCGGCCATCTATGCCCGCTACGCCACGCTGGCGTTGCTTGCCCTGCTGGTGCTGTTGGCGCTCAGCCTTTGGGGACGCCCGGCGCTGCCCGGCGGTCCCTGGCTGGAGGACATCAGGCTAGGCTGGATTCCGCTACTCGGCATTAGCCTCCACCTCGCTGTGGACGGTCTCAGCCTGCCCCTTATTGTGCTCACTGGCGCGATTGCCTTCGTGGCCGTTCTGTACGCAAGCGACGAGATCACGCACCGGCAGGGAGAGTTCTTCCTGGCGCTGTTGTGGTTGATCACAGGCATAATTGGCGTCTTCCTGGCGCTGGACCTGTTTGTTCTCCTGCTCTTCTGGGAGTTGATGCTGATTCCCGCTTTCCTTCTCTTTTTCTGGGGTGGTGAGAAGTCATTCGCGGCATCGATCAAGTTCCTTATCTTTACCCAGGTGGGCGGCCTGTTGATGATGGCTGCCATTATCCTCCTCGCCTTGCTGCATCACGCTCAGGTTGGCATGCTCAGTTTCGATTACGCGGATCTGCTGGCTGTGCAGCTCGATGGCGGTGTGTCGCTATTGCTGTTGACCGGCTTCCTGGCGGCTTTCCTAGTGAAATTGCCGGTCTTCCCACTGCACAGTTGGGCGCCAGACGCCTACGCCGAGTCGCCCACCATCGCCACCGTAGTCTTCTCCGCCCTGATGGCGAAGACGGCTGGCTATGGCCTGTTGCGCTTCGCGATTCCGCTATTCCCCGAGGCGGCGGCAGCCGCCGCCCCCGTGCTGACGGCGCTGGGCGCATTTAGCATCATATATGCTGCCTGGCTGGCCTTTGGCCAGCGAGACCTGAAACGGCTGCTCGCCTACAGTAGCGTGTCCCACATGGGCTTCGTGCTAGTAGGGGTTTACGCCTGGACACAGTGGGCGCTGCAGGGTGCCCTGTTTGTGATGCTGGCGCATGGTATCAGCAGCGCTGCCCTCTTCCTGATTGCCCACTCCCTGGAGCGGCGTCTCGGCACGCGGGACATGCGTGAAATGGGTGGTCTGTGGGCCCAGGCGCCAGTGCTGGCGGCCTTTGGCCTGTTCTTCGCAATAGCCTCGCTAGGCCTGCCAGGCATGGCGAACTTCGTCGGTGAGTTCCTGGTGCTGCTTGGCGCCTTCCAGAACTTCCCCCTGGTGAGTGCCGTGGGCGCCGTCGGCCTGGTGCTGGGCACGGTGTTCGTACAAAAGGTGTTCCACGGTGAGGCACGGCCTGGTGTGGCTATTGCCGACGTCAGATCAGAGGAGCGAGTGGCGTTGGCGCTGCTGGCCGCAGCCACCTTGTTGTTTGGCCTGATGCCACAGATCGTTTTCGATCGCTCTTCAACAACGTTTGAGCCGCGTGCCGGCCAGCAGGAAATGGCGCCGGCTATGGAGTTGGCGGGCGACCGGCTCGACTGGGGGGGCAGATAATGATAGTTGATTATCTGCCCCAGTTGGCGCCACTGGTTGTGCTGAGCCTTGCCGTCGTGGTGCTGATGCTGGCGCAAATCCAGAGGGCAGAGCTGCGCGTGATGACGGCGCTGACCATCGCCTTTCTGGGTGTTGCGCTCATCTCGCTCAATGTCGTTGCGAGACGGCAGTCACCTGCCGTCGGCGCCCTGTTCGTTTTCGACGATTATGCACTCTACTTCGCCTTCCTGGCACTGGCGGCGGCGCTGGCCGTGGTTGTCTTCTCTTTCAGCTATCTGGCGCGAATTGGCGGTGGCAGTGGCGCCTGGTTTATCCTGCTCGTCACCTCCACCATCGGCGCCATCGGGCTGGCGGGCGCCACGCACTTCGCGTCCCTCTTCCTTTCGCTCGAACTGTTAACCATCTCGCTCTACGCGCTGGTGGCTTACCGCTTTGAGCGCTCACGCTCGCTTGAGGCGGGACTCAAGTATCTCATCCTGGCGGGTGCTTCCACGGCCTTCATGCTTTTCGGTATGGCATGTGTCTATGCCGAAGGCGGCTCGATGGTGTTGAAGGAATCGATGCGCGCTTTCACGGTGCCGGGCGCTGGCGGGCTCACTGTGTTTGGCCTCATGCTGATCACGGTTGGCATCGGCTTCAAACTCTCACTGGTGCCGTTCCAAATGTGGGCTCCAGATGTCTACGAGGCGTCGCCGGCGCCTGTAACGGCGTTCATAGCCACGGTCTCAAAAGCAGCTGTTGTGGCCGTCCTGCTGCGCTACCTGGGCACCGGCGCCATCGCCATGGTGCAGCCTCTCTTCATAGGCTACGCGCTGCTGGCTATCGCCTCAATCATTCTGGGCAATCTGCTGGCGCTGCGTCAGCAGAACGTCAAACGCATGCTGGCCTACTCGTCAGTTTCCCACATGGGGTACCTGATGCTGGGTGTCATGGTATCCGGTTCTGTTGGCATGATGGCCGCCATTTACTACATCACTTTCTATGTGGTGGCTACTTTGGGCGCGTTTGGCGTGATTTCGGCGCTTTCGTCGCCACTGCGTGACGCTGACGGTGTGCAGGATTTCCGTGGTTTGTATTGGCAACGGCCGTGGCTTACGGCGGTAATGACACTGATGCTGCTCTCGTTGGCGGGGTTGCCACTGACGGCCGGCTTCTTCGCCAAGTTCCTGCTGGTGTTTGCCGCCGCTGGCTACGGCTTCAGCCTGGTGGGTGTGCTGCTCGCCTGGCTGGTCGTCCTCTCCCTGGTGATCGGTAGCGTAGTCGGCCTCTACTACTACTTCGGCCTGATGAAGCAGATGTTCAGCCGCGGTCAGCCAGGCGAGCAGTTGCGTCTCGAGCTGCGCGAGTCCCCGCTAAGCTGGCTCACTCTGGCGGTACTGTCAGTGCTGACGTTGCTGGGTGGCGTCTTCCCCGCTCCTTTCATCGATTTCTTCCTGGCGCTGGTGCGCGGCCTTTAGGCAACCGCTCCGTTGCCCCTGCCCACCAGACAGCTTAGAATGACGCCTAATTCACTGAGTAACGCTGGTGCATGATGGAAGCTAACAATCCCAAACAGATTACGGCCCTGTTTATTCAGTTCGTCGATCAGCCGCGGGTCCTCTATAACCTGACGCGGTTAATCGCCGACCACAACTTCAACATCTCCCACGCCGACACACTTGAGACTGAAGGTGAGTTAGGCTCGGTCTACTTCGAGCTAACCGGGGAGGAAGAGGCCGAGCCGCTGATTAGGGAGATTGAAGCGCTCGATTTCGTTCGTTCGGTCGACAATGTGCCAGCGCTGCGCCAGATCTACGGGAAGCGCATCGTTGTTGTAGGTGGTGGCGCGCAGGTTGGTCAGGTGGCGATGGGAGCGATCAGCGAGGCCGACCGGCATAACATCCGGGGTGAGCGTATATCGGTCGATACGGTGCCGTTGGTGGGCGAGTTGGAGCTGGCTGCGGCCGTGAGGGCAGTGGCGCGCTTGCCGAGGGTTAAAGCGGTGGTGCTGGCCGGCGCGCTGATGGGCGGGGAGATCACCAAGGCGGTGCTTGAGATACGTAAACAGGGCATCATGGTGGTCTCGCTGAACATGGCCGGCAGCGCGCCCGCCGCTGCCGACTTGATTGTCAGTGACCCGTTGCAGGCGGGCGTGATGACCGTAATGGCCATCGCACGCACGGCCAAATTCGACATAAACATGCAGCGAGGTCGCCGTTATTGAAAGCCGTGTGACGCAACCTCCTACCCGGTCCGAGCTAAAGCGAGGCCTGCCGGGTAGGCCTTACGTAGCTGTTGACCGGGGCCGCCGTGCCTTATTGGTCGATGGTGTGGTGCAGTCAGTGGCAGTCGAGCCGGGGGTAGAGGTTGACGGCTATTGGCGGGAGATGGTGCCGGCGCGTGCGCCCGCCAGCGCGTTACTGTTGGGCTACGGTGGTGGTACCGTGGCCCACTTACTGCAACGGCGCTTCGGTGACTTGCCGATCACCGGCGTTGAAAGCAGCACCGACATGCTGCGCCTGGCGGCCGACGAATTCGGGAGCGGGGCGATCGCTGAGCTGACCCTCGTCCAGGCAGACGCGCTCGCGTTCGTCAGAGACTGCTCTCAACAGTACGACCTCATAGTGGTCGACCTCTACCACGCCGGTAATGTGCTCAGCGCAGTTTTTGACGCTCAGTTTCTCGACCAGTTGGCAAGGCTGTCAACCAGGGAGGGTTGCCTGGTCTTCAATCTGGTACGTGACAGGGAGGCGCGGGGCCGCTTGCGCCGCCTCGGTCGCCGCTTTGTGCTGACCAGGCAGGTTCTGGTTGGCTACAATCTTGTAGTCCACTGCCAACGCAAAATGCGTCGGCGGTGGCGAGCGCCGCAGTGATATACTGAGTCAGACGGCACTCCGTTGGCCCGCCATCCTGTCGCGGGCTTTCCTTTTGTGTACTCGGGGGTGGCAGAACAATGGAAATCGCAGTAGTGGGCTTGCCCGCCTCAGGCAAGAGCACTGTCTTCTCAGCTTTGTCTGGCAGGGGCGAGCTGCCCAGTGGACGCCGTGGCGAGATTGAACGAGCTGTTGTTAAGGTGCCAGACGAGCGAGTGACGCTCCTCTCGGCGCTGTTCCACCCGCGCAAGACCGTCTACGCTGAGGTACAGTACGTAGCTGCGCCTGACCTGGTGGGCGGTCAAAACAGTGAGGGTTGGGCGGGTGTGTTCACACAGCTGCGACAAGCCGACGCCATCGTGCAAGTGGTGCGCGCCTTCGAGAGCAGCGCCTATCCACATCCCGCTGGTAGCGTAGAGCCACTGCGAGACTACGAGCAGCTGCAGGACGAGCTGCTGCTGGCCGATCTACTGGTTGTGGAGCGCCGCCTGGAACGAATCGAGAAGGAAGCGAAGAGCCTCAAGAAAGGTCAGGCGCAGCCGGAACGGGATCTCTTGTTCAGGCTGAAGCAGCGGCTGGACGAGGGTCTGCCGCTGATCGGCTTGCAGTTTGATGAAGCTGAGGCGAAACTGCTGCGCGGTTACGGCTTCCTCACTGCCAAACCAGTATTGGTGTTGTTCAACAGCGGTGAGGGTGGGCTGGGCGACGCAGAGGCGGCGGTGAGTGAGGCGATGCAGCGGCAGGGGCGGCGCTGGCTGAGCATTGATGGCAAGCTGGAACGCGAGCTGGCGGAGTTAGCGCCTGCCGAGGCGGCGGAGCTGATGGAGGCCTTCGGTGTAGAGGAGGTGGCGCTCACTCGAGTGGTGACGGAATCTTACGCCCTGCTGGAGCTGATCTCGTTCTTCACGGTTGGTGAGGACGAAGTGCGTGCCTGGACGATCCGGCGCGGCACCCCGGCAGTAGAGGCGGCCGGCGAGATTCATTCTGACATTGAGCGCGGTTTCATCCGTGCCGAGGTGGTGGGCGCCGCCGATCTCCTACGTCTCGGTTCGCTCGCCGAGGCGCGCAAGCAGGCCCTCCTTCGTTCGGAGGGCCGGCATTACGAGGTCAAGGACGGAGACGTCATCAACTACCTGTTCAACGTCTAGCCACAGGATCGCGTTTACCCGCGAAGCACCGCTGCCAAGGTGCTGAGCCCCTTGCGCAGCCATTCCGGGTCGCTGGCCAGGGAGACACGCACCCAACTGGCTCCGGAAGGGCCAAAGGTGTCGCCAGGCGCAACGGCGACACCGTGGTCGGCAATCAGCCGGCGGGCGAAGGTATAGGAGTCACAGCCCGAGGCGCTGATGTCGACCAGGATGTAGAAGGCGCCCTGTGGTTTGGCTACCACCAGGTTGTGCGGCTGTAGAATGCTCATCGCCAGGTTACGCCGTTCCCGGTAGGCTTTGCACATGATCCCCACACAGTCCTGCGGTCCCGCCAGCGCCGCCTCGCCCGCCTTTTGTGATATGGACGAGGCAGAGGAGATGTCCGGCTCGATCAGTTTATTGACAAGCTGTGCCAGTGGTGCCGGCGCCGCCACGTAACCCAGTCGCCAGCCGCACATGGCGTAGGTTTTGGAGAAGGTGTAGGTGCTTGCAACTCGTTCCGGGTTGTAGCAGGCAGCGCTAAAGTGCTTACCCTCGTAGACAATCTGATCGTAGGCCTCGTCGGAAACCAACCAGAGATCGTGCTGTTCTGCAAAGCGGACGAGGCTACGCACCACCTCCTCCGGAAAAACCCCGCCCGTGGGGTTGCTGGGAGTGTTGATGAGGATCACCTTGGTGCGAGGAGTGACCAGGCTGTCAAGCTGCTCGAAATCAGGCAGGAAGCCGGATGCCGCCGGCAGGGGGTAGCGTACTGGCTTGCAGCCGATTACTGACATCATCATCTCGTAATTCGGCCAGGCCGGGTCCGGCAGTAATACTTCGTCACCCGGATCAGTGAGGGCGCGCAGGGTCAGGGCGATGGCGTTGACACCGCCGGCGGTGACGTTAATCTGCTCGGGTGTTACCTCAAAGCCATTGATCCGCTTCAGTTTCGCCGCCATTAACTCTCGCAAGCTCGCCAAGCCGGCACTGTGCGTGTAGCGGGTGTAGCCATCGCGCGCCGCCTGAGCGGCTGCCTCCACAATGTGCGGCGGAGTGGGGAAGTCGGGCTGGCCCACTTCGAGGTGGATGACATCTGGCATGTTCGCCGTGAGGTTCATGATCTCTCTGATGCCCGAGTGGTGCATCTCGCTCGGGCCCTTGGCAAATGGTTTCATTTCCCCTCCAGTTAGCGGGCAGGTTGAGGCCCATGTGGCTCGTCGCTGGTGGCTGCGCTGATTCCCAAATAGGCTTTGCGGATGCGGTCGTCGCGCAGCAGTTCCGTGCCGGGACCTTCCAACACAATACTGCCCAATTCCATCACGTAGGCGTAATCCGCAATCTTCAGCGAGGCGCGCGCGTTCTGTTCCACCAGGAGGATGGTGAGGCCCTCGTTATGGATACGGAAGATCGTTTCGAACAACTCGGCCACCAGGTTAGGCGCCAGGCCGAGCGATGGTTCATCCATCAGTAACAGGCTGGGCCGAGACATCAGTGCCCGTCCCACCACCAGCATCTGTTGCTCGCCACCTGAAAGGGTGCCGGCTGGCTGATTCTGGCGGTCGCGCATGCGGGGGAACATGGTGAACACCCGCTCGATGTCGGCGCGGATGCCATCCTTGTCCTTGCGGGCGTAGGCGCCCATTAGCAGGTTATCCATCACCGTCAGGTTGGTGAAAGCATGGCGCCCCTCCGGCACCATAGCGATGCCGTTGCGCACCCGGTCTGAGGCCGACATATTGCCCAGATCCTTACCGCGCAGTTTGATCGTACCCTGAGCCGGTTTCACCAGCCCGGTGATTGAACGTAGGGTTGAACTCTTACCGGCGCCGTTAGCGCCGAGCAGGGAGATGATCTTGCCTTCTGGCACTAGCATGCTGATGCCGCGCAGGGCGTGAACGCCACCGTAGCGTACATGGAGGTCTGTTATTTCAAGCATCTTCACCCTTCCCCAAGTAGGCCTCGATCACCACCGGATCATTGGCAATCTCGTCCGGGGTGCCGCGCGCGATCATCTGCCCATGGTTGAGCACAACCAGGTCGGGACAGATGGTCATCACGACACGCATGTGATGTTCAACCAGGAGGATGGACAGTTGGAACTCCTCCCGGATGCGCAACACGAAATCCATCATGTCGCTCACCTCTTCGTGGCTGAGGCCGGCGGCAGGTTCGTCGAGCAGCAGCAGGCGGGGTTCGGTGGCCAGAGCGCGCGCTACCTCCAGTTTGCGTTGCATACCGTGAGGCAGGCTGCCGGCGGGGCTGTTCATCTGCTCGGCGAGGCCGAGGTTCTCCAGCAACCAGCGTGAGCGCTCCTCCGCATAGCGGATCTGTTCCGTATAGCCAGGCGTGCGTAGAATGGCCAGCAGCGGATTCGACTTGAGACGCAGATGGTGTGCGATTAACACGTTGTCCAGCACAGTCTGATTGCGAAATAGGCGGTTCGCCTGGAAAATGCGGGCGATACCCTTTGCGGTAATCTGATCCGGCCTCAGTTTGTTGATCACGTCGCCTTCAAATGTGATAGTGCCCTCGGTGGGTGTGTAGAAGCCGCTGATCATGTTGAAGACCGTGGTTTTGCCCGAGCCATTAGGGCCGATCAGGCCGATGATCCCTCCCTTTTCCAGTTCGAAACTGAGTTCCGAAACGGCGGTCAGGCCGCTGAAGCGCTTGGTTACTTCTTTGAGTTCAAGGATGCTCATACTTGCGCCTCCCCGGAGGATACCGGCCTGTCTCCCTGCGGCGGTTGCTTACCGATGCCCAGGCGCCGCAAGACCCCATCCCAGGAGAACTCCTTGGTGCCCATCAAGCCCCTGCGGTAGAACAGGATGAGGAAGAGCAGCATCATGCTGAAAACCATCAGGCGAGCGCCGGGAGTACCGTCCTTATGGAAGCCGAGAATATCCATCGGGTCCTCGACCATCCTCATCAATTCGCTCATGATCGTGTATACACCGGCGGCGAGTACGCTGCCGGTGATGCTACCGGTGCCACCCAGCACTACCATGGTGATGATGCCGTAGGTAAAGAGCGAGGTGAAGGCGCGGGGGTCGATGCTCATTAGGAACTCGGCGTACAGTCCGCCAGCGATGCCGACGAAGAATGACGAGATCACGAAGGCCATCACCTTGTGGTAGAAAAGCCGGACGCCCACAGCCTCGGCGGCGATCTCATCGTCTCGGATGCCTTTCAACGCCCGGCCGTAACTGCTACCGACCAGTCTGACGATGCAAAAGAGCGAGAAGACGACGATGGCCCAAACCAGCGGCAGGGTGGAGTTCGTGGGGATGCTCTTGAGGCCCATCGCGCCATTGACCACCCCAGGCATATTGGCGAAGACGAGGCGGATGATCTCGGAGAAACCGAAGGTGGCAATCAGTAGATAGTCGCCATGCAGGCGTAAAGCCGGACCGCCGATCATGAAACCGACTATTGCCGATAGAATACCTGCCAGGAAGAGACTGGGCAGAAACGGCAGATGGATGACGTTAATCGGCCAGACGGGCGGCTCGAGGATAAACATCATCTGCTTGGCTTCCGGCGTCAGTGTACAGAGCGAAAACGTGTAGGCGCCAATCGCCGCCAGACCAGCGTGGCCAAGCGAGAACTGGCCGGTGTAGCCATAGATCAGGATAAAGGAAGCGGCCAGGATGATGTTGATGCCCCAGAGTTTAAGCACCTTCACCGGATAATTGCCGAGTACGCTCTCCAGGTAGGCTGCTATTAGCAGCACCACAACGATCGCCGCTATGGTAAGCAGCGCATTGCGCGTTAGTCCCGCTTTCAACTTACACCTTCTCCTCGCGCACGCGCACGTTGTAGATGCCGCCTGGGCGGAAGAGCAGGAAAGCGATCAGGATAGCGTAGGCAATGGCGTCACGGAAGCCGCTAAAAGATGGCAGGAAGGCAACCAGCAGTATCTCCGCCAGGCCGAGGATGAAGCCACCGATCAGAGCGCCCGGGATGGAGCCGATGCCGCCCACCACCGCACCAATGAAGCCCTTGAGGCCGGGAATGACACCGGTGAACGGGTCAACCGACGGGTAGATGTTGCAGAACATGAAAGCTGCCGCTGCTGCAAACAACGTACTGAGCGCGAAGGAGAACGACATGATGTGGCCGGTGTTGACCCCCATCAATTCCGTCGTCTCGAGGTCGCGCGAGAGGGCACGCATGGCGCGTCCAAGGTTGGTCTTGTTGACGATGTACATCAGGATCACGAAGAGGATGGCAGCAACGATGATTACCACAAAAACGGTGGCGGGCAGAAAAACGTTGTTGATCTCGTAGATCTGGGTGAGGAAATCGGGGCGAGGATACGGCTGTGGACGCGGGGTAAAGAAGAGCACGAATGAGGTTTGTACGATCATTGAGACTGCCACCGTGGAGGTGAAAGCAGAGATGCGGTTTACCCTCAGAGGGCGGTAGGCTACGCGTTCAATGATCAGGCCGCCGATGATGACGGAAGCGGTGCCAATCATCATAGCCACGGGTAAGGGGATGTTGTGGCGGGTGGTAGCCCACATCGTCAGGAATGCTGCTGCCATGAAAAAGTCACCGTGGGCCATGTTGATCAGGCCCAGTACACCGTAGATGATCGTATATCCGACGGCGATGGCAGCGTAGGTGCTGCCCAGGGAGACACCCTGAGCCAGATACTGAAGAAAGGCGTCGAGTGGCATATTAGGTCCCTTCTCTCGCTGCGATAGGCTGGTTTATCTCCGGAGAAGCTCAACTGAAAGCGCCCGTACAACAGGCGCCGGGCGCCGAAGTGAAGGGAGCACGAGGCAGCCTCGCGCTCCCCATCGGCGTGCGACTATACCTTGGCTTCGAACAGTTCCTTGAATGTGTCTTTGCCACCGCGGTATTCGTTGACGACCACTGGCTTCACCGGGTTGTGATCCGGGGTCATGGTGATCTTACTGGCTACCGCCTGGAAGTCTTTGGTCTCCAGAAGAGCCTTTGCCATGGCCTCTCCGTCAGTAGACTTGGCACGTTCGATCGCATCGAGGATCAGCATGTAGGAGTCGTACGTCAGAGCGGCATCGTGGGTGGGAGCCAGGTTGTTCCTCTCGGTGAAGTCCTTGGCGAACTTGATGGCCTCGGGGCTCTTGAAGGCGTCGGGGTGGTAGTGGGTGAAATACAGCGCGCCTTCGCAACCCGCCGGGCTGGCGAGGTCGACGAACTCGGGGCTGTTCCAGGCGTCCGAGCCGAGGAACTTAACCTTGGGGATCATGCCAAGTTCCAGCGCCTGGCGCAGCATCAGGGCGCCTTCAGTGTAGTAGTTGGGCGCGTAGACGATGTCGGGGTTTAGGTTCTTCATCGTCGTCAACTGGGCGCGAAAGTCCTTGTCGCCGGTCTGGCAGGAGAGCACCGAGACGATGCTCTGATCGTTCTTGGTGGCTGCCTTGAAGGAGTTGCGGAAGAACTGGGATAGACCCACACAGTAATCCTGCTGGATGTCGACCAGGATGGCGCAAGTCTTGGCGCCGAGCTTCTCGATGGCGTAGCGCGCGGCTATCTCGGCAGCAAACGGGTCCACGAACGAAGCGCGGAAAGTGTACGTGCGTCCTTGGGTAACCAGCGGGTTGGTGGCGGTGGGGCTAAGCAGCGGTATGTGGGCTTTCTCTGCCACTTCGGCCGCAGCAATAGTAACTGAGCTGGTGAGCGGACCAAGGATGGCGACGACCTTCTCCTGGTCGATCAACCTGGAAGCGCCAAGCGCGCCTTCTGCCTTATCGCTCTTGTTGTCGACGACTGCGATCTTGACTGGCTTGCCCAGAGCGCTGTTTTTGGCCTCCATAGCCAGTTGGAGCGCTTTGTAGGCCATCATGCCGCCTGGGGCGATGGCGCCGGTGGCGGGGTACAGGAAGCCGATCTTGATCTCGTCGGGCAGTGCCTTGCCGGCGGCCGGAGCAGTTGTAGCGGCGGCACCAGTGGCGGCCGCAGCGGGCTTGGTGGCGGCCGCAGCAGCAGTGGCAGCGGACTTGGTGGCGTCGGCCTTGGGAGCGGCGGTGGGTGTGGCCGACGAGCAGGCAGCCACCGCTACACTAGCGATGGAGAGCGCCATGCCGGCGATCACTTGCCGTCGGCTGATCCTGCGGGCTTTGCTTTCTTCCTCAGAAACTAGGTTCACCTTGCTATTCTCCCTGTTTTTCAGAATGCTTAGGGTGCGGTGCCCTACGGGCTGGAATACCGGGCATTACTGCGTTAGCGAGCTGATGGTGTGGACTGAATTACCACCTCCTGATGGAGAGACGTACCCTCAAATGAGCCCGTGACCCTTGAAGGGCCGTGGAACCGGTGCATGATAGCACTTGGATTGCGCACTTGACAATAGCCTGCAAATCCGTATTGGATCGGGTTTCACCGTTCTGAGTCGCCGATTTGATTGTGGTAGATGTGGGAGTCTCCAGATAGTGGCGCCGGCGTGCGATTCTTCACTCTGAGCCAGTGGTGGCTATCGCCTCGCTGCCTGCGAGGCGATAGCGGCAATACAGGTCGTCGCCGTGTTGCAGGACGCTCAGCAGGCGCAGCGGTCGAGGGGCGGCGGCGAGAGGTGAGTGGCCACTGACGATGGTGGTCTCCTGGCCCCCCACCAACCTGGCGGAGTAGGTGACGAACAGCTCGTCCACCAGACCTGCCGCCAGCATGGCGGCATTAAGACTGGGCCCTCCTTCCAGCACTGCCCGCTGGATACCCAGCTCGCGCCACAGGTGCTGCAATACCTCAGTTATATCCACCTCTCTCTCACCAAAAGCCAACAGGCTGGCGTGAGCCGGCAGTTGAGAGCAGAGCCTCTCCGCTATCGGACGGGTGGTGGCGACGAACAGGCGCAGGCCGGTCCGTTGACGTTGAAAAACCTGACGCTGCAGCGGCAAGTTACCACTATTACTGAAGACAACAACGGTTGTGTCGAACGCAGGTGTATTGGTGGCCGTACTTGCCAGGTCGCGAAGAGGCCGGTAGGGGATCTCCTCCGCCGCCAGGCTTCGGGCGCCTACCAGGATTGCGTCCACGGCGCGACGGATGTTGACCAGCGCCGCCCGGTCTGCGGCGCTGCTGACTGGCCGCGACTGGCCGTTCAGCGAGGCTTTGCCGTCCACGCTCGTCACCATGTTGATGACAGTGTAAGGACGGCCGTCGCCTCCGGTGGGTCCTCGCGTGACACGGTGGCCGCCTCGCC
>CAZMKF010000017.1:14237-19040 GCA_964566935.1 uncultured Dehalococcoidales bacterium | reverse complement strand
GCTGTAGGGGGCCATGCTTCCCTGATCGCGCTCGCTGGCGTCCACCGCGCTCAAAGCGCTGCAGCTGCCTGAGCGATCACGTCGATGGCGTACTCGATGTCGTCCGCCGCGATGCCGCGGTGGGTCACCAGGCGGATCTGGCGCTTCGCCATGGGGAGAGATTTGACGCCAGCCTGGGTCAGACGCGCAACAAATGCAGCGGCTTCTTCACCCTGCTCCGGCAGCTCGAAGTAAACCATGTTGGTTTGCACGGTGGGCATATCCACGCTCAACTTGCCAGTTGCCTGAATGCCTAACGCCAGCCGGGTAGCGTTGCGGTGGTCGTCTGCCAGGCGGTCCACCAGGGTCTCCAAGGCTACGATGCCGGCCGCCGCCAGCACGCCGGCCTGCCGCATGCCACCGCCCAGCATCTTACGCACGTGGCGGGCGCGGCGGATGAAGTCCTTGGAGCCCACCAGCAGTGAACCTGCGGGACAACTGAGACCCTTGGAAAGGCAGAAAGTCACGGAGTCTGCCTCTTTGACCAGAGTCGCTACGGGAGTGTTGGCCGCAACGGCGGCATTGAAGATGCGGGCGCCGTCGATATGCAGGGGCAGACCGTGGCGATGGGCAACTGCCGCCACTGCGCCGATCTGAGCGGCGCTGATCACGGTGCCGCCCGCGTGGTTGTGCGTATTCTCGAGGCAGACCAGGCCGGTGGGCGGTTCATGCACGTCCACCGGCCGGATCGCCTCCTCCACCTGAGCTGCCGATAGTGCGCCCATCTTGCCTGGCAGGCGGCGTGGTAGCAGCGAACCCACCACGGCCATGCCGGCCGCCTCATGCCAGTAGATGTGGGAGTTCTCCTCGATGATTACCTCGGCGCCACGTCTGGTGTGGGTGACGAGCGCGATCAGGTTGCCCATAGTGCCGGTGCAGACGAAGAGCGCTGCCTCCTTGCCCAACTTCTCCGCCGCTAGCGCTTCCAGACGGTTGATGGTGGGATCCTCCTCGAGGACGTCGTCGCCCAACGGCGCCTTCATCATCGCCTCGTACATCTCAGCGGTGGGCACGGTTACGGTATCGCTGCGCAAGTCGACAACGCGCTCAGGCATGGCTCACCTCGCTTTAAGTGCGGTTAGTTTTGCTGTGATGTTGATGCCGGGAATGGCCTGAGGGGCAGTGTATCTGCCCCTCAGACAGCTGTTTATTACCAGTAGCGCGAGAACTTTGGCTCCTCGCGGGTGATGATCTCCAGCAGGGCTGGTTTGCCTTCGGCGTTCTTGGCCACGGCGCGTTTGACCGCCGGGATGATCTCGTCCGGCTCCTCCACCCGCTCGGCGTAGGCGCCCAGGCCTTCAGCGATCTTGGTGTAATCACCGGTGAGGAAGCGGATATTGAACTTCTCGGTTGCCACCGGAAGGTACTTGTCGTAACCGCCGAGGCAGGAGTTGTTCATCAGGATGGTGAGCGAGCCGATGCGGTTGCGGGCAGCGGTTTCAAGGTCGAGCCCGCCCATGCCGAAGGCGGCATCGCCCATCAGGTTCAGACAGGTTTTCTCGGGGCGGGCCACCTTGGCGCCAATGGCCAGCGAGAGACCGTAACCCAAGTGGGTGGACTTGCCCCAACCGATGTAGGAGTTGGGCTCGAGTGCCTGCCAGAAGGGGCTCATCTGGTCGCGCGGGTTGCCGGCATCGTGGGTGGCGATGGTGTTGCGCAGATCAACTGCCTGCTGCAAGTCCCAAATGACACGGTAGGGGCTGATCGGCTTGTCCTTGCAGGTCAGGCGCGGCATCCACTCGCTCATCCACTCGTCTTTTATCGCCTTGATCTCGCGCGCCGTCTTATCGTCGCCCTTGCGACCCTCCTGGCCCAGCTGCTTCCTGGTCTCTTCGATCAGTTGACGCAGCACCAGTTTGGCATCGCCCAACAGGAAGTAATCCAGCGGGTAGTCTTTGTTGAGGTCGCGCTCGTCGATGCCCAGTTGCACGCCCACCTTGCCGCGCGGTACCGGTGGGGCGAAGTTGGATACGGTGAAGCTGGCCCCCAGACCGAAGACGAAGTCGGACTCTGTCAGGTAGCGGGCAACGGCCAGTGGGCCGGCCAGGCCACCAGAGCCGAGCGAAAGCGGATGGTCTTCGGGGAAGGCGCTCTTGCCCGGCAGAGTGGTCATCACCGCCACCTGCAGCAGCTCGGCGAACTCTTTGAGTTCGTCCCAGGCCTCGGCGGCGAGCACGCCCCCACCGGCGTGGATCAGTGGCTTCTTGGCGGCGATCAGCGCCTTCACCACGTCGCGTACCGCGTCGGGGCTGGCCATGGTGGGGATGCGCTTGACTGGCTCGTAATCCAGGGCCGAGTCAGCGATATCGTCTCCCATCATGTCAATCGGCGCTTCCAGCAACACCGGGCCTGGCCGACCGTTTCTGAGCAGTGTGTAGGCGTGGCGCATCATGTCCGGCACCCGGTCCACACTGTTGATCCTGGCCGCCCATTTGGTGATCGGTTTAAAAGTAGGAACCGCCTGGAAGTTGGGCCGCACGTCCTGCTTGGACTCCGGCTCGCCGCCGGGCAGCACGAGGATGGGAGTGTTGTCAGCGTATGTCTGGGCCACGCCGCCGAACGTGTTCTCAATGCCTGGGCCGTGTTGAACGGCGACAACGCCGATCTTGCGCCCGTTATTGACGCGGGTGTAGGCATCTGCCATGCCGACTACGCTGCGCTCCTGGCGACCCATGATCGGCCTGATGCCAACTTTGGCGGCAGCCTCAATGATGTGGTTGACCGGGAAGCAGAACAGAACCTCCGTACCTTCCCTCTTCAGAATGTTCGCAATCGCGTCAGTACCCTTCATGCATACCCCTCGCTCAGCGTCAGACAACGCTGTAATGTCCGCAGGCGACTGCGCAGTCGCCGCTCTGCTGCCATCTTAACACCGTGCGCTTCCGAATCACAGCGGGGGAACAGATTTCCCGGCAAAGTCAGCATTTCTGTTCACGAATTGGGCAGCGCTATAGGTTAGACTACTTGCTGTAGCGCCATGGCTGCCCGGTCGGCAAGGCCAGGGTCGCTGTCGGCTTCCAGCCATGGATTACTGGTATTGGTGCAGGGCGTAATGACAGCTGACGAGACAATAGATAATCCATATGTCTGCGTAGAGGATGCGGTACTGGCGGGCGAGCGGAAGGCCGTCCCGAGCCTGGATGAAGTGTTGCAATCGCTAGCGGTGGTGTTTGGAGCCGGCAGCTGCACCTTCACGGATCAAGCCGTTGGTGACGAAGCGGAGGGGCAATGGGGGCCCAGCGGACATGTGCTTGAGGCGCCCGTGCTTGGCACCAGCTGTGTATTGAGGCTGGCCTGGGCGCCAGGCGCCGCGGTACCGGAGGACGCGGAGGCGCGGGCGAGGTTGGCAGCTTACATGGTCGGTGCGGTGGTGGCCAACGAGCGAATGGCAGGTCAATTGGAGAGCCAGCAAGCGCTCGCCAGCGTGATGCGGGAGGTGGATGAGCACCTGGTGGAACTGGACGACATTGAGCAGGCAACCGCCGAGGTGTTGGAGATTCTGCATCGGCGCATCGGCGCCGAGGTGACGGTCAGCTTGCCCGCTACCCCGGGACGGAATGCCGTGTACATTAAGGCTTCCTCGCAGCAGGTGAGTGCCGATTCTCCGCTGGCAGAGACCGCGCCAGCGGCAACATCGCTACCGGTCAGTTCAGGTCAAGGGTGGCAACGTCAGGTGACAGCGTATCCGTTGGGCTCTACCGGTTCCGAGTTGGGACTTGGCCTGCTGTACGAGCAGGAACGCCTGACGTTCGAGCAGCAGCGGATCGTGCAGCTCGCCTTTCGTCGCATCGGCAGTCAATTGGAGTGTAGCCGGCTTTTCACCCTGGTGGAGCGAGCCAAGCGCGAGTGGGAAGACACGTTCGACGCCATCAATGACGGTGTGACCATCGTTGATCGTGACCACAGTATCGTCAGATGCAACGTTGCCTTTGCGGCTGTGGTGGGATCGACGCCACAGCAATTGGTGGGGCAGCAGTTGGCTGCCGTGTTGCCCGTTACCACCGAGGTGTTCGATGACTTGGCGAAGGTGGAAGCGGGTGAGGACTCGATCCCGGCCCCGGTCCGCTATGAACTCGAGCTGGGCGGCGCCGCCTTCGCGGCCAGCGTGCATCCCATGTACAGCGATGCCGGGGAGGTAGTGTCTACTGTGCATGTGCTGCGGGACGTGACCGAAGAGCGGCGCCTGCAGGCGACTCTGATCCGCAATGAGCGCTTGCGCACCTTGGGTGAGATGTCGACCGGTGTAGCGCACTCTTTCGGCAACCTGCTGGTGGGCATTCGAGGTTGGGCGGAGGTGATCGCCGATTCCGGCGATGAGGCGATGAAGCGGCCAGCCAACGCCATTTTGCAGGCGGCAAGCGACGGCGCCGACTCTGTGCGCAAGCTGCAGGACTACGCGCGTTACAGCGCGGGCGCCGCCAAAGTGAAGGTCAACGTCAACGAAATTGTGCGTGAGGCGATGGATATGGCCTCGCCACGCTGGACTAGTGGCGCACGTGGTGGCGCTGGCATCAAGGTATTGACCGAGCTGGGAGAGGTGCCGCTGCTGATGGCTAACCCGGCGGAGTTGCGTGAGGTACTGATCAACCTGCTCTTCAACGCGGTGGACGCCATGCCGGATGGCGGCCGGATCAAGGTGGTCAGTGGTGTGAAGGACGACGCAGCGGTGATCTCGGTACGTGACACCGGCACTGGTATCGAGCCAGCCGTCGTGCAGCGGATTTTCGAACCGTTCTACTCCACCAAAGGCTCTGCCGGATCCGG
>CAZMKF010000017.1:1254-14139 GCA_964566935.1 uncultured Dehalococcoidales bacterium | reverse complement strand
CGGGCTGGGGCTCTCGCTCGTAGCGGAGATAGCGGCACGGCACGGCGGCAAGATCGAAGTGGAATCCGAACCTGGCAAGGGTAGCCTGTTCTCCATACGCCTGCCGCTCAAGCACGCCGGCCGGCAGGTTGACGGATAGGACGAGGACATGAGAACGGCCGGGACCATGGTCCCGGCCGTTATTGTTGGCAGAGTGATCGTCCCCTCTAAGGGTTAACGGTCTCCACGTACTTCTGCTTGCCGTTCTCGATCTTGAGGATGACGGCCGACTTGATCGGGTTACCATCCTTGTCGAAAGTGAGCGTGCCGCTCACGCTCTTGAAGTCCTTGGTTACCGCTAGAGCATCGCGGATCTTGGCCGGATCGTCCGAGCCAGCCCGGATGATGGCGTCGAACAGTACCTTGGCGGCGTCGTAACCAAGGGTGCCCAGGGCGTCGGGAGAGGCGCCGTGCTTCTCTTGGTACTTCTTGACCCAGGCCTGCACCTCGGGGCGCGGGTCTTCTTGGCTGTAGTGGTTGCTGAAGTAGGAACCCTCGGTGGCCTTGAAGTCCAGTTCGGCGGAGTCCCAGCCGTCACCGCCGCCCATCGGGGCGGTGATGCCGCGCTCACGCACCTGCTTGGCGATCAGGCTTACCTTGTTGTAGTAGTCAGGCAGATAGAGGAACTCGGGGTTGGCGGCAGCGATTTTGGTCAGCTGCGCTGAGAAGTCGACATCATCCTTGCCGTATGACTCGTAGGCCACGATCTCGCCGCCGCCGGCGGTGAAGGCATCGCGGAAGAACTCCGCCAATCCCTTG
This sequence comes from uncultured Dehalococcoidales bacterium, assembly GCA_964566935.1. GTDB lineage: Bacteria > Chloroflexota > UBA6077 > FW602-bin22 > JAMCYS01 > CAZMKF01. The sequence goes on along the minus strand of CAZMKF010000017.1, from coordinate 13,341 downwards.
CTGTAGTCGTTGCTGATGTCGAACAGCACGGCAGCCTTCTTGGCTTTGAGGGTGGTGAGGGCGAACTTGCCCATCACCGTGCCCTGGAACGGGTCGATGAAGCAGGTGCGGAAGACGTAGTCTTTGCGCTTGCCGCTGTCCACCGTCACCTTGGGGTTGGTGGCGGTACCGGTGACCAGGACCACCTTGGCGGCCTGGGTAGCCTCGGAGACGGCGATGGCGACCTTGGAGGTCAGCGGTCCCACGATGGCTTTGACGCCCTCAGCCGCCATCTTGTTGGCGGCGTTGACGCCTTCGGTTGTGTCATTGCGATCGTCGATGATGACAGGTTCGATCTTCAGTTTGCCCTCGGCGTTGGCCTCCTCCACGGCAATCCCGAAAGCATTGCGTTCGGATTCGCCGAAGGTCTTGACGTCGCCGGTGAGGGGTGCGATGAGGCCGACCTTAACCGAGATCGGCTGACCGCTGGGGGCCGCTGCTGCTGCCGTACTCTTGGCGGCGGTTGGGCTAGCAGCCGGCTGAGCACAACCGGAGAACACGAGGGCAGCGCTCATCGCCAGAGCGGCGATCTGTGCGACATGTCGCTTGGAAAACGGATTCATGTCTACGCTTACATTCCTTTCTCGAATGCTTATTCTCGTGGTCGCTTAGCCTATCGGCCTAGTCGAGAGCGCACGCCATTGTGGTGACCTGCCATCTGGGCGAATTAACCACGCAGCGAAGTTTAGCCAAATGGGAAGAATTTGTAAACCTTTACTGCACAATAGACAGTGGCGGCAGGCTCAAACTTGCACAAAAAAGGAACAGAGCCATCGAATGATGACTCTGTTCCCGCAAGGAGGGTCGGTATGTCGTGCTTTGGATTACTAACGCTGCGACGAGATTCTGTCCACGTAGCTGCGGAAGTAGGCGCCGGTGGCGATTACGGTAAGGCCGAGCACGAAGACCGAGCCGATGATGTTGATTAATTCCATGTCATATCCCCCGAAATAAAGATGCAGGTTTTGCTTCTATAGACCAATTCGCTATTACGATAATAAGATTATCATACCAATTGGCAATTGTCAATAGGTTCTTTCATGAGTTTCTACCTGGGTGGCTGCGCTACGGGTCTCTGGCAGGTCTCTTGGTTCTGACACGTTTAGAGGCAGGTTGTGTAAGGGTCTACTGAACCAGTTCAGGCACTTGAGCTTGGTTGCCGTTGGGTGTTAGCATTGCGCAATAGTCGCTCGGAAAGGATTAGCCAGGGTAGTGCTCTATCGCAAGCTGGAACGTGGACGCCTTTATCAGTCCATTATTGATGAGGTCGAAGGATACATCATCTCAGGCAAGCTTAAGCCCGGCGATCTTCTGCCACCGGAACGGGAGCTGGCGGAGCGCTTTGGGGTTAGCCGTACTGCCGTGCGTGAGGCGGTGAAAGTCCTCTCCGAGAAGGGCCTGCTGGATGTGCAGCAGGGCCGTGGCGCCATGGTTAAGCATCACAGCTACGATATGGTGGTCAACTCCCTCACCCTTTGTCTTAAGCTGGATCGCTCAGATGCGCAGCAGTTGCTTGAGGTGCGTATGGGGCTGGAGCCGGAGATGGCCGCCCTGGCGGCGGAGCGGGCAGACGAGGTGCAGGTGGATGAGCTGCGACGCCTGGCGAGCGAGTTGCGCCGGCGCACTGACGATGATCCAGAAGCGGTTCAGCTGGATCTGCAGTTCCACGACCTGATCCAGGAGAGCGCGCAGAACTCCGTTGGCCGTGCCATGCTGTTATCGATTCGCGGCGCCCTGCAGGAGCTGATCCGCAGCAGCTACGCGCTCGAGCATGAGTCGGTACCGCGCACCGCGCAGGAACACTCGCAAATAGTGGATGCCATCGCCGCGCGTGAGCCGGTACGGGCAGCCTCTGCCATGCGCAAGCACCTGGTAGCGGTTGCAGAACACCGCGGCATCAGGTTGCGTCTCTCGACGGAAAGTTGAGCCAGTGCGGCGAGTGTGAGCGCTTAGCTCGTGTTAACGGCGCCACTGGCAATCAGAACAGCCTCAGCGGCGTCACCCCTGTAAACGTCTCCGCAGCAGGCGACTGACCGGTCAACCCGCCTCCGCCCGCTTGCTCGGTTAGTGGGGGCGTAAGACGGAGGTGAGCGCCAGCAGATTCTGGTTACTGACCAGATTCTCAGTGGAGGCCGCCAAACCGAGGCGGTAAATGTCATCGCCTGCTTCCGCCAGCAGCTCACTGGCGCGTTGCCTGGTCGCCTCCGGCCCCAATGCGTAAACAGCTCCAGGGAACCCCAACCAGATGCGCTTGTCGGGCCAGGAGTTCAGCGCCTCCGCAAGCTCCAGATTGCCCATCGGGGTTGGGTGGAAGGCTTACACGATGTCGATCGGCGTTTGGGCGATCAGGTGCTTGAGGCTGTTAAGGCGGCCGTCCATGTGCACAGCCATCGCCTTGCCCCTGGCGTGCAAGATGCCCGCCTGCAGCTCATACTCAGGCATGAAGTACTTCTCGAAGCTGCTGGCGGTTACCAGGAAGCCGTCGATGTTGTCACCGCACAGCGAGACCGGCGCCGGCGAGGCGGCGGCGATCTCGTACATGGGGATGCGGCTGCGGGAGATAGTACGGCAGGTTTCCTCCACCAGCTCCGGATAGTCGGTGAGGTGGAAGAAAGCGCGACCACCCTCGCTGCCCACCCAGTCGATGAATAGCATCTGCATGGGGGAGTGCGGCAGGCTGTCCATTACGATGCCATCATCACCCAGCCAATCCATCGCCTGTTCGATTGGGAAGTAGTCGGCCTTATACTCGGTGTGTTCGGCGATGAACTGCAGTACTTTGTAATCCTCAGGTTCTTTCACCCGGCGCGAGCTGAGCCAGGGGGTCTGATCGAGGTAAGAGCGATCGAGTTTCCACTGATAGGTGCCGGCTTCGCGCCGCTCGTCCTCGTAGATGGAGCCTATGGGCGTGGTGAAAGTGCGGCGGATAGTAGGTACGCCATCGATGCGCAGGTGTTCTTCTCGCACCGCAACGTCGTGCAGGATCTCCACGTAAGGCTTGCGGTCCCAAATGAGGCCCATGCCCCGGTTACGCGCCTCGCGTTCCGCCCAGCCGTCCTGGCAGTGCCGCCAGTAATGGAAGAACGGCAACTGGTCGGGCCGTTCTCCCCGTGCGGACGCTTCAATAAGCTCGCGCCGGCTCATCGCTGCCATGGCAGATACATCCCTTTCCTGCTCTGCTAATCGCCGGCGCTCCAACGGAACGGTGATTCTCAGCTCCGCATGGTGCCGGTTTTGAGGAAGCGGCTGTGCCAGCTGAGCGCCTCGTCCAGTATGTGTGGCGTGTGCTTGCCTGCGGCCGTTTCCAGGGCGCGCTTGTAATAGTCGCGCAGGGCGGGCCGGTAGTCCGGATGGGCACAGCGCTCGATAATCACCTGGGCACGCTGTTTGGGCGAGAGGCCGCGCAAGTCAGCCAAACCCTGCTCCGTGACGATCACCATCACGTCGTGCTCCGTGTGGTCCACGTGCGAGACCATCGGTACGATGCACGAGATTTGGCCGCCCTTGGCGGTAGACGGTGTCATGAAGAAGGAGATGTAGGCGTTGCGGGCGAAGTCGCCCGAGCCGCCGATGCCGTTCTGTATTCTGGTGCCCATGATGTGGGTGGAGTTGACGTTGCCGTACATGTCCGCCTCGATCATGCCGTTCATGCTCAGACAACCCAGGCGTCGGATGATCTCGGGGTGGTTGCTGATCTCTTGCGGTCGCAGGATGATCCTGCCTCGGTACTCCGACATGTTCGCGTTCAGGTAGTCGGTCTTCTCCGTACTGAGCGAGAAGGCGGTGGCGGAGGCTACCTCCATTTTGCCGGTAGCCATCAGGTCGAGCATGCCGTCCTGGATGACCTCGGTATAGGAAGTCATGCCCTCGAACTTGCCCGCGCGCAAACCGTCCAGCACGGCGTTAGCGATGTTGCCCACACCCGATTGCAGCGGCAACAGGTTTTCAGGCAGGTGGCCCAACTTCACCTCGCGTTCCAGGAACTCGAGAATGTGGCCGGCGATGCGGCGTGACGACTCGTCCGGTGGGGTGAACGGGCTGTTGCGATCTGGCTGATCCGTCTCCACTACCGCAATCACCTTCTCTACTGGGCACTTGAGATAGGGGATGCCGATGCGGTCGTTGGCGCGCAGGAGTGGCGCCGGCCGGCGGTAGGGAGGCAGCGCCGTGCCGTAGTAGATGTCGTGCATGCCCTCAAGGTTCTCGCTCTGCCAGGAGTTGACCTCAAGGATCACCTGGTCCGCCAGGTCGATCCACGATTTGTTGTTGCCCACCGACGATGAGGGAATCAGGTAGCCGTCCTCCAGGATGCCGGCGACTTCTATGATCGCCAACTGCAGCTGGCCGAGGAAGCCGAACCAAACGTGCTGTGCCATGTGGCTCAGATGCATGTCGGAATAATCGATGGCGCCCGCGTTGATTTGGTTGCGGGTGGCGGGATCCGACTGATAAGGGAGGCGGGTGGAGACGCAGCCGGCGTCCGCCAGCACGCCGTCGAACTCCGGTGCGGTGGAGGCGCCAGTCCAGACGCCGACTTTGAATAACTCGTTGCGTGCAGCCATGTCGATGGCGCGCCTGGCGATGGCGGCCGGCACTGCTTTGGGATAGCCGGCGCCGGTGAAACCGCTGGCCCCTATGTTGATGCCCGACTGGACGAGGGCCGCGGCCTGGTCGGCTGACATGATCTTACGGCGAAAAGCTGGCGAGAGGACCCGCGAACTGTTGCTGGACACTTATACACCCCTGAACAATAGTTGGCCGTTACTGCCGGCCGCGGAACGGTCACGCCGCCGGCGCCAACAGCATATTAACCAATTCGGGCCATCCTGCAAAGTCCGCCAGGACGCTCGGCAACCGCCCAAACGGCGGGTTCCGATCTGCAGGTGTTGCCTGTTAACCCTGCGTCAGAAAGGTTGAGCCGGTGGTTGCGGAATGGGGGCGCTTCCGCGCCCCCGGGGAGCCTATTGGAAAAGCTTGGTGTAGGACTTACCGAGACCCATGAACATTGCGGTGGCGTTCAGCTCCACAATATCGACGCCGCGCTCGGTTAGTTTGATGGCGTCTTCGGGGGTGCCGGAGCACACGAGGTGAACGTACTTGCCGGCTGCCTTGGCTTTGTCCACGACCTTGAAGATGTTGTCCTGCACTTCCTGTCTGCTGGTGAGCGAGGGCATGCCCATCGTCTGCGAGAGGTCGTTGGGGCCGATGGCTACGGCGTCCAGTCCTGGCACCTTCAGCATCTCGTCGAGGTTCTCGATGCCGCGTACGCTCTCGATCAACGCGATCAGGAACATCTCCCGATTTTCCATCTTGATCGCATCGGATAGCGAGCCCATGGCGCCGTATTTGGACCAGCGCACGCCGGCTAGTCCACGCTCGCCCTCAGGGTAGTAGCGTACGGCTTTAGCAGCGCGTTCCACGTCTGCCACAGTCTCGCAACCGGGGGCCAGCACACCCAGGGCGCCGGCGTCAAGCAGACGCAGGATCTCCCAAGGTTGGTTGGTGGGCGGCCGCACGATCGGCGTGACGCCTGAAAGCTCGGCGGCGCGGATCATGTGTTCAGCACTAACGACGTCCATCGGGCCGTGTTCGCAATCGATGCGCATGAAATCAAAGCCGGCATAGCCTACCAGTTCGGCAATGGTGGGCGAGAAGAAGGTGAGGCTGACACCGATGGTGGGTTTGCCTGCCTGCAGCTTCTCCAGTAGGGTGTTTTTGATCGTGGGCGCCATGGTAACCTCCAACTGCTGGTTGAATCTTCGACCATTATAGACACTCGGCGGAATTGAGACCAGACACTCGTGCCGCTGTCGTCGGTCTAGCCGGTGTCCTGTAAAGCACATGGCGCCCGCTTTCAGCTCGAAAACGGGCGCCGTTGTTGCCAGCTGGCGGACTTAGAATACGCTCTTAATCAGAGCTACCTCATCCTCCAGCGTAACCTTGCGCGGCGTGTTGAGGTGGATGCCGCTTACGTCGGCGTCCACGGCCATCGCATGGATCTTGTCCTCGGTCACACCCAGATCGCTGAGGCGGCTGGGGATGCCGATATCCCTGGTCAGTTGGGCAATTGCCTCGATACCCCTGGTGGCTGCCTCTTCCACGCTGAGGTCTCGGGTGTCAACTCCCATCGCCTCGGCCACCTTGGCCAGGCGGTCCGCCGCCACTTCCTGGCTGAACTTCAACACCGGTACCAGCATCATGGCGCAGGCGGTGCCGTGGGGGATGTTGAAGTGGCCGCCCAGCGCATGGGCGATGGCGTGCACGGCGGTGACGCGCGCGTTGGCGAAGGAGAGACCTGCCGTCATGGCTGCGTAAAGCATGTCGCTAGCGGCGCTCTCGTCCGATGGATCATTGTAGAAGTCGCGCAGGCGGCTGCTGATCACCCTGATCGCCTCCAGTCCCAGGGCCTGGGTGAGAGGGGTGGCGGCGGTGGAGATGTACGCCTCGGTGGCGTGGGACAGCGCGTCCATGCCGGTGGAGGCGACTACTCTGGGTGGTAGCGAGGTCAGCAGCTGCGGATCCAGCAGCGCTACCTTGGAGATGTTCCAGATGCTGCGCACCGAGACCTTGTAGTTGCGGGTGGCGTCGGTGACCACGCAGGTCTGGGTGACCTCGGCGCCAGTGCCGGCCGTGGTGGGAATGGCGATGGTGGGCGCGGGCGGATTGGGGATCTTGTTGGCGCCCTCGTACTGGATGATCGGGCCTGGGTTGGTGGCCAGGATGCAGATGGCCTTGGCGCTGTCCATGGAAGAGCCGCCGCCCAGGCCGATGGCCATGTCGCAGCCCTTCTCGGTGAAGAACCGGTAACCCTCTTCCACAGTGGTGACGCGCGGGTTCGCCTCTACCTTATCGAAGACGAAGGCTTCGATGCCCGCTGCCCGCAGTGGCTCCAGCACCCGTTCCACGATGCCGGCGCCAGCGACGCCCTTGTCGGTGACGATGAGAACCTTCTTGCCGCCCAGGGTCTTCACCTCGTCGCCCACGGTGGCGACGTTGCCTGCGCCGAAAACGATGCGGCTTGGCGCGTGGTACTGCCAGTTGCCCAGTGTCATGCGTGCCCTCCCCAATGAGTATTTCGCGTTGCGCCAGCTTAGTACAGCTTGGGTACGCTGTCAAAGAGGAATCAATCACTCTGCAGAGGGCAGCGAGCAGTCGAATCGCTATGACTTAGTCGTCATAACGATATTGACGGGCGCCGCCAGAGGACTTAGCATTCAGCCGTTATCCAAGGGGAGCGGCCAGTTTCTCCTGAGCGATAGATGGGAGGGGAAGCATGCCTAGCTACTGGCGCAAGATCCTGCGCGTTAACCTGACCGCTGGCACTATCAAAGTCGACGAACCCGATGATGCGTTCTACCGGAAGTACTTCGGCGGCGCAGCGATGATTTCACATTTCCTGCTGAAAGAACTGAAACCGGGCGTGGATGCCCTTTCACCAGAGAACAAGCTGATCTTCATGCCCGGGGTGCTCACCGGCACGCCGCTGCCGGGCGCGGCGCGCGACTGCGTTGGCGCTAAATCGCCCCTCAGCGGTGGGCTGGGTCGCGCCGAGGCGGGAGGCTTCTTTGGCACGGAGCTGAAGAAAGCCGGCTTCGACGGCATCATCTTCGAGGGCAAGGCGGAGAAACCGGTTTACCTCTGGGTGCACGACGGTGAGTACGAACTGCGTGACGCCTCCCACCTCTGGGGCCTGGAGACGCTGGAGACGCAGAACAAGATCCGCGAGGAGCTGGGCGACCGGCGTATTCGTACCGCCATGATCGGGCCGGGTGGCGAGCGCCTGGTGCGCTTCGCCTGCGTCATCAACGACTGCACCGACTCCCACGGTCGCTCTGGCATGGGCGCAGTGATGGGCTCCAAAAACCTCAAAGCGGTGGCGGCGCGTGGCCGCATGAACCCGGAGGCGAACGACCTCGACACTCTCAAGTCGCTGGCCAAGTGGTGCGCCCAGAACGTGGAGCGCTGCAACCTCGAGTTCAGCACCCTGGGCACCGGCGCCGCCATGCAGGCCTTCGAGGCCACCGGCAACCTTCCCATCAACAACTTCCAGGGCGGCTTCTTTCCTCAGTATAAAGACATCTCGCCCATCGCCCTGCGCGACACCATCCGCGTCAAGATGGATGGCTGCTACGCCTGTCCGGTGCGCTGCAAGCGCCAGGTTAAGGTGGACGATCCGAAGTACTTCTCCGACCCCGGTTACGGTGGGCCCGAATACGAGACCGTCGCCGCCCTGGGCTCCAACTGCGGCGTCAGCAACCTGCCTGCTTTGGCGCGCGCCCATCACCTCTGTAACGGCGCCTCCCTCGACACCATCTCGACGGGCGCCGCTGTCGCTTTCGCCATCGAATGCTTCGAGCGCGGCATCCTCACCAGGGAAGATACAGGCGGGCTCGAGCTGCGCTGGGGCGATGCCGACGCCATGCTGGCGCTGGTGGAGATGATCATCAAACGTGAGGGCATCGGCGACCTGCTGGCGGAGGGCACCAGGCGTGCCGCCGCCAGGATCGGCAAGGTATCGGCGCAGTACGCCATGGAAGTGAAGGGCGTGGATCTGCCCATGCACGAGCCACGCTTCAAGAACAGCCTGGGTACCTGCTACGCCGTCAACGAGTTCGGCGCCGATCACTGCTCCGGCCTGCACGATAGCGGCTACGTCAAGGAGATCAGCGGCCACATGGGACTGGAGTTGCTGCGGGCCGTCGGCATCAATCAGCCGCGCGAACTGCACGACATGGGCCCTGAGAAGGTCTGGATGGGCGTAGTGATGCGCAAGTTCAAGGCCTTCGTCGACTCCGCCACCATGTGCTACTTTGTCCACTTCCAGATGCCCCAGCTGGCGCAGGCGATCACCGCCGCCACCGGCTGGAACACTTCGGTGGCCGAGTTGCTGACGGTGGGCGAACGCGCCATCACCCTCTCGCGCATCTTCAACCTGCGCGAGGGCCTCACCGTGGCCGACGACGTGCTGCCCGAGCGCTTCTACGAGCCGTTCGCCGACGGGCCAATGAAGGGCTACGCGCTGGACCACGAGACGATGGATCGCGCCAATCGTGATTTCTACGAGATGCTCGGCTGGGACCGCGAGACGGCCGTGCCCAGTAAGGTGAAGCTGGCCGAGCTCGACCTGGCCTGGGCGGACAAGGAACTGGCGAAGGTTCGTTAGGCGACATCCTCCCGTTGCCAATCGGACCAGGGAGCCCCTGCCAGGGGCTCCCTTTTTGTTGCGTTGCGCCGTGCTGTTGATTGCGGGTAGCAGCGGGCGTAGACTGTGGTCAGGTACGTACCAGTAACAAGTACTCTACTCCGAGGCGTGAGAATGGCCAAAACCCTGGAAAACGTTAGCAAGGATTTGCTCAGAGCTTTCGGCTTGCCGGCCCCGCTTGGCGGCGTGGCTGGCAACCCCATGGAGGCGCTGGAGGTGGCCGGGCAAATCGGCCTGCCGGTGGTGTTGAAAGCGCTGGTGCCGGTGGGCAAGCGGGGCAAAGCGGGCGCTATCAAGTTCGCCAGCACGCCGGACGAGGTGCGCGAGCTGGCTGGCCAGCTGATAGGCATGGTGATTCGCGGCTTCCCCGCCGAGTCGATACTGATCGAGCCCAAACTGGAGATTGAGCGCGAGTTTTACTGCTCCATCGCCATTGACCGCAACCGCCAGACGCCGGTGATCATCTTCTCGGCCGAGGGCGGGGTGGACATCGAGGAGATCCACGCCTCCCAGCCAGACCGCATCGTGCAGTACCACGTCGATTACGGGCGTGGCCTGGAGGACTTCGAGGCCAAGCAGATCTGCGTGCGCGCCGGCCTGACTGGCCCCGTCTTGCGTGATCTGCCGGCTTTGATCACGAAGCTGTACCGCTTCTTCGTCGCCACCGATTGTGACCTGCTGGAGATCAACCCGCTGGCGCTCACCAAAGATGGCAAACTGGTGCTCGTCTCCTCGATGATGTCGGTTGACAGTGCCGCCGTCTTTCGCCAGCCCGAGCTGCAGGAGCGGGTGGAGATGTCGAGCGAGCGCGTCTGGCGGCCGATGACCGAACGTGAGAAGGAGGCGGTGGCCGTCAACGAGGCGGACCCCTACCGCGGCACCGCTCGCTACACCGAGATGGACGGCGGCGATATCGGCTTCCTATGCGGTGGGGGCGGCGGCAGCCTGCTGTTGTTCGACTCCATCGAGAGCTTCGGCGGCGCGCCGGCCAACTACAGCGAGGTGGGCGGCAACCCGCCAGCCGCCAAAGTGCGTGGCGTCACCCGCGTCATCCTCTCCAAGCCCGGGGTCCGCGGTCTGCTGGTGGCCTGCAACATCACCAACAACACCCAGGTGGACCAGGTGGCCACCGGCGTGGTGCAGGCACTGGAGGACATGCAGGTCGACCCGGCCAGCTTCCCGGTGGTGGTGCGCTACGCTGGCGTCAGCGACGAACGCGGCCGCGAGATCTTCGAGGCCGCCGGCATTGAGTACCACGGTGACGACATCACCATGAGCACGGCGGCGCGAATGATGGTGGAGAAGATGCAGAAGCTCGACCAGGGGGCAGGATAGATGGCTATCTTAGTGGACGACAACACCAGAGTGGTCATTCAGGGCATCACCGGCCGCGAGGCCAGCATGGTGGCGCGCCACATGCTGGCCTACGGCACCAAGGTAGTGGCGGGCGTCACCCCAGGCAAGGGCGGGGCTGAGGTGGAGGGCGTGCCCGTGTACGACGCCGTCTTCCAGGCGGTGGAGGGGACGCAGGCCAACACCAGCCTCATCTACGTGCCGCCCGCCTTCGTTTGCGACGCCGTACTGGAGGCGATCGCCAACGGTATCCGCCTGATCGTGATCATTACCGAGAACATCCCCCTGCACGACGCGATGAAGATGCTGGACGCTGCCCGCCAGGCCAACGTCACCGTGATCGGCCCCAACTGCGTGGGCGTGATCAACCCGGCGGCGCGGGTCAAGTTGGGGCCGGTTGGTGGCGATGACGCCCCGCGCTGCTTCGCCCCCGGGCAGGTGGGCGTGATCTCGCGCAGCGGCGGCATGACCGCCGAGACCGCCTGGATGGTCAAGCGCGCCGGTTTCGGCGTCAGCACGGCCGTCAGCATCGGCGGCGACGCCCTGATTGGCACCAGTCCCCGCCAACTGCTGGAGCTGTTCGAGCAGGACAAGGGCACGCATGCGGTGGTCAGCTTCTCCGAACCGGGCACCACTTTTGAGGAGGAGATGGCCGATTACCTGGCCGCCGGCCAGTTCAGCAAGCCGCTGGTGTCGTTCGTGGTGGGTCGCTTTACGGAGAAGATGCCGGAAGGCACGGTGTTTGGCCACGCCGGTGCGATCATCGAGGGCGGCGCTGGCAAGCCCTCCAGCAAGCGGGCGAGGCTGACGGCCGCCGGCGCCCACGTGCCCGAGCAGTTCGATGATCTGATTCCCATGTTGCAGCAGGTAATGAAGTAGTGCGGCGAGGCTCGCGCCCCGCCTGCTGTTCTCTCGGTGCCGAGCCTGCGTGTCTCTGCCCGGGACCCAATAATGGATAGAATCCCCGTTGGGCCGGCCCTCAGGCCAGCCCAGCGGGGATTCGTCGACTCTGGAGGCTGGTCGGCTAGAGGCCGACCAGTGCCGCCGGGGTCTGCTTCATCATTAGGTCCACCTCGGCCTCGCTGAGGCCGCTGTTGCACAGCACCTGCCCGTAGGCGCGTAACGCCTCCACCTGGGTGGGAAAGATGGGCGCGCCCGTATCGCTGGCCAGCACGCAGCGCTCCGGTCCGATCGCCTTGATCCAGGCCACCGTCTGCTCCACCGTGAAGTTGTAGGCCGGCGGGAAGGTGCAGGTGGCGCAGAACTCGATGTAGGCGCCCAGACCCGCCAGCTCCTGCATCTGCTCCAGGGTGTTGGTGCGCAGGACGCGCCAGTCGACGTGGGTGACCAGGAACTTGCGCAGGCCGTTGGCGAGCGCGTAGCGTCCCAGCACCATCACCTCCTCGTCGGAGAGGTGGGAGGAGCCGAGGATGGCGTCGTACTCGCTCACCACCGCCACCACGTCGCGGGCTTCGGGCGTCAGCTGGCCGTCA
>CAZMKF010000017.1:0-1118 GCA_964566935.1 uncultured Dehalococcoidales bacterium | reverse complement strand
GCCGCCGCGGGGTTGATGCCGCCCACGTGGCGGTTGAGCACGATGCCGCCGAACATCTGAATGCCGGGCACCGCCCGCTGCGCGTAGTAGGCGCTGGTGGCGGTGCACTCGCTGTGCTCCTTGAGAATCATGGCGCGGATGCCGGCCGCGGCCGCCCGCTCCGCCGTCTCGACGAAATCGAGCGGCCGCCGGGTGAGCGCGTGACCGCCGTGCACGTGCAGGTCAACCACTCCTTCTACAGAAAACATCGCTTTCCTCCCTTAAACATCGTCATTGTGCCGGGTCCTTAGAGTAGCCCGGTCTGCTGGCAGATCCTCTCCATCTCATCGAGCCGCTGCTCAAAGGCGGCCATGGTGCGCTGCACCGGCTCCGGGGTGGTCATGTCCACGCCCGCCTGTCGTAGTAACTCAATCGGGTAGTCGGAAGAGCCGGCGGCGAGGAACCGCAAATAGCGCTCGCGGGCGCCGGTTTCGCCAGCCATAATGGAGCGCGCCAGCGCCGTGGCGGCGGAGATGCCGGTGGCATACTGGTAGACGTAGAAGCTCCAGTAGAAGTGCGGGATGCGCGACCACTCAATGGCGATGGCCTCGTGGTCGACGATCTCGCTGCCGTAGTAACGCTCGTTCAGCTTCTGGTAGAGGCCGGAGAACAGTTCGGGCGTCATGCCCTCGCCCGCCTCGGCGCGTTCGTGCAGTTGCAGCTCGAAGTCGGCGAACATTGCCTGGCGGAAGAGGGTGGTGCGGATGCTCTCCAGTTGCTGGTTGACCAGGTACGCCTTCAGCTTGTCGTCCTCGGCGTTGGCGATCAGGTGGTGACTCAGCAGCTCCTCGTTTAGGGTGGAGGCCACCTCGGCCAGAAAGATCGAGTAATCGCCGTACTGGTAGGGCTGGTTCTGCCGCGTGTAGAACGAGTGCATGGAGTGCCCCAGCTCGTGGGCCAGGGTGAAGACGCTGTCCAGCGTGTCCTGGTAGTTGAGGAGCACGAACGGCTCGGTCTTGTAGCTGCCGCCGCTGTAGGCGCCGCTCGTTTTGCCAACGTTCTCGTAGACGTCGATCCAGCCACGTGCCACGCCCGCCTGCAGGTCGCCGGCGACGAGTTCAACCGGCGCCTGGAGCTCG
>CAZMKF010000016.1:29659-38164 GCA_964566935.1 uncultured Dehalococcoidales bacterium | reverse complement strand
GGTGATACCTACAACGCTGCCATTGGCCAGGGCTATGTGCTGGCCACGCCGCTATTCCTGGCTACCCGGTCGCTAGCACTACCGCTGCATGTGTTGGCGTTGCGCGGCCTCAACATATTCTTTGGCGCGCTGCTGGTTTTGCTCACGTACCGTTTTGGGCTGATCTTGAGCATTGGTAACCGCTGGCTGGCGCTTGGGGCCGCGGCCTTCGTGGCAGGATTGCCGATGCAGGTCGCGCTCACAGCCGCCATCAACAATGACGTGCTGGCCGAGTTGCTCTTCACCATTGGGCTGCTGATCTGCCTGAATGGCCTGCGTGAAGGTTTCACAGAGCGAAGGCTGTTGTATTTGGGAATCGTGGTGGGGCTGGCGTTGTTGACCAAGACGACCGTTTATTCACTCGCCATCGTGGCCGCCTGCGCAATCGTGCTGCGCTGGTGGTTGACACGCCGCTCCGCTCAACGGGCGTCACTTTGGAGACAGTTGCTCTTACCGGGCGTTCCTATCCTCATGTCCGGAGTGTGGTTCATCCGCAACATGAGCGTCTACGGGCTGGCAGATCCGTTTGGTTTGCGTCGTCATGATGCGGTGGTGCTAGGCCAACCGCGCACGCAACACACGCTGGAGGCATTGCACCATTTTCTCGGTACCAGCTTCCAGTCGTTTTGGGGACAGTTCGGCTGGATGAGTATTGTGCTCGACCGCCGGATCTATCTGTTTGCCGGCGCTGTCACCTTGCTAGCGGTACTGGGATTGCTCATCGGCGCCTGGAAAGGCAGGCGTTCGTGGCGGGCGCCACGGGACTGGAGACTGGCGGCAAAGGCAATTGTAGTACTCGCGTTGCTGTTGGTGGCGGCGGCATTTGCTGGTTACAACCTCACCTTTATTCAGGCGCAGGGACGCTATCTCTTCTACGCGATAGCGCCGATAGCTGTGCTCTTCGTGGCTGGTTGGCTGCAACTGCTGCCGCGCCTGCTGGCGCCGCTGGTGGTGATCGCGGTCGCAGTGATCCTGCCGGCGTTGAATGTTCTGATCGTGATTCGTTTCATCGCGCCCTCATTCGGTACGTGAAGCCCGACGCATCTTCTCGCCTGACCGCGTGTCGTGATCCAGGCAGGTCCGCCACAGAAAGCGGCTGACCGAATGGCGAGGAAGCAGGTTCTGGAAGTGTTGCAGAGGGAGTCTTCGCAGCCGATTGAGAGGCGACCGCGTCAAAAACTGATACGTTTGCCACAACCCAGCTGGCCCTTCAAATGCAACTGCGACTCACCTGGTGAACCGGCGGCCCATCGCGTGGTTGACTGCTCGGAACGAGATACAATAGACTGCGGTTGTCTCCGAAAGCTCGGCGTCAATGACACTGCGGACTAGTATCTCGTTATTTCGCCCGCGGTAGATGGGGGTAGCGTGCCAATTAGAAGGCCCCACGTATTCTACGGCTGGGTTGTAGTTGCTACCGCGTTCATCTGTCTGGCGATAGCGTACGCGATCTGGAACAGTTTTTCCGTCTTCTTCGTGGCGATGTCGACCGAGTTCGGTTGGACGCGTGCTGATACTGCCTTGGCCTTCTCCGTATTCACCATCGTCTACGGATTGTTTTCCCCGATCTCAGGCTCTCTGGTTGACCGGCTTGGCCCCCGGGTAATTGTGCCGGTTGGCGGCGTAGTGCTCGCTGCAGGCTTGTTCGCGTGCAGCTTTCTCCAGCACGCCTGGCAGCTCTACCTGTTCTATGGGGTGATTTCAGCCATCGGTGTCAACCTGGTTGGCACGATGGTCAACTTCACGGTGCTGACCAACTGGTTCTCGCGGCGTCGTGGTATGGCGATCGGCATCGCCGCCGCCGGCATTGGTGTCGGTACCATGGTGCTGGTGCCGGGCTCGCAGGCGATCATTCAGACTGCCGGCTGGCGTACCGCCTATGTAGCGCTTGCCGTGATCGTTCTGATCGTAGTGCCGGGCGTGGCCTTGACCCTCTACCGCACCCGCCCCGAGGATATGGGTCTCACGGTTGACGGTTTCATCAGTTCGGCAGGGGATTCGCCGAAGCCACTTCCGCCCCAGGTGGTGGTCGTCAACCAGAACTGGGCCCGGCGCGAATGGGATGTGCGAGCGGCGATAGCTACCGCCTCGTTTTGGTTTCTGTTTTTCGGCATGTTCTTCGGTACGGTAAGTCACCAATCGATCATAGTGCACCAGGTGGCTTACCTGACAGACCGAGGTTTTGACCCCATGATCGGCGCCTCCCTGGTTGGACTCATCGGCATTGCCGGCTCGGTTGGCAAGATTCTCTGGGGTTCCATCTCGGATCGCATCGGCCGCGAGGCTGCCTATACGTCCGGCATGCTGTGCGTACTGATCGGCATCGTCATTCTTTGGCTGATTCAGGATGCGTCGCAATACATGCAAGCGTACGTATACGCAATTGTTTTCGGCATTGGGTACGGCGTCAATGCGCCGCTCTGTTCGGCAACGGCAGCGGACCTCTTTCAGGGCAAGCACTTCGGCGCCGTCTACGGTGCGCTTTACGTCGGCAGCGGCGCAGGCTCTTCCCTGGGGCCGTGGTTGAGCGGCTGGTTGTTCGACAATTCCGGAGGCTATCAACTCTCCCTAATCATGTCGGTCGGGGCAGTGGCGCTATCAATCGCCATGTATTGGCTTGCGGCGCCGCGCAAGGTGAGGCTGGTACCCGGTATGGCGAAGCGGCACAAGCCGCGTTGACGTTGAGGCGCCCCATGGCCGATGCTATACTGGCTTTATGTTTTTTGCCAGCCACATGGGCCTCAGTAAGTTGCCACGGATCGGAGCCGATTGTCGTTCTTAAGCGAGCCGGGACGCGTTCCACCTTCAACCTCTAGTTTCTCGTCTGGATGCGGACCGTTTGCACGGCCCGAGGCAGGAGCATGCGGCGCATTGGAGGACCTCCTCTCGCGACATGCCCATGAAAACGCGCTGTTGTTGCAGCCATTTGCCAGAGACACCAAACTGGCTTGGACTGCCGCGCGCACAGGCAAGAAAGCCATCCTCATCGCCGAGGACGAGCTCACCGCGTTCTGCCTGCGGGCCAACCTCTTACCGTTGAGCGCCCACGCGCTGGAGGAAGCGCTGGTGCGTCTGGCTGATTCGCGCATAGGGCTGGCGACGCTCTCGGAGTGCTTTGAGCGTTCGTTTCATACCATCTGCCCGCTGTGCAAATCGGACGCTGTTGCTGCCGAAGTGAGGTTCATCGGCGCGGCGCCCACCAAAGTAAAACCGATTTGTCGGGTTTGTGGCCTGGGTGGCGATACCGGTGACAGCCTTTATGACGTCACCGAGGTGGATCGGGAGAGCGCCGACGAGCTCGATGGCTTTCAAGCCGCCGGCGCTTACCTCGCCGAGTTGATCGGCGACCGGCTCCCCGATAGCGAGTCCATCCTGAGCAGGTCGTATTCGGCGCGCAACCTGAACATCATTGCCACCATCGTGGGACGGCTGACTCATGCTGCAGAGGCGATGAACATCACCTCCGCTCTCCGCTACTGTCTGCTGTTGGCGATGCGCCGGTCATTGGCCGGCGACGCTGAGCAGGGACGAAGTGGGGATAGAATGCGTGTGGAGCGCAACCTGTGGCTTGAGTTCACAGGGGCGGTGAAGGAGCTGGCAGCGGTGTACGAGGGCCGTGGCGCCGAGGAGTACCCTCCACGCCTCTCGCTCGCCCTGGATCGTATCCTGGACGAGGAGGGCTACGGCAGGCTAGGCAACCCGCCCAACGTGGCGGTGATCACGCCGAACAGCGACGATCTGGTCAGGTTGTCTGAGCTGCGTCCAGTCGCTTTTGCCTACTGCGAGCTGCTGCCCAAGGCAGATGATGCTTGCGCCTCTATCTGGCCGCTTTGGAGCTGCCTTATCCTGGGTCAGGAGGGCCTGTTGGCAAACGGCAGCGAAGACAAAGAGGCTGTTTGGCAACTCGGCGAATCGGACTACCAGTTCATCACCAGGTCAATGTGCGACGGTGCGCACATGGCCATTCGCCTGCCCGGTGACGACGACCATAGATTGGTGCGTACCTCCGTCGCTAGCGCTGCCGCTGGCTTGCAGTTGCAGCGCCTGTTGCGGCTGGTTGGTGATCAGGACGAATACCTGCTGGAGTACAGATTGCCTGCAATCAGCCTCGATTTGCAGGCGCCAGAGTACATATCTGATCAGCGGCAGTTGATGATCGAAACCCGCTTGCGGGTGGAGCGTTCCGTGCGTGAGCTGCTGGAGTTGCGAGGTGAGGCCACCGAATGGCCGTGGCTGCACGCCGCTCTGGTGACCTCTCTGGCGGAGGACTGGTTACTGGCGGCATTGCTGCCCTTGCTTGACAACGATCCGGAGCGAGTGAGCAGATTCCTGGATGAGGAACTGAGCGAGTTGCTGGAAAAAGGGATGCGTAAAGGACAGCTGGTGCGATACGCGAGCGAGGCAGGTGATGCCTGGCAGCTGGCGGCACGCGAGCAAACGTCGGGTGCGCTATCGGATCGGATAGAGGTGGCCGTTTGGCAGGCCCTGGCCGGAGGCAGGCCTTTTCGCTACGAAGAGGTGATATGCCTCCTCAGTGAGCAGTTCTACGGCCTTTGTTCGCCAGATCCTCAATGGGTGGAGGCGTGCTTCAACTCGTACGGACGGTTCTTCGAGAATGGCACTTACCTGCTGAAAGATGGAGAGGATGCGGAAACGCGCCATTGCGACCATCACGAAGCGGTGGCGGTCCTGACCGGGCTGGGCCACTCCCTCGGTCTGAAGGTGTGGATCGCGAAGTCCATGCAAAGAGACGAGTGCATGGGTAGGCCGCTAGGCGATCTACTCTCACTGAATGAGCGCTTCGCCAATCCGTCACTGCTGATGGGCGGTAGGGAAGCCGCTGAGGTAGATGTGATCTGGTACGATGGCGGCTCTTCCGCCTGGATCTTCGAGGTTGAGTGGATGACTGCCTTCACTGGCGCGGTGAGTAATAGGAGACTGCCGGGCCGAGGCCGGCGCTACCTGGTGCTCGCTGACGAACGTTTGCCTCTGTTGCAGTACCGCCTCAGTCGGCAGCCGTGGTTACGTTCACTGTTGACAGTAGAGAACTGGCAGGTAATCCTGTGGAGCGCGCTCGCCTCAGCCGCCAGCAGCGGGCTCACTGACGTGCGGGATGTGGAGAGGCTGGCCCTCTCAATGGAGGATTTGGCGCAACAAGGTCGGGGGAAGGAAGCGGTGGGATGAACCTCACTCAGGTGATGGAGCAGTTCCTGATCAGGGAACGGGAACAGATAGTCGCAACCCGCATCATTCCTGCCGTTGAAGCCAAACTGGCCGGTTTTCCCGCCGAGCTCGATAAGCGCATCGTGACGGTGGCGCAGGCACGCGGTGTGCGCTCTCTCTACTCACACCAATACACGGCGATCGAAGCGGTTCTGCAGGGTAACAACGTAGTGGTGGTGACGCCGACTGCCTCCGGTAAAACGCTGTGCTACAACCTGCCGGTCCTGAACTCCATCCTGGCGGACGAGTCGTCTCGCTCTCTGTACCTCTTCCCCACCAAAGCGCTGGCGCAGGATCAGGTTAACGAGCTGCGGGCGTCTGTCGACGCTCTCGGGGTTGAGATCAAGACGCACACCTACGACGGTGACACGCCAGTGTCGGCGCGACCGCTGATTCGTCAGGCAGGCCATATTGTCGTTACCAATCCCGACATGTTGCACACCGGTATTCTGCCGCACCATACGAAATGGATCCGCCTGTTTGAGAACCTGCGCTATGTGGTGATCGATGAAATGCACCACTACCGCGGCGTGTTCGGTAGCCACGTCGCCAACGTGATCCGGCGTCTGCGGCGCATCTGCGAGCACTATGGCTCCTCGCCGCAGTTCATTCTCTGTAGTGCCACGATAGCAAACCCGGCGGAGCTGGCTCAGCATCTGATTGAGCAGCAGGTGACTGTGGTCGACAACGACGGCTCTCCCCGCGGGCGCAAGTACCTGGTGCTCTACAACCCGCCAATCGTCAACCGGCAACTGGGCTTGCGGCGCAGCAGCCTGTTATCGGCGCGCAATATCGCCGCCAACTTGCTGGCCAATGATGTGCAGACGATTGTTTTCGCGCGCAGCCGACTGCAGGTGGAGGTGATGGTCACCTACTTGCGCCAGGCGATGAGCAAACGTCAGCTGGGTCAGCAGACGATCAGGGGCTATCGCGGCGGTTACCTGCCGCTCGAGCGGCGAGAGATTGAAAGAGGCCTGCGGCAAGGAGAGGTGCGCGGCGTTGTTTCAACCAACGCGCTGGAGCTTGGCGTGGATATCGGCGGCCTGGAGGCGGCGGTTCTGATTGGCTACCCTGGCAGTATCGCCAGCGTTTGGCAGCAGATGGGCCGGGCTGGCCGTCGCCTGGATACTGCGGCCGCTGTTTTCGTTGCGTCATCCTCGCCACTCGATCAGTTCCTGGTTAACCACCCGGAGTATTTCCTCGACAAGTCGCCCGAGCAGGGCCTTATCAACCCCAACAACTTGCTGATCCTGATCGAGCATATTAAGTGCGCGGCCTTTGAACTGCCGTTTAGAGAAGGCGAGAAGTTCGGTGTTGAGACCACCGTAGAGATACTTGACTACCTTGAGTCGGAGCGCACTCTGTTCCACGCCAACGGCAACTGGCACTGGAACGCGGAGTCTTATCCAGCGGAGGCGGTCAGCCTGCGTAGCGCCTCGCGCGAGAACTTCGTAATTGTGGACATAACGCGGGGCGCGCGCGTGATCGGTGAGCTGGATCGCTATGCGGCGCCCACCATGCTGCATGAAGAGGCCATCTATCTGCACGAGGGCAACCAGTACCAAGTGGAGAAACTGGATTACGACGAGAAGAAGGCCTACGTTCGGGCGGTTGATGTTGATTACTACACCGATGCCAACTTGGCGGTTGAGCTGCAGGTGTTGGAGGAGCAGGGCTTGCAGGCGGGGCGCGCCGCTGACAGCGCCCACGGCGAGGTGAGGGTGACCTCCGTGCCGACCATGTTCAAAAAGATCAAGTTCGATACCAGAGAAAACATCGGTTCCGGGCCCATCTACTTGCCGCAAGAAGAGATGCACACGACGGCGTTTTGGCTGGCCTTCAACGAGTCGTTGACGCGCCAGTTTGACAAGGAACAGACGCAAACCGGGTTGGTGGGAATCGGCAATCTGTTGGTTCAGGTGGCGCCGCTGTTCCTGATGTGCGACCCCTCGGACTTGCGGGTCGTCTGCCAGATACGTGCCACTCATAGCGACCGGCCCACTGCCTACGTGTACGAAGCCTACCCGGGAGGAGTTGGTCTCAGCGAGCGGCTCTTCCGCATCAATAGAGATCTCCTGCAGCGCTGCCTGGATGTGGTTAGCCATTGCCCGTGTGAAAGCGGCTGCCCATCCTGCGTGGGCCCCGCCGCCGAGGTGGGGGAGGCTGCCAAACAAACGGCGAGCGAGATGCTGCGCACCCTGGTGAGCGATGGGCCTCGCTGATCGGCTCGCCAGCCTGGGTTATAGGGCCTCGTTGGAGAAAGCGGCGGCACCGCAGAAGAGTCCGTTAGAGCTGGCGGTTAGACTGCGTGCCCGTTGGGAAGAGACGGCGTACGGACCAGCCCTGGTGCGCACCTTCCAACTGGGACAGGGTCCTCTCTGGGGAGGATCCACCGCTCCGGAGTTGCAGGCCACTGACTGGTTGTTGTTCAACGACGCTGGTGGGACTGGGCTGCCGGACCTCGCACGGACGATCTTCCTCGATACGGAGACAACCGGCCTGATGGGCGGTACAGGTACATATGCCTTCCTGGTTGGGGTTGGCTACCTGAGGGAGGGGTCATTCCGCGTGCGCCAGTTCTTTATGGCCGACTATGGGCATGAAAGAGCTACGCTGACCGCCCTACTGCGCGAACTGAGTCAGTTTGACACCCTGGTCACTTTCAACGGGCGCAGTTTCGATTGGCCGTTGCTGCAGACGCGCTTCCTCATGCACCGGGACCTGGAGCTGCCGCGTTTCAGCCAGCACATAGATCTGCTGACTTACGCCAGGCGGCTGTGGCGCCAGCGGTTGTGCGACTGCTCGTTGCGCAACCTTGAGGCTAAGGTGCTGGGGGTGGAGCGCGAAGGCGACATTCCCGGTTGGCTCATCCCGGATGCGTATTTCCGCTTCCTGCGTACCGGCGACCCGGCCGAGATGGCTGCCGTAATGCACCACAACCAACTTGATGTGGAGGCGATGATTTCGCTGCTCTGGCGGATGACGGCCAGCTTCCGCGCCGCACCTGGCGAGATCGACGACTGTGATGACCTCTGTTCGCTAGCCCGCATTCACGAACGCCGGCGTGATTGGCAGCGCGCTGTGGGCTACTATGAGGCTGCAGTGGCCAGCAGCCGCACCATACGCGAACGCAATGCGATACAGACCCGCCTGGGTTTTGCCTACAAGCGCGCCGCGCAAAGACAGCAGGCGGCAGGTGTTTGGAGCCATTTGGCACGTGGCACCGATCACTCAGGGGTGACG
>CAZMKF010000016.1:26362-29649 GCA_964566935.1 uncultured Dehalococcoidales bacterium | reverse complement strand
CATCGAACTTGCCAAACACCAGGAACATGTGCTGCGTGATTATGTTGCCGCCATTGAAACGGTGCGACGTGCTTTGCAGCTATTGGCCAGTGGCGCCAACCCGGCAGCCAGCCCTGCCGTTCTGCGGCTGGAGCTTGTTAAGAGGCTGGGCAGGCTGGAGGCGAAGCAGCGGCGCCACGGTGATTCGACGATAGCCGTGGAGGACAGCCTGATCACGGAACTGCGTCGTCAGACTCTGATAAACAGGAGGACGAGCCAGTGAAACTGACTGTTTTGGGCTGCAACGGCGCGGTGCCGCGAGCCGGAGGGGCCTGCAGTGGCTATCTGTTGGCCCAGGGCGATCAACGGCTGTTGTTTGATTGTGGCAGCGGCGTCTTCGCCCGATTGCGGCAGCATGTCGATCCAGCCTCCATTGCTGTGGTGATCTCCCATTTCCACGCCGATCACTTTTTCGACCTGGTGCCGTACCGGTACTACCTGTACTATCTTGCCAACAAGCCGGGCGATCCCGTCAAGCTGTTCCTGCCCCCTGGCGGGAGAGCCTGGCTGGACGTCTTTGTCGAAGGAAGTGGCCTCAAAGAGGGTTTCTTCTCAGAAACCTTTGACATTGTGGAGTACAGAGCGGGGCAGAGATTCGCGATCGGCGGATTAACGGTGGAACCTCGAGAAGTGAAGCATTACATAACCTCACACGGATTTCGCGTCAGTGGAGATGCTACGTTCGTCTACTCCGGCGACACCGCGTTTGATAGCAGCGTTGTAGATTTGGCACGGGGCGCCGATCTGTTCCTCTGTGAGACGTCGGCCCAGGAGTCAACCTATGCCGAGACGCGCGAGGGACACCTCAGCGCTGCCGACGGCGCGCGGATAGCGACCGCAGCAGGCGCAAAACACCTGCTGCTCACCCACATTTGGCATGCGCTCGAGCCACAGGTCAGTATTGCGGAGGCGTGCGGCTTGTTCGATGGCGAGCTCGGCTTTGCGGAAGAAGGGAAGGAGTATCTACTATCCTAGAGACAGCGTCGGCTCAGCCGCCGAGGAGCACACAACTTGATCAGATTTGACGACCAGCCACTGCCCGCTCGCCCACACCTGGCCGTGCTGTTCTACGATGCCATCGGCGATTTCGTTGTCGCTACGCCGTTATTGCGCGGCCTGCGCGAGAAGTACGTGGGCGCCACGATTGACTATTACAGCGGCGAGCGAACCCGTGAGCTGGAAGCCGCTTCTCCTCTGGTTGATACGCGTTACAGTGTCTTTCGGCAGGAGGGTGATCTTGCTTTGCTCACTGAGCAGATTGTGCGGCGACAGCAGGAGCGAGGGCCTTACGATCTCGCCATCAATTGCGACGATCACCCGGTGCTGGCTTGGGTGACCAGCATGCTGCAACCGACGTATGTGGTGGGCAAGGCCTACAGCCCCGACTGGCGTGGCCTGCTCGACAATGGCACGGCGAGGGTTGACCGACTGGCCGAGGAGAACTGGTCGTCGCCAGATCTACTGCAACGTTATCCCGAGCTGGAAACATCGTATATTAGCGAGATCCTCTGCCGTCAGGCGAGGGTGATCACCGACTTCGCTCGTACCGAGGTGCCAACCAGAGAACCAGCTATTGAGACGCCGTCGATCCTGATCAGCACTGGTGGCAAACGGAGCGCCAAGCTGTGGCCACAGCCATACTGGCGCAGCCTGATCGACTCTCTGGAGGGGGCGGGCTTCCAGGTGGGGCTACTGGGAGATGTTGTCGCTAACCAGCTGAGCCGTTACCACAGCGGTGATAGTGAAGAATTGCTGCTCGCCAGCACCGGCTTGATCGACATGCGTGGCAAATTGAGTCTACCCGAGGTTGCCGGGGCACTACGGCGGGCGAGCCTCTGCATTTCAGTGGACAACGGTCTGATGCATATGGCTGGCGCGGTGGGGACGCCTACCCTGGGCCTCTTCGGCGCCAGCCCCTGGCGTGTCTGGGTGCACCCTCGCTCCAGTATAGAAGTCATGCTGGGCAGTGAGCCATGCCAACTCTGCCTGCAGAACCGCTTTCGCAATGAGCATTGCCTGCGGGAGCGGCAGGTCTGCCTGTTGAGCCTCACTCCTGAGCGGGTGGCGGCACGGGCCATCCAGCTGCTCAGGACCGCTTGATCAGCTCGCTCTGTTACTCGACAATGTCAGCTACCAGGGCCGAGCTGAGTTGCTCCAACTGTGACGGCGCCATGGGGAAGATCCATCACCACCGGGTAGAGGGTGTTGTCTGCGTTCAACGCCAGAGGCGGCACGCCGCCAATGGCAAAACCGGTGGTCTTTTTTACCTCCGCCGCCCGTGCGACCCGTACTTCGTGCTTCTTCAACAGGGAGGCGAGGGCGCTGAGGCTGGCACGGCGGTCGCCCGCTACCAGGGCGATGTACGGCTGCTCATCGGCGAAAACGAGGATGGATTTGACTATCGCGCCCACTTCGACGCCGAGAGCGTGCGCCGCCAGCTCGGCGGTACGCGTGTTCTTCTGCAGGTGTCGTATCTGCACTGCATCACCGCCCGGCAGGCCGCTCAGGATTGATTCGAAGCGCGACAGTGAACTCATGTGAAACCTCCGTGGGGACATGTACATTATTGTCGAGCCCAGACGTGGCATGCTTTGACTGCCGCCAGGGCGTGGTCTATACTTCAAGCCTCGGGCGTTTAGCTCAGCTGGTTAGAGCGCACGGCTTACATCCGTGAGGTCGGGGGTTCGAGCCCCTCAATGCCCACCCCCCAACATCATTCCTGACCGTGTCTTCCAGCTCGCTTGGGCGCTGTCCATAGTAGAATGCTACAGTGGGTTGGTCAAGCTGGCGCCTGCTCGCCGATAGACCAGACGAATAGAGGGAGGCTGCGATGACCCCGGAACTGTTTCCGCTGATCGAAGTTGAAGGATCCCCGTACGAACGCGGCCTTATGCAGGGCGAGGCCATCGCTGATCGTATCGCTGCCACCATGGAGTTGCATCGCAAGTCGATCATGCACTACACCGGTCGCGATTGGCCGGGCGCGGTCGCCTGCGCAACACCGTACCTCGCCGCCATTGATCGGTACTCACCTGGTATGAGTGACGAGTTACGTGGTATCGCGGCTGGCTCAAGGATCCCTTTCGAGGATATCCTGACCCTCAACGTACGTGCCGAACTGACCTTCAACGCCAGTATGGCACAGGGTTGTACCTCGTTCGCGGTGTTGCCGGAGGCGAGCGCCAACGGGCACACCTACCTGGGGCAGACTTGGGACAACCTGCATAACCTGGGCGATCTCTGTGTCG
>CAZMKF010000016.1:16502-26352 GCA_964566935.1 uncultured Dehalococcoidales bacterium | reverse complement strand
CTGCGGGCCAAGGGGCCGGGCTGCCACTACCTGGCGGTTACCGAGCCTGGTGCGCCTGGCATGACCGGCCTCAATGCCGCCGGCGTGGGTGTGGTGCGTAACGCGCTGGTCAGCAACGCCGCCCCTTGCGAAGGTGGTAACAGCATGAATGCCGCCCACTTCTCCATCTTCAATGCCAGTAACTTCCATGAGGCGTTACTGGCTCTGACCTCTGTGCCACTCGCCACCGCTTGGTACTACATGATCGCGGCTCCAGACGATTGTCTTGGTGTTGAGAACGCTAACCCGGTCAGCGGCTTTCTGCACGACCGCCACGGGATTCTCACCCACGCCAACCACTATGAGTCGGCTCATCTGCTTGAGGCAGACCTGGGTCCGCGCGTCTTGCCGGATTCACTGATACGTTCGCACCGTCTGCGCCGGCTTCTCAACAGCAGGCGGGGCAAGATCGACCTGGATTTCATTCTGGAGTGTTTGAGTGACCATTTCGACCATCCGGCCTCCATCTGCCGCCATGTGGACGAGAGCGTGGCCGAAGATGGACGCCTGGATACGGTGTTTGCGGTGGTAATGGACCTTGACGCGCAAGAGCTGTGGCTAGCGCCTGGCAATCCGTGTCAGGGCGAAGTGGTCTGCCACAAGCTCGGCTGAGCTGGACCCTGCCTGTCTTGACTGTCTGGCAGGGGCAAACCTATAATCGAAGTAAGGTGCGGGCGTGATGGAGTGGCACCATGCAACTTTCCCAAAGTTGACGTCGGGGGTTCGAATCCCCTCGCCCGCTCCCTTGGCAAGGCGGCGTTGATGCGCCGCCTTGCCTATTCGGGAAAGCGCCGCACCTCGAAGCGGTACAGCTGCACCGGCTCATCGGGACCAATCATCGCCTTGCGCCGCGAGATGGCGATCTGCTGCTCGGGCGTGTCCACACCCTCCAGGTCGGGCAGGAGCAGGCCCCGCCGGAGACCGCTCTGCACGATCACGCCGTAGCGTTTAGGGTCGAGTTGCTCGACCGAGCTGATTGGCTCCGGTTGACTGAGCACGTCCACCGAGAAGTGCAGTCCGCCGAGCTCCTCTCTACCTACGGGCGGAAAGCGGGGATCGTGGTTGGCGGCGGCGAGCGCATTGCGTCGCGTCTCTTCAACCACGTTGGACTCCCTTGGCTGAAAAGTTCCGATACAACCCCGTAGTTCACCCTGCCGATGGATGCTGACGAAGACGCCGGCAGCCTGCGGGATCACCGGTTCGCGCTCTGAGGTGAGAGCACCCTGGCCGAGGCTTCGCTCAACGACCCTGCGGGCAAAGCCGGGCAGCTTCCTGTATTCGGCTTCGAGGTTTTCTTTCGTCATGACTGAACCTCCAATCCATTCATGCTGAAGCATACACAGCGCCGCCGGCAGGCGCCGCCATCGAGTCCGTTGGCCGATCAGGCCGAGTCGCAGATGATGGCCCCGGCAACGACTTCGTCGTCCTGGTAGATGACCACAGACTGCCCCGGTGTAGGGGCGCGTTGTGCCTGATCGAATCGGACGTACAGGCGCTCGCGGTCTGCGCGCAACACTGTTGCCGCTGCATCGCTTGGACGCGAACGCAGTTGGGCGCTGTAGCCCTCGCCAGGTGCAGGCGGTTCGCCGGAAGGGTAGGTTGGTTCGCTGCCCCACACCTCGCTGCGGTACAGGTGTTCCTCGGGGCCAACGATGACAGTTCTCGCGCTCGGCTCGATCCGTTGCACGTAGATCGGTTGACCAGTCGCGATACCCAGGCCACTGCGCTGACCCAGGGTGATCCTCGCGTCGCCGGCCAGTGAGCCAAGGTACTCACCCTGGTCGTCGCGGATTTGCCATGGCGTCTCGTGCTGCCGCTGGGGCGCCAAGTGTTTCAGGGTCGGCAGGAAACAAACGTCCTGGCTCTCGGGTCGATTCGATACCGGTAGCGCCAAATGCGCTGCCAGAGCGCGGACTTCGCTCTTGAACATCGTTCCCAGCGGCAATACAAGCCTGCTTAACTGCGCCTGCTCGAGACGGTAGAGGACGTATGATTGGTCTTTCTGCCGATCGACTGCACGGCGGAGCCGGTAAGTCTTCGAGCCGGATGGCCTCCGCAAGCGCGCGTAGTGCCCGGTGGCCAGCCACTCGCAGCCGTCCGCCAGGGCAGACTCCAGCAGAAACCGGAACTTGATCAGCGGATTGCAGCGTACACAGGGGTTAGGTGTCAATCCTCGAGCATAGTCGTCGAAGAAGGGCCTGACTACCAGGCGTGCGAACTCGTCGCGTGCCTCAATCACAGTGTGAGGCAGCCCCAGGAAGCGGGCGATGCCGGCAGCGGTGGAGATGACGTCGTCCTCAGCAGCGGCGTTCTGCCCGCCACTGGCAGGCGGCAACAATCTCAGGGTGTAAGCGTGCACTTCGAATCCCTGTTGGAGCAGCAGGGCCGCCACTACAGCGCTGTCAACGCCTCCGCTAAGCGCTACGCCGACTCTCCTCGTTGTCATAGCCAGTGAGTATAGAAAGCAAAGAGGCGACCACCACAGTGGTCGCCCGAAATCCTGCCTGTACGATGCAAATTGGCCCGCAGGTTACTTCTCAGTTGCGGCCTTGGCACTTGCGGCCGCTACGGCAGCGCCTTGTTGCTCCTTCTCACGGCGAGCCTTCTCGTTGCGGGAGAGGATCATACTGAGGCTTCGGCCTTCCTGTAGCGGCGCTCGTTCCACGATGGCAATTCCCTGCAGTTTCTCTACGATAGTGTCCAGCGCCTGGCGACCGAGGTGGGGGTGCGCCATCTCGCGACCCTTGAAGCGTACGGTGACCTTCACTTTGTCGCCACCCTCAAGGAAACGCTGGATGGTGCGCGTCTTGAAGTCGATGTCATGATCGTCAGTGCGGGGCGTCAAGCGCACCTCTTTCAGGGTGCTGATGCGCTGGTTCTTGCGAGCTTCCGTCTCCTTCTTGGTTTGCTCGTACTTGAACTTGCCGTAGTCAAGCAGGCGGCAGACAGGCGGGTTGGCGTTTGGAGCCACTTCCACCAGGTCAAGGTTGCGGTCGCGCGCCAGGCGCACAGCGTCCATCAGACCGAGAACGCCTACTTGCTCACCGTTCTCATCAATTACGCGCACTTCGCGGGCTCGAATCTTCTCGTTGATCGGCAGGTCTTTGCTAATCTCAGCTCCTCCTCTTGATGCTCTACCGGAAGACATCTGCGCCCTAGGCAGATAACCTCGATATTAACCGGATTGTATCGAATCAACTATAGTAGTGTCAACGGAGCGGTTGCCCGCTCCCTACGCTTTCGACTTCACCTCGGAGCGAATGCGCTCCATGAATTCGTCTATCGGCAGTGCGCCAAGGTCCTCGCCCGAACGCAATCTCACGGCGACGGTGTTGGCCTCGACCTCTTTATCGCCCACGATCAGCATATACGGTACCTTGGCCAGTTGTGCCTCGCGGATCTTGTAGTTGAGCTTCTCGCGCCGATCGTCCACCTGGACCCTCAACGCCTTGTCGAGCATGCGCTCCTTCAATTGGCGAGCGTAATCCGCGTGGCGATCCGCTATGGGGATGATGCTGACCTGAACTGGCGCAAGCCAGACCGGGAAGGCGCCTGCATAGTGCTCCACCAGCACGCCCATGAACCGTTCCATCGAGCCCAGGACGGTGCGGTGAATCATCACCGCGCGGTGTTCCTGTCCGTCGTCGCCGATGTAGTTGATGTCGAACCGCTCCGGCTCGTTGAAGTCGACCTGGATGGTTGGTCCCTGCCAGCTGCGGCCCAGCGCGTCGATCAGCCGAATGTCAATCTTGGGCCCGTAGAAGACAGCCTCACCCTCGGCGCGCACGTATTCGAGGTTGTGGGCTTCAAGCGCCTGCACCAGGGCTGCCTCGGCGCGGTCCCACACCTCGTCGGAACCCATATACTTCGGATCACCCTTCTC
Source organism: uncultured Dehalococcoidales bacterium (assembly GCA_964566935.1). Classification (GTDB taxonomy): domain Bacteria; phylum Chloroflexota; class UBA6077; order FW602-bin22; family JAMCYS01; genus CAZMKF01. Next base: position 22,430 of record CAZMKF010000016.1, on the reverse strand, counting down.
TCTTACCGAGAAGTCGATGGCGAAGTCCTTGAAGCCGAAGGCGCGAAGCATGAAGAGAGCGAACTCCAGCACGCCCCCCACTTCCGCGCTCAGCTGCTCGGGTGTGCAGAAGATGTGGGCGTCGTCCTGAGTGAAGCCGCGCACCCGCATCGTGCCGTGCAGAGTGCCGGAAGGTTCGTAACGATAGACGGTGCCCAGCTCGGCCCAGCGCAGCGGCAGTTCGCGGTAGCTACGCAGGTGGGACTTGTACATGTAGATGGCGAACGGGCAGTTCATCGGTTTCAGCTGATAGAGCTGTTCATCCACCTGCATCGGCGAGAACATGTTCTCGTGATAGGAATCGAGGTGGCCGCTGCGCTCCCAGGTCTCGATGCGGCCGATGTGCGGACTGAAGACCAGCTCATAGCCCTTGCGGGCGTGTTGTTCACGCCAGAAATCCTCAATGGCACGCCGTACGGCGCCGCCCTTGGGGTGCCAGAGAACGAGGCCCGGTCCAACTTCTTCATGGATGCTGTAGAGGTCCAGTTCCTTGCCCAGGCGCCGATGGTCCCGCTTCGCCGCTTCCTCAATGCGTGTCAGGTGCGCCTGCAGCTCGGCCTCGCTGTCGTAGGCGGTGCCGTAGATACGTTGAAGCATCGGCCGTTTCGAATCACCGCGCCAGTAGGCGCCGGCTACGTTAAGCACCTTAAACGCCTTGATCTCACTGGTGCTGGCGACATGCGGTCCGCGACAGAGGTCGACAAAGCTGCCGTTGCGATAGATCGAGATCACCTGATCGTCGAGGCCTTCCAGGAGCTCCAGTTTGTAGGGTTGATTGAGGGAGGTGAACAGCGCGCGCGCCTCTGCTAGCGAAATCTCCTCGCGTTCAAACTGCTGATCGGCCGCCACAATATCCCGCATCTTAGCTTCAATGACCGGCAGATCGTCCGGCGTGAGACTGCGCGGCAGGTCGAAATCGTAGTAGAAACCATCGTCGATGGCAGGACCTATGCCCAATTTGGCATCGGGAAAGAGATCAATAACCGCTTCTGCCATCACGTGGGAAGCGGAGTGGCGCATTCGTTCCAGTTCGTCCATTTGGACCTCCAGACCTTTGGGGTAGAGTCACAACAAAAAACCCCCATCCTGACACGAGGACGAGAGAAAAAGCCGGACACCCCCGCATAATATCAGAGCGGCGAGGCTGCTGCAATGCTTCGGCTCACGCTGTGCCGACCGGCATGCCGGCAGCCCCGGCGGGCGTCGATACCGATGAGGGTATGCGTTGACTGGCCCTCGCCAGCTCTGATATCCTCGACCGAATCATAGTTCTTACTCTGGGGGTGCAGGTATGCCAGTTCGAGGCTTGCGCGGTGCAACCACCGCCAGCGCAAACGAACGCGCTGCAATCCTGGAAGCTACACGTGAGCTGCTGCTGGCCCTGGCGGAGGAGAACTCGCTGGTGACTAGCGAGATTGCCAGCGCGCTGTTCACCACCACCTCAGATCTTGATACTGCCTTTCCCGCCACCGCAGCCCGACAGATAGGGTGGACCGAGGTGCCGCTGCTGGGCTGTCGTGAAAGCGATGTTGGCGACGGCGTACCACTGTGCGTGCGAGTACTGTTGCATGTGAACACCGAGCTGCCGCAGAGCGCGATGCGGCATGTCTATTTACGTGGCGCTACAGGTCTGCGTGAGAAGGTTGCTCGTGTCGCCGACAGTTAGCGCGATGGAGAGCGCGCCACCACCGGACCCTGGAGTTGCCTCTACGGAAACAGCAGGCCAAACTGGTCAGTTGGTGGCCTTCGATGGTCCGCTGGATCTACTTTTGGAGCTGATCACCCGGCGGGATTTGGAGATCACCAGCGTCTCACTGGCGGCGGTAACCCAACAGTATCTGGAGGAGGTTGGCCGTCTGCAGAGCCTCGACCTCGAGCGATTATCTGGTTATCTGGTCATCGCCAGTCGTCTCCTGCTGCTTAAATCGCAGGCCCTTTTGCCGAGGCCGGCTCCGCCAGCCGAGGAGGATGAAGGTGTCGACCTGGTTCGCCAGCTGGAAGAGTACCAGCAGTACAAGCAGCTGGCCGCCGGCTTCAAACTGCTGGAAGAGGCCGGTCAACGGGCGTACGCCCGCGAGGCGATCAGTCTGCCACAGACATCGTTGGCGCCTGGCGCCGGCAGACCGGTAGATCTGACGAGCGCCCTGAAACGAGCCTTGCTACTGGCCCCGTCTGACGAGCAGACGGTGGATGCCGAGCGGCCGCGCTTTACCGTGGTGGAAAAGCTGTTCTTGCTGCGTGAACGCCTGATCATCGCAGAAACCGTCAGTTTCTCGGCGCTGGTAAGTACAGCCTCCAGTAGACAGGAAGTGGTGGTGCTGTTTCTGGCGATGCTTGAGCTACTGCGTCGCGGCGAGGCAACGGTCACCCAGGAGGCGCTATTCGCGCCGATACTGTTGACGAAAACGGAGCTTATGCAACTGACTGAAGAGCAAGATGCCGATGATGGCGCCAGCGATATCGATAAGGACATCGAGTGGTGAACCGTTACGGCCGGGCACAAACAGCTGATGGATCTCGTCGCTCACGGCGTAGACGGCGCTCACCAGCACGGTTGTTGCAGCGCCTGTCACGCTTGAGCGAATACTCCAGTTAAGCGCGCTCATGACCAGAATCGCCAGAATCAGATACTCAAGCAGATGAGCAAGCTTGCATACCACCAGGCCGACGTCCGGCAAGGCGCCTGCCGGCTGGCTGGAGAGTGCGAAGATCACTGCCATCCAGAGCGCCACGGGTAACCATCTCAACCTTCGCATCTAACGGCGCCAGCTGTGACTTCGACGTAGCACTCTATCGATTCCCGACGGATAGTGGGTCGTCCGCGTATGCTCGCAGGGCGATCTGTACCAGATGAGACCAGTCAAAATGGCGTTGGCTGCCGCTGAGCGCCGCAGCCGCCAGGCGATTGCGCAGCTGAGAATCCCTAATCAGGTCCAGCAACGCTTCGCTCATGGCTCTCTCGTCACCGGCCGGCGCCAGCAATCCGCCTCCAGTGCGCTTGATGTAGCTGGCTGCCTCCCCCACTGCCTCGCTGACCACAGGCAGACCGAAGGCGAGCATCTCCATCAGCTTTGCGGGGCACTTGCTGCGATTCAGCAGCGTATCGTCCATGAAGTAGACACCCAGATCAGCCCGGGCAAATACGGCCGGCTGATCCTCGGGTCGTAGCCAACCGTAGTAGAAGGTAGTGTCAGATAATCCCTCATCATCCAACCAACGGAGCAGTCGATCCTCCTCACCGTGAAAACCCTTGCCTACGATCAGCAAGCGCGTGCCCGGCTCTTCTCTTAAAACAGCGGTGAGTACGCGCGCTGCCCGCTCGAGCTCGTACTCGAAGAACCGGGTGTAGAGCAGGATGGTAACCTCGCCATCGCCTGAACTTGCGGCGTTCTGGCGGCCGTCTGCAAATCCAGTGGCGCCGTTGGGCAGGTAGTGAATACGTCTTGGCTCGACGCCGACTGAGGTAGTTAGTCGCACCAGTTCGCGACTGGCGGTGGTGACGGCGTCGGCCAGGCGGAGTGTTGTACGCTCCTGCAGGTCGATCAGCCAGCGCAGTGAAGCGCCACGTGACTGGAAACTCGCCCAGCCCCCACTGCCTTCCCAATCATCACTGTCCACAACAAGGCGGGTTTTGGAGAGATGTAGGGCCCTCAGTATCGCCGTAACTGATGCGATAGCCGAGGAAAGGAGAATGGGTTTGAAGACGTGGAGGATCTGGTAGCGGCCGCCGCTGAGGTCGAGAAGCAGGCGTGGCAGGAGCATGATGGAGCGCGGCCCGATGTACCGTACGGCGACGCCATGGTCGTTGTGGTCGTCGCCACTTTCGGGGCGACCCGCCGGTAGGAAGAGATCGACCTGATAGCCACGTTCGACCAGCGCCCGCGCCAACGGTAGGGCGCGGGCCCGCATGGTACCTTTGCCCCGCAGGCCGAAGTTGCCCAGCATGGCTACCCGTTTCATCGCGGCTCTATTCGACGGTAACGGATTTCGCCAGGTTCCTGGGCTGATCCACATCGCAGCCGCGGCGCTCGGCCACGAAATAGGCAAGCAGTTGCAGCGGCACCGTGGCCAGGATGGGGCTGAGCAACGGCGGGCAGGGTGGGAGCATCAGGACGTGATCTGATTTGCTGGCAATCTCCACGTCGCCATCGTTGACCAGCGAGATGACGACGCCGTCTCTGGCCTTCACCTCCTCGATGTTACCCAGCATCTTGGCGTAAACTTTGTCGCGGGGCGCGATCGCCACAACCGGAATATCTTTATCGATCAAAGCTATCGGCCCGTGCTTCATCTCGCCTGCAGGGTATCCCTCGGCATGAATGTACGAGATCTCCTTCAGTTTGAGTGCACCCTCCAAGGCAACCGGGTAGTTGATGCCCCGGCCCAAATAGAGGAAGTCGTTTACCTTGCTGTAAAGAGTGGCCAGTTTCTCGTAGGGATAGTCACGCTCCAACAGTTCTCCCAGTCTTTGCGGCAGCTCTGACATATCCTGCAGGTAGCGGCGCACATCGCTGTGGCTCAACTTGCCGCGCAGCTGGCCGAGGTGAACAGCCAACAGGTAGATAGCCGCCAGTTGCGAGGTGAATGCTTTCGTGGAGGCGACGCCGATCTCAGGACCGGCGTATGTGTAGATAATGTGGTCGGCGAGCCGGCTGGCCTGACTGCCCACCACGTTCACTATCGCCAGGGTGGTGACGCCCTTACTGCGTCCCTCTTCCATTGAGACCAGCGTGTCCACAGTCTCGCCTGATTGGGTGACGGCGATCAGCAAGACGTTGCCGGCCAGGAGCGGGTCACGGTAGCGGAACTCCGAAGCGTAATCAACCTCCACTGGAATGCCGGCCAGCTCTTCGATCATGAATTTGCCGATCAGGCCAGCGTGCAGCGCGGTGCCGCAGGCGGTGATGACGATGCGGTCCAAGGCTTTCACGTCGTCCTCACTGAGGTGCACATCCTCAAACTCGACTGAGCCAGGCGTGAAGGAGAGGCGCGATCGCACCGTATCCTGAATGGCCCTTGGCTGCTCGAAGATCTCCTTGAGCATGAAGTGCTTGTAGCCGCCCTTGGCCGCCGCCACTGGGTCCATGGTGACCACCTGCGGCTCTTTACTTATCTCGACGCCGTTGTGATCATAGTATTGGGCGCCGTCAGCGGTGAGCGAGACCGACTCCATGTTGTCGAGGAAGACCACTTTACGGGTGTGCTCCAGCAGGGCGGGCAGATCGGAGGCAAGGAACATTTCCCCGTCGCCGTAGCCAACCACCACGCCGCCGGCATTGCCGATGCGGCCGGCTATCAGGCGGTTTGGCTCCAGAACGCTCATCACGACGATCGCATGTGCGCCTCGCAACTGCGAGAAGGCCTCACGGGTTGCCGCAAGAAGGTCCTTACCGGCCTTCTGCGCTTTCTCGATCAGGTGAGCTATCACTTCGGTATCCGTCTCCGAGGCGAAGCTGTGGCCTTCGACGCTCAGCTCCTTCTTCAAGGCCATGTAGTTCTCAACAATACCGTTGTGAATGACCACGGTTCTGCCCGTGCAGTCAACGTGCGGATGGGCGTTTGCCTCGCTTGGCTTGCCGTGAGTTGCCCAGCGTGTATGGCCGAAACCGGTTGTCCCTTGCGTGGGATTATCAGCGAGGATCTTAGCCAGGTTGTCCAGTTTGCCGGGACTGCGACGCAGCTGCGTCGAGTTGTTTCCCACCACGGCGATGCCGGCGGAATCGTAGCCCCGGTACTCCAGGCGGCGCAAGCCACCCATCACTAGCGGACCAGCCTGCCTGAAGCCTACGTAACCAACAATGCCACACATCAGCTTACCTCACTTGAACCGCAGGTTGGCCTGCTGTCCAGTCGTAGTTTCCCTTCGTATCCTCTGCAAGTTGCAGAATG
>CAZMKF010000016.1:14515-16492 GCA_964566935.1 uncultured Dehalococcoidales bacterium | reverse complement strand
AAGTAGCCAGTGTCTCTGGATCTATGAGGACTTCCCCTCCTTTCCCCACGGCTAAACCATAGCTGTCAGGAACAGAGGGATGGTCTCCGATACTCTTTATTACCATATCGTATTCGCGGTAGAATTCGCTTCCTTTGACCGGTACAGGCTGCCGCCTGCCGCTGTCGGTACGTCCAACGCACTGGCGATATCACTCAGGGCACTGTCGTCCAGCGACCGGTGGCAGCGGTTGAACATGGCGGCCGGCAGAATGACGCCGTCGTTCAGTTGTGCTTTTCGCAGCGAGGCGACCACATCAGTGCCGGTCAGCAGCCCGGTCACGGTTACGCTCTCGCCGAAAAAGGAGTTCTGCACGACATGACACTGCAGCCGCGTGCCGGTAAGAGCATTCATCTCTGCCAGGATCGGGGTTAGTATAGTCGACGCGAGCGCTCCAGTGACAACCGTCAGGCGTTTGGCGGGCCTAGCAGAGGTGGCTGGGTGGGACGCACTCAACCGGCGCCGCTTTATTCGGTGCCACTCATCGATCAGGGTGCGGCTCAGGCCTATGCCGTTTTCGTACTGCGGGAAACCGTCATATCGGCTGGCCACCGGCAGTCTGACACCGGCGCGCAAGTAGTACTCGTCGGCCAGGTAGACAAAGAGGACGCCCAGTTCGCGTCGCAGGCGGCGTTGCTTCGCTCTCACCCGCCTCACTGTGTGTCCTGATCAGAGGGTCACGGCTGAAGCGGGTGATGCCCACCGGTACAATGGCCACTGACTGCACGGCTGGCCAGAGGGTCTGCAAATCATCCAGTGTGCGTTCGAGCTCCTGGCCATCGTTGAGGCCGGGGCAGACCACTACCTGGGTGTGGAGGGTGATGCCCAGGGCGGCCAGACGGCGAAGCTGCGCCACAATACTGGGCGTGCTTTTTCTGCCCAGCAGTAGCGCCCGCAGCTGGTCATTGGTGGAGTGTACGGAGATATAGAGTGGGCTGAGCCGCTGCTCCGCCAATCGCGCCCAGTCCTCTTCATTAAGGTTCGTGAGGGTGAGGAAGCTGCCGTAGATGAACGAATAGCGGAAGTCGTCATCTTTGACATAAAGCGAAGGACGTAACCCCGCTGGCTGAGCATCGACGAAGCAGAAACGGCAGTGGTTGCGGCAGCGGCGAATGCCATCGAAGGTGTCGTCCTCGAAGCTGACACCGGTCGGCTCTTCCGCATCCTTCATCACGGTGATCTGCGTCACCTTGCCAGCGCGTGAAATGGTAAGTATGGGGTTGTCTTCGGCTGTGAGGAACTCGAAGTCGATCCGGTCCCTGAGCGGACGGTCGGACACGGCGCAGATGCAGTCTCCTGGCAGCAGGCCGGCCTCGGCTGCGGGGCTGCAGGGTTCAATCGCTGCCACCCGTCCCCCGCCCTGGGCCACGCTCAGATTCCCCTCAAGTAATCGGTTATTTCGTCGATCACGTAATCGGGAGTAGAGGCGCCGGCTGTCACTCCCGCCACTCTTTTGCCCTCAAACCAGGCGGGATCGAGGTCGGCCACGTCTTCAACCCGGTGGGTGGGGGCGCCGCCAGCGGCGCATACTTCGGCCAATCTCCGGGTGTTGGCGCTTTCTGGATCACCGATCACGATCATAACGTCTACCTCGGCGGCCAACTCGCGGGCGGCTCGCTGCCGCTTGCGACTGGCGTCGCAGATGGTGTTGATCACCCGCAATTCGAAGATCTGTGGCAGCCAATGCTCGCTCACCACTGCCAGCAACTCCTGCAGTTTGGCCGGGTTTTGCGTGGTTTGACAGACGATGCCTATCCTTTTCCCAGGCAGTTTAGCGGGAAGGTCACTGCTGCCGGAAACCACCACGGCGCCCTCACCGGCCCAGCCCATGATGCCCAATACCTCACGGTGCGTTGCGTCGCCCAATACCAGCACCTTGAAGCCCTGTTCCACCAACTCCTTGGCTGCTACCTGCGCCTTACGCACGAAAGGACAGGT
>CAZMKF010000016.1:12015-14476 GCA_964566935.1 uncultured Dehalococcoidales bacterium | reverse complement strand
GCCATCAGTGACCACGATGCCGCGCGCCTCTGCCTGTGTGGTGGCGGCAGGCGGGGCGCCGTGCGCGCTGATCGCCACCACCGGCTCATCCACTTGCGCCACCTCGGAGACCACTCGCACGCCGCGTTTCGCCAGGCGTTCCACTACATGCCGGTTGTGCACAAGAGGACCCAGGGTGGCGAGGCTGCCGCTGCTCTGTACGGCTTCAGTGATTAACGCCTCAGCACGGCGCACGCCGAAACAGAAGCCACGGTGATCGGCCAGCCTCACTTCCATCAGTTGCTTCCTTCCTGCTCACCTGATGCCACATGACCGTAAACGCCACGATAATCGCGGGGCAGCATTGTCGCTATGGCTCGCATGATTTGCTCGGTGCCCTCTGCCACCGCTGGAGAAGCGGCTGAAGAAGCTGAGGCAGAGAGCTTGATTGGAGCGCCGAATCTGACTGTTACTCTCGGCCTCAAACCGCGTCCACAGAGACGGAAGATCTTCTCACTGCCCCACACCGCCGCCGGTACCACCACCGCCCCGGTGCGCATGGCGACTAGGGCGGTGCCGGGATGCGCGGCCTGAAGAGCGCTCTCTTTGCTGCGATGCCCCTCAGGAAAAATGCCAACCACCTCACCGTCGCGCAACAGGCGCAGCGTGCTGGTTAGGGCAGCGCGGTCACCACTACCGCGTCGTACTGGGTAGGCTGTATAACCGCGAATGACCTGCGATACGATGGGGATGCGGAACAGCTCATGCTTGGCCATGAAGTGGACTACCCGTCCACTCAACGCGCCCAGGAGGGGAGGGTCGGCCAGCGACAGGTGATTCGCGGCGAGCAAGACGGGCCCGGTCTCAGGCACGTGATGTTTCCCCTCCACCTTCAGATCTACCAGCACAAATGCGATGAAACGAATGAACAGATTCGCCAGGTGATAGAACCAGTTAGTCATCGCGGCCTGCGCTTCTGTCGCGATACAGGTTGACGATCAGGTTGGCGGTTTCCTCGGGGGTGCGGCCCTCATTGCGTACTTCGATTGCGTCCGGGGCACAACGTAGCGGCGCGGTCTTGCGAGTGATGTCGGTGTAATCGCGATTCTCCAGCATCTCTTTAATCGCAGCCAAATCGGGCTGTTCGTCGGCACGGGAGATCTGTTGGCTGCGCCTCAGGGCACGCGTTTCGAGTGAGGCCTCGAGGTAGATCTTCAGCCCGGCTTCCGGGGCCACCACCGTACCTACGTCACGGCCGATCATCACGACGTTGCCTCGCTCGGCGATGCGGCGCTGGGCTGGCAGCAGAGCGCGCCTCACCAGCTCATTCTTGGCAACGGTTGACACAGCCTGGTCGACCTCGGTGCTGCGAATCTCCCAACTGCAATCGCGTCCGTTCCAGATTACTGTACTGAGTCTCCCATCCGCTACGGTGGGTGTCTGCACGTCGAACACCGATGCTTCGGCCAACGCCGTCAGAGCTTCGCCTCGTTCCAGTGGCACGTTGCTCTGCAGGGCGGCATAAGTGAGGGCGCGGTAGAGTACACCGGTGTCGAAGTAAAGGAATCCGAGGCGCCCGGCAACCAGTGAGCCAACCGTGCTTTTGCCTGAGCCAGCCGGTCCGTCGATCGCGATTATAGTCTCGAGGCTCACGCTTGTCTAACCGCCCTTAACTCCCGCTCCGTCAGATGACGATACTGTCCCAGCGGCAGTTCTCCCAACGTGATTGGGCCAATTCTAACCCGGCGCAACCACAGTGTGCGATGTCCAACCGCCAGCAGCATTCGCCTCACCTGGCGCTTGCGCCCTTCCCGCAGGATGATGCGAAGACTGTCAGTCTCCTGGTGTCTGTTTGCTAGTTGGACCGATTCGGCTCGCGCTGGCACGCCATCGAGCACTACCCCGCGCCTCAACTGATGCAGATCATCCTCGCTTAAGTTACCCTCGACCCGTACCAGGTACTCCTTGTCGATTCCTCTGCTGGGATGGGTCAGTTTGTGGGTGAACTCGCCGTCATTACTGATGATCAGCAGGCCCTCGGAATCGATGTCGAGACGCCCTACAGGATAGAGACGCCCCAGATTATCCGGTACGAGGTCCAGCACGGTCGGCCGGCGGCCCGGGTCCGCCACCGTGCTAACATAGCCGACGGGCTTGTTGATTGCCAGATACACGAAACGCTCCGCGAAGCTGAGCGGACGACCGTTCACCACAATGCGGTCGTGTTCGAGATTCACCTTTGTCCCAGCCTGGGTGACAATCTGTCCGTTGACTTCGACGCGGCCGGCCGCGATTAGCTGCTCGGCAGCCCGCCTTGATGCTACACCGGCCCTCGCCATCGCCACCTGTAGCCGTACCAGCCGCTCGTCATCTTCCAAAGACAGGGGCCTCCGCCAGCAATCTCGTGCCCAAATAGTACGCGACGAAGCCGCTGATGGGCGAATTCGAGGCGCTTGGCGCTCTATTGACCCAGATCTGCCGC
>CAZMKF010000016.1:9437-12005 GCA_964566935.1 uncultured Dehalococcoidales bacterium | reverse complement strand
GGGGAGTTGCCAGCGGTACAGGGTGAGCGGTTGCAGCGGCTGCTGCTGCAAGTGGATGACACCCTTTTCGTTCGATTGCAGGCTGGTCAGTCGGCTATTGGGCATCGTCAAGGAAAAAGAGATGAAGTTATCGAAGTAGTGATCGAGCAGGCGTGCGGATTCGCCGAAGCGATCGTCACTGTCGAGCACAGCGCCGACAGCGCGGTCACCGTTGCGGCTGGCGGTGAAAACGAGGCACTGACCAGCCAGTTCCGTGTAACCGGTTTTGACGCCGTCCGCGCCTGGGTAGTTGCTCAGAAGCAGGTTGGTTGATTGCATCTCATAAGTATTGATTGCGCCATGGACAGTGTACTGGCGGGTGGCGGCAAGCGTGGCGAATACGCGGTTGTTCGCCGCAGCGCGCGCCATCTGTGCCAGGTCGTAGGCGCTGGTGTAATGGCCGGCCTCGTCTAATCCGTGCGGGTTGGTGAAGTGGGTGTCCACCAGCCCCAGACGGTCCACCAGCGCGTTCATCCTGGCGACGAACTCGCTCTCCCCACCGCTGACGCTGAGAGCAAGTTGCGCCGCCGCGTCGTTTCCTGAAGGCAACATCAGACCGTACAGGAGGTCCAGGATGGTTAGACGTTCGCCCGCCACCAGCCCCATCACCGAGCTGTCCTCCAGCTCCCAGTGATTGACCTTGACCTCTACCTGACGATCAAGCTGCGCATTCTCCAGCGTTACCAGCGCGGTAGCGATCTTGGTTGTGCTGGCTGGCGCGCGACGTTCGTGCTCGTTATACCCGGCAACAAGCTCACCAGTGAGACCATTGAGCAGGACGTACGAACTGGCGCCGATGCCGTTCAGTTCCGCACGCTGGATGCTCTGGACCTGAGAACTGTAGATGGGCAGGGAGAATTCGGAGGAGTCCAATACCGCTGGCGGAGCAGTAAACAGGGTCGATATTGAGAAGCTAAGCGCGGCTATCAGGCCCGATATTGCCAAATCTGCTGGCCGAGCGAGCTCGGCCCTCCCTCTGTGCGTTGTGGTTGGCTGCAGGCAGACTATAGTCGCCGTTCACGGGGAGCGTCAAGAAGGAGAGGGCAGCCGACTGGTCAAGAGAGTAACAGGGTTCGGCTCAGGCCCAGCAGATTGACCTGACTTTTCGCCAGCTGCTAGACTCAGTCAGCCGAACGAGCCGCCCGCACCAAGAGCGGGTGAGGGCGCTTGTGGCGTGACATAAGTATCTTAGTCGGGGCGGTGCTGTGAAAGGTGTAATTGTGCTCTCCTCGCTTGAGGCGGCAGCCGGCAAGACGGCGCTGGCCGTGGGCCTGGCGCGCCGCTTGCAGAAAGACGGGCTGCGAGTTTCCTACCTGAAACCGTTGGCTGATCATGTGCCGGACGCCGATGCCGCGTTCGTGCGTGAGATACTGGAGTATGATCGTGCAGCGCCAGAGATGACCCTGCTCAGCGCACGCACACGTTCTACCCGTGCCCAGCAGTTCGTTTTCGACTCGTTGCGCAAGGCAGCGGACTGCAGCGACGTGCTGCTGAGCGAGTCCGGACACAGCCTTTACGATGGCGCCAGACTGGGAATCTCCCCCCGAGACATCAGCCGTGCTCTGGGCGCGCTGCAGATCCTTGTTCTGCGCTATCGCACTGACCTCTACGATTCACTGGCTACCGTCTTGCGCAGCAGCGATCACGGCATCGGCGCTTGCGTGCTCACAAGCGTGCCGCCCAGCCAACTCGGCCGGGCACGTCAACAACTGACTCCCATCTGCGAGCCGTATGGCATCAAGTCGCTCGCGGTGCTGCCCCAGGATCGTCTACTGATGGGTGTTACCGTGGCGGAGATCGCCAACAAGGTGAAGGCCCAAGTCGTAGCCGGTGAGGAAGGCCTGGAGCGGCTGGTGGAACGGCTGATGATTGGCGCCATGACCGCCTCGGGCGCTGCGGCCTATTTCCGCCGCCACGCCAACAAAGCGGTGATCACCGGTGGAGACCGACCAGACATTCATCGGGCCGCCCTCGGCACCCCTACTCGCTGTCTGATCCTGACTGGTGGATTCGATCCGCCACGCGAGACGGTGGAACTGGCCAATTCTGTTGGTGTGCCGGTGCTGGTGGTCAATATGGATACCCTGAAGGCAGTTGAGACGCTTAACGAGCTGTTTCAAACCTCTCGCTTTCGTCAGCGCGTCAAGGTGGCCCGTTTCGATCAACTTTTGGCAGAGCACTTTGATTGGGATGCCCTGCAGCAGCATCTGGAGAAGCAAACGCCGTCATGACGCAGCTGCTGGTAGCGACGAACAATCGCGGCAAGATCCTCGAATTGGAGCGGCTGCTGCAGGGAACCGGGCTGTGCCTGGTTGGCCTTGGTGAGTTGGGCATAGCGCAGGAAATCGATGAGAGTGGCGCCTCCTTTGCGGAGAACGCCCGCCTCAAGGCGGAGGGATACGGCAAGCTGGCCGGCCTCTTGACGGTGGCCGACGACTCCGGCCTCGAGGTCGACGCGCTCGGGCGCGAGCATGGAGATTTTTCCGGCCAGGGGCCAGAGCGGCCCGGCCCGGCGGATCCAGAGTTCCC
>CAZMKF010000016.1:0-9427 GCA_964566935.1 uncultured Dehalococcoidales bacterium | reverse complement strand
GCCTCGAGGTCGACGCGCTCGGGGGCGAGCCGGGAGTTCTTTCGGCACGCTACGGTGGCCTTAATAACGACCGCGACAGGCTGCTGCTGGTCCTTGAACGGCTTGGCAACCTGCCGCCGGAGCAGAGAACAGCTCGCTTTCGTTCGGTAGTTGCTGTCTCCCTGGCGGGTGGCGCCGCCCAGCTATTTGAAGGCGTCATTGAAGGGCAGATCGCTACAGAGCCGCGCGGCGAGAACGGCTTCGGCTACGACCCCATCTTTCTCCCTCTCGGTACCAGTTGCACCATGGCTGAGTTGAGTTTGAACGAGAAGAACGAGATCAGCCACCGCTCTTTAGCGCTGCGTCGTGCCCTTCCCTGCATCCTGGGTTTTCGCTGAGATGAGTGGCTTTCCCACCGCCTTAGGCAGCAGGTAAGCATGCGTCTGGACGAAACCATGGTCGCCCTCGATCTGGAGCTCACCGGCCTCGATGCGGCAACCGACGCGATCATCGAGATCGCTGCCGTGAAGTTCCGCGCCGGCAAGGTGGTTGACAGGTATCATACGCTGGTCAATCCACGTCGCCCCCTGCCGCCCCGCATACAGCGGCTCACCGGCATCTCGGCACGTGAGGTGTCACAGGCGCCAGTCTTTGCCGCGGTGGCTCAAGGATTGCGTGCCTTCCTGCGGGAGTTCCCCCTGGTTGGACACAGCATCGAGAACGACGTCGCCTTCTTGAGCAAGAGCGGCCTCAATCTCGGCAACATGCTGATCGACACTTTTGAACTGACCAACATCCTGATGCCTTCTCTCGCCGGGCGGGGACTGCAGGCCATCGCCGACGAGCTGGTCTTGGGGGACTACTCCTTCCATCGCGCCCAGGCAGACGCCGAGGTCTCGATGCAGCTCTACCAGTACCTGGTGGAACGTGCTCTGGAGCTGGACCTCAGCGTAGTACAGGAGATCGTGCGGGTGGGCGAGTTGACCGGTTGGCCGCTGCTCGAGCTGTTCCGCGCGGTAGAACGCGAGCTATCACTGAACGTCTTCAGTGGCTCCTCGCTGCGGCAGGTTCTCGCGGCTAAGCGAAGCCTCGAGGAGGCCAGCCTCGATAACGTCTTCAGTCAGGCCAAAGCGGCCAGACCACTTGTGCCAAACGACACTATTAGACCGGTTGAGGCGAAGCAACTGGCAGGGATGCTCGAGCCAGGCGGCGCCTTCTCCAGACAGGAGGGTTTCGAGCACCGGCCGCAGCAGGTGGAGATGCTGACGGCGGTGGTGGAGTCCCTCAACGAGGGGCAGACGCTGGTGGTGGAAGCCGGCACTGGAACCGGTAAATCGCTCGCTTATCTGTTGCCCGCTGCCCGTTTTGCCAGCCTCAATAACGAACGAGTGGTCATCTCCACCAAGACGCTGAACCTGCAGGATCAGCTGTTTCAGAAAGACATACCGGCGCTCCAGGACACGGCAGGGTTTCAGTTTAAGGCGGCGCTTCTCAAGGGACGCAACAACTACCTGTGTTTGCGCCGCTACGCTGGCGAGCGCAAGAGAGCGATGGTCGACCCGGAGGAGGCGGGGGCGCTGATCAAGATTCTGGCCTGGCTACCCACCACCGCCACCGGCGACTGGACCGAGATGTCGTTTACAAACGCCGAGAAATCGCTGTGGTCTCGCCTTAACGCCGCTAGTGAGCACTGTATCGGTCCACGCTGCCAGCATTTTCGCAATCACACCTGCTTTCTTTACCGTGCTCGCGCTGAGGCCGCCGCCGCCCATCTGATCGTAGTCAACCATGCCCTGCTGTTGAGCGCCGCCGCCGAGGGTGGCGCCCTGCCCGAGTACCACTACCTCGTGATCGATGAAGCTCACAACCTTGAGGATGTGGCCACCGAGCAGCTGTCCTCGACTATCGGCAGTCGCGAGGTTAACGCGCTGATCGACGAGGTGAGCCGCGAAAACAGCGCCGGCGGGCGCAGCGGCCTGCTGGCGGACTTCAGCGCGCTGGTGCGCACCGGCTCGGTGCCCGCCGGCGCTCGGCGCGAGTTGGAGGCGGCAATAGAGTCGGCGCACCAGCTGGCCGATGTCACTCGTTCTGCTGCTAACCGCTTTGCCAGCAGCTTGCACCAGATTCTAGTTAGTGCTGACGACCGTGGCGGCAGGTTGCGGGTGACTGGAGCCCTTCGCCAGAGCGAGGCCTGGGAAGAGGGGGAGGTAGCCTGGGAGCGGCTCGAGCTGGCGGCTGTGGAGTTGGAGTCCGGCCTGCGTAAACTGACGACGATTGTCGCCTCTGGCGGCGGCACCGATGCCGACGATGATCTCATGGCCGCCGTGAATGCCGTTGAGGCCGTTCTCGACAAACTGACGGGCATGCGTGAGCTGGGCGGCGCCATGGTTGGTCGCAACGAGAAGAATTGGGTGCAGTGGCTCGAGGTTATGCCGGGGCGCACCGAACAGGCGGTACTCCGGTCGGCGCCTATCACCGTTGCCGAAGTGATCCAGCAACAGCTCTTCAACCGCATGCAGGCGGTCATCCTCACCTCGGCAACGCTCAGTATCGCCGGCAGCTTCGATTACTTCAACGGCACCTTGGGGCTCGAAGGGGCGAGGACGCTTCAGTTGGACTCGCCGTTTGACTATCGGTCGCGCGCCGTTCTGCTGATTCCGGCGGACATCGCGGAGCCACAACAACCCGGTCACCAGAAGCAGCTGGAGACGGCCATTGCCGAGCTGTGCCGCGCCTCGCAAGGGCGCGCCCTGATCCTCTTCACCTCGCACAGTCAGCTGGCCACGACTTACCGGGCGATAGGTCCGCAACTGCAGCGCCACAATATCCTCACCATGGCGCAGCGCCTGGACGGTTCATCTCGAAACCAGCTATTGCGGGCCTTTCGCTCCAATCCACGCACTGTGCTGCTCGGCACCGCTTCTTTTTGGGAAGGAGTTGACGTGGTTGGCGAAGCCCTTAGTCTGCTGGTGATCGCCAAACTACCCTTCGCCGTGCCGACGGACCCGGTGGTGGCGGCGCGTAGCGAACTGTTCGAGGAACCGTTCAACCACTACATGGTGCCACAGGCGGTGTTGAAGACGAAACAGGGCTTTGGGCGTCTGATTCGCAGCGCCAGGGACCGTGGCGTAGTAGTTTTCCTTGACCGGCGCGTCGTCTCCAAATACTATGGCAGCAAGTTCCTCAAATCGCTGCCGGAGGGCATAAGCCGCGTGTCGCCGCTGGCCGAGTTGCCGGCGATAGTGGGTGATTGGCTGGCGAAACCGGATGAGTTGGATGAGTAGAGCGCTTGCGCCCCGACGACCGATATGCTAACGAGTCATTAGGATGAATACGCCCAACCAGAAGCACACACCTTACTTCGAATTGCTGGAGGCTCTGGCGGCGCCGGGTTGCGCCGTCTGCCGGCAGGCGGCGGCCAGTGTTTCGCGCTATCTCGACAGCGTTGCCTACGAGATGGTGACGGATGTGGACATGCGCCGGCGGCTGCGGGCCAGCGAGGGGCTCTGTCAGCGTCACGGCTTGCAGTTTCTGGGCGAGACCCGTGATCCGCTCGGTCTGGCCATCATCAACCAGGACCTGCTCAGGCAGTTGATGGAGGACACTGAGGAAAAACTGGCGCCCGCCGATACAGCGCGCGGTTGGCTGTCGCGCTGGATTGGACCGGCTCGCCAGGGCGGGGCAGGCGGTGGCACGGTAGCAGAGAACGCTTGTCCGGCTTGCGAATTGCAAGCGGAAGCGGAGTTGCGTTTTGCCGGCGCCCTGGGAGATTACCTTAAGCAACCGGTTGTGCAGGAGGCAGTGGGCGCAGCCGACCTATGCTTGCCGCACATCCGCATGGCAACTAGCTCCACGCGCGACCCGCAAGCCCGCAAGGTCCTGCTGGCGTGCGCTGAACGCCAGCTGCGTAGCCTGGAGGCAGAGCTGGCTGAGTATGTGCGCAAAAGCGACTATCGTTACCGCCATGAGAAGCTGGACACTGAGCGCGATGCGCCACTACGTTCGCAACAGTTTTTGCATGGCCTGTCGCACTCGCAAACCACCTGACAGTATCCAGTAAGGCGGATTCATAGACTCCTCGTCGCCCACAAGTGTTTCAGGTGTAACCAATCCCGACTTCGTTCGTATTAGTTGTTAGAGAAACAGTCGAACGAACGACAGTGTGGAGGTTGAGCCACCCCGGGAGCGTGCTTACGGCTAGTGATTTCGAAACGGCATATCGGCAGTACCACACGCCGTTGTTCAACTATGCCTTGCGCATGCTGGGTGACCGTGACGCCGCCTACGACGCCTCTCTGGTGACATTTGAGAGGGCGCTGAAGTCTTGGGACAGACTGGATCCCGAGCTGGGGGTAAAAGCGTGGTTGTTTCGTGTTGCTACGAACGTTTGCCTGGACGAGCTGCGTCGCCGCAAGCGGTTTTCGTTCCATACGTGGGAGCGGCTCGTCGCTGCTTTCCAGCCCGCCAGGGACACGCCGGAGCAGGAAGTGATCGGTGAAGAGTCGGCAGCAGCCGTTAGGCGCGCAATGCAGAAGCTGCCGGAACACTACCGTGCCGCGCTGCTAATGAAGGAGTGTGAGCAGTTCAGCTGCGCTCAAATAGCGGATGTGTTGGGTATTACCGAGGCTGGTGCCAAGGTGCTTCTCTACCGCGCCCGTCGGCGTTTGCGGGAGGCCTACGTTGCCACCGGTGACAGCTACGAGGGATGATGCGTGACCAGTGAACGCAACAACGGCCATTTGGGCGAGGAAGAGATCATCGCCTATTACTATGGCGAAGCCAGCCAGGAAGAAATTCGCCGAGTGGAGAGGCATCTGCCCGGTTGCGCCGATTGCTCGAATCTGCTCGCACAACACGAGAAGGTGGGCATTGCCTTCAGAGATGCTTACCCGCCAGTGAGCGCGCCGCCGTTGCCACAAGCGTCGCCACGGCGAGCCGGCTGGAGTAAGAGCCCCGCCTTCGTTGTGGCGGCAGCAACTGCCTGCTTTGTGCTTGTCAGCGTTATCGGCCTAATGGGGCGTATCCGGACCGTGCAGGCCGAGTACCACGTCGATCCTCCACCGCAGGCCACTTCTGTGGCCGTGGTTACAATGGTGCAGATCCCCTACCCAGAGGGCGTGGACCGCGGCCTTGTCGAGCGATCTCTGCGGATAGAACCCGATGTGCCGGTGATCACACAATGGCAGGGCGACGTGCTCACCGTGCGACCGCAGACGCAACTCGCCCCCGGTACCCGTTACTCAGTCGTGGCCCCTGCTGTCTCGGTGGCAGTTGATCCCCTGGCGGCGATAGGTCACCTGGTCAAACCGGATACTTCTCTGACGACACCGCGAGAAGTCACTTCGTTCACTACAGCGGGAACACCCGTGGTCATGACAGTCGCCGTGGCCAGCCAGACGGCGTCTGCGGCGGCGACGACTGCAGCCACTGCGGCGCTGGCCACCAGACCGCCCGTACCTGAAACCGCTACCCCGGGGCCGGTGGCGTTGGCCTCGCCAATCATCACGCCAACGGGTGGCGCCAGCGTAACGCTAGTGGTGACGCCGGCTGCAACCGCTAATTCGACCGCGACGCCCGCCCCTCTGGTTGAGACCCTGCAACTGCGCAAGCAGGACCACGTTAGCGGCCTGGTTCTTTACGATGACCTGAACGGTTTCGCCTACCTGTTGATGGACAGCGGTGTCTACCGCGTTCTGGAACTATCACGTCCAGCCACGCCTCCCGCGCTGTCAATACCAACCATGGTTGCCACTGCAACGCTGGCTTCTACCCCTGCAGGTAGCGCGACGGCGCCACCAGTGATAGTGGCCACGCCGGATGGCGAACAACCAGCTGTGGATGCGACCGCCGTGATAGCGACCGTCGAGCCGACGGCCACGGCCACGCCGACAGCTGCGGCGCCGGCGCCGCCCGCCGGCAGGCAGTGGGCGGATATCATTATCGAGTTAATTGGTGAGCCAGTGGGACCAGCTGAAAACGTAGTTGTGCAGCTGCGCCGGCAGGGCGAGACGTTGACGATTGCAGTGGGAGATACCGGCTGGGTTCTGCAGGGGGATGGCAGCTGGCAGATTCTGGGCGTCGAGCCCGTGATCACCGTGGCGCCTACGCCAGGCAGTCAGCCGGCGTTGCTACTGGAAACCCCTACTCCACCAAAACAGACGGTAACGGCTACTGCGACTGCGGCAGCGACCGCCGGAACGGCCACTCCCACCGCCGCCAAGGGGCTGCGACCGCCGGATTCCTGAGGCCTGCATTCGGTGTAAAGGCGGCCGACGAAGACGCTGTGACCAGCTTCCACGTGCCCAATCACCCTTAGATGCTGATCGGGATCTGTCGTCTGCAGACCTCTGAGGGTGTCTCCGCAAAGTCAATCATCGAAGAGATCCGCCACGTCCTGGGCGGCCGTGGTCTTCAGCTCTTCGGCGTCGACAAAGCCAAGTTCCCGGTAGGTATTGGCATCGTACTCGCGTGTGCGCACCACAACCGGCATGGGTACCGCATGACCGAGGATAAGCGCTTGCTGTTGTGAGTCGAGTCTGGCGAGGACGCTGCGTAGCGAGCTGGCGCCAGATACGCCGGACAACACGGCACCGATGTCTTTCTCGTCATCAAGCAGACAGGTAACCCGGGTGCCAATCTGCGACATCACTTCGTCGGCGATGGCGCTGGGTCTTTGGTCCACCACCAGCAAGGTCACGTGATATTTGCGCAACTCACGTGCAATCGTGCCGAAGATCGTCTGGTCGGCGATAGCCGGACTGAGGAACTTGTGCGCCTCCTCAATGGTGATCACCAGGTTGGGTGGCTGTCTGCTTTTATCCCCGCTGGCCAAGTCAGTGAGCTCGACGAAGCGCTCATGGATGCGCCTGGTGAGCACATTGGCCACCAGCATATAGGCGTCGAGCGAGTTGTTGCCCCCGAACTCGAGCACTACGTGTTTGCCACTGGTCAGGGTGGCTAGCATATCTTCCAGCGAATCGCCGTCAGTCTTCTGCCTGAGGAACGGCAGGCGGGTGAGCCGCTTCAGTTTGCGGTAAAGGTGTCCCAGTGTGCTCGAGTGGAAGCCACGCTCCCGTGCCAGCTCCTCCAGCTCTTCATTGCCCAATTCGACGAACTCGGTCAGCCAGTTGGCGCCAAAGCGCTTGGCCAGCTCGTAAACGCTCTCCAGCGCTGCTGCTGACAGGCCCAACGCCTCCTGCATCAGAGCGATGTCCTCCGGCTCGATTGAAGTGAGGGCGATTTCGAGCCGTTCGTCCCACTGCGCGCCCCGCCTCTTGGACGATACCTCGTCCAGCGTGTAGACGATAACCTTAGCGTTATAGAGCTGCTTCAGCCCTTTGACCTCCTTACCGTTTTCGTCTTTGGAGCCCCAGCCGTACTCGTTATGCATGTCGAAGACGAGATTGACGGCGGAGCCTCGCTGTGCAATGCCCGCCAGCAACAGTCGGGTGAGGAAAGTTTTGCCGGTGCCCGACTTGCCGAAGACACCACTGCTGCGGGCGACAAAACGGCCAAGGTCAATGCAGACTCGCGTATCCATATCCAGCGGCGTGCCGATAACGAAGTTGTTCTTCTCCTGTTCGTCGCCGAAGACGCTGTGCACGTCGTTCTCGTTGGCTTCAAACACCGTGGAGAAGTGCCTGGGCACCGTCTTCACCGGTTCGGGTCTGATGTCTTTCGTGTCCGATAAGAGGGGCAGCATCAGCATCGGTGTCACTTCAAGCGAGGAATAAGTGCCGATGCCATCCAGCACTTCCTGGACAAACTGGTCGCTGAGGTCTGGAGGGCTGAGCGCTATCTGAGGGTTGCTTGTGGCGAGGCCGACGTTGGTTACCATACCAAAGAATCGTCGTAACTTGCCGATGATGACTACGTATCTGCCAACCGCCAGCTCTTCCACGTCCTTACCAGGGTTCAGCTTCACCTCCAGGCCGCCCATCAACGAGCCGGTGATCACCGTGCCCAGTGGTTTGCGCACGCCAGTACTCATGGCTTGATCCTCAACAAGAGTGCGTTCAGTCGCTGCGGGTCGGCGCCTAGCATGGTGGCCAACTCCCGGCCCGCGTCAATGCAGTACTGGCGGTCTTCACCACTGGCAGCGCGGGCGCGGGCGCCGTGTCGAACAAAGGCGCCGACCAGTTCGTCTGTGCCGCTCTTCACGGATGAAAACAGCAGGCTGCGCAGTAGCGAGTGACAGTTGGTCACCTCAATTACTTCAGCCAGGTTGCATTCGTACACGAACCCGTGCAGCCGCGGCGGCGCGGCCGGTAGCCAGGGGCTTAGCCGGCCGTTTTGACGGTGAGCGATCAGCAAGGCACGGAACTCAGTGCGCAGTAGCTGGTTGAGTTCGGGGTGGTCATCGAAGATCTCCTGCTCACTCTCGCGCTCCCTGCCTCGCGCGATGGGTCGGCGCCCGGGGTCGATGCCGGCAGTTTGTACGAAGTATGTCGCTGCATAACAGCAGTTCTCCTCGTCACCGGTACGCACCAGCGCGCCCAGCGCCGGTGCGCCTGCCAGCTGATAGGCCTCGGCAACAAACTCCGTGGAGGTGGTCTCGATCACCTCACCCAGGCGCAGGCTGTGCCTCTCCTCAAGCATGTTGACCTCCATTTGTGTCAGGCCCGATTATAGCTGGCCTCCCGGGTGCCTGCCCACCCGAGACGGAACTCCAAGGTTAGAGTGGCCGGCGTCTCTTGCTTTCAGCCTTTGCGGAGACACTGCTCCAGCCAATGGGGCCGCCAAGGGCCTGTTCCAGCAGGATCTCGTATTGTTGACGCTCGCCCGCTTTCAGCACGGCCTGCTCGTGTGCTTCCATCAAGGCCACCGGATAGCCGCCACCCAACCTCGTCTGTTGCAGTGCCGTGGCGTGTACCAGGTCGACCAGACCTGCGTTCTGCGCCACCCATTTTGGCACCTCGATGCGACAGATTTCGCGACCCACGTTCAGGTAGAAGAAATGGATCATGTGCTGACGGTAGTTGTTTTCGGAATAGCGCCAGCGTGAGCGGCAGATACATGATCGCTCACCGGGTTGTAGAATCGCCTGCATCAGTAGCCGATCGGCCAGGCCTTCCAGCTGGCGGCAGTCGGACTTCGTGTTGTCTGTCCCGTCGTTTACCAGGCTGCAGCTGTTGCAGGTGATGGGATCATCCGAGGGACAGCGGATCACGCGTAACGTCCGCGCCAGATCAGAGGCGCGGGGGCGGCTGGTATAGGCGGCGAAGGGAATGCCTCGCGCCTGGAACTGGTCGTACAAGGCGAGCTGCCCGTCGATGACGTTTTGCAGGAACCATTTCTCCAGGCCAGGTCCCTCAGTGACCGCCATGATTAACGAGCCGTCCTGCACCGCCACCGCCGCCCTATCCTGGGGAACCGCCACGGTCAGTTGCAGTAACCCCTCCGTCTCCCTGACTTGCCGTCTCAGGCTGAGCAGAGTGCTGGTTATCAG
>CAZMKF010000015.1:28198-39505 GCA_964566935.1 uncultured Dehalococcoidales bacterium | reverse complement strand
CCTCCTGGTCGGCGCTGGCAGAATGGCAGAGTTAGCCGCCCAAACTCTCGTAGCCAACGGCGTAACCGGCGCCATCGTCACCAACCGTACTTACAGCAGGGCGACACAGCTCGCGGACCGCTTCAATGGGCGCGCTGCCGCATTCGCTCTCCTGCCAAGCCTCCTCACCGAGGCCGACGTCGTCATCTCGTCCACCGGCGCATCAGGCTTCGTTCTATCGTACGACCTCGTCAGCCAAGCGATGCATGACCGCCGTGACCGCCCGCTTCTGCTCGTCGACATCGCCGTGCCGCGCGACATCGACCCTCGGGTGAGGCGCGTCGACGGCGTCTCCCTCTACGACATCGACGATCTGCAGGGCGTTTGCATCACTAATATGGAGAAACGACGCGGAGAGTCCGCCCGGGCAGAACAGATCATCTTAGAGCAAGCGGAAGCCTTCGACGCCTGGCGGAGGGGCCGTCGGGCGGCGCCGACGATTACCGCTCTGCGCCGGCGTGCGGAAGAGATACGTCAGGCTGAGCTCCGCAAGGCGCTCGGCCGGCTCGAAGGGCTCTCGGAGCGAGAGCTGATGACGGTGGAGGCATTGACCACCAGGATCGTCAACAAGATCCTCCACGAGCCAACCGTTCGTCTGAAGCAGAATGGCGGCAGCCTCGACAATGCGGACTACCTGCGCGCGGTGCATGATCTGTTCGCCTTGGAGGAGGTTCCACGTTGACAGACGCGAGAGACCGCCCCATTGTCGTAGGCACTCGCGGCAGTGCCCTCGCCCTCTGGCAGGCGGAATACATCGTCAGCCGGCTCCGTTCGTTCCACCCGCAGCGGGAGTTTATCATCAAGCCTATCCACACCGGTGGAGACAGAAACCAGCGAGCTGCTCTGGCGGCGATCGGCACACGCGGTATCTTTGTGAAGGAGATTGAGAACGCGCTCCTGGCCGGAGAGATTGATCTCGCCATCCACAGCCTCAAGGACCTGCCGAGCAAGGTTGGGGACGGCCTGGCGCTAGCCGCAGTGAGCCCACGGGAGGACCCGCGTGACGTGCTCGTTACCCGCCACCGGTGCTCCCTGCAGGGCCTGCCTGCTAACGCCCGCGTGGGTACGAGCAGCCCCAGACGCGCTGCCCAGCTACGAGCTCTCCGACCCGACCTTGTCATCGAGAACGTCCGTGGCAACGTCGACACGCGCGTGCGCAAGGCGCTGAGTGCAGAACTGGATGGCGTTGTGCTCGCGGCAGCTGGCCTGCATAGGCTCGGCCTGGCTGGGGAGATCAGCGAGTACATCGACCTTTCTGTGATGGTGCCCGCGCCGGGGCAGGGGATTATCGCCATCGAGGCCCGCGCGGACAACCAGGAGACGATGGCTTTGGCCGCCACAACAGACGACGCCAACAGCCACGCGGCGGCGCTGGCCGAACGCGCTTTCGTGCGGGCGCTGGGTGGTGGCTGCTTCACCCCATTGGGCGCCTACGCCGTTGTCCGCAATGGTGTCCTCCACCTGGTCGGTCTGCTTGCCAACCCATCCGGCACAACTGTGCTGCGGCTGGAGATCGAAGGTGACGCCAGCACCCCAGAACCAATCGGCCTGGCACTGGCAAGCAGGCTGAAAGCGGCAGGAGGGGACAGGATCCTGGCGCAAATCGGGCAGGAGGTGGAGTGAGTTGGCAGGGGAGAATACCTGCGGCGCCGAGCGGAAAGAGGAAGGCGGCTGGGTCTCACTGGTGGGGGCCGGGCCGGGCGACCCGGGACTCATTACCGTTCGGGGTGCGAAGCGGCTACGGGAGGCGCAGGTCGTGGTATACGACAGGCTGGTGGACAAGCGTGTGCTAGCCGAAGCGCCGCAGGATGCTGAGTTGGTCTACGTTGGCAAGGCCTCCAGCCACCACACCGTACCCCAGGCCAAGATCAACGCGATGTTGATCGCCAGGGCACGCGCTGGCAAATACGTAGTGCGGCTCAAGGGGGGCGACCCGTTCGTCTTCGGTCGCGGCGGCGAGGAAGCGGAGGCTCTGGTCGATGCCGGAATACGGTTTGAGGTAGTGCCCGGCGTCACTTCCGCAGTGGCCGCGCCGGCCTATGCCGGCATCCCTGTTACCCACCGGGGCTTCACCGCATCCTTCTCCGTAGTGACAGGGCACGAGGACCCCACGAAGGCCGGCTCCAACATCGATTGGCAGGCGCTTGGCCATGGCTCTGGAACGCTGGTCTTTCTTATGAGCATGAGCAGGCTTTCCTCCATCACGGAGCAGTTGGTACGCCACGGTCGAGACCCGCGGACGCCGGTCGCCCTGATTCGCTGGGGGACATGGGCGGCGCAAGAAACACTAGTGGGCACGCTGGCCGACATCGCCACGCTCGCACAAGAGCATGCCTTCCGCCAGCCAGCCGTCGTCGTCATCGGCGAGGTCGTCCACCTGCGAGAGAAGATAGCGTGGTTCGATAAGCGTCCTCTCTTCGGCAAGCAGGTACTGGTCACCCGCACGCGCGCGCAGGCCGGCGCACTCAGCCAACTGCTCACGGAAGCTGGCGCTCATCCCATCGAGGTTCCTGTCATCCGCATCGAGCCGCCGCCGTGTTGGGAACCTCTGGACTCGGCGATTGCCGAACTGGGCTCGTTTCACTGGGTCATCTTCACCTCGGTGAACGGCGTGCACGGCTTCTTCCAGCGCCTGCGCTTCGCGGGGAGGGACGCCCGCGCCTTCGCAGGGGCCAAGGTTGCCGCCATCGGTCCTACAACGGCCGACGCTTTGGCAGGCCACGGCATTACCCCCGACTTCGTCCCTGACGAATATGTCGCCGAAGAGGTGGTGTCGGGCTTGCTCGAACGCGGCGTCGTCGGTTGCAAGATACTGGTGGCGCGGGCGGAGGAGGCGCGCGAGGTGCTGGTCAGTCAGCTGCGCAACCATGGGGCGTGTGTGGACGAAGTGCCCGTCTACCGGACAGTACCAGCGTCCGACGCCGGCGGACAACTGCGCGAGCTGCTCGAGCGCAAGCAGTTGCATGCCGTCACCTTCGCCAGCTCTTCCGCCGTGCGCAACACGGTTGACCTGGCAGGTGAACGAGCCGTGGCGCAGCTCAACGAACTGATAGTAGCGTGCATGGGCCCCGTCACCGCTCGCGCGGCGCGCGATCTTGGATTGCGGGTGGACGTAGTCGCTTCTCATTACACCATTCCGAGCCTCGCGCGGGCTTTGGAAGAGTATTTCCGCCAGGAGGTATAGAATCAATGCCCGATTATTTGATGACCCGTCCAAGGCGCCTGCGTCAGAGCGAAGCGCTGCGCCGCCTCGTCCGTGAAACCAGTCTGGCGCCCGGCGATTTCATCTACCCGCTCTTCGTCGTGCACGGCCGCGGCATGCGCCAGGAGATAGGCCCCATGCCGGGCAACTACCACCTGTCCCCGGATATGCTTGGCGCGGAGGTGGACGAGCTGCGGAGTTTGGGCATCGCTGGCGTCCTCCTCTTCGGCCTGCCAGCCACAAAAGACGAGGTCGGCTCCGAGGCCTATGCCGAGGATGGCATCGTCCAACAGGCGGTGCGAACCATCAAACGCTCCTCGCCGGACTTTCTGGTGATAACCGACGTTTGTCTCTGTGAATACACGGACCACGGCCACTGCGGTGTGCTTGCCAACGACAGAGTGGATAACGACCGGACTCTGCCGCTGCTGGCGCGCACTGCGCTGTCCCACGCGGCCGCTGGCAGCGATGTGATCGCGCCCTCGGACATGATGGACGGGCGGGTCGGCGCCATCCGACGAGCGCTGGACGAGCAGGGTTTTACCGACACCCCAATTATGGCCTATGCCGCGAAGTACGCCTCCGCCTTTTACGGGCCGTTTCGCACCGCCGCCGATTCTGCGCCGCAGTTTGGCGACCGGCGAGGCTACCAAATGGACCCTGCCAACGCGCGCGAGGCCCTACGCGAAGTGGGGCTGGACGTGGAGCAGGGGGCCGATATCGTCATCGTGAAGCCCGCCCTCGCCTACCTGGACGTGATTGCGCGCGTGCGCGACCGCTTTGACCTGCCGCTCGCCGCCTACAACGTGTCCGGCGAGTACTCGATGGTAAAGGCGGCCGCCGCAAACGAGTGGGTCGACGGGCGGCGTGTGGCGATGGAGATTCTCGCCGCAATCAAACGGGCGGGTGCCGACATGATCATCACCTACCACGCCAAAGAGGCTGCCCGCTGGCTGCGGGAAGAATAGGCCGGCCCCGGATACGCCCTGACCGACGAACTCAAGCAAGGAGACACAATTTGAAGACGCTACGATCTCAGCAACTGTACGACGACGCCGTGCGCTATCTACCGGGGGGAGTGAACAGCCCAGTGCGCGCCTTCCGGTCGGTTGGTGGCCAGCCGATCTTCATCGCCCGCGGGGCGGGTGCCCGCGTGTACGACGTCGACGGCAATGTCTACATCGACTACGTCGGCTCCTGGGGCCCGCTCATTCTCGGCCACGCCGATCCAGGAATAGTCGAAGCAGTGCAGAAGGCCGCCGAGTCTGGCACCAGCTTTGGCGCTCCCACGGAGCTGGAGACCGAGCTGGCCAAGCTGGTGGTCGAGGCGGTGCCATCGATAGAGGTTGTGCGCTTCGTCAACTCGGGAACGGAGGCAACGATGAGCGCGCTCAGACTGGCGCGCGCCTTCACCGGGCGGGACAAGGTGATCAAGTTCGCCGGCGGTTATCACGGCCACGCCGACATGCTACTGACCAAGGCCGGCTCCGGCGTCCTGACCCTGGGCGCCCCCGACAGTCCCGGGGTGCCCGCAGCCGCCGCCCAACACACGCTCACCGCTACTTACAACGATCTTTCTGGAATCAAGCGGCTGTTCGCCGAGAACAGCGGCCAAGTGGCCGCCATCATCCTTGAACCGGTGGCGGGCAACATGGGGGTAATCCCACCCGCCGCAGGCTTCCTCTCCGGTCTGCGGGAGATCACTCAGCAAGAGGGAGCGCTGCTCATCTTTGACGAAGTGATCACCGGCTTCCGCGTGGCCTATGGCGGCGCGCAGGCGCTGTACGGCGTCACGCCCGACCTCACATGCCTTGGCAAAATCATCGGCGGTGGCCTGCCAGTGGGCGCCTATGGCGGTCGCCGTGAGATCATGCAGATGATGGCGCCCGTCGGACCCGTTTACCAGGCAGGCACCCTCTCGGGCAACCCGCTGGCGATGAGCGCCGGCATCCACATGCTGCGCGCCCTCCAGAAACCCGGCCTTTACAGCGAACTGGAGCGCAAGGCGGCGCGCCTTGCCGACGGTCTCCATTCGGCTGCGGAAGAGGCTGGCATTCCAGCCTGCGGTACCAGAGTCGGCAGTATGCTCACGCTCTTCTTCACCGGCCAGCAGGTCAGCAACTACGATTCGGCCAAGACGGCTGACACCGCCCTTTACGGCCGTTACTTCCGCGCCATACTGGAGCGCGGCGTCTACTTCGCTCCGTCACAGTTCGAAGCAGGTTTTGTCTCGACGGCGCATACCGACGCGGATATTGAACAGACCATCTCCGCCGCGCGCGAGGCGATGAGCGTAGCGAGGGAAGCTTAACGGTCCATGACTAAGCATCGCTTTCTGAGCGCCTGCCGGCGCGAACCGGTCGACTGCACGCCGATCTGGCTGATGCGCCAGGCGGGCCGCTATCTGCCTGAGTATCGCAGGTTGCGAGAGCGCTACACGCTGCTGGAAGCGATCAAGACGCCGGAGCTGGCGGTGGAGATCACGCTCCAGCCGCTGCGGCGCTTCGCGCTCGACGCGGCAATCATCTTCGGGGATATCCTGCCACCGCTGGAGGCGATGGGCGTAACGGTCGATGTGGCAGAAGGTGGGGGGCTGCTCATCTCCCCGCCCGTGCGCAGGGCCAGCGATGTCGCGGCTCTGCGCCTGCCGGAAGCCGAGGAGATTTCGCCCTACACGCAAGAGGCTCTGCGGCTGGCGCGCCACGAACTCGCGGAAAGAGCGCCGCTTATCGGTTTCTCTGGCGGACCCTTCACCCTGGCGGGCTATCTTATAGAAGGGGCATCCTCCAATTACGCTCAGACCAAGCGATTCATGTATGCCGAACCGGCCTCCTGGTGGACCTTGATGGGCAAGCTGGCGCAGCTGGTGGGCCACTACTTGCAGGCGCAGGTGCAGGCAGGCGCTCAGGTGGTGCAGATCTTCGATAGTTGGGCCGGTTTGCTCAGTACTGAAGACTACCGTCAATTCGCTCTCCCCCACGTGCAGCGGGCCGTGGCCATGGCCAGAGAGAGTGGCGTGCCGGTCATCTACTTTACAACGGGCGCCGGCGGCATGCTGGAGACGATACGCGAGTGCGGAGCCGACGTGATCGGCATAGACTGGCGTGTTGATCTCGCCAGGGCATGGCGCCGGATCGGCGAAGACCTGGCCATCCAGGGAAACCTCGACCCGCTGACCCTGTTCGCGCCCTCGCCGGTGCTGCGGCAGCGGGCGGAGCAGGTATTGGGGCAAGCGGGCGGGAAACTCGGGCACATCTTTAATCTGGGACACGGCGTCCTGCCCGAAACGCCTATTGAGAGCGTGGCCGAGCTGGTGACCTTCGTGCACGAAAAGAGCAGATCAGCCAGCTAACCGTTCTACGCTTCGCGTTTGCCAGATCCATCTGGCAGGCAACTGGATTGGCATCCCTCTTTCAGATGGAACAGTCCGCTATGCTAGTAGGCGCCAGGTTCAGATTGCTGTCCAGGTACAAGTGTAGTGAGGCATCAGGCATGTTGAGGCCACTCGGTGACGACAAGCGCTTGACTGTTGTCTAAGCTGTCCAAAACGGGCCGCCCGAATAGGGCCGACTGCTGTCACGTGTGGCGAACGCGTGGGGCACGTATCGTGGTTTCCCCCGTTGACAGCCCTGTAATTCAGGGTCTATATTGCGTGCAATAGAATAGATTCACGGGTGGGTATATTTGGGAAGCCGGTGCGAAACCGGCGCTGCCCCGCAACTGTAACCGCCGACAGAACCTGCATCATGCCACTACCCCGCAAGCGGGTGGGAAGGCGCAGGTCGAGGACGACGCGGAAGCCAGGAGACCGTTTCCACCCCACGCTCGACAGCGCTTCGCGGGAAGTGGCGCGGGACCCCATCGGACTCTTCTGTACGCGCCGCTGCCGCGTTTCGTGGCAGCGGCGCGCTGTTTCTCTTCGCCCCTCCGCGCGGCGCTGAAGCACGGCTCTACGGCAGGGCCATGGCTCGGCGCGCACTCTGCCGCAATACGCTCGGCGGGCGTATTGGCGCCTGGCGAGCACCCCGGCAGGTGATCGCCGGCAAATGGAAGGAAGAATACGGTTATGAAGCAATCAGGTTCATTGGTGGAGGCTCCAAGAGGCCAGCTGACCTCGCCCACTCGCCTCGGCTACGTGCAGGTGTACACCGGGAACGGGAAGGGCAAGACGACGGCCGCCCTCGGCCTGGCGCTGCGAGCCGCTGGACGCGGCATGCGCACTTACATCTGCCAGTTTATGAAGGGCCAACACTACAGCGAGCTGGACGCCCTGCGCAATCACCCCTACATCACCGTGGAGCAGTACGGCGATACTCGCTGCATCCGCCGTGAAGAGGTGACCGGCGAACACCTCTCGCAAGCAAAGGCCGGTCTTGCCAAGGCCTTCGAGACAATGTTGTCGGGCAAATACGAGGTGATCGTGCTCGACGAGGTCAACGTCGCCATCGCCTTCGGCCTCCTTACGATTGAGGAGGTGCTTTCTTTCATCGACCAGCGGCCGCGCGAAGTTGAACTCGTTCTAACCGGCCGCCTTGCCCCTGACGCCCTTATCGCGAGGGCGGATCTGGTGACGGAGATGAGGGAGATAAAGCACTACTACCGGCAGGGCGTACTCGCGCGACCGGGCATAGAGTGCTAGAGACAGTGATGTCACGAAGACCGCTACCACAGTCGCCCTGGCACGGCACTGGCAATACGCGAACCTCGCGCATTTCTTCTACCGAGCGTGCGCCTCCTGACCATTCCACTGAAGCGTACGGCCAGCCAACTTGCCGACGGATTCTACCCTGATCAACCGGCCAATCGTCACGTACGGGCGAACAATGGATGAGACAGTATCTCATCACGCCCGACGGAACCTGGCGGCGGCGTATGACCGTCGCACCAGGGGCGTTGCGCCGGCATTCCGAAGCAATTAAGAACATGGAGGATATCACATGAAACTACGAATGGGCAGGGCACTCTGGTCCCGGGTGGGGCTCGCCTTCGTGGCGGTGCTGCTGCTGAGCGTGCAGCCGGCTCTGGCTGCCCCACAGATGCATATCATGGAAGGTTTTCTGCCGCCAGTGTGGGCGATCGCCTGGTTCGCCGTCGCCTTGCCGTTCTGGCTGCTCGGACTGCGCCAGATCAGCCGACTGGTGAACGAGAAGCCCGAGACGCGCATGTTGTTAGGGCTGGCGGGCGCCTTCGCTTTCGTGCTCAGCGCCTTGAAGATCCCTAGCGTCACCGGCTCCAGCAGTCACCCCACCGGCACTGGTCTGGGAGCCATCCTCTTCGGCCCGCTCGTGATGAGCGTACTCGGCACCATCGTGTTGCTCTTCCAGGCGCTGCTTATGGCCCATGGCGGACTCACCACCCTCGGCGCCAACTCCTTCTCCATGGCCATCGTCGGGCCCATCGTCGCCTGGGCCATCTGGCGCGCCCTGCGTGGCAGCGTCTCCACCTCGTTCGTCGTTTTCCTGGCGGCGGCGACCGCCAACCTGGCGACGTACGTGATGACCTCCATCCAGCTGGCCCTCGCCTATCCGGACCCGACCGGCGGGTTCGTGGCCTCCTTTGTCAAGTTCGGCACGATCTTCGCGGTGACGCAGATCCCCCTGGCCATCAGCGAGGGCATCCTCACAGTGTTGATTATGAACGCCCTGCGTAGCAACACGGTCGCCGAGCTGCGCGCCCTGGGCGTGGAAGGAGCGCAGGCGTGAATACCTCACCTTCGGTAAGCAAGTCCGGAAGCGGCGGGGGCTGGATGGTCACTCTGATACTCGTTGGCCTCGTGGTCGTGCTGGCGGTAGTGCCGCTCTTCCTCAACCCTGGCTCGGAGTTCGGCGGCGCCGACGGCGAAGCCGAAGCGGCCATCACCGAGATCAACCCCGAGGCCGAACCCTGGTTCGAGCCCTTGTGGGCGCCACCGGGCGGGGAGACGGAGAGCCTGCTCTTTGCGCTGCAGGCGGCCCTCGGTGCCAGCTTCATCGGCTACTACCTGGGCCTCAAGCGGGGCGAGCGTAAGGGAGCCGAACGCCACAAGCTATAGGGCCAACGAAACCAGCGAACAGGAAGAGAGATGCGCATCATCGACCGCTACGCCTACGGCAATCGGCTGCGTCGAGTCGATCCCGCCCACAAGGGAGGGGTGGCGCTACTGGTAATCGCTCTCTGTCTGGCGCTCAATGAGCCGGCGGTGGGGCTGCTGGCCATCGGCTGGATGTGGTTCCTGACGGTGGCTGTGGCTGGCTTGCCACCGCTGGCCGTGACCCGCCTGCTGCTGGCGGAGTCTACCTTCCTGGCGCTGGCCTCTCTGGGCGTCGCCCTCAGCGTAAGTGCGGGCGCCGTTCCCGAGAGCGAGTGGGCCTGGCAGGTCGGCCCGCTCTGGCTGAGTACTGGACCCACCGCTCTCCACAACGTCGTCCACCTTCTCACCCGCGCCCTGGGTTCGGCGACGGCAATGAACTTCCTGGCGCTGACTACGCCACTGGTGGATCTGGTCGACCTGCTGCGGCGCCTGCGCGTGCCGGCGCTGCTCATCGATCTGATGACAGTTACCTATCGCTTCATCTTCGTGCTCCTGGAGAGCCTCGAGCGCATGTACACCGCCCAGGCCAGCCGCCTGGGCTATGCCACGGCCCGGCGCAGCCTGGCGAGCGCCGGTCTGCTGGGCAGCCGCCTGTTCATCGACGCCTACGAACGCAGCCAACGCCTGGAGACCGCCCTTGAGAGCCGCGGCTACGACGGCCAGCTGCGGGTCTTGTCGAGCCGCTTCGACGGCGGCCAACGGGTCTTGTGGTGGGGCGCCACGGTGGTCGCCAGCCTGCTGGCAGTCTGGATGATGGCATGACACCTGTACTGGAGTTCGATAGCATTCACTTCACTTATCCGGGCCAGGCCCAACCCGCCCTGCGGGGCGCCTCACTGCGAGTGCCCCGGGGAGTCAGGGCGTGTGTCGTGGGCCACAACGGCTCCGGTAAGTCCACCCTGTTCCTGCACGCCAACGGCATCCTCCGCCCACAACGGGGAGTGGTGCGCTATGCGGGCCAGTCAGTAGTCTACGACAAGAAGGGTCTGCGGCAGCTGCGGCAGGGCGTGGGGATCGTCTTCCAGAACCCCGACGACCAGCTCTTCAGCGCCAACGTGGCTCAGGACATCTCCTTTGGCCCTCTGAACCTCGGCCTGAACGAGACGGAGGCCAGACGCAGAGTAGAGTTGGCGGCTGAGATGGCTGAGGTCACTGCCCTCCTCGACCGGCCGACCTACGCCCTTAGCGGCGGCGAGAAGGCACGGGTGGCGCTGGCGGGGGTGATCGCCATAGACCCGGAGGTGCTGCTGGTTGACGAGCTGACAGCCAGCCTCGACCCACGCATGCGTCGACAAGTGTTCGCGGTCTTCCATCGTTTGGTGGAGCGGGGCAAGACCGTGCTTCTCGCCACGCACGACACAGCGGTGGCGCGCTACTGGCCGGACCTGCTGGTAGTGATGGACGCCGGCCGCGTGTTGGCGGCCGGCGAACCGGGGACGGTACTCGCCGACGGGCGCGTGCGCGAGATCCTGGTGGAGGAGCCATGGCTGGAGGCGCAACCAGTGCCAGTTGCCGGTCAGCCCGAAGACCGCCCCAACGGCGAGGCGCTGGGAGAGGCGGCGGCCTTGTTGGACGAACAACGCTAGTTGTGTGTGTCAAGTTCCACAAAAGCGGATGACCTCCTTCCCCCCAAACGATGATCTCAGGCGATCTCCAGGGCCTGGCGGCGCCGCTGCTTCTTGTGCTCCTCCAGCCGTGCCATGTCGAGATGGCGGACAGCACTGCCAGTACATGACTGACGCTTTCAGATACCGCCCCGCCCTTCCTCGCCGGTAGCAGGGCAACCCCCACTTCGCAGGGAGCTTCACTGATGAGATACATACATCATATAGTTGACACCATTTTTTGACAGTGTTAAATTGGGGCATCCGCCCGTGGTAGCGGAGGTACGGGCTATCGGCTCCCACCGAGGAGCCAGCGTGCATTTCAAGGAGGATTAATAGTATGTCGTTCGAACGCGCGATCTCGCGCCGCGACCTGTTGAAGGCCGCCGGTC
>CAZMKF010000015.1:22933-28188 GCA_964566935.1 uncultured Dehalococcoidales bacterium | reverse complement strand
CTCGGGTCTCCGCGAAGTCGATCAGCCAGGCGAACCCGGTGGGCCCGTCCACTAGGATGTTCTGGAGATTCAGGTCGCCATGGATAATCGACGTCTTGGTCTCAACGACCTGGTAGAGCTGCTGCTGCAGCCGGAACAGGGGGTTGGGCAGGACTACGTCACCACCTTCCGCAGCCGCGGAGAGCGAAAACTGCTCTGCCTGCGGGTCGAAAACGGGCAGCGCCGCCTTGGCAGCCTGCTCGCAACCAGCCGCCACCACCGCCCCGGCAGCCACCAAGGCAGCCGGCACCGCTGCGCCCGCTGGCGCCAAGGCCACCCAGGCCCCGGCCACCGGCAGCGCGCCCGTCAAGATTGACGGCAAAATCAAGATCGGGTGCCTTGAGCCAGGCACCGGCACCTACGCCATCCAGGGCACCAACGCCGTGCGCGGTGGCCGCATCGCGGTCGACGAGTACAATCAGGCTGGCGGCGTCCTCGGCGCTGAGGTTGAGCTGATCTGGGAGGACTCGCAGGCTAACGCCGGCGTGGGCGCCCAGAAGGCCCAGAAACTGCTTGAGAAGGACAAGGTCCACGCCCTCTGCGGCGAGGTCAGCACCTCTGTCGCCCTCTCCGTCGGCGAGATGGCCGAGGCCGCCAAGACGCTCTACGTCGCCTCCGCCCCCAACGGCAACGAGATCACCGGCAGCCAGTGCCGCAAGTACGTCTTCCGCGTCGACTCCATGAACGAGATGGGCGCCCGCGCCGTCTTCCCCACGGCGATCGGCAAGGGCACGAAATGGTACTTCCTCACCCACGACTACGCCTGGGGCCATGACGGCTACAAGATAGCCAGCAAACTGCTTAAAGAGGCCGGCGGCACCGAGCTGGGCAACATCAACGTGCCCCTGGGCTCCAACGACTTCTCCGCTCACCTGATCAAGATCCGCGACGCCAACCCCGAGGTGCTGTTCGTCAGCGTCGGTGGCACCGACTTCGGCAGCCTGATGAAGCAGGTCAAGGAGTTCGGCCTGCAGGACAAGTTCCTCTTCACCGGCCCGATCACCAACCAGTCGGACTTCTGGAACCTCGGCCACGAGTACAGCATCGGCATCTGGCCGGCAGTCTGGTACTACCTAGTGGATACCCCAGGCAGCCAGGCTTTCAACAAGAAGTACCGCGACCAGCACAACGAGCCCGCCGAGAACAACTCCTGGCAGGAGTACATCGCCGTCAAGTCAATCTGCGAGGCGATGAAGCGCGCCAACAGCGTCAAGGGCGCGGACCTGGTCAAGGCGCTGGAGGGCTACGAATTCGACGGCCTTAAGAAGCGCCCCGTTTACTACCGCGATTTCGACCATCAGCTGATTCAGGAGATGTACCTGATGGAGACGAAGCCCGCGGCCGAAGTCAAGGACAAGTGGGACTACTGGAGAGTGCTTGACTCCGCACCCACCGCGGATAAGCCGCTCGATTCGCTGGCGGGAACCAAGGAGACCGTGGGCTGCAACATGCCCGGCCTCTAAACGGGTAACACAACCGCCAACTGTTAGCAGTGGGGCAGGCCTAAGGAAGACCTGCCCCATTTCGAGTGAAAGGAGGTCCGGGTAGTTCGTTGGAAACCTTGATCAGTCAGTTGCTCAACGGCCTCACGTTGGGCATGATCTACGTCCTCGTCGCTCTCGGCATGTCGATCATCATCGGCATGGTCGGCATCATCAACTTCGCCCACGGCGTCTTCTTCGCCTTTGGCGCCTATTTCGCCTTTGAGATTGAGAAGTACCTCGGTTTCACCGGCGCGCTCGTCATCTCGCCAATCCTGGTCGCCATCATCGGCATGATCGTCGAGGTGACGATGTTCCGGCCCCTCTACAACAAGAACTTGTTGTTGGGCCTGTTGCTCACCTTCGGCCTCTCGCTGGTCGGTGAGCAGGCGTTTCGCATCATTTGGGGCACGGCCGGCAAGCCGTTCGCCATCCCGCCCGACCTAGCGCAGACCGTCTCGCTGATGGGTATTGAGTACTCGCGCTATCGCCTGCTCGCCCTCTTCGGCACTATCGCCCTGGTCGTCCTGATCTGGCTCGGTCTGGAGAAGACGCGCTATGGCCGCATCATTCGCGCCGGTAGCCGCGACCCCGAGATGGTCAGCATGCTGGGCATCAACCTCAGCAGCATCTTCACCCTGGTGCTGGGTCTCGGCACCCTCACCGCCGGCGTGGCCGGTGTGGTAGCGGCGCCGCTCTGGGGCGTGCAGCCCGCCATGGGCACCGGTGCCCTCATGCCCGCCATGGTGGTGGTCACCCTCGGTGGCCTCGGCTCTTTCTGGGGACCGGTGCTTGCCGGCGTGATCATCGGCGAGGCGATCTCGCTGAGCGTTATGTTCTGGCCAGAGATCTCCGAGACCATCATGTACATCATCATGGCCGGCGTTCTGCTCGTGCGTCCGCGCGGTCTGATGGGTGAGAAGTGGGAGCGTTTTGAATCATGAGTAAGCCAGTTGTCGCTACCCACAACACACACGGCAAAGCCTTCATACCCTTCATCGTGATGATCCTGGTGCTGGCCGTGCTGCCGCTAATCCTGCAGCCGTTCGGTCTCACCACCACTCTGGCCACCGAGATCGCCGTTTACGGCCTCTTCGCCCTGGCCTTCAACCTGTTGCTGGGCTACACGGGCATGGTACCCTTCGGCCACGTCGCCTTCTTGGGCACCGGCGCCTACATCTGCGTCATTACGCAGAAGACGCTGTTCAAGGGCGACATCATCCTGCCCATCTTCGCCGGCGCCTTCGCCGCCCTCGCCTTGGGCCTGGTCCTCGGCGCGGTGATGGTGCGCGCCCGCGGCATGTACTTCTCGCTGCTCTCGCTCGCCTTCTCGCAGATGATGTTCACCATCGTCTTCCGCTGGACGGACGTAACGGGCGGTGAGAACGGCATGGGCGGCATCGTGCGGCCGAACCTGCTCGGCTTCGACCTGTTCGACAGCACCAACTTCCACTATTTCTCCCTGATCTGGGTGACCGTGGCCGCCTACTTGCTCTGGCGCCTGGTGCGCTCGCCTTTCGGCCGCGTGCTGGAGGCGATCCGCGAGAATGACCAGCGCGCCGCTAGCCTGGGCTACAACACCCGGCTCTACAAGTACGTTGCCTTCGCCATCTCCTGCTTCATCGCCGGCATGGCGGGCGGCCTCTACGCCCTGACCATCAAGTTCGTCTACCCCGAGGTACTGCACTGGTCAGCCGCAGGCAACGTCGTCTTCATGGTGATCGTAGGTGGCCAGGGCTCGTTCTTCGGTCCGATGCTCGGCTCCGGCCTCTTCATCGCCGCGCGTGACTTCATCTCCTCGTACACGGAGAACTGGCTGATCTTCTTTGGCACCATCTTCGTGCTCTTCGTCCTCTTCGCACCGGACGGCATCATGGGCATCATCAGCCGCTGGCGGCGATCGCGCGCCAAGCTGCCGGCTGAGGCGGAGGTAGCGAGTGAGGTCTCGCAGGCCGACACGGCGACGATCGAGGCTGTGGACCACAAGGCGCCACCACCCGACGCGCCAATCATCCTCGAAGCCAAGGGTGTCACCAAGAAGTTCGGCGCCATGGTAGCGGTGGATGACGTTGACCTGCAGGTGCGAGAGAAGCAGATCCACGCCGTGATCGGCCCTAACGGCGCCGGCAAAACCACCTTCTTCAACTGCCTCACCGGCCTGCTCACCAACGACGCCGGCACGGTGACCCTGAAGGGGCGTGACATCACCGACCTGCCGCCATACAAGCGCATCGACCTTGGACTCAGCCGCTCCTTCCAGATCGTCAACATCTTCCAGAACCTGTCAGTGCTGGAGAACATGCGAGTGGCCGTGCAGGCGGCTAGCAAGCACCGCTTCGACATCATCTCCGACGCCGAGGGCCTGCCCGAACTGGCCGACCGCGCCCGCGAGCTGCTGGGGGTGGTGGGGCTGGCCGCCAAGCCAGACGCCATCGCCGCCAACCTCTCCCACGGCGACCAGCGCCTGCTGGAGATCGGTCTCTCGCTGGCAACCAACCCGGAGATCATCCTGCTCGACGAACCGTTCGCCGGGCTGACCGATTCCGAACGCACCTTCACCGCCGCTCTCATCCAACAGCTGGCGGAGAAGCATACGATGCTGGTGATTGAGCACGACATCGACCGCGTGCTCGCCATTTCCGACATCATCACCGTGCTCCACCAGGGCAAGGTGCTGGCCCGTGGCACGCCCGAGGAGATCCAGAACAACGCCGACGTGCAGGCGGCCTACCTTGGCGGCTTCCATGACATGGAGCGCCGGGAGAGCGTCAGCACAGCCGACAATCCGGTCATCCTCAAGGTGGATAACATCAACACCTACTACGGCAAGAGCCACATCCTGCACGACGTCTCCTTCGAGGTGAAGCAGGGCGAAGTGGTGGCGCTGCTCGGCCGCAACGGCGTGGGCAAAACAACCACCCTGCGCTCACTCATGGGGGTGACGCCGCCGCGCAGTGGCACCATCACCTACCAGGGCATGGTCACCTCCGACCTGCGGCCCCACCGGGTGGCGCAGCAGGGCATCGGCATCGTGCCGGAGGGACGCCGCATCTTCCCCAACCTGACCGTGGTGGAGAACCTGATGATCGCCCAGCGCAAGGGCCGCGGCGAGAAGGAATGGACCATCGAAGACATGTTCCAGCTCTTCCCCGCGCTGGAGCGGCGCCGCAACGCCAAGGGTGACAACCTCAGCGGCGGCGAGCGCCAGATGCTGGCCATGGCCCGCACCCTGATGGGTAACGTGGACCTGTTGCTGCTGGACGAGCCGTTTGAGGGCCTCGCCCCCGCCGTCATCGCCGACATCTGGCACGCCATCGACAACATGCGTGGCCAGGTGAGTATCCTGCTGGTTGAGCACAACGTCCAGCTGACGCTGGCGCTGGCCGACCGGGTGTACGTGATGTCCAACGGGCGTATCGTTCACGAGAGCGATGCCGCCTCGCTGGCCGCCAACACCGCCCTGCAGGAGGATCTGCTGGGCGTCTAGCCGACGCCAACCCCGCCGGGGCCCCTACAAAAGGGGCCCCGGTTTTCTATTCCCCGGCAGCCGGCGCCCCGAGAAGCGCGGGCCAGCCTTCCCGTGCCGCGGCGCTCGCTCGGGAACACTCACAAAAGCGCGCCACGTGGCGCCGCACATACGCGCGCAAGAGCCCGCTTAACCTCGTCCCCTCCGCGCCGCAGGAGGATCAAGGAAGAAACGATAGAAACGGTGCAGGTTAGCCCGCACTCCCAGTG
>CAZMKF010000015.1:10488-22921 GCA_964566935.1 uncultured Dehalococcoidales bacterium | reverse complement strand
CGCCACACGATCGCCGCCACTCGCCAGTGCGCCTCCGTCACCCCGGCGCCAGAGATTCCCCGGAGTACAACCCGAATCTCTGTCGCCGCTCGCTCGCGCGCCGGGCGTTCCCGCCGCCAAAACAACGCCGCTGAATACCCCCTCGTGGGGGGCATTCAGCGGCACTTCTTCCGAAACGGCCTTGGGTCAGTCAGGGGGGGCGCGGTTTACGCCGCGGCCGGAGGCTGCGGCAGGGCGGCCTTCCGCCGCGAGCGATAGTAGAGAAATGCCACCATCGCCGCGGCTGCCACCAGCAATCCAACCGCCAGCAGCGGCCTGGCCATGATCCCCGCCGCGATCACGATCAACCCCCAGGAGAGGCCGAGCAGCGTAGCCACCAGCCCCACGCCGGCGCCCACGATGCTGCCCAGCAGCGGCACCACGTCGGCGATCACCGGCAACGGTCCGAGGATGGCCCTCCAGCCAGCGATCAGCAGCAGCACGCCGACCACCCGCAGCACCCAGGCGATCAACATGTTCTCCGACTGCGCGCCCTCAAACATCGCCGCCGCGCTCTGCTCGCCCATCGCCAGGCGACTGAACTTATTGCCGTTGCTGGCCACGAAGGGCTCGAAGCTGCCGCCCACTACCTTAGCCACCAGCGTCACCTGCGCCGGCGGAGTCTGGGTGAAGGTCACCCGCACGTCGCCCACCCGCGGCGAATTCGGGTCGGCGCCGAAGTAGACCACGTTATCCCGGGCGTGCACGTAATTCGCCGTGTAGACCGTCTCGCGAAAAGACGGGGTTGGCGCACCTGGCGAGCGGCCGTAGCGCAGCGGCACTGTGATCATCTTGCCCAGCTCGCGCTTCTGCTCGTAGGTCAGGGTCACGGCCAGCGGCTGTTCGCCCGAGATCGCGTTCTTGAAGGACTCAGGCAGCGTGTACGCGCCGAAGCTGACCTTGGGCGCCAGCCACTTACCCTCCTCCACCTGGGTCAGCAGCTCGTTGATACCGGTGTAGTTGGGATCCTTAAAGCCTGCCGAATCGACCGGCGATGCGCTCCACTTCTTCTCATAGGTGTAGGTGGTGACGGTCTCTTCGCCGCCGCCCAGCTTCTTCCTCGTCTCCTGCCGGGTATTCTCCTCCCACTGGTAGTACTCCACCGTACGCTGCAGTTTGAGCGCCACCTGCTCCGCGCCGAAGATGGGGTCGCGCAGCAGGTCCTGCGTCTCGGCGCGGCCGCTGGCATGCACCAGCTTGCCCTCCATGGCCGGGTCGAGCCGCGAGATATCGGTCAGCGTCACCACCGCCCGCTGCGCCTCACCGATGGCGTCGCCGGTCTTCACCGTGCGACCCTCATTCCAGTAGAGCAGCACCGTGGCGCCGATCAGAAGCACCACCCCCAGGATGATGCCGCCAAATGAATCACCCAGCCGGCTGAACCAGCTGCGTGAGGTTGTTTCCTGATAAGCCATAGATGTGTCGTCACCTCCGCCAGACAACAGAGAGTTAATCAGTTTGATTACAATGATATCTAACGCCTATTACGGCGGCAAGCTGCTGCTCGCAGGGCAAATCAATCCACAACCGTTACTTCACCGAGCCGGACGATCGTAGCGACCCTCAGGCCCGTCCAGCCCATCGATTACGTGCCGACAGCGCCTCCGCCGGCACAGGACCAGTACGCGTCGCCGGGCGGAGTGGCAAGCGCGCCTGCTAGCCCTCCTCGTCATCGCCGCTACCCGGCGGCAGCCCGTCTTCCTCGTTACCCTCTTCCCCTTCTCATGTGCACCCCATGGGTGCACATGAGAAGGGGAAGAGAAACTCTCACGGCCGTACCTCTGAAGGCACAGGACAACAGCTACAATCGGGCTAGGTGGTAAAGGCTCCTACTCTTCGTCCTCGCCACTACCAACCGGCGGCCCGCCGTCCCCGTTCTCCAACCCTCCGTCTTTCTATTTGCACCCCATGGGTGCAAATAGAAAGAGAAGAGAAACTCTCACGGGACGTGCCTCTGGCCGGCACAGGACAGTACGCACCGCCGGGCGAAGTGGCAAGCGCGCCTGCTAGCCCTCTTCGTCATCGCCGCTACCCAGCGGCGGCCCCATCCACTCCGGCCAGGTGGGCTGGCTCCCCGTCGCGTCGCGCTCCCACCACTCCGCCACCAGCCGCTCTTCCTCCGGCGCGCTGCTCGGCGGCAGCGACACCAGCCCCTCCGCCAGGGCCCGGCCGATCGCCTCAGTGCGAGAGCGCGCCTCCAGCTTGCTCAGCACGTTGCCCACGTGCCACTCCACCGTCTTCAGGGCCAGCGACAGCCGTTCCGCGATCTCCTGGTTGCGCAGCCCCATCGCCATCGCCTCCAGCACCTGGCGCTCGCGCTCCGACAGCCCCAGCGGCAGCTTGCCGTCCGCGGCGTCCTCCTCCACCATCTCCCCGCGCGAGGCCATCCACACCGCCCGCTCCAGCTCCAGCGCGGTGGCCGTCTTGCGCAGGTAGGCGTGCACCCCCAGCCGCCGCAGCGCCCGCCGGTAGACCATGTCGTCGTAGCCGGTGAGGATGACGATACCCACATCTGGATGATCGCGCCGCAACTGACGCGCCACCTCCACGCCGTTGAGGTCCGGCAGGCGCACGTCGAGCAGCACCACCTGCGGCCGCAGCCGCTCCACCAGCTCCAGCACCCGTTTGCCCTCGCCGATCGCCTCCACCACCTCGATCGACTGCTGCCGCTCCAGCAGGGCACGGGTGCCCACCCGCAACGCCGGATGGTCGTCCACGATCAGCACTCTCACCTTAGACATCGCCCCGCTCCTCTCCAGCCAGGGGCAGCGCCGCCCGCACCAGCGTGCCCTGCCCCGGCTGCGACGTCACCTCCACCCGGCCGCCCCAGGGGCGCAGACGCTCGCTCATACCCAGCAGCCCGAGGTGGCGGCTGGCCTGACGGCGGCGCTCCGCCAGGTCGAAGCCGCAACCGTCGTCGCGCACCTCCAGCAGCAACTCGCCCTGCTGGCGGCGCAGCGTCACCGCCACGTGCCGCGCCCCCGAATGGCGCAGGCAGTTGGTCAGCGCCTCCTGCGCCACCCGGCAGAGGGCCGTCTCCGCCGCCGCCGCCGGCCGCCCCGCGCCGCTGCTGGCGTCCGCCTGGCAGTGCAGCTGCACCGACATCGTGCTCTCGGCGCGCAGGTTGCTCACCAGGCGCTCCAGCCCCGCCTGCACGCCCAGGTTATCCAGCCCCGGCGGCATCAGCTCGGCGCAGACGGCGCGCAGCGCGTCGGCCAGCTCGCGCAGCTCGGCGGCCAGTTGCTCCGTGTCCAGGCAGCCGGCGCCGCCCGCCTCCCGGTAGCGCCGCGCCAGCAGGATGAGCGCCTGCAGCGGCTCGTCGTGCAACTCGAGCGCGATGCGGCGGCGCTCGTCCTCCTGGGCGCTCATCAGCCGCCCCGCCAGCTCCGCCAGCTC
Source organism: uncultured Dehalococcoidales bacterium (assembly GCA_964566935.1). Classification (GTDB taxonomy): domain Bacteria; phylum Chloroflexota; class UBA6077; order FW602-bin22; family JAMCYS01; genus CAZMKF01. Next base: position 19,486 of record CAZMKF010000015.1, on the reverse strand, counting down.
CCGCTCGCGCCCCTCCAGCAGCCGCACCTGCCGTTCGCGCTGGTTGAGCAGCAACGCGTTGTGCAGCGCCGTGGTCAGCAGTGGCATCAGCGTCTCCAGCAGCGTCGCGTCGGCGGCGGACGGCTCGAGGCCGCGCTGCTTCTGGCCCAGGCGCAACTGGCCGAACGGCCTGCCCTCCGCCGTCAGGGTGAGCGCGCGCGCCGGCGCCGCTCCTTCGGGCCGTTTGCCGTGCTCAAACAGCAGCGGTCTCCCCTCCTGCTGCTCCAGCTCCAGCTCGGCCCAGCCCAGCTGCAGCACCTCGCTCAGCCGCCGCAGCACGTGGCGGGCGATGCTCTCCAGCCCGCTCAAGGTGCCCACCTCCACCGCCAGTTCACGCAAGGTGGGCGCGTAATCGTAGCTGTCCTGAAAGAGCACGAACTCCACCGCCTGCATGGTGTAAGCCCAGACGAGGGGGATGACGATGGTGAGCACCGCCACCGCCAGCAGGCCCGAGGCGCCGGCCGCCAGCAGCGCCGCGTACAGCATCAGCGCCAGGGTGCCCACCACCATCCAGCTGGCCAGCGGCGCGAAGCCGCGACGCACAAGCAGCTCCACGCTCTCGAAGCGGCTGCTCAGCAGGGCGAAGGCCAGCCCCAGCGGCATCGCCAGCAGGCTGAGCGCGCTCAGCTGCGCCTCCAGCAGGGGCGCGCCGCGCAGGCGCCAAGGCACGAGCACCAGCAGGGCCAGCGGCAGGAAGGACGGCCGGGCCGCCAGTAGGCGTAGAAGCCAGTGGCCGCGGCGGCGGCGCGTGGTCAGCCGGTCGACCGGGAAGACGAGGAAGAGCAGCAGCAGCGCACCACCGGCGCCCACCATGGCGGCTGCGCTCAAGGCCGCCGCCCAGGGCTGGCGCGCCGGCAGGGCCAGCCAAGCCAGCAACGCCGCCGCGCCGCAGGCACCCAACAGCAGCGACGTGGCGGCCACCGTCAGCTGGCGGGTGAAGAGGAAGGCGCCACCGCCGGCCAGCATGAAAGAGAGCGCGATCAGCGGCAGGGCGATCAGGTGGTAGGGGGAGGGCGCGTACTCGCCCCGGCTCAGCGTGCGCTCCTCGCCGTCGGCGCCGCGCGTGCGCAGCCAGCTGCCCTCGGGGGGCGGCGCGTCGAAAGCGAGCACCGCGTCGCCCGGGCGGATGCCGACCGAGGCGGCCAGGCCGCCCCACTCCACCGAGGCAACCCGCCACTCGCCGGCCGCCGTCTGCTCCAGCCGCAGGCCGGCCTCCGGGCCGCGCTGCTGCGCCTGCAAGGCCTGCTCGCCCAGGAAGAGCAGCGCCGCGCCCAGCAGCGCCACCACCAGCCAGCGCCAGCCGTAACTGCTCAGCACTTCCTCAACTCCCGCGCCCGCCGCCCGGCGCCCGCCACCGCCGCACCTCCATCCCTAGCCATCGACTGGCTTGCCAAAGCCCAGGCCCGGCGGCCGCCGCGGCCACGCCGGCAAGCGGCCAGTATGTGGAGATCTCTGGCCCGGGCTGGACCGGCCTCAGCGGCGGCCTGGTGATCAACGCCGGCGGCCAGCCGGCGGCGCTGGTGGTGCTGAGCCAGACGCTCACCTCGGGCGGCGCCGCCTCCCAGTACGCGCTGCCGCTGGCCGAACTGCGGCAGTAGGCGAGCGGCCGGCCGCGCCAGGGTTGGCCGGCCGCCACCGCCGCGCCATGTCCGCAGAGTGACGGCAAGCGCCCGGCGCGAGCTGGATAGTCAGCCCACGCCGGGCGGTCCGTGCTTTAAACGAGGCACTGCAACTATTTCTCGCGCAAACGCCGGCAGCCGCCCGCCAGGCCGAGCCGTCAGTCGAACTCGGCCAGCACCACCTCGTCGGCGGGGAAGGGAGTGTTGGGCGGCAGGCCGTGGCGCCACGCCCACAGCTGGCGCGCCCGCAGCAGGCGGCCCTGCTCGCACTCCTGCAGCTGGCGTACAAAGGCCAGCTCCGCCTCAGTCAGCGGCGGCTTACCCGAGGCGGCCAGGTTGGCGGCCAGGTGCCGCGGGTTGGTGGTGCCCACCAGCGCCGTCGTCACCTCCGGCCGGCGCAGGATCCACCTGAGCACGATGTCGGCCACCCGCGCCTTCTCGCAGGGCGGCAGCCCCGTGGCCTGCGCCGCCTGGAAGAGCTGCCCCTTGAGGAACGATTCCTTGATCAGGATGCCCATGCCCATCTGCTGCGCCAGAGGGAACAGCTCCCTCTCGGCGGCGTCGGCCAGGGGATTGTAGATCAGGTAGAAGAGGTTGAAGAGGCCGCTGCGGATCATCCGCTCGTAGGCGGCGCCGCCGGAGAACGAGTCGCAGGCGGCGAGACGAATCAGCCCCCTATCCTTCAGCATCCGCAGGTTGGCGCCGAGGCGGTCGAAGTAGGCGGGGTCCTCAAAGGCCAGCGTCTCCAGACCGACGTTGAGCACGTCGATCCGTGGCCGCTGCAAGAGACCGCAGATGCGCTCCACCTCGCGCAGGAGCAGGTCCGCCTCGAGGAAGCGGCGATTGCCGGGATCGTAGGTGTAGACGAAGCCGCAGGGGCGGGTCTGTACCAGCGCCTCTTTGCCCACACCCAGCTCCTTCAGGTTGCGGCCGAGCGCCTCCTTCTCGGAATCGATCGTCACCTCGAAGAAGTTGACGCCGTGGGCCAGGGCGAGGCGCAACACCGCCAGGCGCTCCTCGCCACCGAAGCCGGGCATCACCTGGCCCGGGGTGAGCGAGCGCCAGAGGTCGTCGTGAAAGCCCTTGATGTGGCTGGAGGCGGCGAACTCGTGCCCGCCCAGGCCGATCTCCGAGACGGCGATGCCCGTGTTGCCCAGCTGCCGCCGCAATACCTGTTTGCTCTCGTCCATGGCGTCACTCCCCAATGATCTTGATCAGCACCCGCTTGTCGCGTTTGCCGTCGAACTCGAAGTAGAAGATGCGCTCCCAGGTACCGAAGTCGAGGCGGCCCGCCGTGATGGCGCACACCGCCTCGCGGCCCATCAGGCTGCGTTTGAGGTGGGCGTCGGCATTGTCCTCGAAGCCGTTGTGACGATACTGGCCGTGGGGTTTCTCCGGCGCCAGCTTCTCCAGCCAGACCTCGAAGTCATGGTGCAGGCCGGCCTCATCATCGTTGATGAAGACCGAGGCGGTGATGTGCATGGGGTTGACCAGCACCAGCCCCTCGCGCACGCCCGCTTCGTCGATCGCCCTCTGCACTTCGTCCGTGATGTTGACCACTCCCCGCCGGCTGGGCAGGTTGATGTGCAGCTCCTTACGGTACGATTTCATGCCACGCCTCCTCACGCCGCCGCATTCACTCTCGCCATTATAGCGGCGGCATGCCGGTGGCCGGCGGCGGGGAAAAGCAAAGCCCGTGGCCGTCTTGGGCGCCACGGGCTTGCGGCTGTGATGCTATTGGACGGGGGGCGCGGCGTTGTTACCGGATCGGACACGCGCCACCAGTTTGCCGATCGCTGGCGAGAACCAGACGATGAAAGTCATGATGGCGAGGCCAAGCGCCACCGGACGGCTGAAGAACATGGTCACGTCCCAGTTGCTCTTGATCATGCTCATCATGAAGTTCTTCTCGAGGATCGGTCCCAGCACCAGGCCGAGGATGATCGGCGCCACCGGCACGCCATTCAGCTCGAGCAGGTAGCCGAGCACACCCATGGCCAGCATGGTGCCCACGTCAAACAGCGAGTTGTTGATGGCGTAGGAGCCGATGATACAGAAGAGCACGATGCCCGGCATGAGGATGTTGCGCGGCACCCGCAACAGCTGGGTGGAAACGCGAACGGCCATGTAGCCGAACACCACCATCAGAATGTTGGCCAGGATGAACGACAGATAGACCGAGAAAAGCAGGGTCGGTTGCTCCTCGAAGATGGAGGGGCCCGGCCGCAAGCCCTTCATGAAGAGGACGCCGATCACGATGGCGGTGATCGAGTCGCCGGGGATGCCGTAGACGAGGGCCGGCACCCAAGCGCCGGCCAGGCAGGAGTTGTTGGCGGTGCCGGCGTCCACGATGCCCTCGATGTGGCCGGTACCGAACTTCTCCGGCTCCTTGGAGCGCTGGCGGGAGAGACCATAGGCCAGCCAGGCGGCGATGTCGGCGCCGGCGCCCGGCAGGATGCCCACGACCACACCCAGCACGCCGGAGCGCGCCATGTTGCCCTTGTAGCGATAGAGCACCGAGGCCACGCCCTTGAAGATGTTGGCCGTATCTACCTTGAGCGGCTCCAGCTTGACGCTGCCGGTGAGCACGTTGCGCAGCACCTCGGCAATGCCAAAGAGACCGATCATGGCGGGGATGAAGTTGACTCCGTTAAGCAGGTCAACGTTGCCGAAGGTGAAACGCGGGTAGCCAAGGGTGATGTCCATGCCCACCGTGGAGAGCAGCAGACCCAGCGATACCGCGATGCCGGCCTTGGCCGGCCGGTTGGTGGCGATCATCACCGTGGTGGAGAGGCCGAGCAGCGCCAGCCAGAAGTACTCGTAAGTGGTGAACTGGAAGGCGATCTCGGCCAAGGCCGGCGCTGCGATCATCAGCACTATAGCGCCGAAGATACCGCCGATACAGGAGGAGATGACGTCCACGCCCAGCACCAGCGGTCCCTGACCGCGGCGCGTCATCTGGTACGACTCGTCGGTGTAGGCCGCCGAGGACGGCGTGCCGGGGATGCGTACCAGCGCCGCCGGAATGTCGCCGGCGAAGATGGCCATGGCGGAGACGGTCACCATCGCCACCAGAGCGGGCAGCGGCTCCATGAAGAAAGTGATCGGCACCAGTAAGGCGATGGCCATGGTGGCGGTGAGACCAGGCACGGCGCCTACGAAGAGACCAAGCGCCGAGGACAAGCAGATGACGAGGATGACGAACGGGTCTGCCAGCTGGGCCAGTGAGTCAAACAGCAGCTGTGTATCCATCTGTCAGAACCCCAGCAAACCCTGCTGCAGCGGTACCCGCAGCAGTTTACCAAATAGAACCACGCTGAAACCGACGATCAGCAAGGTGGAGAGCACCGCCGTCAGCGGCTTGACCCTCAGCAGCAGCATGATGAAGAGCACCAGCGCCGAGCCGGCGATGATGAAACCAAGGTATTGCACGGTGAAGATGTAGATGCCAATCGCCAGCAGAATGAGCAGCCCGGCGATGATACCGGCTCGTTCGTGCACTTCGCCGCTATCATAGCTGCCGCTGCGTGACTGCCAGATCACGACCAGCCCAAAGCCGAGTAGCGCAGCGGAGAGGACCTGCGGGAAGAGCGCAGGCCCCGGCGCGCCATCTGCCATCTTGGGGAAAGTGAAGCTCATGGCGAGGACGGCGCCGCCGAGCACGGCGGCGGCGCCCCCTGTGATGACGTCTCCTGTCTTCATCGAAGCGTTAGGAGATGATGCCCGCTTCCTTCATCACAACGCCCATGCTCTCATCCTGCTGGGCCATGAAGGTGGTGTAATCGGCTGAGCCACGCCAGATCATGCCGTAGCCCTTGCCATCCATGAAGTCCTTGAAGTCCTTCGATTCGTAGATCTTCTTCAGCGCCGCTTCGTAGAAAGTAACCTGATTGGGCTTGCCACCCTTGGGCAGGGCGAAACCACGCCATGAGCCCATGGACCAATTGACGCCGCTCTCCTTGAGAGTGGGCAGGTCGGGGAAAGCCTTCTGCCGCTCGTCGGCCATCACGGCCAGCGGGCGCACCTTCTTCGCGTCGATCAGCGAGCGGCCCTCGGGCAGGCTGGCAGGTACCAGCTGCACGCCACCGGCCACCAGTTCCTGCAGACCGGGCGCTGCGCCCTCGGAGGGCACCCAAGGGATGGCATCCACCGGGATACCTGCCGCCTTCAGCATGCCGGCACGAGACAGGTCCCAGATACCGCCCTTGCCAGTGCCGGAGGCCTTGACCTTGCCGGGGTTGGCCTTGACGTACTCGAGGAACGACTTGATGTCCTTCCACTCTGCGGTCTCGGCCACCATGACGGCCGCCGGGTCGAGGTTGACCTGGGCGATGGCGACGAAGTCCTTGTAGGTGATCTCGGTGATCTTCTGCCAGTGCATCAGAACCAGCTCGATGGTGATGATGGTGATGGTGTGGCCGTCGCTACCACCGGTGCGGTTGACGACGTTGACCGGCTGGCCCACTTCTTTCTCAAGCAGAGCGCCCACGATGCGGGCAACGGCGTCGGTGCCGCCGCCGGCCGCCCAGGGGCAGATGAGCGTGATCGGACGCGACGGCTTGAAACCGCCACCCTGTCCGCCACCGGTGCCGGTGCCGGAGCCGGGACCCGAAGCAGCCGTAGCAGCCGCTGTGGCTGCGGCCGCTGTCGCCGCCGGCTTGGTCGCTGCGGCCGCTGTCGCCGCCGCTTTGGTCGCTGCCGGGGTTGCCTGCTGCTGGCAGGCGGCCAGCAACGCGCCCGCCGAGCCCACCGCGAAGAAGCGGATGAACTGGCGACGGTTAAGAGATTCCACTGAATAAACCCTCCTTCAATACTCTGAACCTTCACTGCGTTTGGGAAGCTCGGCTGGCGAAAACAGTATGCTTGTAGATGGCTGCCGGCCGGCTCAAGTGCGATAGTAGCACTTTGGCTTTACGCCTGTCAATGATATGTAAACAGCCGGAAAACACCGGTAAATCGCTCCACGCCCACCGCCCGCGCCAGGAAGAAGAAGGCCAACAATCGTGCGCACAAACCAGCAGAAAGATGACCAGACCAGGGCGGTAGTTCCCCTCGTACCTCCCCCCATTCGACGTACAGATTGCCACAACTGCCGCGAGGCCATGGCAAACCGCAGCCCGTTTGTTGTTCTTCCCCCGCCGCCTGCACTAGAATGGAGCCGTTAGATTCGCACTAGACCAGAAGGAGGCGCCCCATGAGCAGAAAAGAGATCGATTATCGCGAGGTGTTCAAACAGACGGTGGAGGCGCTCAGTAGCGGTGGCGCCTTGCTGGTCAGCCAGGGCAAGGACGGCAAGCCGAACGCCATGACCATCGGCTGGGGCCTGGTGGGCACCATCTGGGGCCGCCCCATCTTCCTCGCCCTGGTACGCCCCTCGCGCTACAGCTACCAGCTGTGCGAGCAGTCCGCCCAGTTCAGCATCAACGTCCTGCCAGCCGGCATGGAGAGGCAGCTGGCCTTCTGCGGCAGCAAGTCCGGCCGCGACTTCGACAAGTTCGCCGAGTGCGGCTTCGAGGTGGAGCCGGGCGTGCACATCAAGACGCCGGGCATCAAACAAGCCAGCATCATCTACGAATGCCAGCAGGTGCAGAAGACAGACCTCGATCAGAGCCAGGTGGACCCCAGCATCATCAGCCGCTTCTACGCAAGCGGCGATTACCATCGCCTCTACTTCGGCGAGATCATGGCCTGCAGGGTGGTCGTGCCGGAGTAGGCAGACGCGTACGTACCCCCTCACCCCGTGTGGCGTCACGCTCAGCCGGGCGCGGCGCCCAACCAATGCCAGAGGAGACGATACTTTGAGCAAGATTGTGCGCACTGTTGACGGTGACATCCAGCCTGAAGACCTCGGCCTCACCCTTTGCCACGAGCATCTCGCGACCGACGTGCGTGAGGGCTTCGGCGACGCCGACCTCATCCTCGATAACCCTGAGATGGTGGCAGAGGACCTGATGGAGGCGCGTTTGCTGGGATTGGAGGCGGTGGTAGACGTCACCACTACCGGCATGAAACCCAACCCGCTCTCTTTGCTGCGCATCGCCGAGCTGACCGAGCTGCACATCATCGCCGCCGCCGGCTTCTACCACGGCCACTTCCTGCCCGCCTGGGTGCACCAGCTGAGCACCGATGAAATGACCGAGACGATGGTGCGCGAGGTCGAGCGCGGCATCGACGAGAGCGGCGTGCGCGCGGGCGTGATCGGTGAGGTGGGGGCGAGCGTGGGCGAGATCACCGCCACCGAGCGCCGCCTCTTCACCGCCTCCGGCCGCGCCCAGGCCACCACCAACGCCGCCGTGATCACTCACACCGATGTGGGCAAGATGGCGCCCGAGATACTGGACATCCTGGAGGCGGCGGGCGCCACACCGGAGCGGGTGCTGATGGGCCACATGGATTGCACCCCCAACCACGCCGACCACCTGGTGATCGCCAAACGCGGCGCCTTCGTCGGCTTCGACCGTATCGGTCTCAGCAAGTACGTAAGCGACGAGGTGCGCATCGCCTCCATCATCGCCCTGATCGAGGCCGGCCACGCCGACAAGGTGATCCTTTCGCAGGACATCGCCCGCCAGACGCGGCTGCTGGCGCATGGCGGCAAGGGCTACGGCTACCTGCTGCGCGAGTTTCTGCCCAACCTGCGCCAGGCCGGCGTGGACGAGGCCACCGTGCAGCAGATTATGGTGGATAACCCGCGCCGCCTGCTCGCTTTCGAGCCACGGCGCCACTAGAGGGTAAGAAAAGGGGCCGGCGTCTGATGGCGCCGGCCCTTTCTGCTATCCGCCCGCTAACTGGCGAGCGTCTTGTGCTTCTCCACGATCTGCTGCGCCAGTTCGCGCAGTTGGGCGAGGTCGTCCTCACGCGGCAGACCGCGCACGATCAGCGGCGACAGGATCTCCAGCTCGAGCGAGGAGATCATACCCGCCACCTGATCGACCACGCGTCCACCCCAGCCGTAGGAGCCCACAAGCGCGGCAAACCTGGCCTTGGGCTTGAGCGCATTGGCGAGGAAGGCAGCGTAGGCGGCCAGCGGGTGGGCGCCACCCAGCATGGTGGGCGTGCCGATCACGATGGTGGCGGCATCCACCAGGGCCACCGCCAGCTCGCCGATATCGGTGTTCTCCAGATCGAAACGGTGCACGCTGACGCCTGCCGCCGTCAGCTCGGCGGTCAACTCGTCGATCAGCACTTTTGTGCTGCCGTGCATGGATACATAGGCGATGACCGCCTGGTTCCTGGGCGGCTCGATCACCCACTCCCGATAGGCCTGCACGATAAACTCGGGCCGCCGGTAGACGGGGCCGTGCGACGGCGCGATCATCGCCAGATCCATCGCCTCGATC
>CAZMKF010000015.1:8012-10478 GCA_964566935.1 uncultured Dehalococcoidales bacterium | reverse complement strand
TCTTGGGGATGTGGCGGCTGATGATCAGGCGCAACGGCATCATGATCTCGGCGTAGTAGCGCTTGGCCGGCTCGTAGACGCGCGCCTCGTCGGCGTAGAGATCGGAGGTGGCGAGGTGGGAGCCGAAGAGGTCGGTGCTGAACAGGATCTTGTCCTCCTCCAGCAGGCAGACCATCGTCTCCGGCCAGTGGATCCAGGGCATGTGCATGAAATGGAGCGTTTTGCCACCCAGCTCGATCTTCTCACCGTCCTCCACCGTCTGGAAGCGATCCTCCGGCAGATGCAGGTGCTCGATCAGCATGCCTTTGCAGCGCGGCGTGCAGACCAGCCTGGCCTCGGGGTAGCGCTCCAGCACCGGGCCGAGCACGCCAGAGTGGTCCTGCTCGGCGTGCAGGGCGACCAGATAATCGAGCCTGGGCACGTTCTCCAGCTGGGCCAGCAGCGTGCTCAGCGCCGGCGGGTCGACGGTGTCGATCAGCGCCACTTTCTCGCTGCCAGTGACGAGGTAGGCATTGTAACTGGTGCCGTGCGGTAACGGCACCAGAGAATCAAACAAACGGCGGTCCCAGTCTATGTAGCCCAGCCAATCGACGCCTGGGACGATATTGCGTGCTTTCACCTGGTGTTTCCTCCTGGTAGGTTCATACGGGCTTGCCGAATTATATAGTACGCCGCCACCCGGACTCAGGTGATCGTGAACACTGAGCCTTCGTCGGCTGTTTTGGTAACTTCGATGCGCACCGGGAAGGCGTCCTTCAGCTCTTCGATGTGGGTGATCACCAGGATCTTCTGGAAATCCTTGCTGACTGTGCTGATCGCCTCCACCAGCCGCTGGCGGCCAAGGCTGTCCTGGGTACCGAAGCCCTCGTCGATCACCAGCAGCTCGAGGCGGGCGCCGGCGCGCCGCGCCAGCAGCTTGCTGAGCGCCACCCGCAGAGCGAAGTTGATCTTGAAGGCCTCGCCACCGCTGAATGTCTCGTAAGAGCGGGTGCCCAGCTCGTCAGCGATGCGGATATCGAGCGTCTCGATCAGGTTGTCGCTGGACTTGGCGGCACGCTGCGTCTCCAGACGGAGCGTCATCCTGCCCTCGCTCAGCTCGCGGAGCAGGCGGTTCGCCTCCTCCTCCAGCTCGGGCACCGCCGCCTCGATGAGCATCGCCTGGATGCCCTTCTTGCCGAAGGCGTGGGCCAGCTCGTCGTAAATGGCCTTGTCCTCCGCCAGCGAGTTGATCTGCCGGCCCAGGTCGGCGCTCTGTTGCGCCATCCGTTTGCAGGTATCCACGCTCTGCAATACACGGTCGTAGCGCTGGCGCTCCAGGTTGTGCTGGCGGGCGAGGCCGTCAGTCAGCCGCTCGGCCTCCGCCACTTGGCTGCGCAAGCCGGGCAGCGCCACCAACCGGCTGCCCAGCTCCGCCAGCCGCGCCTGCAGTGCGGTCAGGTCATCCCGCCACCGGGCCTGCAAAGCCTGCGCGTTCCCCAGCTGCTCGCTCAGATGCTGGCGCTGAGCGGCGGCCGTGTGCAGCTGCTGACGCAACTGCTCGTAGTGTTGATGCTCGGTCAGCTGGGTGCGTATCCGCGCGTGTTGACCGGCGTCGTAAGCAAGCGCCTCGATTCTGGCCTGCGTGCGCCGCAGGGCCTCGCGCGCGGCCGGCGCGAACCTCTCGGCCGCCAGCTCCTCGCTCAAACGCCGCGCCTCGGCCTCGCGCTCCTGCGCCGATGCCGCCGCCTCGGCCGCGTCGGCCACGCTCTTCTGCAAACGGGCGCTTCGATCCTGCAAGGGGCGTTGCTGCTGCAGGTCGCGCTCCAGCAGGGCGAGCCGCCGCTCGGCATCGGCGCTCTCACCCTCCAGCCGTTTGCGCTCCGCCTCGTTGGCTTGATACTGACCCAGCAGCGCCTCCCGCTCCTCGCTCAAACGCCCCCGCAAGCGCTTCAGGCCGGCCTCGCCCAGCTCGCTCTCGCAGAGCGGGCAGCGAGCGCCCTCGCCGTGCAGCATATCGATCTTCTCTCTACGCAGCTTTCCCTCCGCCAGCACCTGCTCGCTCTGGCCACGCAGGCTCTCCAGCTGGTGGCGGATGGCGATCTGCCGCTCCCGCAGGCCGCGGCTCTCCGCCTGCGCTTCATCCAGCGCGGCCAGTTGACCAGCCAGCGTGGCCAACTCGCGCTCGGCATCGGCCGCGACCGCGGCCCGCTGCCGCAGGTCCCTCGCCGCCACCGCCGCCACCTGTTGCTGCGTGCGCAAGCGGTTGCGCTCCTCGTCCACCTGGCGCTCCGCCGCTTTGGCCTCCTCGCCCAGGCTCAACAGTTGCCGCAGGCACTCTGCCTGTTCCTCCTGGCACCGCCGCAACTGCTGCAGACGTTCGTAACCCGCCTCGACCTGCTCGGCGCCGGCCAGCATCTGCTCGATGCGTGACAGCTGGGCCTGCTGGCGCTCCATCTGCGCCACGTTCTCGACCAAATCCGCCTCCAC
>CAZMKF010000015.1:0-8002 GCA_964566935.1 uncultured Dehalococcoidales bacterium | reverse complement strand
CGTGTATGCTCGTCGTGCCGGTGAGCGTAGGCGCGCTGCTGCAGGTCCTGTTGTTGCGGCTCCAGCTGCTCCAGGTCGCGACGCTGGTCGCGCAGCTCGTCGCGCTCACGCTCCGCCCGCTGATAGCCGTCAGCCAGCCGTTCCAGCTGGGCCTCCAGCTCGAGGGCCTGCTCCTCGTATTCGGGCAGGCGGGCCGCCTCCGCCTCCACCGTTGCCCGTGCCGCCTCCCGCTCGCGCCGCTGGTTCTCCGCCTCGCGCCCGCGCTCGCGCGCCGCCGCCTCCAGCTCGTCGTATACGCTGAGGCCCAGCAGCTCGGCCAGCACCTGCTTGCGCTCGGAAGGGGTTTTGACGGTGAAGGCATCGGCCTTGCCTTGCAGGATGAAGGCGGAGTTGACAAAGGTATCGTAATCCATGCGCAGCAGTTCGTTCAGCTTGCGCTGCGTCTCGCTCATCGTGTTGCCGGCGATACTGCGGTAGCCCAGCTCGCCGCTGATCTGCAGGTCCAGCGTGCCACTGCCGCGCACGCCGCTGCCCGCCTTGCGCAGGGCGCGTTTGCGCAGCACCCGGTAGCGCTGCTCATTCAGCTCGAACTCGTACTCCACCTCCATCTCGGTCTTGCCGAAATGGATCAGCTCGTCCTCGCTCTTGCTTCGGGCCTTGCCCCACAGCGCCCAGGTGATGGCATCGAGCAGGGCGGATTTGCCGTGGCCGTTCTCGCCCGAGAGGCAGGCGAGGCGGAAGCCCTCGAAGACAAGCGGGGGTACGTCATCGCGGTAGCTCATGAAGTTGCGCAGCTGCAGTTTAAGGGGAATCATGATGAGCCAATCGTAGCCGATTGAACCGCAAGCGGGCAACGCGCCGACGCGTTTGGAGCGAGCGGCCGTTGTTCCCTACCACAGGCGCAAGAGGCGGTTCCATTGGCAAGGGAAGCTGCGCCGAAAATGAGGACGCCACCGCCCGCCCCGCTGCAGGGGACCGGCGATGGCGCACAGACTGCGGACGGCCCTCAGTCAGCGCCGCCGCCCGGCGTCGCGGCTTACTTCGCTGCCTTGGCCTGCTCGTTCAGGATCACCTCAACAGCCCAACTGGCGGCCTTGCCCGCCACCTCGGTGCACTTGTCCTTGTGGCCGCCGGCGTCCTCGAAGGCCTGGTAGTCCTTGGCGTCCCACATGTCGAAGGAGCGGCCCATGATCTTCGCCTGAACCTGCTCGCAGCGATGCCCGCCCCACTCTTTATCGAAGTGGTCGGTGATCACCTTGGAGAGTTTGAAGTTCTCCATGTAGAGACCCTGATCGAACTTGTCCAACGGGCGACCAAAGTAGCTGCCGATGGCCAGTACCGCGCCGATCAGGGCGCCGCAGCTGCCCCTGGTGGTGAGGGCGCCACCACCGGCCAGGCCGTGGCTCGCCTTGAACGTTTCCTCGCTGATGCCGCCGAGAGTCTCTTTGACGGCCGCCAGCACACATTGCGGGCAGTCACCATACTTCTGCTCGTACTCGTACGCCAGATCGAAAGCCTTCTTCATCAACTCTTGCTTCTTCGCTTCGTCCACTCCGCTCTCCCTTCTTTCGTTGCAGGTTGCACGTCAGCGGCGCACCATCGCCCCGCCATTAGAATTATAGCCTCTGCCACAACGCTAAAGTGATTTGCTGGGAGCCCGGCAACTGGCTGCGGCCTGGAATACTGGACTAGAAGAGCTGAGCCTTACCTGCGGAGCCAAACAGCCTTATCTTCTCGACCACAGCGCCAGTGACGGCTGCCAGTGCGTCTGCCATGAACAACCTTGGGTTCAACTCATCAGGTTTGGCACTCAGCGTCTCATACAGGCGATTTCGATACTGCTTGTTCAGCTCCGTAGACACGTTGATCTTGCAGATGCCATTGGCCACGGCCTGGGCAAGCACTTCGTGAGGCACCCCTGAACCACCGTGCAAAACCAGTGGTCGTCGCACTCTGTCCCGAATAGCCGCAATCCGCTCGAGGTCAAGTTCCGCGGAACGTTTGATCATGCTATGGACCGTGCCCACTGCCACCGCAAGGAAATCCGCGTCTACCTCTTTGATGAAAGTCTCCGCCTCAGCCGGATCTGTCATCAGTGAGCGGATATCGTCCGAACTCATTCCGTCCCCGCTATTCCCTACCCGGCCAAGCTCGACCTCCACACCCAAGCCCACCGCATGGGCCATCTCCACAATCCGTCGACTCATCCTCACGTTGTCCTCGTACGGTTGGGCTGATCCGTCGAACATGATGGATGAGAACCCGGCTCGTAAGCAGGCAACGTTCTGGGCAAAGTCCTTGCCATGGTCCAAATGTATCGACACTGGCACACTCGCCTCGTTAGCGGCTATCTTCGCTACTGAAGCTATCTTGTTGATGCCCATGAAATCGATCTGGCCCGGCGCCATCTGCAGGATGACAGGCGCTTGCTCCTCTTCCGCCGCCTTAACGATAGGTGCAACCATATCCAAAAAAGCGACATTGAAGGCGCCAACCGCGTACCCGTGAACCATGGCGTTCTCAAGTACAACTCGCGTGCTCACTAGTGGCATTGATCCCCTCCTGGAATGTCCCAAATGCTCATGGGTTTTCTATGCCACGTGATTCCAGGAATGCTCGCAGGTCCCCTAACGTAGGCATCCCGAGATCGTCATCATCGTTGGCAATCTTCATAGCCGCGCAAGCGCTGGCAAAGTCCGTGATATAGGTCAAGTCCCAACCTCGCCCAACGCCGTATGCGTAGGCGCCATGGAATACATCCCCCGCCCCACAGGTGTCTACAGCGCGCACCTGAAAGGCCGGTCTGTGGAAATCACCATCCCGTGTCCACGTGTGAGAGCCGTCGTCACCAAACGTGACCACAACTACGCGCGGCCCCATCTCGAGGAATCGCTGTGCCGCCTGCTCGTAGCTCACGAAATCGGGGAAGTACTGCTTCGGAAACAAGGTGCTTGTCACGAGATAGTCGATGGAGGGTATTAGCGCACTCATACCCTCTCTATTGGTATTGGCATCCATGGTCACCAGGACTCCATTCGCCCTGGCCCAGGTTGCCGCAGCCTGGGCAAGTGGCATGAGATGGCCGTCCAGATGCAGGACCTTGGCTGCAGCGATTCGCTTCTTCTCTTCCTCAGTCAATCCGTATTCGACGATCCCACCGGCACGGGCCATGATAGCTCGTCTGCCGTCCTTCTCGTCCACGAGCACTACGGCGATTTGGGTTTGCGTCTTGCTGGAGATGCGCATGAGGTCTCCAGACACTCCCTCTCGGCTTAGAAGGTCCAGCACCATTCCGCCATATTCATCGTCACCCAGAGAGCCGATGACTGAGGTGCTCGCGCCAAGTCTCTGGGCGGTAATCATTGCAATCGTTGCCGGGCCGCCGTAGGAAACTCGCAGATCGCTTAATCTGCCGTTTTCCCCGTCAAAATCGACAACTTTTGGCACACGTGCCCTGTAGTCGACACAATTGTGCCCAAGACCAACCATCCTAATCATCTTGTAACGTCCGTAGTTTCCTCCTGTGTCATTATCTAGACCTTCTGATACCGGAAATAGAAGAATGTCAGTATTGAGGTAAAGAGCAGAATGATTACAGCAAGCGCAGATGCCCTACCAAACTGATAGCTCTCGAATGCAAGCTGGTACGTATAAGTCGCCAGTACATGGGTGGAATTCAAAGGACCTCCACCTGTGGTCAAATACACCAAGTCAAACAGGCGGAAGTTCCAGATCATATCAAGCAAACCGACTGCGGCAATTACGGGCTTGATATTGGGAATTGTGATGTGGATGAACTTGGCCCAACCACCGGCGCCATCAACGCTCGCCGCCTCATACAGCTCGGAGGGGATACTCTGAAGCGCAGCCAACAACATCAACATGACAAAGGGATAACCACGCCAGAAGTTGATAAGGATAGTAGCAGGCAGTGCGAGGTTCACCTCTCCAAACCAGTGGATGGGGGCTGCAAGACTCATGAGGCCAAGCTCCGCCAGAATAGCGTTGAAGATGCCAAACGGATTGAGGATTAGCCTCCAATTGAGCGCCACCACTGCCGCGGTGAACATCCATGGCAGAATGAGCAGGCCCCGGAAAAGAGATCGCGCTCGGGGATTGATCTTGGATGAAAGCAGCATTGCCAGTCCAAGCCCAAAGACCAAATGAAGAATGACCGAGACGATCGAAAAGACCATCGTATTAGAGAAAATGAGGGGAAAGACCTGCTGAGAAAACAGCCAGCGGAAGTTCTCAAAGCCTACGAACTTCGGGTTGTCTACGACCAGGTAGTTGTCCCACAGGCTGATATAAATGACTTGGCCGATCGGATAGACCATCAGGAACAGCAGTGTGATTACTGTCGGCGCGACGAATAGATATGGCAGCATCTGGTTGCCAAGCTTCTCCCAGCGAAAACGTCTGGACTGAGAATCTTGCATGAACCTTTCGTTGCTAACCATTGACGATCTCCATCTAAGTCCGCATGGTGAACACGCCGGGCGGCAGTCGCCGCGCACTGGTGCGGCGACCCCACCTGGCCCCGATGTCAGACTGTTACGGCTTCAGCTACTACGCGTATTCCGCCAGTACTTTGTCCCACTCGTCCGTCGCGGTAGCGAGCGCCTCTTCCGCCGACTTGCGATTGGAAGCGGCTTCGTGCACCTGTTCAACCAGGATGCGGAACAGGTCGGTAACCTTGGGCATTCCAGCGGTTTCCAGATAGACTCTGCCTCTAGTAAGCACGTCCACTGGCACTTTCAACCGCGGGTCTGCTTTGAACATTTCGCTGACATCTGCCTTAGTGTTGCCCGGCAAGTGCTTGGCCGCGATTGTCATCTTGGCGTTACCTTCAGGACTCGTCAGCCAATGAATGAACTCCCAGGCAGCATCCTTGTTCTTGCCCTTCTTTGCCATGCTTGTGTTCCAACCGCTGAGCAACGTACCGAACGTATCACCCTCTGGCAGTGGAGCCAAACCGAACTTCAGTTGCGGGTTGCGCTGCTCAACGATTGTCACGTGCGCCACGTTGCTCCACATCATCGCAGTCTGCCCGGCACCAAACGCCTCGACCTTGTCCTTTTCGATGTTGGTAAGGACGCCCGGCGTATAGACCTTCAACTCGTTAACCAGTTTGAGCCAGAACTTGAGCGCCTTTGTCGCCGCTGGAGACTTGAGATTGCACTTCCCATCTTTCATCACAGTGTCGTTGCTCTGGTAGATGAGAGGGAAGATCTCTATGCTTGGCCCGTTGTAGGGTGACTGAGCTGCCATGCCAGACGCATAGCAATAGGTGTTTTTCGCTGGATCCGTCAGCTTGGGAGCCATTTGTTCAACTTCAGCCCATGTCTTTGGAGGAGCGCTGAAACCGGCGTCTGCCAACTTTGCCTCATTGTAATAAAGCACAAACGGTATGGAGGTGAGAGGGACCAAGTAGGAGTTGCCCTTCCACTTCTGCATCGGGCCTTGCACAACATTGGCAACCCAGTCCTTACCCGCCTTCTCAAGGTACGGATTCAGCGGTTCCAGCACCCCTTGCTCCGCGAACTCAACTGCCCAAGGCGCGTTCATGTTGAGTACGTCGGGTACCATGTTCGCGAGGTTCAGGGCAACGATCTTGTCGTGGATCTGCGCGTATGGCATCGACAACCGCTCGATTTCGATGCTCTTGCCAGCATCCGTCTTGTAGAAAGCGTCCAACACCCCCTGCATCTTGGCCTCGGAGATCTCTGGCGTAATCCACTCGATCCACTGAAGCTTTACTTTCTTAGCAGCTGCCGGAGCGGAAACGGTTGCTTTGGCGGCTGCCGTTCCGCCTGCCGCAGGGCTTGCCGCAGGTGTCGCCGGCGGACTGGACTGCGAGCATGCGGCCAACGTGGCTGCCGCGCCCATTGCAACACTTCCCACCAGAAAACGGCGTCGACTGATTAACATCTTTTACATTTCCTCCCTACTGTATGTTTATGGTTAGGCGTGCAGTGAAGCTATCCCTTGACTGCGCCAACGGTAAGTCCGGAGATCAGGTATTTCTGCAGGAACAGGAACATAACAAGCAGTGGCAAGCTAGCTAGTACAGAAAGACCCATCATCAGGTTCCACTGGTAGACGTGCTCGCCCATCAGCATCGCTATTCCCACCGGGACAAGGCGCATGTCAGCGCTCTGCGTCAGTGTTACGGCAAAGAGGAACTCATTCCATGCCAGCAGGAATGCATACACGCCGGTGGCGACAACGCCAGGAAGGACGATGGGGATAATGACACGCACCAGCGCCCCGATTCTGGTGCAGCCATCAACCATGGCTGCTTCCTCCAAATCCGGGGGAATCGTATTGAAGTAACTAATCATCATGAGCGTAGAGAATGGAAGGACAAATGCCGTGTAAGTAAGGATCAGTCCCGGATACGTGTCATACATTCGCAGCGACACAATCAAGATGAAGTAGGGGATGATGAGCGAAATGGGCGGAATCATCTGTGTTCCAATGATGAAGAGCTGAATCAGGCGGTTGCCCCGAAAGTCAAAGCGTGAGAATCCGTATCCCGCCAACGTGGCCAACGCGAGAGAAACCCCAGTAACAGCGAATGCAATGAAGTAACTGTTCAGGAACATGCGGACGAACTGCGGATTGGCGAAGATCTGCTCATAGACCTCCGTGGTAAACGTGGTTGGGAACCAGGCGGGGGGAATGATGAAGATCTCCATATTGGGTCGCAGAGAGACAGAAACCATCCAGAAGATCGGGAACAGGGCAAAAACACATGCCGCGATGAGAAGAATGTAAATGATAAACGAATTAAACTGCCGGTGCCGGGTCATCGCGGCCTCCTTGCCGGTGGAAGCGCCAGTTGACGATGGCTAGTAATACCAATTCACCAAGTAGCGAGACAGATCACATAGTTTTCCATTCTATTACACCATACAGTGCCGAGTCTAGTTAATGGCATCGCTTCGAAGGTTGTCCGGCAGTCTAATCGCTCGATTCTACTGCGACTTACCAGACAACATCCGCATGTTGCCGCCTTCAACTCCTCTCTATATAATGAAAAGTGCGTGGGTTCAGTTACGCAACGGGGCAAGTTGGCACTTGCTCTTTTTTCGTTGCCTGAGGCAGCGAACAGACATACGGAGGACGAGGAACATATGGCCACCAGCGGCAAGAATCGCAGCACCGAGATTACCGAAACGCCAGAGCGCACGGCGCACCGCGCCCTGCTCTACGGCTTGGGTCTGAGCAAGGAGGAGTTGGACAAACCGTTCATCGCCATCTGCAATTCCTGGAACGACATCGTGCCAGGCTGCGTGCACCTGCGCAGCGTCTCCCAGGCGGTACGCGAAGGCATCCTCTCGGCCGGCGGTGTAGCCTTTGAATTCGACACCATCGCCGTCTGCGACGGCATGGCCCAGGGCCATTTGGGTATGAAGTACTCGCTGCCCAGCCGCGACATCGTAGCCGCCTCGGCCGAAATCATGCTGGAGGCGCACCGCTTCGACGGCGCCGTCTTCGTCAACTCCTGCGACAAGGTCACCCCCGGCATGCTGATGGCAGCGGCGCGGGTCAACATCCCCAGCATCTTTGTGCCGGCCGGCCCGATGGCCCCAGGCGTGCACCAAGGCAACAAGTTCGCCCTGCCCAACATGCGCGAGGCTTCCGGCCGTTTCCTGGTGGGCGAGATCGACGCCGAGGAACTGGACACTATTGAGCACTGCGCCTGCCCCACCGCCGGCTCCTGCGCCATGATCGGCACCGCCAACACCATGTCCTGCATGACCGAGGTGCTGGGCATGTGCCTGCCCACCGGCGCCACTACCCCGGCCGTTTCCGCC
The DNA here is from genome assembly GCA_964566935.1 of uncultured Dehalococcoidales bacterium. GTDB lineage: Bacteria > Chloroflexota > UBA6077 > FW602-bin22 > JAMCYS01 > CAZMKF01. The sequence continues at coordinate 179 of CAZMKF010000015.1, read as the reverse complement.
GCCAAGCTGCGCGAAGCGCGCGCCGCCGGCCGCCGTGCCGTGGAACTGGCGCGGCAGGGGGTACGCCCCAGCGATATCATGACCCGCGAAGCTTTTGAGAACGCGCTGAGGGTGACCGAGGCGATCGGCGGCTCCACCAACTCGCTGCTGCACCTGCCGGCCATCGCCCATGAGGCGGG
>CAZMKF010000014.1:25876-42451 GCA_964566935.1 uncultured Dehalococcoidales bacterium | reverse complement strand
GGGTGAAGCCGACCACGCCGTTGCGCAGCGCCGTGAAACGGGCGTGGTTGCGGTAGTGCCACGGCTCGCTCATGCCGATCGTCTCGGCCAGCGGCGCCTCCGCCAACCCCCCGATACGCCGCAGTTGCTCGGCCACGATGCGCTGCTTGAGCGCCAGCTCTTCGGCATAGGCCACGTGCTGCAGCTGGCAGCCGCCGCACTCGCCGAAGTGGGGGCAGGGCGCCGCCACCCGGTGCGGCGAGGGCTGCAGCACCTCCAGCAAACGGGCCCGCAGGTAATCCGGGTAGCGCTGGAAGACCTGGACCTTCACCCGCTCGCCCGGCAGGCCGCCCATGACGAAAACGACCTGGCCGTCCCGCCGCGCCATCGCCTCGCCACCGTGGGCCAGGCTCTCCAGCTCCAGTTCGAGCAGCTCGCCCTCGAACTCCTGTTGCGCGCGTCGGCGCTGCTTTCTGCTCATCTCCGCCATAAAGCCATTCTAACCGACCACCTGCCCCGGCGTGCTATACTGGCGCCCCAAACATAATGCAACCGAGGAGGCAAGTACATGCGCATCCGGCTTCACCCGCTGCCAGTGCTGGCGCTGGCAATTTCGGTCGTCGCCGCCTGCACTCTCCTTTCCTCGTGTGGCGCGCCGGCCGCGGCCACGGATACCCCAACCGCTCAGGCAGCGCAACGGGCCTCCACCGTGGCCCAGGCAGCGGTGGCGCAGACCGCCGCCGCACCCTCCACCACACCGGCCACCGCAACCCCGTCGCCCACCGTGACGCCGAGCCCCAGTCCCTCCCCCACGGTGGGCATGCCGAGCGGCTCCCTGCTGGAGCGGAAGATACTGGTCACCTACTACGGTAACCCTTACTCCACTCAAATGGGCATTCTGGGACAGCTGGACAAGCCGCAGCTGGTGGCGGCGGTGAAGAAACGCGCCGCCGAGTACCAGGCCGCCGCCGGCAAGCCCGCCCAGGGCGCGCTGCATTTCGTGGCCACGGTGGCGCAGGCCGGCCCGGGAGACGACGGCAAGTACCGCGCCCGCATGCCACTGGAGCTGGTGACCGAGTACGCCGACCTGGCCGCCGCCAACGACCTGCTCTTCTTCATCGACCTGCAGTTCGGCCTGAGCAGCGTGGAGAGGGAGCTGGAGCCCTGGCTCGACCTGCTGAAAAGGCCTTACGTGCATCTGGCCATGGACCCCGAGTTCAACATGTGGGAGGGGCTCCCCGGCCAGCAGATCGGCTCGATGAAGGCCAAGGAGATCAACTACGCGCAGACGAAACTGGCGGAGCTGGTGCGCGCCGGTGGCCTGCCGAACAAGGTGCTGATGGTCTACCAGTTCACCACAGGCATGCTGCCCGACAAGGAGAACATCGCCGCCAACCCGCTGGTGGACGTGGTGATCAACATGGATGGCTTCGGCGGACGCGAGGCGAAGACGCAGAACTACGAACTGTTCGTCGGCCGCCAGGGCGTTGAGTACGCCGGCATCAAACTCTTCCTCGAGCACGATGTGGACCTGATGGGCCCGGCCGACGTGATGGCGCTCGAGCCGCAGCCGCACGTGGTCACCTATCAGTAGCCGCCCGACCGCCGAGCGGCAAAGCATCGGCGGCGAACCCTTGCCAGGAACGGCGGCGCAACCGGCGGCGGCTATTGAGGATGGTGACGTCCGCCACCGCTTGCAGCTCGAACTAGCCGCCCTGCGCTGCCTCGCCCTCGCGGGCGATCTCCTCCATGGCGCGGCCGCTGCGCACGCTTGTCTGGTAGCGCCTGGTGACATCGTCAGGGTCGGCATGCTCGTCGCGCTCCTTGATCAGCAGCCAGTTGACGTCCTCCTCGCCCGGCTTGGGCCGCATGTGGATCAGCGTCCACTTGCCCACCAGGCGCTGGCCGTGCAGGCGGAACTTGAGCGCCCGCTCTGCGAACATCTGCTCCACCTCGCCATCGGGCTGCCAGACGCCCTCATCCCACAGCATCACCGTGCCGCCGCCGTACTCTCCCTTGGGAATCGTGCCCTCGAAATCGCGGTAGTCCACCGGGTGGTCCTCCACCCGCACGGCCAGGCGCTTGTTTTTGGGATCGGTTGAGGGCCCGCGCGGCACCGCCCAGCTGAGCAGCACCCCCTGCCACTCCAGGCGGAAGTCGTAATGCAGGCGGCTGGCGGCGTGTTTCTGGACGACGAAGCGCAGCGCCGACGACGCCGGCTTTACCTCCGCCCTGGGCTCGGCGGTCTTGCTGAAGTCGCGCTTGGCTGCGTACTGATCAAGTGGCTTGGCCATCGTTTACGCTCCTTTACTGGCGGCGGCCGCCGGTTTGCTCTCCTTCGCCGCGGCAGGAAGCTGCCAGGAACCGGAAAGCCTCAGGCGGCGAAGCCGATGGCGAGCAGGCGCTCGTAGGTGGCTTGCAGATCCTCGGGGATCAGCCTCGTATCGGCAATCACCGCCATGAAGTTGCTGTCGCCGACCCAGCGCGGCACGACGTGGATGTGGACGTGCGCCTCCACCCCTGCGCCGGCGGGGCGGCCGATGTTGATGCCCACGTTGAAACCGTCGGGCGCCATCATCTCGCGCAGTTTGCGCACGCTGTGCTGCACCTCGGTCATCAGCTCGGCCGCCGTCTCCTCGGGCAACGCCTCGATACTGGCGGCGTGCTCGTAGGGCACCACCATCAGGTGGCCATTGGTGTAGGGATAGAGGTTGAGCATGGTGAAGGTGCGCTGCCGCCGCCGCAAGATGAGGTTGGCGCGGTCGTTCTCCACCGGCTCAGCCAGCTTGTTGCAGAAGAGGCAGCCCTCCTGCTCGCCGTCCTTGGCGGCCAGGATGTAATCGATCCTCCAGGGTGTCCAGATTCTTTTCATGGCGTTCTCCGTATGAGGCGGTTGTAAACCGCCAGCAGCTGCCGGCCTCCCGCCGCCCAGGAGAAGTTCTCCTCGGCCCGCTGCCGCAGGCGGCGGCTCAACTCCGCCAGCCACTGCGGATCGCCGTAGAGCAGCTTTTCGATGCCCAGCGCCAGCGACTGGTCGTCGCCAGTGCGGGCGTAAGTCCCCAAGTCACCCAGAATCTCGTGGCTGACCGGCGTATCAAAGGTGACGGTGGGCAGGCCCACCGCCATGTAATTGAGCAGCTTGCCGTTGCCCTCAGTCTCCGATATCTTGGGCGAAACCGCCACCTCGCCCAGCGCCAGGTACTGCGGCGCCTCGGCGTAGGGGATGCGCCCGGGGATAGTGACATGATCGCTCAGTCCCAGCGTGGCGGCGAACTCGCGGTAGCGCTCGTGGCCGGGAAAGCCCATCAGCAGCAGGTGGATGTCGGGGTGGCGCTCCACCAGGCGCGCCAGCGCCAGCAAGAGGCTGCCGCTGCCCTGGTACTCCGCCAGCAGGCCGAGGTAGACGACCAGCCGCCTCCCCGCCGGGATGCCCAGCTCGGCCAGCAGTTGCGCCCTACGCTCGGCCGGCAGCTGCCAGCGCGGCAGAAAGCGCTCGGTGTTGACGCCGTCCGGCAGGGGCACGATGCGGCGGCGCGGGTAGCCGAACTCGCTCACCAGCAGGTTGGCGGCGTTGTGGGAGGAGGTGAGCACCACGCTGGCCAGGTGGTTGATGCGGTTCTCCAACCAGCGCAACGGCGCCCAGGCGAGGCTGCGCCGGCTGAGGTTGAAGAAGCCGTGATCGGCCATCTCGCTGGTGAGGCTGCCCTGGTAGTCGAAAACGAGCGGCACCCGCCAGATGCGGCTGAGCATGCTGCCAACCAACGCCCCTTCATGCAGATGGGCGTGCACGATATCCGGCCGGGTGCGGATGGAGGCGCGCAAGGCCCGCGCCATCAGCAGGACATCGAAGATCAGCCGGTAGGCCGACGAGCCCACCTGGATATCGTCGTGCCAGAAGAGGCCGGGGGCGCGGCGGATGTCCAGACCCTCCACGTTGGCGCCGCTGTGGTAGGTGGAGACGGTGACCCGGCAACCCAGCCCTTGCAGCGCCAGCACCTCCTCCAGGATGCGCACGTGACAGCCGTAATCGGCGAAAAAGGAGGTGGGGGCGATGTGCGCGATGCGCAGCGGACGCGGTGGGTCGCCGATGGTGGAGGAGGAGGCAGCCACTCTGCCCTACTTCCTCACTTAACGGGCTTGACCGGTTCGCGCAGCAGACGCCAGCGTACCTTGATCAGCTCTCGGAAGGCGCGCAGCACCACATCCGGCCGGGCGCCCGTCTGGGTGCCTGCCAGGCGCGGCAGGTGCTTGACGCCCACCTCGCGAATCTGGTGGCCGCTGCGGCGCGCCTTCATCAGAAACTCGGCGCTGAAGGTGGCGCCGCGCGACTCGATGGTGAAGTCCTCGAGGATGCTGCGGCGGAACAGTTTGAAGGCGCAGTCCACATCGCGCGCCGTGTAGCCGAAGACGAGGTTAACCAGCATGTTCCAGGCCCAGGCGTTAAGCAGACGGATGAATGGATCGCGCCGCGGCGCCCGGTAGCCGATCACCAGGTCGGCGTGCTTCAGCAGCGGCAGCAGCTTGCGGATCTCCCGCACGTCGAACTGGGCGTCCGAGTCGGTCATGAAGATCAGCTCTTTGCTGGCGGCCATGAAGCCGCTGTGCAGCGCGGCTCCATATCCCTTGTTGCCACCGTGCTGCACCAGCTTGACCTGCGGGTGCGCCACCGCCAGGGCGCGCGTCACCTCGGCGGTGCGGTCGCGGCTGCCATCGTCGACGACCAGGATCTCGAAGTCCTCGCTGATGCCCTGCATCGCCTCGAGCACGTTGGCCACGGTGCGGGGGATATTCTCTTCTTCGTTGTAGGCGGGGAGTACGACGGAGATACTGTACACAGGCGGTCTCCTCTGACCGACGTTCTGCGGCTGCGGTCGGGCTATTCTAACACCGGTACTAGTCTAATTCAACGTAAGCGCCAACAGTGAGGAAAGACCGTCCATCCTGCCGCTGCATTATCATGTCGTGGACCACGCCGGCCGAATAGCGGCAGGCCGACTTGAGGCGCCCTTCACAACCCGCATCCAGTCGGTAGTGGACGCAGGCGCGCCACACTTGAAAGTGGCACGGCCGGGCGCCATATATAAATGAGGCATGTCCGGCGGCAAGACCGTGCCGCCGCAATACGCTTCGCCAATGCCGGCAGCCTGGCCCAGCGCGGCCGGGAGATCGCCTCACCCTGCCACGGCGCCCGGCCCTGCATGCACTGCGCTGAGCGGAAGAGAGAAATCGCCAAATCGGGATTTGACTTGCTGTCACCAGATCAACGGTATCAGGCGATACTTCACTTTCTGCTTGTACTGCCGATAACCATCGAGTTCCTTTTCCAGGAACTCCTCTTCGTGCTTAATCCTGTAGGCGATTATCAGCGGATACGCCAGGAAAATGGCGAACGCATAGACCGAGCCCAATACAAGGGGCATCGACAAAAACAGAAGCAACGTAGCGCTGTACATCGGATGTCTGACCATGCCGTACAGGCCTGTGTCGATGACCTTCTGGTTCTCCTGTACTTCAATCGTGCGGCTGAGGTAGTGATTTTCCTTGAGCACCTCTGCGTAAAGGCCATACGCCGCCAGAAACACCACCGCGGCGCCGATGACCACGCCTCTTGGCAAGGTATACCAGCCAAAACGAAAGCCAAGGCCCGCCGCGACGAAACCGGCCAGGAACATCAGTCCGCCCAGCCACACCACGAGGCCCTGCTCTTTCTGTGTCTCTTTCGACTTCAGCCGTCTCTCCAGTAGTGCAGGATTCCTGAGCATCATCACAACACCGGCGCAGAACATCGGCACAAAAAGGATGGCCATCAACAGCCAGCCGTTGAAGAACAGAAGCGTGCCGGCGGGCAGGAATATCAACACGCCCACCAGAATAACGCCGCATATGAACTTAGTTACTGCCTGGAAAAACAACGCTGTCGTTACGGCGATTCACCCCACAAACCCTGATTCAAGCCGCAATATGAGTATTCACAACGATCAGGAAGCTACCGACCCCTTGCTCAATGATCTCCGTCAAAGCTTCCTCATCCTCCAAATCGGGCGCGCCGATCAGGGTGCATTCGACAATGGCATCGCGATTCTTCTCTATGTTCTTACTCGTTTTGATGCATTCTACCGAAGTCCAAAAACGGCTGTACTGCCATGATCTAGCGGAGTTCCAGCAGATTCTCGTCTATCACCATTCGTGAAAACACAGCGATTCTTCTCCCGTTTCGGATAGTCGCTCTATTCAAGTTCGCGATTTTTGCACCCCCTCTGACAAGACGGAGCGTGAATCGCTAGAGGGTGCAAAAGCCCCACGACCTGGGTTCAACTCATTGATGATCAAAGACCGCGCGGTGCTCCTATCCTCCTTTTGATCATTCATACGAAGCAGAAATGCATCTAGTCGTTTTCCGTGTCTTTGGGATTCATCGCTCTATATCCAGGGGCTATCTGTAAACCGAGTCATTGACAATTTGAACGGTGTTCAGTATACTCAAGTTGAACACCGTTCAGTCAGAGGGTTTTATGGAACAGAAGTCCAGTGCCAGTACTGGCGAGAATGTAAAGAAGAGAATCATTGATGCGACGATTGAACTGATCCGTGCATCAAACGGCAAGCTGAGTCAGGTCACCATGCGAAGTATCGCCCAGCAATCTGACGTGAGTGTAGGTTTAATCAACTACCATTTTCAATCCAAGGCAAAACTCATTGAAATATGTGTTGAGCGGATTATTGGACAGGTCATTCGCTCGTTCAGATTTGATCAAGGGATCAATGACGAGCCACGAGACCAGCTTCTTGCCGGAACAATCAGTGTCTTCGCCTTTCTAAAGAATAACCCTGAGATTGCCAAGGTTTCTATTCTAAGCGACCTCTCTTTTCCTCATACGAATACTAATTCGGCCACTAGTTACCAGGGAATCTTGAACACACTGCCGAATAGCTTCTCCGAGGAGAAGAAAAGGGTCGTCGCTTTCGTACTGCTATCCACAATCCAGTCAGCATTCTTGAATCGTGCTGTGACCAACGATTTGCTTGATCTCGATCTCGATACTGATGAGGGTGTCCATTCTTTTTTCAAATGCGCAATCGACCTGCTATTGGCTCCCGGGTCAATACATGATTTAGAGACGGAGGTGAACATCCTGCCAGAAGCCAACTCGAAAACAACTCGACAAGAATGAAAGCGCTTATGATTCGGACAATCCTGGGGGTTCTAGTTTTTCTGTTTTTGTCATACGCAACTGTTCAAGGTATTCGCTCATCACATGGTCGTGCGAAAGCACATGAACGCCTCTCGAATTACGATGTGAAAACAGCGTCGCTCTCCTATGGTGATGTAACCTACCTTGATGAAGGTAACGGTGAGACTATCTTGTCGGTGCATGGAATTCTTGGTGGCTACGATCAGGCATATGAGACGGTAAAGGCGCGAAAGCCGACAAACCGTCTCGTCGCACCATCCCGTTTTGGCTATCTCGGATCAGATATTAAAGGCGACGGAGCTCCAAAAGCACAGGCTGATGCCTTTGCCGAGCTTCTCGATTTCTTGGATATAGACAGTGTATTTGTCCTCGCAACCTCAGCAGGTGGTACACCTGCAATCCGTTTCGCCCTTGATTATCCTGAGCGTGTCAAAGGCTTGATTCTCTTCTGCTCGGCAATGCCACCAGCCGAAAAGCCGGACAGCTACCTGCAATACCAGGCGCCGCCAAAAGCTCTGATATCAGATTTTGCCATGTATCTGATCAGCCCCGTATTCAAGCCACTGATGGGATTGCCTCCATCTACGGTAGAGGATATTCAGCCCATCAGCGAACGGAGAGTCGGAGCAATCCTGGATGGTGAACTGACTAATCCTGATATGGAAAGACACTTTGATCAATATCCTGTCGAATCTCTCAAAATGCCGATCTTAGTTCTTCATGCCAAGGATGATTCTGTCGCAAGCTTCGAGAAAACAAGGCTTGCTGTTCCACGTTTTTCAAACTGCACCTTCATTGCTTTTGAGAATGGAGGGCACATGATGGCTGGACATGAGCAAGAAATACATGAAGCACTGGATCACTTTTTATCGGATTGGTCTAGTAAGTAGATCGATTCCCTATTCGTCTTATTCGGAGATGGCAGTCCTGAGGGTAATACTGCGTAACTCAAGAAGACGAAAGGTAAGCCATCAAGGAGTGCGAGAAACAAAACTGCCCCACGACCTAAGTTCACCTTAGACCGTGGGGCAAACTCCATGCTCTCTTCACTCCATTAATCGGCAGCCATTAGGCAATACCGTCCGGCAAGCCGAGGAGTACCTTGTCTTCTTCCAACTGCGGCACTCTGTGTTCTTTCCTTCACCCATTTGGGCGCCGTTTGACCAGTGGCACAACGAGATGCCGTCACCTTGAGGGAGCTCGGCCTTCTACGCCCGGCGACTTCTGGTCGCCCATCGTCCTGGCGTTCGGCATGACGACGTCCATGTAGCCACGTTCGCGCATACCGTCCTGAACTTTCGAGGCTCAGGCCCCTCTGTGGCCGTTATGCCCTATGAGCGGAAGTGCTCGAAGTCGGTTTTGAACGACTCGATGAAGGCGGCCAAACGGTCGCCGGCGGCGTCGAGGATCTTTTGGCCCTTCTCCGCCGTCGCCAGGGTGGGCCGGCCGCAGACGCCCGATTCGGTCAGGATGTCCCAGCGAGGGCGGATGAAGATGGGCGAGCGGTCGATGATCTCCAGCCAGACGAACTTGCCCTCCACCTTGGGGAACTCGTCCACCGCCTTGCTCATGTCCACCCGCTCGGGGTTGGCGTGCAGCATGGCCGAGGTCTCGAACTCGCAAGCGTGCGACATGCCGCCGCGTTCCGACTGGCGCATCTCTTTAACTACGTCCAGCACCAGGTCCCAATAGCTCATGGTGGCGCAGAGGATGGGCAGGTTCTCCATCACCTTGTGCGTCACCTGCGACGTCACGAAGCCATTGTAGCCGTGGCCGTTGAGCAGCACCACGTGACGGAAGCCGCTGCGCGAGAGGCTCTCCACCAGGTCGTAGAGCACGGCGAACAGCGTCTCGCTCTTCAGCGACATCGTGCCCGGGAACTTCCACTCCTTCTCGTTGTAGCCGTAGTTCACCGGCGGCGCCACCAGCGAGCCGGTCTGCTCCGCCGCCCGGCAGGCCACGTAGTAGGGCAGGTCGACATCCGTGCTCAGCGGCAGGTGGTAACCGTGCTGCTCGGTGGAACCAACCGGGATGATCACCGGCGCGCCGGCCTCCATCGCCGCTTTCACTTCCGGCCACTTCATATCTTTGAGGATCATCGCTTGCGCCTCCTGTGCGTTTATTCGCGGGCAGCCGCCATGGCTGCCGGTTCAGCTTAACACAACCGGGGAACGCCTGGCCGCTCGGAGCCTAGCGCGGCTGCAGCGCCAGCGCGTAGCCCTGGTAGGAGTAGACGGCGTAAAGAAAGCGCCAGTGGGAGTAGGAGACCACGCCGCCCAGCCAGGTGGAAGGGTCGTTGAGGGTGACCGTCTGCTCATCGATGCCGGTCACCAGCACGTAGTGGCCCACCTGCCCGAGGCGGCGGCTCGGCGGGAAGCCACGCTCCACCGCCGCCTCGGCGTAGAGCGCCTTGATATCGAGCGAGCAAAGCAGCGGCCGCCCCGCCTGCAACTCGCTCAGCAGGTCCTCGATCACGGGCGGCCGCACCTCCAGCCTGCCGCCCTCGGCCAGGAAAGAAGTGAGGCCGCGGTAGTAGATGCCGGCCTTGCTCTCCTGGTATTCCTCGGCCCGCGCCGCCAGCGCCGCCTGCTGCGCCTCGCCATCCATGGTGGCATACTCGGGCAGCAGGCGGGTGGTATCGGCGCTGATCAGGCGTGCCTGGTAGCCGCGCCCCATGGCGTGCCGCCCCACCTCCTGGATGTAAAGGCCGCTGGGCATCAGCCCCACCTCGGAGCGCAGTTGCTCTATCTCCATCACGGCGCCGTCGTACTCGTAGAGCATCTTCAGGCACCAGAGGCTGCAGTGGGGGATGCCGCGCTCCTGGTGATAGAGCGGCACCTGCAGTTGAATGGGCTTCACGCGGCGACCGCCCCGCTCACGGTTGCACCAGCACTTGCAGCTCGTCCGCGCCATACAGCAGCGCCTGGAAGGCGTCCTGAATCTCGCTGAGCGGCGCCACCCGCGAGATCAGCGGCTCGCCCTGCACCTTGCCGCTGGCCAGCATCTCCAGGGCCAGCGCCCAGTCCGTCTCCTCGGCCGAGTACGAGCATTGCAGCTGCACCTCGCGGCCCACCCAGTCCATCGGCGAAACCGGGCACTCCTCCATGCAGAGCGCCACCAGCACCACCTGGCCGCGCTGCCGCACCATGCTCAGCGCTTGCTGGAGGGTGGGGCGCGCGCCGGCGCACTCGAACACCAGCTCGGGACCGAGACCGTCCGTCAGCCGCACCAGCTCGGCCACGGGATCGGAGGCGCGCGGGTCGATCACCACATCGGCGCCCAGTTGCAGCGCGAGCTCGCGCCGCGCCGCCACCGGTTCCACCACGATCAGTTTGGCGGGGCTGAGCTGACGCACCACCTGGATCAGCAGCAGGCCAATGGGACCGGCGCCCAGCACCGCCACCGTGTGGCCAAGTTTGAGGCGAGAGAGGCGAGTAGCATGCACGGCCACCGACAGCGGCTCGGTGATCGCCGCCACCTGATCGCTCAGCCCTTCCGGAATCTTGAACAGGGAGTCGGCCGCCAAAACCGCGTAATCGCCGTACCCGCCGGGCAACAGCGTATCGGCGGTGAAGCCCTTCTCCATGGCGCTGTAGCGCGGCGGCAGTGAGCCCTTGAAGCCGCGGATGACGCGGTCGCCCACGGCCACCTCCGTCACTCCCTCGCCGACGGCGCTGACGATGCCCGAGAACTCGTGACCCATGATCACGCCCGGCGCCATCAGCCCGTAGTGGTATCGGTGCAAATCGGAGCCACAGATGCCGCAGTAGGCGATCTTGATCACCGCCTCGCCCGGTCCGGGCTTGGGATCGGGTACTTCTTCCACGGCCAGCACGCCGGCCTCTTTAAAAACCGCCGATTTCATTCGCTACCTCCTGCTGATTAAGACCACCCGCGCCTGCTACCTCATGTAGCGGCCGCCGTTAACGTCCAGGGTAACACCGGTTATATACGAGGAGTCATCACTGGCGAGAAAGAGCACCGCCTGCGCCAGCTCGGCCGGCTCACCCAGGCGCTGTAAGGCGGTGATTGTTTTCACCTGGCGCTGCGAGGTCTCGGCCCACACCGGGTCGGAATCGTAACGAGCGCGCATCCGCTCGCTCAACGTGGAACCGGGCGAGACACAGTTGACCCGGATGCCGAACTGCCCCAGCTCCCTCGCCAGCTGGCGGGTGAGACCGCACACCCCCGCTTTGGCGGCGGCATAGGCCACGTAGGCGAAGGTGCCATCGGCCCGGCCGACATCGGAGCCGATGGAGGAGAAGTTGACGATGGCGCCGCCGCCCTGTTGCTTCATCTGAGGGATGGCGTACTTGCAGCCGATGAAGACGGCCGTCAGGTTCAACTCGATGCTGGCCTGCCACTCGCTCAGCGGCACGTCCTCGCTCCAGTACTGGGCCTTGCCGGCCTCGCTCTTATAGAAGGGGGACATGCCACTGCCGCCGGCGCAGTTGACCAGGATGTCCAGCCGGCCCGTCTGCGCCACCGCCGTCTCTATCGTCTGGCGGATGCTGGCCTCGTCGGCGAGGTCGCAGCGCACCGCCACGGCGCGGCCGGCGCCGGCGGCTGCCACCTCCTCCTCCAGCTGGCGCATGCGCGGATCGTCCAGATCCGCCACGAAGACTGTGGCGCCCTCCGCCGCCAGCAACAGCGAGCTGGCGCGGCCGATGCCGTTTGCCCCTCCCGTGACCAGCGCGACCCGTCCCTCTAGTTTCACCCCGGCGCCCTCCCTCAAACACAACAAACTCTTGCAGGTTCATTCAAGCACCGTTGCGCCGACGGTGTCAACGGTATCTCACCGCAATATGCGCCGCGCCTCCACAGAATCCCCACAGGCCCTTCATGGCGCCGTTAAACCCAGCTGCTATGCTTCACCCGATTCCGTACATAAGCGATGCTATAATCGGCCGAGTAGCCGGTGTTTGAGGGGCGGACGATGCAGATGCGCGAGAAACTGCTGATTGTCGACGACGAATCGAGGATCGCCGATATCCTGCGCGCCTACTTCGAAAAGGAAGGCTTCCGCCGGCAGTGGCCAGGAGGGGCTCGAACTCTTCCGCAAGGAGCAGCCCGACCTGATCCTGCTTGACCTGATGATGCCCGGCATGTCCGGCTGGGACGTCTGCCGCGAGGTGCGCCGCGAGGCCCGCACCCCCGTCATCATGCTCACCGCCCGCGACGACGACACCGACAAGATCGTGGGCCTCGAGCTGGGCGCCGACGATTACGTGACCAAGCCCTTCAACCCCAAAGAGGTGGTGGCGCGGGTGCGCGCCGTGCTCAGGCGCACCAACCCCGCCCAACCGGATACCGTGCAGTCGTTCGGCGAGCTGAGCATCGACCTCGACCGCCACGAGGTCAAACTGGCCGGCCAGCCGGTGGCGCTCACCCCCAGCGAGTTCGGCATCCTGGCGGCCCTCACCTCCAGCCCCGGGCGCGTCTTCAGCCGCCTGCAACTACTGGAACGGGTGCAGGGCGAGGCATACGAGGGCTACGAACGCGCCATCGACAGCCACGTCAAGAACCTGCGCCAGAAGATAGAGTCCGACCCCCGCCGCCCCCGCTACGTAATCACCGTCTTCGGCGTAGGCTACAAGTTCGGCGAGTGAGATGAACATCCTGCGCGGCGTCGGCCTGCGACTGCTGATCGGCTTCGTGGCCGTGGTTGTGGTCGGCGTGGGCACGGTGGCGATCATCGCCAACCAGGCCACCACCTCCAGCTTCCACAGCTTCGTCACCGCCGGCGGCAACATGTACGCCGGCCGTTTGGCCACGGTGCTGGCAGAGTTCTACGCGCTCCAGCACAGCTGGCAGGGCGTGGACGAGCTGACCCACAACGTGATGCGCACCACCGACCAGCGCCTGATCGTGGCCGACGCCAACAACAGAGTGGTAGGCGACAGCCAGGGCCTGCTGCTGGGGCACACGCTCCCGCCCGAGTACCATCTGCACGCCACCAGCATCGAGATGGACGGCAAGCCGATCGGCTCTCTGATACTCACCCCCAACGTGCGCGGCCCCGCCGGCATTGTGGGGCAGGGCCCGGGCGCCGGCGGGCGTGGCGGCCCCCGCCTGCCACCTGGCGCCCTGGTGCTGGAGGCGGGCAGCCTCGAGCGTTCCTTCCTGGAGGACGTCAATCGCGGCCTGCTACTGGGCGCGCTTGCCGCCACCCTGCTGGCCCTGGCGCTCAGCTTGCTGCTAACCCGCCAGATCCTGCGCCCGCTCAGCCAGCTGCAACAGGGCGCCAGCCGCCTCGCCGCCGGCGACCTCGCCCACCGCGTGGATGACTCGGCCAGAGACGAGTTTGGTGACGTCTCGCGCAGCTTCAACGCCATGGCGGCCAGCCTCGAGAAGAACGAACGCGACCGCCGCCAGCTGCTGGCCGATATCGCCCACGACCTGCGCACCCCGCTCACCGTGATCGAGGGCACCGCCGATGGCATGATCGACGGCGTGCTGCCCGCCGACGAGCGGCAGTTCGGCATCATCCGCGACGAGGCGCGCCAGCTGGCGCGGCTGATCAACGACCTGCGTGAGCTCTCCGTCGCCGATGCCGGCCAGCTGCGCCTGCAAATGCAGCCGCTTGATCTGGCCGAGCTGGTGGAACGGGTCACCGCCAACTACGCCGCCGAGGCCGAGACGCGCGGCATCAACCTCACGGCGCGACGCAGCGGCGCCCTGCCTCTGCTCAACCTGGACGGCGACCGCATCTACCGCGCAGTGGCCAACCTGCTCAGCAACGCGCTGCGCCACACGGCGGAGGGTGGCAGCGTGACGGTGACGGTAGGCGCCGCTGCCGGCAGCGCCGGCATGGCCCAGATCAGCGTGAGCGATAACGGCGAGGGCATAGACGCCGAGGACCTGCCGTATGTGTTCGATCGCTTCTACCGGGCGGACAAGTCGCGCTCGCGCCGCAGCGGCGGCTCCGGTCTGGGCCTGGCCATCGTCAGGCAACTGGTGGAGGCGCATGGCGGCACAGTGAGCGCCGTCAGCACGCGTGGAGAGGGCAGCACTTTCAGCATCCAACTGCCCACACGCCACCCAAATACCAGCGCCAGCGCCTGACGGCCGATCAGGCGGTCGATCAATGTGACTATTCTTATCCCGGTTTGGCAAAAACCGACAAAATCGCGTGTAGAATCGTATATGATGCCTTTGAATTACTTGCATAGTAGTGGTATAATCATCAACAACAGCATCTGAAGTAGGCGGTTGCGGTTGTCTAAAAACCCCTCTCTCTTCCGTACCGCGCTGCGAGTTGCTGCAGATTCCCCGATGGCCACGCTTTACCCATTGAATAGGTAGTTACGCCAAATCACCACAGATTAGAGAGCTGGTTTATGACGATTAGCAGCCAAGAGCCGGTCAGCCCCAAAGTACACCCTGTCCCTCGCGCCGCCACCATGGCGCCGCGCGAAACACGACGCGAACTACTCACCCTATCAGACTTGGAGTCGCGCAAACTGGACGACCTGCAGGACATCGCCAGGACCTACAACGTCAGCGGCGTCAGCAGTCTACGCAAACAGGACCTCATCCTGCGCCTCCTCCAGGCCCAAACCGAGCAACAGGGTTACGTATTCAGCGGCGGCGTGCTGGACGTGGTGGACGACGGCTTTGGCTTCTTGCGCAAAGAGCGATTCCTGCCCGGTAACAACGACGTCTACGTCTCGCAGTCGCAGATTCGCCGCTTCGGCCTGCGCCAGGGCGACCACGTCAGCGGCCAGGTGCGCCCGCCCAAAGAGAGCGAGAAGTACTACGGCCTGCT
Source organism: uncultured Dehalococcoidales bacterium (assembly GCA_964566935.1). GTDB lineage: Bacteria > Chloroflexota > UBA6077 > FW602-bin22 > JAMCYS01 > CAZMKF01. The sequence continues at coordinate 27,511 of CAZMKF010000014.1, read as the reverse complement.
GCGCGTGGAGGCGGTCAACGGTCTCGACCCTGAGGTGGCCAAGCGCCGCCCCAACTTCGATAACCTGACCCCGATCTTTCCGCTCACTGCCTATAACCTGGAGACCATACCCAGCGCCATCACCCAACGGATGATCAACCTCGTCGCGCCGATCGGCAAGGGACAGCGCGGCCTGATCGTCTCGCCACCAAAGGCCGGCAAGACTACAGTCCTGAAGCAGATCGCCAACGGTATCACCACCAACTACCCCGATACCCACCTGATCGTTCTACTGGTGGGCGAGCGACCGGAAGAAGTGACGGACATGAAGCGCTCGGTCAAGGCCGAGGTGATCTCCTCCACCTTCGACGAGCCGGTGGAGGACCACGCCCACGTCTCGGAGATGGCGCTGGCCCGCGCCAAACGCCTGGTGGAGGCGGGGCGCGACGTGGTCATTCTGCTGGACAGCATCACCCGCATGACCCGGGCCTACAACCTGACGGTGGCGCCCAGCGGCCGCACCCTCTCCGGTGGCGTCGATCCCAGCGCCCTCTATCCACCCAAGCGCTTCTTCGGCGCCGCCCGCAACATCGAGGAGGGCGGCAGCCTCACCATCATCGCCACCTGCCTGGTGGACACCGGCTCGCGCATGGACGACGTGATCTACGAGGAGTTCAAGGGCACGGGCAACATGGAGCTGGTGCTGGACCGCAAACTGGCCGAGAAGCGCGTCTTCCCCGCCATCGATATCCCCCGCTCCGGCACCCGCCGCGAGGACCTGCTGCTCGACGAGCAGACGCTGCGTCAGGTGGTGTTGTTACGCCGCATGGTGGCGGCCATCGGCGGCACCGAAGGCGTAGAGGCGCTGGTTGCCAAGATCGCCAAGTCGCCCAGCAACCGCGACTTCCTCTACAACCTCAATAAGGATATTATGTAAGGAGCCTAATGGGCGCGGTGGTCAAGCACGACCACCTGCGTCTCTTCCGGCAGCGCCCCCCTGGTGACCGAGTACTTTGGCAAAGGCTCGGTCGCTTTCATACCCATCGCCTTGGCAAAGCGCTCCAGCGGGTCTATATCCAGCTGCAACCCCTCGGTCTTGTAATGCATGGGGATCACCACCCGCGGCTCGATCAGACTGATCACGTCGGCCGCCTGCGAGGCGTTGATGGTGTAGGTGCCGCCCACCGGGATGAGCAGCACATCGACGTTGCTCATGCTCTCCACCTGCGCGGTGGAAAGCGGATGGCCCAAGTCACCCAGGTGACAGGTCACCATGTCCTCCAGGTTGATCAGGTAGGCGGTGTTGCTGCCACGCCGCGCCCCCTTCTCCTGATCGTGCCAGAGCTGCACGCCGGTGATGAAGACGCCGCCGATCTCGTACTCACCGGGGCCGTTGATCACCTTGGGGTTGCCGGAGACGGCGGCCACGTTGTTGTGATCGTAATGGTCGTGGCTGACGGTCACTATGTCCGCGCTGAGCTTGCCCAGCTTGTAACCGATCTTCTGGTCATAGGGATCCATGACGATGCTTATCCCTTTGCTGCGGATCCGAAAGCAGGAGTGTCCGTACCAGGTTATTTCCATAATCTCGCTCCTGAGCGCTTATAATCGCATTCTAACATAGCGATTCGGGAGGACTGACGATGGCGGTGACCA
>CAZMKF010000014.1:21029-25866 GCA_964566935.1 uncultured Dehalococcoidales bacterium | reverse complement strand
CTTGCAGCCGCGCGCCAGCCGCAACGCGGTACGCGCCGTGGAGCCCGAGCTGGTGAGCATCAGCCTTACCGCGCCACCGGTGGATGGCAAGGCCAACCAGGCGCTGCTGGCCTTCCTCGCCGAGGCGCTGGCCGTGAGCAAGAGCAGCCTCAACCTGGTCAGCGGCGAGAAGGCGCGCCTCAAGACGGTGTCGGTAGATGGTCTGGAGCTGGAGGAGGCGCTCAACCGGCTGCGGGCACGGCTGGCGCCGCCCAAAAAAAGCGGGGCCTGACTGGCCTAGCGGATGGCGCCAAGCAGGAAGCTCTGCGCCACTTTGAGGAGGATGAGCGCGACCAGCGGCGAGAAGTCGATCCCACCCGTCCTTGGCATGAAGTGGCGGATCGGGTTAACCACGGGACCGGTCAGCTCGTCGAGGAACAGCGCCAGCCGGTTGGTGGGGGGCACGAACCAGGAGAGCAAGGCGCGGGCAACGATAGCGTACATCAGTATTTCAAACAGGTACGTTACAAACAGCTCTAGAAAGCGCATCTACCTTGCCCCTAACCCCCGCAACGAATCGTCAGCCGCGACCACCGGCCAATTATACACGCCGGCCAAAGATGGCCGTGCCCACCCGTACCAGCGTCGCCCCCTCGGCGATCGCCACCTCGTAATCGCCACTCATACCCATCGACAGCTGCGGCAGCGCCACGCCAAAGCGCTGCTCCAGCTCATCCCGCAGCTGCCGCAGCTGGCGAAAGACCGGTCGCACCTGCTCTGGCTCGGTGACATACGGCGCCACCGTCATCAGTCCCTCCGGTGCCAGCTCGGGCATTTGCAGCAGCTCCGCCAGCGCCGCCTCCGCCTCGTCCACCGCGAAACCGAACTTACTCTCTTCCTCACCGACGTTGACCTCCAGCAGCACCGGGTAGGGCGTTTTACCTGCCTCTACCGCCGCTTTGGCGATGCTGCGAGCCAGCGGCAGGCCATCGAGGGCGTGGAAGTAATCGAACAGCTGCACGGCGCGTTTGGCCTTGTTGCGCTGCAGATTGCCAACCAGGTGCAGCCTCAGGCCGCAGGGCGCCCCCTCGGCAAACTTGGCCCACGCCTCCTGCACCCGGTTCTCGCCGAAATCGTCCAAACCGGCAGCGTGCGCGGCCTCAACGTAACTGAGCGGATGGGTCTTGCTGATGCCGATCAGGCAGACGGCGTCCGGCGCCCTGCCGCTGCGCTCCGCCGCCGCGGCGATGCGCTGCCGCACCAGCCGCAGGTTAGCTGCCAGTTGCTCCTGCAATGCCGCCTCACTCATCATGCTACCTCCTCTGCCACGCCTAGTCGCGCTGTTCGAAGACCCAGGGCGCCCAGCGCCTCAGGTCCTCCGTGAACGGCTGCCCCTGGCCAACCTCCACCCCCAGCAGCGAAAGCGGCAGGAAGTTGGCCGGCAGCGTGCTCACCGCCGGCAGGAAGCCGGGCCGCAGGGCCGCGATCAACCGCGCCTCCTCTGCCAGTTGCACCTCAGCCGGTTGGCGCAGGTGCAAACCTCCCACCAGCACGAACACCCGCTTGCGCACCGTGCCCAGTTTGACCACGTTTTGCCAGCTGGTCTGCACGCTGCCGGCAGGCTCCTCGTAAAGCAACCCCTCCGGGCCCACGCTCAGCTGCGCCTGGTTCACCCAGCGCACCATCTGCGCCGCCACGTATAGGATCAGCGCCGGCGCCACGATCGTCACCAGAAAGCCCAGCAGCCACCACAGCGGCCCCTGCCCCAGCGAGGGGTCGCTGCGCGACTGCCCCCACAACCGCACCGCGAACCAGGGGATGGCCAGCGCGCTGCCAGCGAACAGCATCGAAAGCACGTAGATGCGCCCCTTCACCTGCCGGCTGGCGCGGTAGATCCCCGTCGTTACCTGAACATTCCGCCTCATCGCTTCAAACCGATCACAGCGCCCATGCGGCCGGTGCGCCCCTTATCGCCACGGTGCGAGAAGAAGCGGTCGGTGTGGCAGGCGGTGCACTGGCCGCTCACCTCTATCTGCTCCTCGCTCAAACCCGCCTCGCGCAGCTGCTGTACGTTCGCCTGCCACAGGTCCAGCGCCCGCGTGCCATCGGCCAGCCGTGGCAGCAGCCGCTCCGGCTCCGCGAAGTCGCGCCGCACTCGCGCCAGCACTTCCTCCCCCACCTGATAACAGCAGGGGCCGATAGACGGGCCGATGCCGGCGCGCACGTCCTCCGGCCGGCTTCCCCAGTGAGCCACGGCCTTCTGCACCGCCAGCTGAGCGATGCGGCTGACCGTGCCTTGCCAGCCGGCGTGCACCAACCCCACCCAGCCCTTGACCGGCTCGAACAGCATCACCGGCACGCAGTCGGCGAAACTGAGGAAGAGACTCACACCGGGCAGACTGGTCAGCAGACCGTCGGCCACCACGGACGAATCGCCGGCGCCCAGCATGCCGGCCGCCACCTCCGCCTCACCCACGATCAGCACCTCAGTGCCGTGCACCTGGCGCGTCTTGATGAAGCTGTCTGCGCTCACCCCCAGCGCCGCCGCCAGACGGGCGCGGTTGACGGCCACCCGCGCCGGCTCGTCGCCTACCGAGGCCAGGCCCATGTTGAGCGAACTGAGGTGCCCGGTGCTGACGCCGCCCCGCCGGCCGGCGATGCCGTGTATCAGTTGAGGATAACCCTCAAAGATGCGAAACCGCTCCAGCTCGACGCCAGTTGTTTGTTCAGTGTGTACCACCACGCCACTGCCTGATTCTTGCATTTAGTCCGCAGTCACCTTCCCACCGGCGGCCCTGAGCGCTTCGACGCTGACGCCGCTCTCGATCAGCGCCCATGGTAGCAGAGAATCGGCCGCGCGGGGGCCGCTGAACTGTTCCTCGTTCAGACGCTCCGCCTTCAACGCCCTGTTCCAGGCGGCCAGCGAGTTACGCCCCATGCGCGCCAGCGCCATGGCCAGGCGGCGGTCGCCCCGTGCCAGCACCGCCTCCACCCGCGCCCAGTCGGCGCTCTCCAGCCGCACGGCCACATGCGCGGGACGCAGCGCCGCGTTGATCTGCTGCATGCGCCGCGCTATAACGTCCGCCGGCGCCATGCTCAGCCACTGGTACGGCGTCTGCGCCTTGGGCACGAACGGCGTCAGCGTCACCGCCAGCTGCGAGCCGGGACGCAGCAGCCGCAGCCGCTCGTTGACCTCCAGCGTCAGGCGGATCAGCGCCTCCACGTCCTCCTCCTCTTCGCCCGGCAGGCCCACCATATAATAGAGCTTGACGCGCACGAAGCCGGCGCCGGCGGCGCTAGTGGTGGCATTGAGCACATCCTCATCCGTGATCTGCTTGTGCACCAGGTCGCGCAGGCGCTGCGAGCCGGCCTCCACCCCCAGGGTGGCGGTGCGCGCCCCACCCTCTGCCAGCGCCGTCGCCACCTCCGGCGTGAAGGAATCCACCCGTAAAGAGGAGACGCTCACCTCCGCCCCCAACGCCCGCAGCTTATGCAATAGCGGCAAGAACTGGCCGTAATCGGACACTGCCGCCCCCACCAGGCCGATGCGCTTGGTCCACGTCAGCCCCTGCTCCGCCATCTCCAGGACCTGGGCCAGAGGCCGTTCCCGCGCCGGCAGGTAGCAGAAGCCGGCCAGACAGAAGCGGCAGCCACGGGCGCAGCCGCGCGCCACCTCAACCAGCCACATCTCGGCCAGCTCGGTGTCGGCGGTCAGCACCACCGAGCTGCCGGGCGCGTCGCTCAGGTCGGTCTGCACCAGGCGCCGCACCCGGGCGGGGGCGCCCTCGGCCACCACCATCTCCAGCAGCTGCCCCCGCTCATCGCTGACCGGTTGATACTGCGCCGGTAGATAGACGCCAGCGAGCGCCGCCAAGGCCCGCAGCTGGCTCTGCCTGTCCTCCGGCGAGGCGAGCACGGCGATCAGCTCCGGCAGCAGCGGCTCTGCCTCGCCCACCACGATGGCGTCGAAGAAAGGCGCCAGCGGCTCCGGGTTGGCGGTCAGACACGGGCCACCGCCGATCACCAGCGGCTCGTTCTCGCCCCGCTCCGCCGCCAGCAGGGTGATGCCCGACTGGCGCAGGATGTCGACTACGTTGTAGTAATCGAGCTCATAACTGACAGAGAAGGCGACGGCATGGAAGTCGGTCAGCGGCCGCTGGCTCTCCACGCTGAGAATGGCGCCGCTTTCGCGGCTGGGCGGCGAGTGGAAGGCGCGTTCGCAGAGCACTTGCGGGTGGGCGTTGAGCATGCCGTACAGCAACTGAAAGCCGAGGTTGGACATGCCCACCCAGTATCGGTTGGGGTAGACCAGCGCCACCGGCAGCCGGCCTCCCCAGTCTTTGACGATGGCGCCGCGTTCCCGCTCCAGGCGAGCCCGCTGCTCCGCCTGGTTGCGCCAGGTTATTGCCATTTCACTCTACAGTCAGCCCACCGCCGCTGCCTAGGAACAGCGGGAAAAGCCGCACAGCCGGCAGACCAGGCAGCCCTCAAGGTGCTCCACCGTGCCGCCGCACTCGGGACAAGCGCCCGCCAGGTTGACCAGCCGATCCAGCCCCCGCTTGCGCGGGTTGCCGTTCTCCTCCCCGCCGCTGTTGGCGCTGACCGTGGGCATGAAGTCGAAGAACGAGGCCTGCCGCACCGCCTTGTCCTCCAGATACCTGCCCAGCACGATGCCGATCGCGTCGGGGCAGGAGAGCACTGCGCCACCGCTTTCCCAGGCGGGCGAGTGGCAGCGGATGCCACGCAGGTGCTTGACCAGCGCTTCCGGCTTGACGCCGGCCCGCAGCGCTATCGAGGCCATGCGCGCCGTTGATTCCGACTGCGCCGCCGCGCAGCCGCCGGACTTGCCCATCTGGGT
>CAZMKF010000014.1:20422-21019 GCA_964566935.1 uncultured Dehalococcoidales bacterium | reverse complement strand
CGCAGAGGCCGTCCTCGTCCTCGTTGACGGTGACGTAGAGGTTGCCGCAGCCGGTGCGGATGCGCTCGGTGCGGCCCATCGTCACCGAAGGGCGAGGTCGCGGGTCGATGCTGGCGGCGCCCACCACCGCCGGCTGCGGCAGGCTGAACGGCTGCACCGCCGGGGCAGGCTCGGCTTTCTTGACGCTCAGCACCTGCCCGGTGCGGCTGCCATCGCGGTAGATGGTGACGCCCTTGCAGTCCTCACGATAGGCGCTGAGGAAGACCTCGCGCACGTCGTCCTTGCTGGCTTCCTCGGCAAAGTTGACCGTTTTGGAGACGGCGTTGTCGGTGTACTCCTGGAAGGCGGCCTGCATGCGCACGTGGAAGCTGGGACTGATATCGTGCGCGGTGGCGAAGACGTTTCTCACCTCGACCGGCACCTCGGCCACCTCCCGCAGGCTGCTCTCACCGGCGATCGTCTCCATCAGCTCGGCGCTGTAGAAGCCCTGTTCGCGCGCCGCCGCCTCGAAGTAGGGGTTGAGTTCGATCAGCTTGTCGTTGTCCAGCACGTTGCGCACGTAGGCCACGGCGAAGATCGGCTCGATGCCGCTGGAGC
>CAZMKF010000014.1:0-20412 GCA_964566935.1 uncultured Dehalococcoidales bacterium | reverse complement strand
AGCAACACGATGGCGACGATGAACTCCCAGGTTCGGCGCATTATTCCGCTTCCTTCGTGAGTGTGGCAACCACGTCCAGGATGATCCGCTGCGCGCCCTGCGCCTGCCGGTACATACCGAGCAGCTGAAGTTCATCTTCGGTCAGCTCGGTATCCAGGACCAGCCGTTTGTAGGCGATGGCGAACAGCGGCTCGATGCCGCTGGAGCAGCCGGCGATGATGCTGAGCGTGCCGGTGGGCGCGATGGTGGTGACGGTGGCGTTGCGCAGCGGCCGCTGGCCGGGCCGATCCCACCGGCTGCCGGCGAAGTTGGGAAAGGCGCCTCGCTTCTCGGCGAGATCGGCCGAGGCTTCGTGACCCGTCTTCTGCACGAAACTCATCAGTTCGCGCGCCAGCTCGAGCGCCTCAAGCGAGTCGTACGGCACACCCAGCTGGATCAGCAGATCGGCGAAGCCCATCACCCCCAGGCCGATTTTGCGATTGCTGTGCGTCACCTCGGCGATCTTCTCCAGCGGATACCGGTTCTGGTCGACCACGTTATCGAGGAAGTGCACCGCCATACGCACCAGCCCGCCCAGCTTTTCGAAATCCACCCGGCGGTCGCCATCGTTGCCGGCCAGCATGTGCGCCAGGTTGATCGAGCCAAGGTTGCACGATTCGTAGGGCAGCAACGGCTGCTCGCCGCAGGGATTGGTGCTCTCGATCCTGCCCACCGCCGGCGTGGGGTTGTCGCGATTCATGCGGTCGAGGAAGACGATGCCGGGCTCGCCAGACTGCCAGGCGCTCTCCACGATCAGGTCGAACACCTCGCGCGCGTTTAGCGTATCAACCACAGCGCCGGAGCGGGGGTTGATCAGCTCGTAATCGCTGCCATCTTCCACCGCCTTCATGAAAGCCTCGCTGATGCCAACCGAGAGGTTGAAGTTCTGCAGGCTGCTGTCATCGCGCTTGCAGGTAATGAACTTGACGATATCGGGGTGGTCGACATTGAGGATGGCCATGTTGGCGCCGCGCCGCGTGCCGCCCTGCTTCACCGCCTCGGTGGCGGCATTGAAGACGCGTATAAAGGAGATGGGCCCACTGGCCACACCACCGGTGGAGTTGACCTTGTCGTCCTGCGGCCGCAGGCGGCTGAAGGAGAAGCCGGTGCCACCGCCGCTCTTGTGGATCATCGCCGTATTCTTGATCGCCTCGAAGATCGATTCCATCGAGTCTTCCACCGGCAGCACGAAACAGGCGGAGAGCTGCTGCAGATCGCGGCCGGCGTTCATCAGCGTGGGCGAATTAGGCAGAAAGTCGAGCGCCGCCATGGCCTCGTAGAAGCCGCGCGCCGTCGCCTCCACATCGGCCCCCTCATCGTACTTGCGGTCCGCCTCAGCGATGTTACATGCCACCCGCCAGAAGAGATCCTCGGGCGTTTCGCATACTTCGCCTTGCTCGTCAGTAATCAGGTAACGGCGCTTCAGAACCGTGGTGGCGTTGGCAGTCAATCCCGTAACGGCGGGTAACGGTGTTGATGTGTCGCTGATCGCTTGCTGCGTCATGGCGTTGGCGGCCTCCTCGCTGTTGGCTGTATTCATGGTGTCTGCGGCTCGCCGCTGTCGGGCGGCGCCAGCATTAGTTGTTCCAGTTCCCGTTGCAGGGTTTGCAGATCGGTGGCGCTGTGGTAAACCGAGGCAAAGCGCAGGTAGCCCACCGGGTCGAGCTCGCGCAGGCGCTCCACCACCAGCTCCCCCACCCGCTGGCTGTTCACCTCGGCCAGGCCGGAGGCGCTCAGCTCAGCCTCCACCGCGTCCACCAGCGCCTCCATCTGCTCCAGTGTCACCGGCCGCTTGGCGCAGGCGACGCGCACCCCGTTGAGCAGCTTGGCGCGGTTGAAATCCTCGCGCCGGCCGTCCTTCTTCACCACCAGGATGCTGGTGGTGTCGATCCGCTCGGTGCTGGTGAGGCGGGCGCCGCAGCGCAGGCACTCGCGGTTGCGGCGCAGGCCGTGCTCCAGCGCCACCCAGCCGCTCACCCGCGTCTCCTCGGCGCCGCATTGCGGACAGCGGAAGCGGTCGATCAGTTCGTAGGTGGTGAAGCGCTCGCCGCACTGCTCGCACTCGCGGCGGCGGCGCACGACCTCGCCGGTGTCACGCGTGTCGGTCACTCTCGATTCACTGCAACGGCAGATGGGGCAGTTCATTCTGTGGTAATTCTCTCGATTTGACTATATGTAGTGCTGACGCCTGGCCACAGTGCCCATATGTAGTGGGCAGGCCGCTGAAGGGTATCACCACAACCATGGCAGCGTCAACACCTTCGCGGCGTTCGCTGGTTAAGATTTGGCTGCGGTTGCGCCTGCCGTCACCGCCGCGGTAAGCCTGCCGCACTGTTGTATAATTGCCTTGAGCCCGCCCGAGCGGGCGCGGGAAGGCGGACGCAGGATGAATCTCTTCAACCGCATTTTCACCATCATCACCCTGTTGCTGATCATCGCCCTGGCGGCCGTGGTGCTGGTGGCGCCCCATCAGGCGCTGGCGAGCCTCAACCTCTGGCTCGCCTATCTCGACGCGAGCATCTACGGCCAGGTGGGCCGGATCGCCGTGTCGCTGCTGGTGATGGCGCTCAGCTTCATGATCCTCTTCCGCCAACTCAAGCGCGCTAAGCCCTCCAAGGTGATGGTGGGTAACGTGGACGGCGCCATTGCCGAGCTGAGCGTCAACTCGATCGCCCAGCGCCTCAACCGCGACCTGCTGGCCATGGAGAACGTGCGCGCCGTACAGACAACCGTCACCGCCCACCGCAACTCGGTGGACGTGCATTTCAACGTCAACTCCGACTCTCACATCGACGTGCCCACCATGGCGGCTAACGTGGGCCGCGTGGCGCGCGAGAGTCTGGAGAACCGCATGGGCCTCAAAGTGGGCAAACTCGTCGTCAACATCAACCAGGAAGCCGGTGGCGTGCTGCCACCCTCCACCACACCAACCGCGCCCTACGCGCCTGCCGCGCCCGATGCGCTTTACATGCCCGACGCGCCCACCGCGCCCGACACGGAGCTTTAGCCGTAGTGATGACCCTGGCTGATCTCAAAAGCAGGCTGGAAAGCCTGCTTTTTGTGGCGGACGGACCGGTGACGCTGGCCCGTCTGGAGAAGATCCTCGACGATGAGCGTCCCCGTCTGGAACAGGCCCTGGCCGAGCTGAGCGAGGAGTACCTGACGCGCGGCCTGCGCATTCAGCGCCTCAACGGCCGCGTGCAGATGGTCACCGCGCCGGAATCCGCCGCGGCGGTGGAGTCGTTTCTCGGCCTCGATTCCGAGGCGCGCCTCTCCGCCGCCGCCATGGAGGCTCTGGCCATCATCGCCTACCGCCAGCCGATCACTCGCGGGGGCATCGAGGCCATCCGCGGCGTCAATAGCGACCACGTCGTCGCCCTGCTCACCTCGCGCGGCCTGATCGAGGAGTGCGGTCGCGCCGATGGGCCGGGCCGCGCCGTGCTCTTCGGCACCACTTTCGAGTTTCTGCAGTACTTCGGTCTCGGCTCACTGCAGGAACTGCCGCCGGCGCCCGAGCAGAACTTGCTCTCGGCGCCGGACACTGCCGGCGAGGAGGCCGCCGATGAACGCGCTCTCTAGTTTCGACGAGATCATCGCCGCGGCCGCTGCGGCCGATGACCAGCGGGCGCCGGTGCGCATCGCCTTCGCCGCCGCCGCCCAGCGCGAGAGCCTGCTCGCCGCCCACCACATCCATCAGGCCGGCTGGGCCAGTTCGCTGCTCTTCGGCGACGCCTCTGCCATCAAGCGTCTGGCGGGCGAAGAGGACCTGCCGCTGAGCGAGTTCGCCGAGGTGATCGACGTGCCCGAGCTCAAGGAGGCGGCCCTGCAGGCGGCCGAAGCGGTGGGCAAAGGCGAGGCCGAGGTGCTGATCAAGGGCCAGGTGAGCACCGCCGATTTCATGCACGCCGCCCTCAACCCTCAGGCCAACCTGCGCACCGAGCGCCGCCTCACCCACGTGGCCCTCTACGACATGCCCCAACTCGGCCGCCTCATCTTCCTCAGCGACGCCGGCATCGCCGTCGCCCCCAGCCTGGAGGAGAAGATGGACATCATCCAGAACGCGGTCGACCTGGCGCGGGCGCTCGGCGTCGGCAAGCCGCGGGTTGGCGTGCTGGCGGCCACCGAGACCATCCAGCCCAAAATCCGCGCCACCAGCGAGGCGGCCATCCTCAGCAAAATGGCCGAACGTGGCCAGATCAATCACTGCTGGGTGGACGGGCCGCTCAGCCTTGACAGCGCTATGGACCCCACCGTGGCCAAACGCCACCAACTGAGCGGCCCGGTGGCCGGCGCCGCCGACGTGCTGATCGTGCCGGATATCGACTCCGGTAACATGCTGGGCAAGGCCATGAGCTACTTCGCCGGCGGCTCCATGGCTGGGGTGGTGCTCGGCGCCCGCAAGCCGTTGGTGGTCGTCTCCCGCTCCGACACGGAACGCGCCAAGCAGGTCTCGGTGGCCATCGCCTTGCTTGCCGCCAAGCATAACCTGACATGAACAACCCCGCACTGGAACGCCTCATTGCCCAGCTGGGCCTCACCCTGGAGCGTGACCTGCCTATGCGCAGCCTCACCACCGTGGGCATCGGCGGTCCCGCCCGCCGCCTGGTGCGGGTGAGCGAGGCAGAGACGCTGGTGGCCTTGTTGCAGTTGCTGGCCGAACTGGACGAGCCCTACTTATTGTTGGGCGGCGGCAGCAACCTGCTGGTGGCCGACGAGGGCGTGCCGCAGCTGGTGGTGCGGGTGGCCACCGGCGCCCTCACCAACGAGGGCGGCACGGTGCGGGTGAGCGCCGGCGTCAGCCTGCAGCGCCTGGTGGATTTCTGCGCCAGCCAGTCGCTGGCCGGTCTGGAGCGGCTCACCGGCATTCCCGGCAGCGTTGGCGGCGCCATCTACGGCAACGCTGGCGCCTACGGCCAGACCATCTCCGACCACCTGGTGAGCGTCAGCGCACACGACGGCAGGCAGGTGGTACAGATTGATAGAGCGGCCTGCCGTTTTCAGTATCGCCACAGCGCTTTCAAGGAGAACGGCTTCACCGTGCTGGCTGCCACCCTGCGGTTGGAGAGCGGCGAGGCGGAGCAGTTGAAACTGCGTTCCGCCGAGGTCTTGCGGCAGCGGCTGCAGAAGTACCCGCGTGGCCTGCGTTGCTCCGGCAGCTTCTTCAAAAACGTGCTTTTCGTCGAGATGCCGCCCGCCGCCCAGGCGCTCGTCCCTGGCGACAAGGTCTTCTACGGCAAGGTGCCCGCCGGCTACCTGCTGGAGATGGTGGGCGCCAAAGGCCGTCAGCGCGGCGAGATCGTGGTAGCCGAGACCAACGCCAACCTCTTCATGAACCGGGGCGAAGGCGCCGCCGCCGACCTCTGGCAGCTCGCCCGTGAACAGGCCCTGCTGGTGAAAGACCGCTACGGCATCGCCCTCGAACCCGAAGTCCAGTTCGTCAACCTGCCGCCCCTGGGGTTGTAGCCGCCAGGCATCTCAATGCCGTTCATGATCGTACTCTCAGAGTGCCATCTATATTGGAGCAAGAGCTCACGCGGCCGTTCTTAAAATGGACCGCATTGAAACCGTACGACCAGACGGCGCCAGCAACTGAGCTTGGCGATCCCTGCACCGCCAGCACCTCGTCTTTGGTCGAGCCAAGCGTGAAGTACCCCCTGCTCGCCGCGGCGCTGACATCGCTCTCGGGGATTAGACGGGCTTTCAATTCCCCGTCCACGTTCGCATAGGAACTGACCAACCCATTACTAAAACAGACCGTATTCCAGCCATACGACCAGTCGGCGCCTACAACCGAGCTCGGCGACCCCTGCACCGCCAGGACCTCGTCTTTGGTCGAACCAAGCGTGAAGTAGTCCGCATTCTGAGAGGGAGACGCAGGGATGGCCGGCGTTGACGGCACTGGCGAGATCGGCGCAGTTGTGGTCATGCCCGGTTGGGCGCTGGTTGCCTGTGGAGATACCTGAGTCCCGTTGTCCGTCGTGGACGTAGCCCACGGAATGGGGGTCGCGTACGGTTCTTCGGTTGCGGCAGGTTTGACGCCAGCGCCCAACCCGGCGCCTTGAGAGAATGAGCTCGTTGGTGCTGGAGTGGGTGTGATAGCCAACCTCTCCTGGATCCGCGCCACCAGGTTGGGCGTCAGCTGCGTGGGCTGACCGCTGGACTCCTTCGCGCTGCTGCGTTGATAGAATGCAGCGATGTTTGCGTAAGCGGGGGACGTAGCCACGGAGGCCTGCCGTGCGCCCCCAGCGGACGCACTACTGCTGGAGTTGCTTTGCGTGACGTTAGTGAGCAGTGCCAGGGAACCCGCGAGTAAGACAATTATGACAACCGGCAGAGCCGTCCGCGCCGTCTGCCGTGCTCGCGCATGCCGGGGAGCCCCATGAGACGCCTCGTGGCCAGGAGGAGCGCTGCCTTCATTTGGCGGAGGAGGTGGCGGCGGCGGCGGCCTGCGCCCGCGCGGTGCTCCACCCGTCCTCTGCCGTGACGACCCTCCCGGCGGGTTACTCCTCGCCCACTGCCCTCTTGGCGCCACATTCTGCAGATAGCCGTAGGCCTCGTTGAGCAGCTTCATCTGGGCTTCGGCCTTTTGCCTTAGACGCGAATCTGGCGGAAAACGGTCGGGGTGCCAGACCATGGCGAGGTCCCGGTACGCTTGCCTTACCTGCGCAAGGCTCGCCCCGGAAGGCAGACCGAGGATTCTGTAATACTCGTCCGGATCCGGTGGGCGGCGGGCCATCACACACTCCAGTGGCAAACACAGCCGACGTCGACACTATCGGCGCCTGGTCTCGTTACACCGAGGTCAGACTCACCAGGCTACTGAATAATCGTATCGCACCAGCGCTGACTTTACAAAACGCCTCCGCCGGGAACGATCCGATGCCTTAACCTGGCGTCGCCCCACCTCCAACACCGACTAGCTCCATCAGTTTGCTGTAGTCGGTGACCACCTCGTACTTCACCTTCTCCTGCGCCACGCGCTCGTTGAGCGCGTCGAAGAACTTGCGGGCGCATCTGATTTTGGTATTCTCCATGGCCCGCAGTTCGAGGCGAGGCTACGACTAGTCTGGTTGGCCCACTGTTCGTATTCGTAGGCGGATCTTCGCCCTGTCACCAGCAAACCAGGTGGTTTGCTGGTGATCTTGTGAGCGGTTCATCATGCGTTCCGTCCATGCATGTGCTCCAGAATATCGACCGAATAGACGAGATTGCGCATGGTTTCTTCATCATCGAAATCAATGTCGTATTCCTCTTTGATTTTGCCAATCCGATACAACACGGTGTTCCGATGACAGTACATTGCTTCTGCAGCTTGTTTATAACTGCACTTGCATGACAGGAAGGCTACCAGCGTTTTGTAGTCATCAGTGTGTTCACGTTGAGATCTTTCGTGGATATCAAGTACCCTCGAATCAACGAAAGCGGTCTCATCTGCCATATGTAACGCACGCTTTGCCACTTGTACGATGTCCCAAAAGCGATACTGATTCATCGTAATCAGACAGGGATTGTCATCATCTGGCCGCAAATAGCTGAGCATACGGCAGCTTTTCTCATAGAAGCGATCGAGCTGTTCAATATTGTCAAAGGCATCGCTCAAACATGCCTTCAACTTGCGCTTCCGGAGCACTTCTTGAACCCGCTCGTCCCTTTGGGGATCACGCTCATCGGCATCAAGAATAACAAGCAAAAACGGCTCAATAGATACAAACCACTTGGCTTCCAGCAGGTCATCGATTTGCTGAATAACATCCCGCACAATGCCTGACAAATAGGATCGAAAATAGATGGTCAATAGAATAAAGCGTTCAATCCCCGTTGCTTTCAGCTTATCCAACTCGTTCTTAAGCAGAATCTTGTTGCGGTATTCATTCGTTAACAGATTGCTGAAGCCGACCTCAAAATCATAGATTCCCTTGCGTCCCGAGGATGTCTTTTGCGAGGTCTTCAAAGAACGCCCATGTGAATGCGGAAAACTGAAGACGATTTGTCCCTTGTTACTGCCTACGTAGTTGGCGAAGATCTCTGCCAGGGCACAGAAGGTGTCTATTTCAACCTTACTTTCTAAGTCAATCGCGTTAACCAAAAGCATATTGACCGTGCCGACCAGGTGCTTACGATAGTACGCGTTGGCGACCATCCACTGATAATTGCTGTTCTTTAGGGTGCGCAGAAATGGACGGCCTTCTTGCATGGTCAAATCTTGCTCACGGTATACCTCCAGAATCTCGTTGGTTAAGGACTCTGTGATATAGCCCTTTTGAATGCTTTCATACCAGCCCGGATCCACCGTCACAGGGTAGCTGGAATACCCCAGTACGTTATAGCTGCCATCAACCAGCATGATCGGATTGTGGCATAAACGCGCAGCACAATCCGATAGATCATTCATATTACGGTTCGCATAAGACGATGCCAACATCTGCAATATTCGATGCTTCACTTCCGGATGCGACAGGTATTGCTGAAAGTGCGCCATCGCCTAAGCCTCCTCTTCCCTCATTATAACTTTCTGTTTACAGAAGCGCTACACCAGACGGCAAACCTGTCTTGTTTTCAGTGGCCATTGTGCTTAGGGCACAAATAATGATCTCACATTTTGTCGGGTGCGTCCATTCCATTATCTATCGTCTTTACCTACAGTCTACATGAGGGAGTAGCGATTCATCTGTGGATTGCTCATGACCATCACAACGCTTCGAACAAATACAGGAGAAGGAGGCATCTTCCATGGTTGATGTCAAGAACGGAAACTTCAAGTTAACGTATCCGGAAGGCGTTGGCGTCACAAAAGAGTATGGCAAGAACGGTTATGAAATCGATCCAGGAATCAAGCAAGAGGTGCTGCAGAAGCTGGAGGCCATTGTCGGCCCAGACTACTGTACCGATTCGATTGATGTGATTCGCGCATACTCCTTTGGATGCTTCCTCGGAAGCAGTGTCCAACGCCCTGCAGACTTCGTTGTCATGCCCCAATCCACTGAGCAAGTCTCCCAAGTCGTCAAACTCGCCAATGAATACAAGATTCCAGTCACGCCAAAGGGCTGGACATCCGGCTCTGGGTTCAGCGGCAACTTGTACGGTGGTATGGTCGTCGGTCTGGATTACCTGGACAAGATACTCATGATCGATGACGTCAACATGAAAGCCGTCACTGACGCCGGCTGCAGTTTCTTCAAGCTCTCTCAAGAGTTGTTCAAACACGACATGATGCTCCCAACCACCGAATACAGCCCCGGCCCAAACGTTGCCGCTTCCGCCATTACGCCGGTCAATGCGTTTGGCAAGACACGTTACGGTCGCAACTGCGATCTTGTCGAAGGTTTTGAGGTGGTGCTCCCTACCGGCGAGATTGCCAGGGTTGGCTCCCTTGCCTACGAAGACTCCGCATTTGGACCGTTCTTCCGCTACATTCATGGACCTGACCTGGTCGGTATGTTCGTCATGTCCAATGGCGCGTACGGCATCGTCACCAAAGTGGCATATGCCTGTCAGAAACGCCCAGCCTATTGGGAGAACTTCAGCTACTACTGGGAAGAACAAGATATCCAGGAAGTCACCGACGTGATGGTAGAGATGACCAATCTGGAAATCTTTGACATCCAAATCAACGACCGTTGGAAGTACGCCACCAGCGAAAAACCTGAAGACAACAACATCCCGGTCGACGCGTACTTCATTCTGAACTTCATCGTCAACGCCCACACCGAGGGGGAGCTCAAGGCAAAGCTCGAGCAAATCGAGCAGATTTGTCTGGAGAAGAAGGGTCACGTCATGGGCGGTGAAGTGTCCGATACATTCTTTGGAGACTGGCCCACGTACCACACGATGACCTTCAGTCCACTTTTCGTCGACCAATGGGACGAATTGTACAAGACCAGTAAGGCCAACTACATGTACATCTACGACTCTATCAACTTCCCGACCTCCAGATTTCCTGAGGTGTACAGCAAACTGCGAGAACTTGGTAAGAAATATGACATCTGGGGATTCCCGAGATTGACCGTCTATGACGGATTCCCGATGAAGTCACAGACCATTTGTTCTCAGCAATGGGCGTTCATCAACACCCGTGACAGTGAATGGCGGGAAAAAATCTACAAGACCCGTGAAGAATTCCGTGAATGGTTCGGCGCGCTTGGCGGCACCCATCAGCAACACTATCCACCGATCCTGCCAAACTACGCTTGGGATAACCAGAAGACAGATCAACTCCTTGCCCAAAAGATCAAAGAAGCTCTTGATCCGAACGACATCATGAACCCTGGTGCGCTCAACTACGGAAGGAGAACGAAATAATGTACAAGAACAGATACAATGCGTGGACCATTGAGCAATATCGAGAATGGCTCGACAGTTGCATGCACTGTGGCGGATGCGCTGCGCGCGGACCGGTTAACCCACATAACAATGTGTCTTTGCCGCCGCACCTCTATGAATCTCCAAACCGCAAGTGCCCTTCGCTCGAGTACTTCAAGTTCCGTTCACACTCCGGTATGGGGCGTTTGCTGATTGCTGCTTCCGTATTTCGCGACCATACTCCGATTACCGATGACATGACCAACATCGCTTACACCTGTTCCAGCTGCGGCATCTGCAATGAGATTTGCCCAACACATGGACCGATGAATGCCATACTTGCCTTACGCCAGGAGATTGTTGACCAGGGTAAAACCGTTCCCGCACCGTTGAACACTCTGTGGGACAACATGCAAAACAAGAAGAACCTGTTTGGCTTGGAGGAACGTGCCAGCAAGGCGCTGGACCTTCCCTCCAAAGCCGGAGACATGTACTTCACCGGTTGTTACACCTCTTATCTACTGCCCAAAATCGCCCGTGCCAATGTCGCCATTCTGAAGGAAGCCGGATTGGACCTGGGTCATCTCGGTACAGATGAGCATTGTTGCGGTGAAGTGGCGCGCCAAAGCGGTAACATTGAACTGTTCAAAGAAATGGCGCGCGCCAATATCCAGCAAATGAAGGATGCCGGCGCCAAACGCGTCATCGTCAACTGCGCCCACTGCTACAGAACCTGGCACACGGATTATCCGGCCATCTTAGGGGAGAAACTGCCATTTGAAGTCGTGCACGTCGCCGACCTCCTGGCAGAACTGATCGAAAACCGGACCATCACACCCCAAATCCCCATTGAGAAAACCGTTACTTTCCACGATCCTTGCTTCTTACGCGAAGACCATGAAGACAACGCTTCACCACGTACCGTGCTCGATGCCATTCCCGGCATCAAACGCGAAGAAATGGAACGCTGGGGGCGCTGGTCTTATTGCTGTGGCTCTGGCGGCAAGATTGCTACCAACTGCTATCCGGACTTTGCAGCAGGTATCGGCACCGAACGTGTTGACGAGGCCAAAGAGGTGGCTGATCACATCGTGACCTCTTGCGCCGTTTGTTACAACCAGTTGCGATACACCGTAGAAGCCAATCATGTGGAGAACATGGACGTTGAGGACCTGTCCATCATGTTGGCTGATTCTATGGGGCTCGCGTATTAAGGGAGGAGAGGAACAGTGAGTATCCAATCTATAGATAGAGTGCTGTTAAAAGATCGCCCTAAAGTTGGTACCCCGGTCTTTACCTTCGAAGTGGTGATCGATAAAACCAAATGCACTGGTTGTGGCATCTGCGCTATCGAATGCCCTTCCAAGATTATTGAAATGGTCGGGCGCGAGCAATCCGATGTGAGTGTCCCCGCCTGTGCCGAGGCCTGCTATGCCGATAACGGCATCCGTGATGCCGTCCGCCTTCTAAACGATGGCGCCTCCGTTGAGGAAGCCTGGCGGCAAATCGTCAAATCCAATCCACTGCCTGCGATCACCGGTCGCGTCTGCCCGCATCCTTGCGAAGACGAGTGCAACCGCAATCACTTGGATAGCGCTCTCAACGTACATGAAGTAGAACGCTACATCGGCGATGCTGCTCTCCAGAATGATTGGCAGTTTACTGCACCGGAAGCCAGAAACCTTGGCAAGGTCGCCGTTATCGGCGCCGGTCCTGCCGGTCTCGCTGCCGCCTATCAACTGGCACGCTTCGGCTATGATGTCACCGTCTACGAGAAGAATGCCAAAGCTGGCGGCGTTTTGACCTACGGCATTCCCGCTTACCGCTTGCCAAGAGACATCGTTGCGCAAGAAGTACAACGCATTGCCAACCTCGGCGTACAGTTCAAGTACAATTGTGCCCTTGGTCAGAACTTCACCTTGTCAGATCTACAGAAGGACTACGATGCTGTTTTCCTCGGGCTCGGTTTGCAGGATGAAGTCACATTGAATATCCCCGGCGAAGACGCCAGCAATATCTTCTCCGGCATGCAGTTTCTGGAGGACATTGCCAACGACAAGCATCCCATCATCGGCAACGATGTCCTCGTGGTTGGCGGTGGTAACGTCGCCATCGATTCTGCCCGTACCGCCTTGCGTGAAGGCGCCCGGAAAGTGACCCTCGTTTGCCTGGAGCAACGCTACGCCATGCCGGCTTGGGCATCTGAAGTCCACGAGGCAGAAGAGGAAGGCGTCCGTATTGTCAATGGCTACGGTCCAATGCGCATTGAACTGAGAGATGGGCAGGCGACGAAAGTCGTGTTGAAGAGATGTACCGCTGTATTCGACGCGGATGGTCGTTTCAGTCCGTCCTATGATGAAAGCGATCATTTCGAAATCGATGTGACGGCCGTCATTACCGCCATCGGTCAGAAACCGGAGAAGATGACTTACCTTGGCGGCGTCAAAATGGGGCCAGCCGGTCACGTGGCCATCTTCGATGAACAGAACATGAAGACCAGTCTTGATACCGTGTATGCCGGCGGCGACATGACCCGCTCCGATGGTACTGGCAAGATAATCGGCGCCATCGGTATGGGTACCAAAGCAGCCTTGGCTATTGACCGCCAGCTGCAAGGCAAGGAGCGCGTCTTTGACAAAGATGCGAATCCGTACACGTATCGCAGCAGAGAGAATCTGTATCACGCCTTGATCGATCGCACCGAAGCGGCATCATTGTCGATGAAAGAACGCTTTGCCGACGAAGACAATGAGGTCAATCAAGGTTTCTCAGAAGCACAAATGCGTTCGGAAATCGATCGTTGCTTGCAGTGCGGTACTGGCAAGGCAGAATACATCGGCAAACAAAAAGCAGTCGATTTCAATATGGCCTGCAACAACTGCCACAACTGCGTCGCTGTCTGCCCGGAAGATGCCGTCCGCTTCAGGTACTACAACGCCGATAAAGACGGTAACTGGATCGAGTAAACGGTAACCACACCATCTGTCTCCTCCGACAGAAAGGAAAAGCACCGCACGAGATTCGTGCGGTGCTTTTTTGCTTGCGCCGACGACGCATCTTCCTCCGAGACCGTAGAGCGCCTGCCCGCTGGACAGATCCCCTGCTGCGTCAATCCGCGATCAGCCCGTCCAGCCAGGCCGCCATCAGGCCGGCCACCTCGCTCTCGCGCCCCATATACTGGTGGTTGGCGCCTGCGACCATCCTGGTCTCCACCGCCGGCGCCGCGCTGGCGTGCTGCTTGATCATATCGAGCTCGGCCTGGCCGCCCACCCAGCGCTCCTCCGTGCCGTAGAAAGCGAGGATCGGCGCCGTCACCTGCGCCACCGCCGGCTGGGGATTGCTGAGACCGTAGAGATCCAGGTCGACCTGATGACGGTTGAGGTAGGTCTGGGCGCTGAGGCTGCCGGCCACCGGCACACTGCCCCAGGGCAGCAACTCGCGCCCACGCCCCTCGTTGACCATCTGCCTGGCCTGAGCGAGCAGCTCCGGTTTCAGGCGAGCGGCCCGCACCGCCGGCGAGATCAGCGCCAGGCCGCGCACCCGCTCGTCAACCTCCTGCGCCAGGTAGTAGGTGGCCTTGAGGGCGCCGAGGCTGTGGCCCGCCAGCGCCAGCGGCCGGCCGAGGGTGGCCGCGAAATCGAGCCAGGCCTTGACGTCCAGCGCCGACTCCTCAAACCGCTCCCAGGCGCCGCCCACCAGCCGCGCCTTGTTGTTCTCGTTCCAGATCACGCTGCCGAAATCGTGGCCGCGGTTGTTGCCGCTGACGAACTGGTAGCCGCGCTCCGCCAGCAGGCGCCCCAGGTTGACGATCATCGGTCCGTAAAACCGGGCGGTGAGGCCGTGCATGAAGACCACCGTCAGCGGCTTCGCCTCCACCAGAGTGGGGCGGATCACCAGCCCCTCCAGCAGCAAGCCGTCATCTGTGCGCGTGTAGACCAGTTCGTCCCGGCAGCCACGTTCCATCTTCACGATCCTCTCCGCCAAGCTTGCGGCGGGCCGCGCCCACCGGCGTGCACGTCGGCCCGCCGCCAATTATACTGCGGCGACAAGACAAGGCCGGTGCCGACACCCGGCTCACCAAAATCGGAGGCAACCCGTGGCCAAGCAGCGCTCCTTCCGCTATCTCGACCTGATCACCGCTTCGTTCGTGGCCGTGCTGATCATCTCCAACCTGGCCTCCACCAAGATCGTCGCCCTGTGGCCGTTTGAGTTTGACGGCGGCACTCTGCTCTTCCCGCTCGCCTACTTGTTCGGCGACCTGCTGACCGAGGTCTACGGTTACCGGCGCAGCCGCCGGGTTATCTGGATCGGCTTCGTCTGGCTGCTGGTCACGGCCGCGGTGTTGAGCCTGATCGATGCGCTGCCGCCAGCCCAAGGCTATGAGGGTAGTGAGGCCTTCCATGCCATCATGGGCCAGACGCCGCGCCTGGTGGCGGGCAGCCTGCTAGGCTACCTCTGCGGCGAGTTCCTCAACTCCTGGCTGCTGGCCCGCCTGAAGGTGCTCACCGCCGGCCGCCACCTCTGGCTGCGCACCATCGGCTCCACCGTGGCGGGCCAGCTGGTGGATACCGCCATCTTCCTCGCCATCGCCTTCTGGGGGGTGCTGCCGTCCGGCCTGCTGGCGGCGGTGTTCCTCTCCAACTACATCTTCAAGGTGGGCATTGAGGCGTTGCTCACCCCGCTCACCTACCAGGTGGTGGCACGGCTGAAGCGGGAAGAGGGCAGCGATTACTACGACCGCACCACCGATTTCAACCCGTTCCGCCTCTGAGCCAGCCGCGCCGCCAGCGGCACAGCCACCAGCAGAGCGGTAGCGGCGCCACCCAGGTAACCGGCCAGCACGTCGCTCAGCCAATGGTCGCCCACGTAGGTGCGGGTGTAGGCCACCAGCAGCGACAGACAGAAGACGAGCAGGGCAAGCAACCTCGTCCCGCCGCTGCGCCACGCCAGCAGCACGGCGGCGAAAACGCCGAAGAAGGCGGTGCGCGAGGCGTGGCCGCTGGGAAAGGCGCCCGGCAAGAGCACGTGCATCAGCGGGTAGGGGTTGCCATGGTGGAACTCAGACGGCACCTGCGGCTGGCTGATCGTCACTTTGAGCAGGATCTCTACCGGCACGATCAGCACGAAGGCCAGCGGCGCTAAAGACCACCAGCCCACGCCCAACCGCCAGAGCAGCGCCGCCGCCAGGAGTCCGTAGGCCACCGAGAACTCGGCGGAGACGGCGATGCCCGCCACCCGCCCCAGGCCGTCCAGCCAGGGGTTGGCGATCTGCTGCTTGAAACTGAAGGCCCGCTGGTCCAGCCCCGCCAACCATCCCAGCTGGACCAGCACGGTGAGCAGCGCCACCAGCGCGTAGGCGGCCAGCGCCCAGCGCTGATACGCTTGCAGGCGGCTCAACAACCTAACTGGCCGGCCGGCGCAGCAGTTCCCAGTAGGCGTGGATGGCAGGCACTCCGTGCGAAACCGACAGTCGCGTCTCCGGGTCCGTTTTGACGCCCAACTTCTCCACCAGCGACAGGGTGGCGGCCTGCGCCATCGGCAGGAACTCGCTGCCGCCCACGCTATCCATCGCCTCCGCCACGCTCTGGCGGATGATCCTGGCCACCTCCAGGCTCTCGCGCAGGTACTGCTGCACCTCGGCGCCGTGTTTGACCGAGTCGCGGCTGAGGCTGAGCGAGCGGTAATGGTGACCCAGGCACATCGTCTGGATGTCCATGCCCAGCAGCATTTCCAGCGACTGTTCATACTGCTCGGGATGGTAGATGAGCGGCATGCTGCCGGGACGGCTGCCCCTGCCGGGGATGGCGTCACCGGTGAACATCAGTTTCTCTTCTTCCCAGTAGAAGCCAATGCAGCCGAGGGTGTGGCCGGGGATGGGCACCGCCCGCAAAACCAGGCCATTGCCCAGCGCCAGCCGTTCATTTGCCACTATCAGGCGGTCCACCGGGCTGGGCTCGGCGGTGGCGGTGACGTGGGCGAAGGATTGCGCCATGCGGTCCTCGCGGCCGACCAGCCGATCGTTGTTGACGAAGAAGGTCTTGTACTGCAGGCGCAGGTCCTTGGCGACGGCCGCGTCGTGCTCGGATATCCAGATCTCGGCGCCTGAGGCGCGTTTCAGCGAGGCGTTGCCACCCGCGTGGTCGTGGTGGCCGTGGGTGTTGATGACAATGCTGACCTCGCTCAGCTGGCGACCGCGCTGTTCCAGCGCCGGCGCGATGTACTCCTCTGGCGACTCGATCACGCCGCTGTCGATCATGATCAGACGATCTGTCTCAATCAGATAAAGTTCGGTGTGGCCGCCGCCCACCCAGTAACAACCAACCTGAGTGACGCGTACCTTGCCGCGCTGCCGCTCCGACAGTTCGACGTCTTCCAGGATGTTATGCTCTTCCACCGACATTGGCGTGCCCTCCATCGCTACTCTCGTTGTACGCGGCGGCATCCGCGCCTTCGCCAATCATCGTAGGGGCGGTGGGGTCGTGATGTCAACGCGGCCGCCACGGGGCGGCACTGTGTTTGACAGCGACTTCCGTTCACCATAGACTGGATTGAGGACTAAACTGCGGAGGTGCTGATACATGGATCTTCATGGCAAAGTTGCACTGGTGACAGGCGCCAGTCGCAGTATTGGCCGAGCGGTGGCGTTGGGGCTGGCGCGAGCGGGCGCCGACGTGGCCGTGAACTACAACCGCGGGCAGATTGGCGCGGAGGAAACCGCCGCCGCTATCCGCGAACTGGGACGCAAGGCGGTGGTCGTGCAAGCCGACGTCAGCCAGCGCGGTCCGGTAGAGAACATGGTCAAGTGCGTGGTGGACGAGTTTGGCAAACTGGACATCCTGGTCGCCAACTCGGGCATGCTCACCCGCACCCCCTTCCTGGAACTGACCGAGGACCAGTGGAGCTGGGTGATTGGCACCAACCTCACCGGCGCCTTTCACTGCTGCCAGGTGGCGGCGCGGCAGATGGTGAAACAGGGCCCCGGTGGCAAGATCGTCACTATCACCTCGGAGGTGGCGGAACGCGTCCTGCCCGACCTGGCGCACTACTGTGCTTCCAAGGGCGGCCTTAAGCAGCTGACCCGTGCCATGGCGCTCGAGCTGGCGCCCTATGGCATCAACGTCAACGCCGTGGCCCCGGGCAGCACCCTTACCGACATCAATCGCGAGCGGCTCTCCGACCCGGCGATGCGAGCCGACCGGTTGAAGACCATCCCACTCGGACGTTTCAACGAGGCCGAGGACCTGGTGGGCGCGGTGCTCTTCCTCTGCAGCCCGGCTGCCGACTGCGCGGTGGGCGCCACCATCAACATCGACGGCGGCTCAACGATCATTTAGCCGGGCAAGCGAACGAGATGGGGCAGGCCAAGCGCCTGCCCCATCTCGTTCATTCAGATTGTTCAGCCTGTTGAAGGTGCGCCGTCACCGGCGGCTTGCCCCCCTTTTTCAGCACGGCGCCCGGTTACAGGCGGTGAGCGTCACCCCGCACAGCAGCACGGTGCGCTGTCGCCTGCTCTCACTTCCGCAGATTTCTTCGCCTCTATCAGGCCAGGCGCGCCGCCTCTTCCTGCGCCATCGCCGCCCATTGGGTGAGTAACTCGGGCTGACCGCGCACCGTTTGGATATCGCCCAGGTTGATGTCGAACACCGTGCCCGCCGCCGTGTCGCAGATGCGGCGCAAATCCGCTCGCATCGCCGCCGCGTCGTCCACCATCAGCGTCTTACCCGGCGCCACGTGCGCCTCCAGCACCACCTGCCCGCCCAGCTTCCGCACCGCCAGGCCGAGGTCGGTCCAGGCGGAGACGTGGAAGCGCCGCAAGCCCGGCAGGGTGCGGATGATGTCGATCTTGGGCCCCAGGTCCTCGCAGCCATGGTAGTAGATGCGCTGCTCGCCGAACAACTCGGTGATGCGCGCGTTGTAGGGGTGGATGAACTCCTCGTACATGGCAGGCGAAATGGCGCCGGTGGATTGGGCGGTGATGTAGGCCCAACACGACTTGAGCAGCTGCGGCGACTCATGGGGAGGCAGCTCTTCGTAGTGCACTCTGAAGAACCAGCTGGCCTCGGCCTCCACCGCGCCCGCCGCTTCGCGCTCCTTCTGGTAGGCGATGTAACCGTCAGTGAGGAAACTGAGCAACCGGTGTACCAGCTCGGGCTTGTCGAGGAAAGCGAAGAAAAACTCCTCATGGCCGAGGAAGTCCACCAGGTGCTCCGCCGGGCAGGGAAACAGCTCATCCGTGTACAGCTTGACCGGCAGGCGGTCGCCCACCAGCTCGCGCGCCCGCTGCACCAGCCGCTCGGTGGCCGCCACGTCGTACTCGTAGCGAGGATAACGCAGCTTCGCCAGGTCGGCCTCGTCGTTGACCACGCTGCTGAAGGCGTAGGCGCCGGTGGCCTCGTCAGGCGCGGGCAGGCGCAGGTCCACCCCCCAGAGGCGGCGCCCACCGAAGGTCATCAGGTACGAACCTTGCACCGCCTCACCCGTCTCCGGCTCCGCCGGGCGTACCGGGTCGAGCCAGATGGTGGGCAGCACCACCTCGTCATCGGGGATGTGCCGGTAACGGAACAGCTTCTGGCGCAGCTGCAGCTCCACGTTGCGTGCCAGCGGCTCGCTGTTGACGACGGTGGCAGGAGGGATCAGCTCCTTCCACGTCTCGGTGTAACCGCGATGCAGGTGCACGCTGACCAGCGGCCGGCCCGCCGACTGCAGGCGATTGTGCTGTGTCCAAGCCTGCTTGAGCTGCTGGTAGCGCGGCTCCGCGCATGCCGCCAGCACCTGTTCCACCAGATCGCCGATCACCCCGTTCGTCTCCATCTCCTCACCGTCCGTCCATGATGCTGCCATTGTAACCGTTCGGCTGCCTGGCGGCAGCCGGGCGTGGCGGGTAGCCACCCTTATAATTGGCCTTTGCGCCGCTACAGCGGCGAAGGAGGCATGCGCATGTATCTCGAACACGCCTTCGGCGGCCTCGGCTCACTGATGCTGCTGGTGGCCTACTGGCTCGGCTCCTCGGGCCGCCTGCCGGTGCGCGGCTATGTCTATCAGGGGATCAACCTGGTGGCGGCCATCATCCTGGTCATATACTCGGCCATCTTCGGCGCCTGGATGGTGGTGGCGCTCGACCTCGTCTGGGCGATGATCGCCGCCGCCACCATCTGGCAAGTGGCGAGATTGGCCTCGCGTAGCTGACTGCCAGGCGGTGTTTGCCGATTGCGTGCCCGCCGTTTACGGAGAGATGACGAGAGGCTGGTCCGGACGCTGGCTTTTCCCCGGTACTGCCGGTATGATTAGGCCGATCGCTCGCACTGCCAGGTCGAACGGGTCGGCTTGGAAGCGCGTGCGAATCCTGTTGTTTATTAGCTGCCCAAATTCTTGACAAGGTCCTCTGGCAGCTGGTAAGATAATCTTCGCTGCGCTTCGAGATGGAGAGCGCGTACAGGTCCGCCGATCTGGTCCCAGGTGGCGATGAACCACCGGGGGCTTTTTGTTCGACCGGAACTGGGCACCTTAGACAACTGGATAGTGACAGGAAGGAAGCCTTTTGATAGGTTGTAGGTTAGGTAGAGGTTTTCTGTGAGGAAGAAGTTAGTGTTCTTCTGCTTGTGAGTTGGGATGAGTAGGGTAAGCCCTGATTCTGTTGATGGAAGTTTCTGCTCTCGTTGGAGAGTGGGGATATTTTGTCGGAGAGTTTGATCCTGGCTCAGGACGAACGCTGGCGGCGTGCTTAACACATGCAAGTCGAACGGTTCTCCGTGAGGGGGACAGTGGCGAACGGCTGAGTAACACGTGAGTGACCTGTCTGTGGGTGGGGGATAACTCCCCGAAAGGGGAGCTAATACCGCATGAGTCCGCTGGGGTAGTGCCCGGTGGGGAAAGGTTATTCGCCCATTGAGGGGCTCGCGTCCCATCAGGTAGTTGGTGAGGTAAGGGCTCACCAAGCCGATGACGGGTAGCTGGTCTGAGAGGATGGCCAGCCAGACTGGGACTGAGACACGGCCCAGACTCCTACGGGAGGCAGCAGTTAGGAATCTTGCGCAATGGGGGGAACCCTGACGCAGCGACGCCGCGTGGGTGAAG
>CAZMKF010000013.1:24856-46237 GCA_964566935.1 uncultured Dehalococcoidales bacterium | reverse complement strand
GTGGTGGTCGAGGAAGGCGAGCGAGGTACCGGGCTCGTGCCCCTCCAGCCAGAGCGCCACCTTGCAGAGGTCCACCGCCAGCTGGTTCTTGTCCACGGCGTAGATGCAGGTGCGGATCACCTGGCGCACCGCCTTGCGATACTGCGCCGGGGTGGGCTCCTCCTGGCCGGCGCACAGGCCGGCCAGCTCGTGGCCGAGGCGGCGGGCGGCGGCGAGCAGAAAGTGGCCGGAGCCGGCGGCCGGGTCGCACACGCGCAGCGCCAGCAGCTGGGCCTTCTTCTCCTCGGCCGTCCTGCCCTGGGCCAGGCGCTCGGCCAGCACCGGTTCCAGGGCCGAGCCGATCAGCTGCTGCACCAGGGCGGGCGGCGTGTAGTAGGAGCCGGTCTGCTTGCGCTCGCCCCCGCCGCCCAGCGTGAAGCGCGCCTCGCCCTGCAGGGAGAGGTAGGGGTGGAAGTCGAGCAGGCTCTCGTAGACGGAGCCCAGCTCCTCGGTATCGAGGCCAGCGTAGTTGACGCGACGGCGCACTCCCTTCTCTTTGAAGGTGGAGAGGTGGAGGACGGCGCGCAGCAGGGCGACGTTCTCACAGCCGGCCGTCTCCAGGTCGCGGCAGGCGTCCGGGCCGAACAGCTCGCCATCCAGCGCCGCCATGCCCAGCTGCGCGGCGCTGCCGTCGTCACGGAACAAGTGAAAGGTGCGTACCAGGCCCTGCCAGAGGTCGGAGTGGCGGTCGCCGGCGAAGTAACGCTCGCAACGCTCGCGCAGGCGGCCCGCGCTGTAGTGGGCGGTGTATAGCGGCTGCCGCGCCAACCGCGCCAGCTGCTCCGGCGTGGCGTGCTCCGGCCTGGGCGGATAGATCAGCTTGCGCTCCTCGGCGACGAAGAGAAAGAGCAGGCGGTAGACGAGCCGCAGCAGCTGGCGGTAGTACTCGGTGGCGCTCAGCCGGTCGTCGCGCAGCCGCTGGCGCAGCTCCTCGCTCTCCGGGTGGGCGAGGAAGGCGTTGCCCAGCAGCGCTAAAGCCTCCTCCACGCCCTCGCGCAGATGCTCGCGCACCCGGTCGCCCTGCTCCAGCCCCTTCTGGTAGTACTTCTCCAGCCAGCACTCGGGCGCCTTGTCGGCCAGCTCGGGCAGGCGGCTGCGGTGCAAGAGGCGGTAGAGGAGGACGAACTCGTTGTAGTGGTTGCCCTCGAACATGGTGTTGAGGTCGAAATCGAGGTAGGTGGGGCCGGCCAGTTTGGCGGAGGCGCGCACCAGGCGCAGGTTCTGGCCGTTGCTGAGCACACCCCAAACGAGGTCGGAGCGGTTCAGGTATTCCTGCATGCCGGCGTGGGGACTGCGGCGCATGCCTTCGGCGCGGCGGTCCAGGGCTTGATCGAAGCCGACCAGGTGCACGGGCGGCGCCTCCACCCCCTTGCCGGCGCGGTGCGAGATCAGGTAACTGTCGCGACCCAGCGGGGTGGCGGCCCGCTGAAAGCTGAGCTGGTAATCGAGGCTCTGCAGCATGGGCACGGAGAAGACCTCGCGGGTGAGGCTGACGCTGCTGTCAAACGAACGCGCCTGCCGGTGCTGGAAGGCGCGCCAGTAATCGGCCACCTCGGCGAAGGTGCGCTCGATCGTATCGCCGAGGCGGGCGGAGCGCTCGAGGTTGAAGTCCGTGGGGCTCTGCCCCTCCACCTCGCCGAGGGCGATGCGGTCGAGCAGGTCGGCGGGGAAGAGGCCGCCTTCGATGCTGAGCGATGCGTATGCCATCAGGCGCCACCTCCCGCCGGCACGAGCACGTAACAGCCGAGGATATCGGGCGGGGTGCGCGGTTCCACCTTCAAGGGGCGCGTCTTCAACAACGGGCGCAGGCGGGCGTGCGCCTCCTCCAGCTGCGCCACCCTGTGACGCACCAGCGGCGCGTACCAGTCGGGCTGGTCGAGCTGGCGCAGCGCCCACTCCACCTGGCGGCTGCGTTCCTCATCCGTAATCAGGGCGCTGGGTTGGGCCCGCTCCAGCAGCTCGCGGCCGTGCGTGTCCAGCGGCTGCAGCCAGCCCTGTTCGCGGTTCCAGGCCGCCACCAGCACCTCCTCGGCGTACTGGTCGCCGCGCTCGCGCAGCAGGTAGCGCAGCCGCAACAAGAGCAGGACGGTGCGGCGCGGCACGGCGCTGGTGTAGACGGCGCCGGCGCGGGCGAATAACTGATTCGGCTGGGGAGCGAGCGCCTCGCCCAGCACCGCCTCGCAGAAAGCGGCGACCAGCGGGTGGGTGCGGCCCACGTACTGGGCTCGCTCGTCCGTGAGGCTGTCGAAGGTGATGGCGAAGGGGCCAGGGCCCTGGCCGCGCTCTTGCAGCGCCTGCTTCAGCCGGCCCGGTTGCAGCTCGTAGACGCCGTCGTCCCTTTTCTTGAGGGAGCCGTGGAAGCGCTGGCTGGCGTTGGCGAGGAAGTGGCGCACCGCCGAGGCGGCGCCGAAGACGCGGTCGATCGTCTCCAGCTCGCGCGCCACCTCCTCCGGCCGGATGCCGTGCTGGGAGAAGAAGGCGCGCTGCCTGTCCTCCCGCTCGCCGGCGGCGTCCCACGCCTGGTGGAGGCGGCTGACCTCGTTCGTCTCCAGGGCCAGGCTGAGCTGGACTGAGGAGCTTTTGCTGATGCGGCGGCGCAGCAGCACGCTGTCCACCACCGCCTGCATCACCTGGTCGGACTCCACCGGCACCGGCACGGCGATGCCGAGTCGTTGGCGGATGGCCCGCGCCTTGTTGATCAGCACCTCCAGCACCACCATGTCCATGGGGTTGTTGGCGCCGTAGAGCATGACGGTGCGCACCTCGCGCCGGTGCTGACCGAAGCGGTCCACCCGGCCCTCGCGCTGCTCGAGGCGGTTGGGGTTCCAGGGCAGGTCGTAGTGGAGGATGGCGTCAAAGCTCTCCTGCAGGTTGATGCCCTCGCTGAGGCAGTCGGTGGCCACCAGCAAGCGCCGCGGCGCCTCGCTCAGCTCGGCCACCTTGAGGCGGCGCTGCTCGTCGAGCAGCTCGCCGGTCACCGCCTCGATCCGCAAGTCGGGGAACTCCCCCGCCAGCAGCTCCTGCAGCTGCGCCGCCAGGTAGTTGGCGGTGGCGATGAAGCGGCAGAAGACGATGGGGCGAAAGCCCTCGCGCAGCAGCTCGCTGACCGCGCCGAAGGCGGCCGCCAGTTTCTTGTCGGCCTTGCGGCCGGCGAGCGCCCGGGCGCGGCAGCGGAAGGCGGCGAAGCGGCGGCGTTTGCTGTCGGGCATGTCGCGGGCGGCGCTCTCCACCGGCGCGGTGGGGGCGTGGTCGGGCGCGGCCTCGTCCTCGCCGTCCACGTCCATCACCTGGGGGGAGTAAGTGGCGTCGACGTCCATGCTCTCCTCCACGGCCGGCGGCGGGGAGCAGGTGGCGTCGCTATCGGCGTCGTCATCGTCGTCGGAGACCGCCTGCACCTGCTCGCCCCGCTCGCGTTTGCTGAGCACGGCGACGGCGGCGGCCGGACTGGAGAGCAGGCAGCGCAGGATGGCGATGGCCGCCCAGTGGCGCACCCGCTGCTGCTGGCTGCCCAAGCCGGGCTGCTGCACGGTATCCTGGGTGAAGGCGAGGACATCGTCGAACAGTGAGGCGTAATCGGCGGAGAGGTTGTAGGGGACCTCGGTGGAGCGGCGCTCCGGGAAGGGCGTGTCGACGCCCAGCCATTGGACGAGGTCGGCGCGGCGGCGCTGCACCACGTAGGGCAAGAGGTGTTTGTTGCGCTTCTTGCTGTCCTCTCCCTCGGCCGAAGGCTGGTCGAACTGCGGGTCGAGCAGACCGAGCAGCGAATTGAACGATTCCTCGATGCCGCTGTGGGGCGTGGCGGTGACCAGCAGCAGGTGGCGGTTTGGCTCTTTGGCCAGGTCCTGCAACAGGGCGTGGCGCTCCTGCTGCACCTTGCGGGTCTGGCCGCGCGGGCGGGCGGCGATGTGCGCCTCGTCAACGATGATCAGGTCGGCCGCGTTGCGCAGGAAAGCGTCGCGCTGGCGCTCGGACTTGACGTAGTCGATGCTGAGCACCAGGTGGGGGTAGTGCTGGTAGACGCTGAGGTTAGGGCGCGGCAGCTCGCGCTGCAGGCGGTTGATCTGGGAGGGTTGCACCACCCTGGGGTCGAGCGCGAACTTGTCGCGCAGCTCGTTGGCCCACTGCTCGCAGAGGTGGGAGGGGCAGAGCACCGCCAGGCGTTTGGCGAGGCCGCGGTCGAGCAGCTCGCGCGCGATCAGGCCGGCCTCGATCGTCTTGCCCACGCCCACGTCGTCGGCGATCAGCAGGCGCACCGGGTCGAGGCGCAGGGCCATGATGAGGGGCACGAACTGGTAGGGACGGGGTTCGACGGAGAGCTGGCCGAGCGAGCGGAAGGGAGCGGCGCCGTTGCGGATGCTGAGGCGGGCGGCATCGTAAAGGAGCAGGCCGCCCACGGCGTCGCCCACCTGGGACGGGTCGGGCGGGGCGAAGCTCGCCGCCTTCACCTCACTGCCCTCGAGCGGCAGGTAGATGCCGGTCAGTTCACTGGCGCTGCCGGTGAGAGGGCGCAGGAGCAGCAAGTCCGGCTCCGTGGAAGGCAGCACCACCCAGTCGCGCCCGCGCGCGTGGACGAGCGTGCCCGGCTGAAAGCGCGCGGCTGAATCCGAGGTGACGGCCATGGCAACCTCCCCAAGGAACTAGAACTAGATGGTAAACGGCCGGGGAAGCGTTGTCAAAACTACCTTGGGTGGTGCAGAGGCCGAATCCTTATGGGCAATCCACACGATACTACTTGATCCTCACAGGACTTGTTGGCCCCACGGAGCTCTTTCATGCAGGTGTACCAAATGGGTGCGTTGGCAGAACGTGCTCAGCTGTTCTCGGTACCGCGGATTGTTGCGCGGTGCATGGGCTCACCGAATAGCGGTGATCTAGCGTAATCAAGCATTCGGATCGGTCGGCAGTGTGCTTGTGAAAGCCACCTATGGAGCATCAGAAAGAATAGTAGGAGTGTATTGACACCTGCCTCGATAACCACCAAGCTTGCGCCTGGGGAGGCAAGCAAATCGTACTTGTCGTGATCTTGGTCGTGCCAGCACATCACCCATCCCCCCTCCAGTGAGACAATTGAGTCCGGCATATCTTGACAGCTCTTCCCTTTGCAGAATTCAGCAACTGCATCCAGCAGTCTGTGTGGTTTGATGCTTCGTTGAGCAAAAACCGAAAACAGTAAAGGAAAGCACTCCAGGTCGTCCTTCCCATAGGCATCGAATGTGTTCCTGATCATACCGGTTTCAGGAAAGAAGGCCCTCTTCGAAAGCGACTTGGCTTTCTCCATTTTGCCCAAGCAATCCTTGAGTTCCGGTCTATCCAATTTAGTCTTGATTTCTAGGACGCAATACGCACCTTCGACTGGTATGAGCCTGTTGTTGCCGGCCAACAATCGAGGTACGCGGCTGCGATCAGACACTATCACATCGCATTCCCCAGAGTGAGCACCAGAGCTGTCGAACAGTTCTCCTGAACTGACTTCCAGATGTACCGGCAAGAACGTCCTCAGGAACTCGCGAACAACCTCCTCTTTTCGACTTCCAGTGAGACCTCGGTGCCGATACTGCGTTGAGATGAAATCAAACTGACAAGCCATTTGCTTACCAGCCAGTTGAATCGCCTTCTCAAGATCCATGTTTCACCCTCCCAAAGTTTTTCGATTCTCCCGACTGCGTAACCCTATAGGCAGTGGTACCACACCATGTGTGTCACACATGATGTGATCAACCACTTGATGGGACGCAGCGGACGACTTCTTAACCAAATAGAGCGAACAACGTATCCAAGGGGGTCTAGTCATCTGCGGAGCCTGTATACCAGTATAGATGGTGGTAGTAACCTAATGCATCACAAGGTAGAATAGCGAGGTGAGGGCGATACAAGTGTCAGTATCATGCTCACTTTCATTTGATCGTATCGTCGTGGAGTGCCAATCAACGAGCACGGATGTGGTCTATGAAGCCGCTCAGTACAGATGCATCACCGGAGATGGTGACGCTCGCTACCTGACCGAGCAGGTTCTGCAGCCTGTAGAATGCGCAGAAGAGCATTGAAACGGCTGCCTCATGAGGCGTACAGTCCTTCAAGGCAGCCGAATCTCAAGGTCTTTCGCTTTGAGGCAGTGAGGGCCTATACCTTCGAGGCTTAACGGGGGGCGAATCTCAGACGAGTGTCGCTGTGAGGCTGAATCTATCTGAACACGAGCTGCCGGAAGTCCGATGCGTAATGTAATCTATTCTTGGGTGTTGATGCGTGTGAGGTATTGGCGATGGAGATGCAGTGCGAGGATTATCCGAGCCTTCTTCGAGGTTCAGACGCTGCTGCTGCTTCTGCGCAAAGGACCCATTCTAGGCTGCAAGGTGTACATCTCGGTTCACTCATAGCAAGTGCAGGCTTCGGTGCATTCGCCCCGGTTGCGGCAGGGGCCGCAGTTGTCTGGATATACACCGTGGTTGCTATCATCTTGCTTGTGGATCTGGTGGTGTTGATGGCGGGATCCGTACGCCAATACGACAAAGCGTGGTTCGAGTGCCGTGCCATTGCAGGGTCAGTCAAGACATTGACTTGGCGCTTCATGATGGGAGCACATCCCTTTCGGGACAGCCTCCCAGCAGAAGTAGACAAAGCCTTCATCGCTCAGATGAAGAAAATCCGAAAAGCACGACCCGATTGCTGTAAGCACCTCGCAGATGTGACTGCTGATGGGACAGCCATCACGGACGTGATGCAACAGGTCCGTCAGCAAACCTTCGATGAGCGAAAGAGTTTCTATATTCAGGAGAGGTTGCGCAACCAGAAATCTTGGTACTCTAAGAGTGCAAAGCAACACAAGCGAAGGGGCGAGCAATGGTTTTGGCTAACGTGTTGTCTCCAGTTTCTTGCTCTCGCCGTCGCTATCGTTCAAGCCATTTCTGGAGGTTTTGGATATGCTCTTGTTCCGGTCCTGACAACGTGCGCTGCTGCTGCAGCTGCTTGGTCCCGCATGAGGAGACACGATGAGTTGGCTCAAACCTACTCCGTTGTAGCACAGGAACTCGCTGAGATCGAGGCATTAGTGAGCGGGTCGGTAGGCGAGAACGATTTCCTGCAGTTGCTTGAGCAGGTGGAGGGCGCAATTTCTCACGAACATACTATGTGGAGTGCTCGTCGAGAAATCACGCAACCTTAGGCCAGCATCAACAGAGTGTTATGGTAATGAAAACGAATGTCATCAGAGAACCTAGTCTTCACATTGGCGGAGCCCTTGTGTCACTGCCGTGCTTCTTCCCATCGGTGTCTAGTTTAAAGACAGACTTGACACCCGTCGATTACATTGAGTTTCTGGCCGCTGCTGCTCACCCTCTTTACCTTGTGTCTGCGTATGATGTTGCTAATTCCTGCCCTGAACATCGGCAGCGCATCGATTCTGCTCTCAGGAAGAGCCGGGCCAATGGATCGACAATCCTATTAGACTCTGGGAACTACGAGAGCTTTTGGAAAGCCGACACAAACTGGAGTACCAGTAGGTTCCACACGGTGTCCGGCACGAGCACATATGACTTGAGCTTCTGTTACGACAATCAGAGGCCTCCAGAAACCGCAGAGGCGATTGCTGAGGATGTGGTCAAGTCCGTTCTTCGAGATCAGGAGCATGCAACTGGAACGGTATCTCCCATCGTACATGGTCCCGCCGCGCTACTATCTTCTGCCGTGCAACTCGTGGCTGAACAGTTACACCCTATTGTACTAGCGGTGCCAGAACGCAGGTTGGGTGAGGGTATAGTTGCGCGAATGCGCACCGTTCGGACTATTCGTCGCGCTCTAGATTCTGTTGGATACTATATTCCACTTCATCTCTTGGGTACTGGCAACCCTATCTCTATAATCGCATACGTGATGGCTGGTGCCGATAGTTTTGATGGCTTGGAGTGGTGCCAGGTGGTGATAGATCATAAGACAGCTCTACTTTCTCATTTTCATCATTGGGACTTTTTTCGCGAGCAAACGAACTGGGGGGTAGATTGTAGCTTTCCATATGTCCACTCAGCACTACTGCACAATCTAGAGTTCTATCGCAGGTTCATGCGACAGATTCAGGAGGCTGCACGAACTGGGCTTGTGCACGAAGTCTTGGCGAAGTATGTAATGTCTGATCATGCTAAGCTGATCTTTGATGCGGCAACAGAGGGTAGCGACTGACGCAGGTGAGAAGATAGGTGGAGAGCGTTTCAGTTGATCGACTACAGCATGCAGTGCGTGAAGTATCTCGCCATCTTGAGCACACCAGAAGTCATAGGCCAAATTGGGGTGCGATGAGCGAGGATTGTCTCTGGCGTGAGCTTGTGTCTTGTATCTTGGGTAGCAGGGTACGTTTCAGCCTCATCAGTCCTGCATTAGAACGTATGGATGCTGCCGGCCTGTTCTCATCTAGTTACCGCCTGTCAAGACCAGACCAACGCGAAGGTGATGTTGCGGTCGCATTGTGGGGTGGGGACCGAAAGCAAGATGCATCGGCATGGCTCAGCCGTTACCCGTTCCCGCTACTGCGTGCACGACAAATCTCGAAGGCTGCTACATTCATTTACGCTAACGGTGGATCTATTAGGCGACTCCTGAGTGAATCTCAAGGAGTCCGTGAGTTGCGCCGTTATTTTTCGGCAAACGTCGCGGGCATAGGGCCGAAACAAGCGAGCTTGTTTGTGCGCAATATAGGTTACACGGCAGATGTCGCAGTTCTTGATGCACATGTTTTGAGCTATATGAACTGGCTTGGATTGATGCCGTCACCGTTGAAGACAGTACGAACAGTGCGCCAATACGAGCTGCTTGAGGATGTCTTTGTGGAGCACTCATTGGCCGCAGGATACTCACCAGATCTCTATGACCTCGCTGTCTGGGTGGTCGTGAGGGTAGCGAAGAAGGAATTCACACTATGTCAATCGTGACCCTTGTCTCAGGAGGAATGGATTCTACACTGATGAGCTTGATGGCTCGCGAGGAGGGAATTGCCATCTTCCCGCTCTTCGTCGACTATGGCCAACTAGCGGCTGCCAAGGAGTGGTCAACGTGCAAACTCCTACATGAGATTCACAAGCTGCCGGAGGTCATGCGCATGGACACATCCGGTTTCGGTAAGGTCGTGCCAAGTGGAATTACCAGTAAAGAGTTGAGAGTTAATGAAGATGCATTTCTCCCTGGAAGGAACCTGCTATTGTTGCTTTGTGGTGCAGCATACGCGTGCACTGTGCAAGCATCTGGAGTGGCTATAGGGCTGCTCAGTCCTAGGGACCACCTCTTCCCAGATCAGACTCGAGAGTTCCTTGACCAAGCCGAAAGTACGATTGCTACGGCAATGGGACGGCGTATTACTGTACTAACGCCGCTAATCGAGCTCATGAAAGCAGATGTCATGGCAATGTTGGAAAAGCGCGCCATACGGGGTACATACTCGTGTCACTCCGGCCGGGATGTTTTTTGCGGCAAGTGTGTGGCGTGCATAGAAATCGCACGTGCGAAGAAAAGGATCTGAATATGGGCGGAGGCGGTGGAAGCGGACGCGGACTCACACCTGACGAACTTGGACGACTTGAGCAGAAAGCTAAGGAATCATTGAAAGACGGAGCGGGAACGACTAAGTGCAACGTCTTTCTGAGCTTTGCATCAGAGGACTTGGATGAGGTTAATCTGCTTCGAGGTCAAGCGAAAAATGAGGATTCGGATATCGAGTTCAACGATTGGTCGTTGAACAAACCGTTCGACAGTCTGGATGCCGAATACATAAGGCGAGGCATACGTGAACGGATCAGGCAGTGCTCAGTGACCATTGTGTATGTGTCCGACAGTTCATGTGCCAGCAAATGGGTGGATTGGGAGATCAGGGAAAGCATCGCAATGGGAAAAGGCGTAGTGGCAATGTACAGCGGTAACAAACCGCCTAGGCACCTGCCACCAGCTGTGGTAGAAAACGATGTTCCGGTTGTCCCTTGGAATCACAAGAAGCTTCGTGAGGCCATTGAGGAGCAGTCGAAGACGCGGTCGTGAACCAAATTAATAGCAGCAGCGATGCGAGGTTGCGCGGGTTGATGTGATGACTCGGTCCGGCAGGTGGGTTTGGAGTCCAGAGCAATGGTAACAGTGTCTCGTCATCAGTGTTCAGGTGCTTTGGGAGGAGAAGAACTCACGAGTTTTGCTGCCCGGTCTGGAAAGAAACTAGTGCGCATTCTAACCGTCAATCTCAAGCCCACAGGGAGCGCTGGTATGGATTTCATGGCAGATGTTTTATACATCAGAGCTTCAACGCCATCTGCAAGTCGTTGACAACGACGTTCTCCTTTCGCCGATGGTGGCAATACCATTCCTCATTTCTTATCACATCTAGGGATTACTGCATGTGATCGTCGGCGATGGGCCCAGTACTGCCATGCGGACGAGGTAGGGCCGGGTGACGGTCGGGGCAGGGTTCTGCCATTCGGAGGTAAGTGCAGCGAGTTTCCGTGTGGCGCAAGGTGGTGCCCAGAAGACAGCCCACTGGGTAGTCGAGATGTTGAACCTACTTTTTGAAAGGGTTCCGTGTGTTAATACTCGGCAATTGCAATGCCCATTGGTGTATCATCCGCGACAAGAAGCTCTGGCAATCAGGTGAGCGCCGGTAGACGCATCAAGCCGACCGCTCGCGGAACAGACTGGTCATAGGAACTGCCAAAAGACCACATTTCCTAGCTTCTTGATGACCTGGTGATTTGTCTACTAGGATCTGGCAGTCATGGACGAAGCACCTGGTCTTGGCGTCATCAACGAGTGGGCAACCCTCTACTGGCTTGAGTAGGAGCTGGTGGAACCGGCTCTTAAATCCTTGCTGTCGTGGACCGCTCACACCAAGCAAAAGCCGATGCATTTCAGGGACTGGTCTCACTTCTAAACTCAGATGCCTTTCTTGACTGAACGGCACTCACCGTGACGGTGTAAAGCAATGTGCGTGAACTGTTGCAGTTGCGTGTCACTACAGATGCATTGGATGATTGCGGGGATTTGTACGAGTCCGGCACTCCGTACGCCCGAGACGAAAAACACCCGGACGATATCGGGTGCTTTTGGTGAGCCGCGAAGGACTCGAACCTTCAACCGGCTGATTAAGAGTCAGCTGCTCTGCCAATTGAGCTAGCGGCCCGTGCTCACCGGGGACTGGCGGATTATAGCACCGCCATCCCCTCCCCGCAAACGCCGTGCCGCCTGGGCGAGAGGGCGCCTACTCGACCTTGCTCGCCGCCTTGGCGTCGGCGCGCAGATTCTTGACCTTGTGCCAGATGAAGAAGCCGGCCACTCCCACCAGCACGACCATGATCAGATAGTCGAAGTTGTGCATGACGGCACGGATCTGCAACCAGTTGTCGCCGGCCAGCTGGCCTAGGTAGACGAGCAGGATGGACCAGGGGACGGCGCCGAGCGTGCTGTAGATGACGAACTTGACGAAGCTCATGCGGGTGACGCCCGCCGGTAGGGAGATGAAGGTGCGCACGATGGGCATCATGCGGGAGAAAAAGACCGCCCACTCGCCGTAGCGCGCGAACCAGCGGTCGGCCAGCTCGATGTCGTGATGGGAGACGAGGAAGTACCGGCCGTACTTGAAGAGCAGCGGCCGGCCACCGTAATAGCCGACGGCGAAGGCGATGATGGAGCCGGTGGTGTTGCCCGCGGTGCCGAAGAAGACGGCCAACCAGAAGTCGAATACGCCGCGCGAGACCATCCAGCCCGCCATGGGCAGGATCAACTCGCTGGGGATGGGGATGCAGGCGCTCTCCAGGGTCATGGCGATGGCGACGCCGAGGTAGCCCATCTGGGCGTACAGCGCCTCCAGGAAGGGCAGAACGATGCTTTCAAGGGCGGCAGTCAATACTCTCTCTCCAGTCGGCCGGGCAGCATGTCACCAGGCGAGGGATTTGGCGGCGCGAGAATTGTAGCAGGCTTAAGCAGACATTCTCAACCTGCCGGCGCAGCGGGGCCACAGACTGCTCGGTCGAGACTAGTTCTGCCGCCCGGCAGGGGAGTCGTCCGCTGGGGCAGCGTCGCCAGTTTCCGCCTCCTCACCGGCCTGCGGCGGAGGGTCGGGCGCAGGGGGATCCTCGGGCAGCGGCGCCGGGGAGGGGGCAAGCTCGGTGGCGGACGGCTCGCGCGCGCCCGGTTCGGCCGCCTGCGCGGCAGCCGCCGCGCGCCCTGCCGCCTGGGCGGCCAGGTCGTCCTCCAGCGCCTCCGCGCTATCCGCCGGCCCGCCCGGGAGCGGCTGAGGAATGGCCTGGGCCGGCGGATCGGCGCCTCCATCGTCCTCGGCGGCGACGGTAGCCGTCTCTGGTTCGATGACCGGCACGGGGGGTGTGAAAACGGCGCTGGTGGCCGCGGCAGCTTCGGCGACAGGCACGGGCTCAGCCTCGGTATCCGCAGGCGTGTCGCTGCGACTGCCACGGGCGGTGCGACGGCGGGCGAAAGTGTCGGTGCTGATGAACCAAACGAGCAGCACGCTGACGCCGAGCATGGTGATCACCAGGTTGATGCCGATCAGGTCGGCGAGGCCGCCGATGAAGATGAGCGGCGCGATGGAGGCGACGTGGCCGAGCACGATCTGCACGGCGAAGATGCGGCCGCGCGAGGCGGTGGGGGCGCGCTCCATCAGGGTGGTCTGCGAGGGGATGATGATGGCGGCGATGGTCGAGCCGAGGAAGAGGGCGATGATCATCACCGGCACTACGCCCGAGCTGGCGGTGCTCAGCCCCGGCAGCAGGAAAGAGGGCAGGATGTTAAGCGACATAACGTGACCAACGGTGGAGAGCAGCACGATGAGGCCGCTCATCAGCAGCAAGGCGACGGTGACGATGCGGTGCTTGGGCACCCGCGCCGCCAGTTTGCCCATGAAGAGGGTGCCGATCAGGATGCCCACGCCGGCGGGCGCCAGGATGAAGACGGAGTCCTCCGCCTGCATGCCGAGCACGGCCACCACGAAGCGGGCGGCGATCATGGCCACAATCAGCATCAGCGCCGAGGAGAGGGTGAGGTGGATCATGGCCAGGGTGGTGAAGCGGTCGGCGGTGATGAAGCGCCAGCCCTCCAGCACGTCGTCCCAGACCTGGCGCGACACCTGGCGCGCCTTGAGGCCGAAGAGCGACTGCGCCGGCGGTTCTTCGGGCGGCAGGAACGAGACGAGCAGGGCGGCGATGGCGAAGGCCGCCGAGGCGCCTATGAAGATGGAGGACGGTCCAAACAGTTTGACCATCGGCGGGCCGATGATCACCATGCCGGCCAGCTGCGAGCCGTTGAAGGTCAGGTTGAAGAGCGAGTTGGCATGGATGAGGCTGCGTTTGCCCACCAGCTGGGGAATCTTGGCCGCCTCCGCCGGCGCGAAGAACTGGGTGATGGTGGAGGAGATGAAGTTGACGGCGTAGGCCACGTAGAGGGCGATGGGATAGAACAGGTAGCCCAGCACCACCACGGCGCGCAAGAGGTTGGTGAGCACGAGCACACGCTTCTTGGTGAGATGGTCTACGATCACGCCCGCCACCATGCCCAGCAGAATCGAGGGCAGGATGGTGGTGAGGATGGCCACGCCCATCTGGGTGCTGGAACGGGTGGTCTCTTCCACCACCACCATCAGGCCGAGCCAGATGGCGTTCTGGGCCGTCTGTGAGATGGCCTGGGCGCCCCACAGCAGCATGAAGTTCCGATTCTTGTAGATCGGAATATCAACGGCGCCTTCGTCGATGGCGTCAGCCAAGTCGTCCTGTGGCTGGTGCTCGGTCACCCTACGGTTGCTCCGGGGCTGGTTGCTCTGCCGCCGGCTCTGGGCCGCGGCTGAGGAACCTCTTGACGCGGCGCTCGAAGCTGGGCCGCTCGATCAGCACGCGGTGGTTGCACTTCTGGCAGCGCATGCCGATGTCGGCGCCGAGGCGCACCACCGTCCAGACGTAACTGCCGCAGGGGTGCGGTTTGCGCATCTGCACCACGTCGCCCAGCCTGATCTCCATCAATGGGGCAGGCATGCGTTTATCTCGTCTCTTAGTTTCTGTGCCGCCGCTCTCGCCGCGCTGGCGAAATCCATTTCTTTACTGGCGAAGAGAATCTGACGCGCGGAGTTGATGATGGGCAGGCCGAGGCCCTCGCCCATGCCGTTCTGCACGGCGCCGCGCAGGTCGCCCGCCTGGGCGCCGACGCCGGGGATGAGCAAGGGCAGCCGTAAGTCGACCGCGCGCACCTGGGCCAGTTCCTCGGGGTAGGTGGCGCCCACCACCAGGCCGAGGTTGCCGTGCTGGTTGGCGGCGGAAACGGCGGCTGCCACCTGCAGAAAGAGCGACCGCCGCTCGCCGGTCCGCGGGTCCTCCACCGCCAGGCTCTGGAACTCTCGGGCGCCCGGGTTGGAGGTGCGGCAGAGCACGAAGACGCCGCGCCCGGCCCGCTCCGTGAACGGGGTGAGCGCCTCCAGGCCCATATAGGGGTTGACGGTGACCGCCTGGCAGCCCAGCTCGTCGAAGACAGCGCGACTGTAGGCGGCGGCGGAATTGGCGATATCGCCCCGCTTGGCATCGGCGATCACCGGGATGTGGGCGGGGATGGCGGCGAGGGTGTTCTTCAGCACGGCGGCGCCGATGCCGCCGTGCGCCTCGTAGAAGGCCAGGTTGGGTTTGTAGGCGCAGACCAGATCGGCGGTGGCGGCGATGATGGCGCGGTTGAACTGCAGCCAGCCGGTGGCGTCACGACTGAGGCCGGCGGGCAGAAGTGAAGGTTCGCTGTCGAGTCCCACACAAAGAAGGCTGTGGTTGCGCTCGCGGGCGGCGAGCAGGCTGGCGCCGAAGTCTGCCATCTGACTCCTCGGGCAGGGTTATTCTCAATAGCTGGCGAAACTCAATGATACCACAGCGTTGGCCATGACCCTCCGGCGGCAGTTGGACGGGCCGATTGGCAGCGCACATATCGGTATCCGCCGCGACTGACCGATTGCGAGGGGCGCCACGCCCGAGGTGGCGGCCAGGCCGGCCAGCGCTTTCGGTCCGACATTTTGCGCTGCGTTAACCGGCGGGTAACGAGGACGATGACTGGCAGCGGAATTGCAGCTTGACTCTCGACCTCCCGATGAATATCATATTTACTTCGGCAATCCGTATTATTAGGCCGTTGATAAATATTGTTGTTGGTATGAGGAGTGTGCCGGTGAGCGAGTGCGAGGCCATTAAACGCGAGCGGCTGATCGGCGAGATCATGAGCGCCGACGGCCCGCTGCTGCAGTATATCCGGAACGGCAACTTCGATCAGTGGATGTCGATTGAAGTGACGATGCCGCAGCTGAAAACGCTGGTGCTGACCTACGGCGCGCCGGAGGGCCGTATGCGCATGGGGCAGATCGCCCAGGCGCTGGGCGTGGCGATGAGCACCGCCACCGGCATCGTGGAGCGCCTGGTGGAGCAGGGCTTCCTGCTGCGCGAGATGGACCCGGAGGACCGCCGCTCCGTAGCGGTGAGGCTGACTTCTTTGGGGCGCGAGACGCTGGATCGTCCCCACATGGTATCGATGAACCGGCTGGCGCGTGTGCTGATGCGGCTCACTACCAGCCAGCTGGAGGCGGCGGCCGAGGCGCTGGGCGTGATTCTGCAGGCAACCCACGAGGAGTTGGTACAGAACGACGGACAGAAAGGACCTGATGCCGGGGCGGAGAAAGCCGCCGCAAGCGAGGGTGTGGGAGACAATAGATGATGCGCAGGGCAAGTACCTTAATCAGTTTGGTTGTGTTGGTTGGCCTGCTCACTTCCTGCAGCCGCACGGAGGTGGTGGTGCCAACCCCCGAGCCGCCGTTGGTCAAAGTGATCACGGCGGACAAGGGAGCAATGGTCAACAAGCTCAGCTATCCGGGCAACGTGCAGTCCACCGCGCAGGTGGCGTTGACGCCGGAGGTGGCGGGACGGATCAAGTCGATCACGGTCGACATCGGCAGCGAGGTGAAAGCGGGCCAACTGGTGGCCTCGCTCGACACCGCCAGCTACGAGTTGCAGCATGCGCAGGCGCAGGCGGCGCTGGCGGTGGCGCAGGCACAGGTGGCGGCCATCCGTGAGGGGGCCCGGCCGGAGCAGGTGAGTCTGGCGCTGGCCAACTTGTACGCCGCCCAGGAGCGACTGGCCGGGATGCAGGCTGGCGGCCGCAGCGAGCTGGTGCTGCAGGCGCAGGAGAACGTCAATGCCGCCCAGGCGCAGCTCGATCAGGCGCTGAGGGGTCCCACGCCGGAGCAGATAGAGCAGGCAGAGGCCGCTTTGCGGCTGGCCCGCAACAACGAGTACTACCAGCAACAGCAGGCCGATGCCGACGGCAAGGCGATGCAGCAGATACCAGGCGATCCAGTCAACCGCGAGGAGCTGAAGCGGTCCGCCCTGGGCGTGGCCTATGAGCAGACCAAGATCGCCGAGGCCAAGTTGGCCGAGGTCAAGGCCGGCGCCACACCTGAGCAGATCGCCCAGTTGCAGGCGGCGGTGGAGGCGGCCAAACACCAGCTCAACCTGGCGGAGAATCCCTACACGGAGCACGACCTCGGTCAGGCGGCGGCGGCCGTG
The DNA here is from genome assembly GCA_964566935.1 of uncultured Dehalococcoidales bacterium. GTDB lineage: Bacteria > Chloroflexota > UBA6077 > FW602-bin22 > JAMCYS01 > CAZMKF01. Next base: position 29,651 of record CAZMKF010000013.1, on the reverse strand, counting down.
ATGGCGGCGGAGCAGCAGGTGGCGCTGGCCCAGTCTCCCTTCACCCAGGGGCAGCTGGACGCCGCGCAAGCGGGAGTGGAGCAGGCGCGTGCGGCGGTGGATCTGGCAGCGCTGCAGGTGCAGAAGACGAGCATCGCCTCGCCGCTGGACGGGGTGGTTTCGCAGAAGCTGATGGCCGAAGGCGCCATGGCGGCGCCCACCACGCCGCTGATGATGATCGTCTCGCGCAACGTCGAGATCACGGTCAATGTGGAGGAGGCGCGTATCGCCGCGCTGCGGGTTGGCCAGCCGGCCAACATCACCGTCTCGGCCTACCCGGGCGTCAATTTCCCGGCGCAGGTCTCGGCCATCTCGCCCTCGGTGGACCCGCGCAACCGCACGGTGGCGGTCAAGATCAGGCCGGAGCAGGATAACCGCCTTCTGGACGGCATGTTCGCTCAGGTGTCGATCATCGCCAGCGAGGAGCGGCAGGTGCTGCAGGTGCCGCTGAGCGCCATCAGCGAACGCAACGGCCAGAAGACCGTTTTCGTAGTTACCGGTGATACGGTCATCGCGCGCGCGGTGACCACCGGCCTGGCGGACGGCGCCAGGGTGGAGATCATAGAGGGCCTGGCGGAGGGCGAGCAGGTTGTGTCGCAAGGCACCGATGTCCTAATCGACGGCCAGAAGGTAAGAACTTAGGACAGCGGGGAACAGTCTGACATGTGGTTATCTGACCTTTCGATCAAGCGCCCCGTCTTCATCACGATGGTGACGGTGGCGCTAGCCGTGCTAGGCCTTCTCGCCTACAATCGCATGCCGGTAGACCTTTTCCCGGCAATCGATGTCCCGGTAGTGGCAGTGCAAACCGTCTACGCGGGCGCCACTCCGCAAGAGGTGGAATCGCTGGTCACCAAGCCGCTGGAGCAGGCGGTCAGCTCGCTGGCCGGCGTGGAGAAGGTTTCCTCCACCTCGGCGGAATCCGTCTCCATGGTCATCGTCGAGTTCGAGATTGAACACGACCTCAACAGAGCGATGGAGGATGTGAGGGAACGGGTCAACTCCGTGCTCCACACCCTGCCCGACGATATTGAGACGCCGGTCTACCACAAGTTTGACCCTTCCACCCGGCCGATGCTCTCTATCGCCGTCGCGGACCGCCGCGGCGTGCTCAATCCGGCCCGCCTGCGCGAGGTGGTGCAGGACGACGTGGCCGACGAGATCATGAAGGCGCCAGGCGTGGCGTCTGCCGAAGTGGTGGGCGGCCTGGTAAGCGAAGTGCAAGTCAACCTCCAGCTCGATCGCCTGCAGGCGCTCAGTCTGCCGGTGCAGCAAGTCACTACCGCTATCAAGCAGCAGAACCTCAACATCCCGGGTGGCAAGCTCACCGTCGCCGACCAGGAGAACCTGCTGCGGCTCTCGGGCCAGTTTGTCAACATCGTCGATATCGGCGAGGTGCCGATCACCACGCCCATGGGCGTCACCGTCTACCTGAAGGATGTCGCCGAGATCCGCGAAGGGTACAAGGACGTGCGGGTGATCAACCGCCTCAACGGCAGCGACAGTATCGTCATCTTCGTGCAGAAACAATCGGGTACCAACACGGTTCAGGTGGCAGACGCCGTCAAAGAGCGGCTGCGGCAGATCGGCATGATGAAGCCCGAGCTGGAGATTGCGGTGATCGACGACCAGTCGATCTTCACCCGGCAATCGACGGAAGACGTGATTATCACGCTCATCATGGGCGGCATCATGGCGGCGCTGGTGGTGTTTGCCTTCTTCCGTGACGTGCGCAACACGCTGATTACGGTGGCCGGTTTGCCGATCATCGTGATCGGCGCCTTCCAATTCATGGACTACCTCGGCTTCTCGCTCAACATGATCAGCCTGCTGGCGCTCTCAATATCGATCGGTATGCTGGTGGACGACGCCATCGTGGTGCGCGAGAACATCTTCCGCCACACCCAGGAAGGGATGAATGCCCGCCAGGCGGCGAGTTTCGCCACCGGCGAGATCGCGCTGGCGGTGCTGGCGACGACGATGACCATCGTGGCCGTCTTCTTCCCGGTGGCGCTCGTGGGTGGCATTGGTGGCCGCTTCCTGAAGGAGTTCGGCCTCACCATCATCGTGGCCGTGCTGATCTCCATGTTCGAGGCCTTCACCCTGGCGCCTATGCTCTCCGCCTACTTCTTTTCAACCAAAGGCAAGAACCAGCATAAGAACTCCGAGGAGAGCGTAGGTCAAGTAAGCCGCGTCTACCGCCGTGGCCTGGGTTGGGCGCTCAGCCACCGTGGCGTGGTGGTGCTGCTTGGCGTGCTGGCAGTGGCGGGCAGCGTGGGCGTCCTGATGCTGCTGCCCAAGTCGTTCATCCGCGATATCGACCGTGGCCAGGTGACGATCAACCTGGAGATGCCATCGGGCACCACCCTGGCGCAGATGGACGAGATGTCGGCGCGGGCCGAGAAACTGATAATGGCGTACGAACACACCAATACTGTGGTGGCCACTATCGGCTCCGAGTCCGGCGGCACCGAACGGGCGAGTCTGCTGGTCAACCTCAAAAGTGACGGTCAGCTGGACCGCTTCCAGCGGGATATGCGCGCGGTCCTGCCCCAGACGAACGTGATGCGCTTCGACATCGACGTGCAGGCCAACAGTCTGGCCGGCATGATGATGCCGGCGCAGGGCAGCATCGCCGGCCGGCCGGTTACCCTGCACGTCAAGGGTGACAACCTGAAGGATCTCGATACGGCCACCCGCCAGATCATGGATGCCATCGCCACCGTGCCAGGTGCGGTGGACATCGACCGCAGCCTCAAGTCCGGCAGCCCCGAGCTGCAGATCGTGATGGACCGGCCGGTGGCGGCCGATCTCAGCATCTCCACTGGCCAGATCGGCTCAACCGTGCGTACCCTGGTCAACGGAGAGGTGGTCTCTCGTTATACGGGCAGCGATAAGGACAAAGACATCACGGTGCGGCTGCGGCCGGAGGACCGCCAGGACGTGGAGAGTATCGAGCGGCTGCCGCTGCTCTCGCCCAAGGGCGGCCTGGTGCCGCTCTCGGCGGTGGCGAAACTGGAGCCGGCCATCGGTCCTTCGGTGATCCAACGCAGCGACCGCCAGCGGGTGGTGACAGTGGGCGCCTCCTACGTGGGCCGCGAGCTGGGTTCGGTAGTCAACGACGTTGAGGCAGAGCTGGACAAGCTCCAGCTGCCCGCCGGCGTAACGTGGGAACTGGGCGGCACGGCACAGTACATGGAGAGCGTCTTCAACGACCTCCTGTTCGCACTGGTGCTCGCGGTGGTCTTCGTCTATATGATCCTCGCTTCGGAGTTCGAGTCGTTCATCCACCCCTTCACGATCATGCTGGCGCTGCCGCTCTCCTTCCTGGGCGCCTTCGTGCTGCTCTATGTGACCGGCGAGAGCATCGATATGATCGCGCTGATCGGCATCATCTTGTTGATGGGCCTGGTGACCAAGAACTCCATTCTGCTGGTGGACTACACCAACACCTTGCGCAGGCGCGGCATGGAGCGCAACGCGGCCGTGTTGCGAGCCGGGCCCGTGCGCTTGCGGCCGATCCTGATGACCACCATCGCCATGATCAGCGGCATGCTGCCGCTGGCCTTCGGCTACGGCGCCGGTGGCAACGTGCGCAAGCCAATGGCCATCGCCGTCATCGGTGGCCTGATCACCTCCACAGTGCTGACGCTGGTAGTGGTGCCGGTGGCCTACACGCTGATTGACGACTTTGGTGAGCGGGTGAAACGCATGCTGGGCAGGTCCAGCCCCATGCCCCAGCCGCTGCCCGCCACGGCCGCAGTGGCGGCGAGCGAGGAGCAGGGAGGAGAGGCGGAGTAGGGGCAGACCCTATTTGATGAGGAGCTGGCCCACGTCCAGCAAGGCGCTCGGCGCCGTCCCGCTGGCCTGCAGCTGCGCCGCCAGGGTGTAGATGCCGGGCGGGATGGCGCCGAGCGCCAGTTCTTGCACATCCCGCACCAGTTCCCCGGGCTGCCAGGCGGTGGACGGGTAGGCGCCGTCCACCACTGGCGCCGTGCGCTGAGCGTGCCAGTTGCCCTGGGAGTCGCGCAGCGCCAGGGCCACCTCATAATCGGCGCCAGGGGTGGCAGGGGCGCGCCAGTAGAAGGCGATGCGCGCCGTGTCGCCCGGGTGCAACTCCTGCTGTTCCACCTCGTAACCAAGCAGCTGCACGCCCTCTGCCAGGGTCAGGGCGAGCGGGTTTGCCGGCTGGTAGGCGGCGCTGCCAACGCCGCGCGCCAGGCTGAGGCCGGTCAGTGGCAGGTGGTCGGCCAGCGCCGCGCCCTCGCGGCTTACCGGCACACGTTTCATGCCGTCACGGTCGTAGAGGCCCATCAGCAGCCTGTACTCGCCCGGTGGGGCGCCGGCTTTGATCGGTAGCAGGTACTCGTCCCTGAGCAGGTCGCCGGGCGCCCACTGGCTGGTCTTGTACAGCTCGCTCACCGGCGGCTTGTCGTGCTGGGCGTAGATGTGGTTGCCGCGGTTGAGCAATTGGGTGAAGACGATCAGGTTGGCGTCCACCCGCCGGTCCACCCGCCAGTAGAGCGTCAGCTTGAGGCTGTCCGAGGTGGTGGCGGCGACCGGCTGCAAGTCGTAACCAAGCAGCGAGAGGCCGTTCTCAAAGCTGGCGGCTAGCGGTCGGCTGGGCTGGAAGGTGATGGGGAAAGTGGGGTTGCCGTTCAGTTCGAACAGATCCAGGTGCAGGCCGTGGAAAGCGCGCCCCGCCTCGGCGCGCCGGCCGGCCGGAAGCGCCTCGCCGTCCAGCCTCACATTGTCG
>CAZMKF010000013.1:15092-24846 GCA_964566935.1 uncultured Dehalococcoidales bacterium | reverse complement strand
GGCCAGTTCGAGTGGGCGCAGCACCATGCCGGCCGGGTCGGCCATCTGTTCCTGCCAGCGCAACACCCAGACGCGGCGCTTGCCGGCCGTCACTTCGTTCAACACGCCGATGTTGTCGGCCTGGATCGGGGTGGCCACGGCGGGCATCAGCGTATCGGGCAAGGGGAAGACGCTCCTCAGGTCCCCGCCCGCCCGCTGGTAGTAATGGTTGAAGGGCAACTGGATGTGTCCGCCGAGCAGGACGATGGCGTCATCCGGCCTGGCGGTGGCGGCCAGGTAGGTGGCGGCGCCCCGGAAATCCTCACGCCCCAGTGCGGCATCCGTCTGCTGGCGGCTCAGGCCGCCCAGGTTGAGCGCCAGCAAGGCGGCACAGGCGACGGCGCCCAACAGAGCCGGCAGCCAGAGCACCGATCGCTCTCGGCCATTGGTCGAGGGCCGGCGCCACAGCCGCAGGAGGCCGCTACCGGCGGTTCCAGCGGTGAGCGCCAGCGTGGGCAGCATCACCAGCAAGTAGCGGGGGCCGAACTTGGGCTTGTCGAGCAGCAGCCAGGCCAGCAGCAGTGGCGGCACAAGCAACAGGCAGGCGAGCAGAAGACCGGCGCCGCCGCGCCTCAGCCCCCAGCGGCGTAGAGGCAGGCTGAGCAGCAGGCCACAAACGGCCACCAGCGCCAGCAGGGCCGCCGCCTGCGGCCGCGGTATGAGGGCCACGTGCTCACCCTGGGCGAAGGTGGAGAGGGTGCTGAGCAGCATCTCCTGGACGTCGAGGCGTCCTGGCCAGTAGGTGGCGCCACCAGCGTAGGTGCCCACGCCCACGTTCAGCCAGGGCAGGAAGGGGAGCGAGCCAGCCGCGGCCGCGAGGGCCAGGCGAAACACCGGTGGCCAGGGCAGGGCGCCGGTCAGCGCCAACAGCGGCAGGGCCAGCGCCAGAGCAACCAGCAGCAGGGCGTAGGTGAAGTGGCTGTAGAGGCCCAAGGTCACCGTCAAGGCCAGCAGGAGCAGTAACGGCAGCTGCCGGCTGGGGGAATCGAGCGAGCGCAGGGTGAGGTAAAGGGTGAGGGCGCTGAGCAGCACCACCAGGGTGTACATGCGTGCTTCCTGGCTCTGCCATACATGCAGGGGCGAGAGCGCCAGCACTAGCGCGGCCAGCAACCCGGTAGGGCGGTCCACCAGGTTACGGCCGAGCAGGTAGAGCAGGGGCACAGCGACGGTACCGAGCATGGTGGCGGGCAGGCGGGCGGCGAATTCGGTGCTACCGGCCAGGGCCAGCCAGGGGTGCAGCAGCAGGTAGTAGAGTGGGGGGATTTCGCCCAGCGCCGAGACCTCGTTGAACAGTTGAGTGAGCGGCTGCAGCGAGTAATACAGGGTGGCGCCCTCGTCATGCCAGAAGCTCTGGGCGCCGAGGCCGTTGACGCGCAGGGCAAAAGCCAGCGCCGCTATCGCCAGTGCCGCCGCGGCAGACCGGTCCAGCCTCTGTTCTACTGCGGCTAGTCGCATCCCTACTCCCCATGCCGGTCGTTTCCAGCGACGCTCATTCTAACACCGGCAAAAAGAACGAGCCCCGCGCCTGGCGCGGGGCTCTGTCAACGAAGCGATCGCTTGTCGGATCAGGGGGTGGACAACTCGACCGGAATACCGTTGAGCGAGCTGGCCTTGGTGAAGGCGATGGGCTTGCCGCGCAGGCCGATTCTCGGCGCCGCGTCCGCCATCTCGATACCCTTCTCGTTCATGGCCTTGATGTCGCCTTCCATGTCGTCGGAAAGGACACAGAAGTGGTGGATGCTGTCACCGCGCTCCTTGACCAGTTTGGCGAAAGCGCCGTCCTCGCTGTAGTCCTGAATAAACTCGAAGCCCAGGCCGCCGAACTCCAGGAGGGCGACCTTGGTCTTCTTTTCGGTTACGTCTTTGATCTCGGGTACGGGCACGTTCAGCGCCTTGGCGAAGAGGTTAACGCTCTTCTCAATGTCGCCAACTACGATACCGAGATGCCCCATGCCAGTAATCATCACTTACACTCCTTCATTGTTATTCCTAGCGGTCGTCTTTGACAGCGCGCAGCCTGCCACAGCGGCAGTTTACTGCACTGCATTCAAGTCTAAACCGGCGGGGTGGGTCAGTCAAGCGGCGTGCATTTCCGGCAGTTTGTTGGTTTTTGTTTGTGTCAGGGGCCGCTTCCTGTGCTACCATAAACGTTAAGCCGGTATGGCCAAGGCTCATTACATCAGGGAGGATATTTGATAGGAATGGATTCGCGTGAGTATGTAGCGCAGTTGATGGAGCGCGGCCGCAAGGCCCAGGCGATTGCCGAGAAGTTCAGCCAGGAAGATGTGGAACTGCTGACCGGCGCCGTCGCCTACGAACTGACCAAGCCCGATTTGGCGCTGGAGATTGGCGAGCTGTTGGTCAAGGAATCCGGCATGGGCAACGCGGTGGACAAGCAGAAGAAGATGCTGGCCAAGGTGAAAAGCACCTACTATCAGATGAAGGGCAAGATCTCGGTGGGCCTCTACGAGGTGGACGAGTCGATTGGCCGCGAGACCTACGCCCGGCCGATGGGCGTGATTGGCGCCATCCTGCCGGTGACGAACGGTGAGGCGACACCGGTTATCAAGTCGATGATGGCACTGAAGACGCGCAATGCCATCATCCAGGCGCCCCACCCCAAGGCGCGCCAGACGAACAAGATGGTGTGCGACATCATCCGCGGGGTAATCGGCAAACTCGGCTACCCGGAGGACCTGGTGCAGGCGGTGGCGCCGGAGATGGTCTCCATCCAGACGTCGGGCGAGGTGTTCAAGCAGTGCGATTTCATCCTCGCTACCGGCGGCACGCCGATGGTCATTCAGGCCTACTCCTCCGGTACGCCCGCGATCGGCGTGGGCACTGGCAACGTGGTTTGCTTCGTCGACGAAACGGCCGATCTGGCGCCGGCGGCCGATATGATTGCCCGCTCCAAGTCGTTCGATAACGCCACCTCCTGCTCCACCGAGAATAACATCATCGTGTTTGAGTCGATCTACGACGACTTCATGGCGGCGATGGCCAAAGAGGGCTGCGTGCTGATCAAGGAGGGTACGCAGGAGAAGGAGAATCTGAAGCGGTACCTGTGGCCGGAGACGCCCAAGAACCACCAGCTCAACCGAGATGCGGTGGCGAAATCGGCCGAGGAGATCGCCGCAGGCGCAGGCTTCAAGGTGCCAGCGGGCACTCGCGTGCTGATGGCGGAGGAGAACGACGGCTTCGGCAACGACTACCCGTTCACGGGTGAGAAACTGTCGCCGGTGGCGGGCGTGATGAAGGCGCGCGATTTTGAGCACGCGCTGGAGATCTGCCACAAGATCCTCGACTACCAGGGCAAAGGTCACAGCGTGGGCATCCACACCAAGCTGAAGGAGCGAGTGGACCGCCTGGGCGCCGAGATCCCGGTCTGCAAGGTGTGCTGGAACCTGCCACAGTCATTGTCCAACTCCGGCTCCTGGACCTGCGGCTTCCCGGCATCGCTCACCCTGGGCTGCGGCACCTGGGGTAACAACTCCATCTCGCACAACGCCACCTGGAAAGACCTGCTTAATTTCACCTACGTCTGTCGGGAAATCCCTTCCTACCAGCCGACGGACGAGGCGCTGTTCCCGGCGGATATCCGCGCCAAGGTGGACGCTTAGTACAGTTATCCGGGTCCGGCAGAGCCCGCCGGACCCAACCACCCGATCAGGTTTGCAGCGGCAGGATCAGTCCTGCCGCTTTCTGCATGTGGGCCTGTCCATCTCCTGGTAGGAAAGAGCAGCTGCCGGTCTTCGCGATCACGCGCCCCGCCGCGGGCGGCCCACTTCAGTGCCATCGGACGTCTTCCCTCCATCATGGCTGAGGGTTAGTTATTTCAATGAGACCGCACCACGCGGTACGGCAGCAGACAAACGGCATTTTGCCAGCGAAGTCGCAGTGAGACAAGAAAGCGGTACCCACCGATTGGTGGGTACCGCCGGATTTCGCCTTAAGGCCGGTTGCTTACTCGAGCTCTTCAAGCAGGCGCACGGTGTGATAGCCTTGGTGAACGGCGTCGATCACCTTGGCCGGCTTGACGTTGTCGCCGATCATGTACACCTTCTCCATCTTGCTGGAGAGGGCGTCGAACAGCCCGTGATCGGAGGTGTAGCCAATGGCGATGACGAGGGCCTGGCAAGGCACCTTGGTCTCTTCCTCGCCCTTGCGCACGATCACGCCGTCCTCTTCCACCGCGACCAGGCGGGCGCTGGTTATGGTCTTGATCTTGGATTCGTTGAGCATGTGCTTGATCGCCATGTCGTTGTTGGTGGCATGCTGCGCGGTAAGCAGCACGTTGTCCAACGCTTCGACGATGGTGACGTCCTTGCCCGCGGCATCTAGCTCCAGGGCCGCCTCACAGCCCACCAGGCCGCCACCCAGCACCACGATGGTCTGATACGGTACTTTGCCCTTCTTGAGCAGCTCGGTGGCCTCGAAGACCGGCATCTTCTCCATGCCCGGCAGTTTGGGGATGATCGGGTCGGCGCCAGAGGCGATGATGACCACGTCCGGCTTGCGCTTCAGCACCGACTCCACGGTGGCGAGGGTGTTGAGGCGTACGTCGGCGCCGCTCTGGTAGAGCTGGGCTTTGAGGTGGTTGACGTACTTGCCCACCGAGGCCTTGAACTCCGGCGCGGCGGAGGCGTTGAGCGCGCCGCCCAGAACGTCGTCCTTCTCCCAGAGCTCAACAGCGAGGCCACGCCGCGCAGCGGTGATGGCTGCCGTCATGCCGCCGGGGCCGCCGCCCACCACTAGCACGGACTTCTTCTCGGGTGCGGGGGTCAGCTTGTAATCCACCTCCATGCCCATGAGCGGGTTGACGGCGCAGGCCATGTTGCGGTTGAGCAGGTTGCTATTGATGCACTCGTTGCAGCCGATGCAGGGGGTAATGTCGTCGAACTTGCCGAGGCGAGCCTTGTTGGCCCAGTGGGCATCGGCCAGCGCCTGGTGACCGAGGCCAACCAGCTCGGCGGTGCCGTCGCGCACTACTTTCTCGGCCAGCACGGGGTTGTTCAGTTTGCCCTGCACGAAGAGTGGCGTCTTGATGCCGGCGGCCTTGGCGGCCTCGGCCATGTACAGCTGGTTGCCTTCCGGCTGGTAGACGGTGGTGACGGCGTTGTACCAGCACTCGTAACAGCCTTCATCGAGGTGGAAGGCGGTGAAGCCGGCGTCGTCGAGCGCGTGCAGCAGCTCGATGCCTTCGTCGAGGGTGCGGCCGCCCTCAATCTGGTGGTCGATGGTCAGTTTGACGAGCAGCGGGAAGTCCTTGCCGCAGTTCTGCCAAACGACGTCGCGCAGTTCGTAGAGGATGCGCAGGCGGTTCTCGAGGCTGCCGCCGTACTCGTCCTCACGCAGGTTCCAGAGCGGGGTGAGGAATTGGTCGATCAGGTAGCCGCCGTAGGCGTGGATCTCGATGGCGTCGGCGCCGGCGTTCTTGGCCAGCAGGGCGGCGTAACCGAACTTCTGCACCAGCTCTTTGATCTCCTCCACGGTGAAGGGGACGCAGATCAGGTCCTCAAACCAGAAGGAGGGCGTGGCGCTGGAGCTGTGGGGCGCCGTGAAGCGGTCGTGGAAGTGGACGCGGCCGAGGCCGAGCGAGAGCTGGACGCACAGCTTGGCGCCGTACATGTGCACTCTCTCCGCCAGGATGGCCAGGCGGGTACCTTGTGAGTAGGTCTCCAGCACGTTCGGCATGGGCGCCGCTTCGTACTTGGTAGTTACCGAGGTGCAGGTGGGGTAGATGAGGCCGAAGCCGCCCTTGGCCCGCTCCACGTAGTAATTGATCTGGCGGTCGGAGTAACCGCCGTCAAGGTCGGTGTGAGCGAAACCCATCGGGCACATCACCACACGGTTCTTCAGTTCGAGATTGCCGATTTTCACTTTCTCGAATAACGTCGCCACAACTCTCCTCCTGAATTTCTCGTCCTCCAGGCAGCGCCGCAGTGCGCGCCGGAAACGGATGGTATTGCTTCTATTGTCAGGCAGCGGTAGTAGTGTGGAATAGAGTAAACTTGTAGAAAGTCGCGTCCATAGCTGTGCAAATTGACAAGCATCTACGTTTAGACGTGGAGAGCGCCATGCCGGACCGAGACACCCGCCAGAGACTGATAGACGCCCAGGCGAGGTTCATCGCCGCGCTCAACGCTGGGGGCATGGATGGCATTGTCAACGCCGCTTACGAAGTGTTTCGCGTGCCGATCGCCGTTGTTGACGACAAGTACCGCCTGATGGCGCTGCGGCCGCAGCGCGACATCGGACCCTCTTTCTGGGCGCGCATGCGGCGCTATGGCACGCTGTCGCTGGCGGACGTCTGGGAACTGCAGCAGGCCTACTACAAGGACAGACGCAACGACTACCACCCCTTCTATGCGGACTGGGGGCCGGTGGCTGATACGCCCTGCGTGATCGCCGCCATTGGCGAGGAAAACAGCACCTACGGCCACATGGCGCTCTACCTGGGCCGCCCACCCACGGAAGACGACTGCGCTATCGTCGCGGCGCTCGCTCAGGTACTGATGATTGAGTTCAAGCACCTGCGGGAGGCGCGCAGCCGGCCAGCCTATCCTGCGGCAGCCAATCTGCAAACCGCGCTCAGTGCCGAGGCGGGCGCTAAGGAGCAGACGGAGGCGGTCAGGCAACTGGGCAGGCAGCTGGTGGGCGACTTCCGCCTGCTGGTGGCGCCGCTCGCCGACGACGCGGCCGGCAGGGCCTTCTTGCCCTGTGCAGTAGCCGAGCTGGCGGCCCATTACCCACAACGCGTGGTGGTTGCCTACGAGGGCGGCGTGGTGATGCTGTTTGACCGCCTCGATGGGCGATACTTCATTCCCGGCGAAGATCTCGAGTTACGCAAGGTCATAGCGTTCTTCGCCGGGCACGAAGCGTTTTGTGGCATCAGCGCCGGTTTTGCCGAACTCAGCCGCTTGCCGGCCGCCTACCGTCAGGCGAAACTCACTGCGCTGTTGGCCAGGCAACGCAACCTGCATGCCGAGCTGGCCGTCTACGACGACTTGGCGCCACAACAGGCGTTCCTCAGTCTCGCCGCTAGCGAGCCACGCGATACGTTTGTGCCTGCCTCTTTGAGACAGCTACAGGCCTACGATAACGCCAACAACACCGAGTATCTTGAGACGCTGCGCTGCTATCTGCTCTCGTTTCACAACCGCGACGCCGCGGCCGCCCGGCTCTCCATCCATCGCAATACGCTGCTCTACCGCCTCAACCGGATCAACGACCTGTTTGGGATCAGCTATGAGGACTCACGGACCTCGTTGCAGTTGTTGGTTGGCCTGCTGATGCTTGAGGCGCAGGACTAGTAGCAGAGCACCATGCCGCGCGCCCAGAGGCAGTCGGCGCAGGTGGGGGAGTTGGCCCAGCAATCCTCGGCGTTCGACTGAGCGAAGTAGCAGGCGTCCACCGTGATGCAATCGGCGCAAGAGGGGAAATCGAAGCGCTGCACGCGGGCGCGGAAACGCAGGTAGGGCGGATTTGTCCAGATCTCCGCCAGCGTACGCTCATTCAGGTTGCCGGCCACCCAGCGACGACAGTCCTTCTGGCGGCCAAGCACGTACTCACGGTGGCCATGCATCAAGGGATAACAGGGACTGACCGAGCCGTCTGCCGCGATCACCAAAGACTTGCGTTGCACGAAGGGGCAGCTGCGTTCCGTGCGCAGCCGCATGTAGGGCAGGCGCAAGCGGTCCAGCCCCCAGTGCCAGCAATACCAGGGGGAGACCGGCAGGTCAAGCTCGCGGTAACCGTCATCGTACAGGGCCTCTTCCACCATGTGAGCGGTGTAAGACTGCAAGTTGGTGATCAGCACCCGGTTGAGCCGGAGCTCGACGGCCAGTCTCAGCAGGGACGGAATCTGGCGGTAGTTGCTCTCCATCGCCACGAACTCCACTCCCAGCAGTGGCCAGCCCGCGCCTGCCGCATCGCGCAGCTCGGTGAGGCGGCGCACGTTGGCCAGCACTGCGGGTAATTCGGCGCCAGTGCGCACGGCGGCGAAGGTGGCGTTGTCAACGCCGTCGAGCGAGACGATCAGCGTGCCCAGCTGGCAGTCGAGCAGCGAGCGCGCCGCCGCCTCGTCGAGCAGCAGGCCGTTGGTGGTCAGCTCGGTCTGCAGGCCAGCCCCGCGCAGAAGAGAGAGCATCTCGCACAGCCGGGGATGCAGCAGCGGCTCGCCGAAACCGGCGAGGTGGGCGGTTCGCAGCCGGGGGAACTCCGCCAGTTGCGTTACCAGCTGCTCGAATACGGCGAAATCGAGGTCCTGCGGCGGCTCATCCCAGGAGTGGCGGATGCAGGTGGTGCAGGCGAGGTTGCAGCGGGTGGTGGGTTCGATGTACAGCCGCTCAGCATCGTTCACCACGGGCAGCAGGAGCAGGCCGCTCGGCGTGCGCTCGACGACGACGGAATCGGTGGTTGGTGATGGAAGGTCGTTGCCGCTCATCGCAACCCCAGTTGAGTTTGTCGATGTATAACATCGAAACGCGGCGTTTTCAATTGCGCTTCTGGTCGCTACCGGCTCCTCTTCTCCGGTACAGCTCGAGAGCCACGGCGGAGCATGCTGGGCAGACGCGCCAATCTGTGCCTCTGTTCTTTGTCGCCAGAGTGCGGAGAGCAATCGGTCCGGGTAGTCAGCCCTCGGCCTTGCGTTTCACCGGCAGCATCAGCAGCGCGCCTACTAGCGGCCCTGCCGCGATCACCCACCAGCTGGCGGAGAAGCTGCCGGTCAGGTCCACCATCAACCCCACCGTGAACGGTCCGGCCACCGAGGCCAGCTGGGTGGCGAAGTTGCCGATGCCGTTGGCGGTGGCGGCCAGGTCCTTGCCGGCGAACTCAGAGATCAGCACTACCTGCTGCGGGTTGGCGAGAAAGCCGATGAAGCCCATGGCGAAGGCGGCAAGCGCCAGCGAGGCGAACGAGGTCTGCAGGCTGAATAGAATGGCGGCAGGCGCGACGAACAGCAAAGCGGCCATGACGATCGTGGCTCGTTTCGGGTAGCGATCTGAGATGAGGCCGGAGACGAGCGGCCCCAGGATGCCACCCACGCTATACAACATAACTACCTGAGAGGCGGTGGCGAGATCGAAGCCTAGCCCGTTCATGTAGGCATTGGCCCAGGTGGCGACGTTGGTTTGCAACCAGAGCAGGGCAAAACCACCGAACGCTGTCAATATGATATAGGGATTGAGCAAGACCTCACTGACACCGGCGAGGGGGGAGGCGCTCTGTTGCGGTAACGAAGAAGCGTGCACGCGCATCAGTAGGTAGACAATGACACCGTAGGCGGCGACCAGCAGGCCAACCGTCATGAAAGTGCCCCGCCAGGCGAGGGCGCTGTTGAGCGGCGGCACCACCGCGTTGGCCAGTAACAGGCCGGTGGAGGGGCTGGCCATCAGCATCCCGAAGGCGGTGCCACGTTCGTGTGCCGGGAACCACTCCATCAAGGCCCTGGTGCAGGAGGCGAAAACTGCGCCCGCCGCGAGGCCCAGGATCACCCTGAGAACGAAACCGTGGTCGTAGCTCTGGATGAACGACATCAGCACGGTGACGCTGCCGTTGATCACCATGCTGCCGGTCAGCAGCAGGCGCACGCCGAAACGGTCGGCCAGGACGCCGGCCGGGATCTGCGTCACCAGGTAGCCGATGAAGAAGGCGCTGATGTAGCCACCGGCCTGCGCCATCGACATCATGCCGGCGCTGGGCACGCACGAGC
>CAZMKF010000013.1:7125-15082 GCA_964566935.1 uncultured Dehalococcoidales bacterium | reverse complement strand
CTAATCCGGTGCTCCCATTCACCCCACTCGCGTAAGGTGAGCACAAAGCAGCCCACAGCCAGGGCGAGAATGACCCAGCGATAGGGCGCGACCTGCGACTGTTTGTCGTCCGCGGCCGCAGCTACGTTACTTGTACTCATGGTGATGATCAGTACCCTGCTAAACGATGATGACAGCTGAAACGCTGGTTACAGTATAGAGGTGTCGCGGCGAATGGGGGGTTGTTCCCGGGGAACCAGCCGCGAACACGAAAAAAGGAGAACCCTTGGACGGGGTTCTCCTCAGGCGCCTGGATCAGGCGCAGTCTAGGACGCGGCGCCCGCAGCGGACGCTTTCATGCGCTTGACCAGCTCGTCCACGGTAGTAATCTCGGCGCCGTAGACTTGCTTGTGGTACTCCAGCCCGCTCAGGTAATCCTCTTCGGTGAAAGAGTCGGTGCCGTCGCTCGGTACGATGATGTTAAGGTCGGCATAGTAGGCGTCGGCGGCGGTGTGGCGCACACACATGTGGCAGTGCAGGCCGGTTAGTATCACTGTGTGGACCTTAAGTTCGCGCAGTAGCAGGCCCAGGTCAGTGCTCTGGAAGCCGCTGTAGCGGCGCTTGGGAATGATGTAGTCCTCAGGCTGTGGTTTCAATTCAGGAATAACGTCCGCGCCTTTGGTACCACGAATGGCGTGGTCACCCCAGAGCACGCACTCTTTATCCACCTTGGGCAGGTGGCTGTCGTTGGAGTAGATCACAGGTACGTCGTTCTGGCGCGCTGCCTCCAACAGCTTCTGCAGCGGTGGCACGATGCGTAACGCGCGCTCGCAGCCGAGCGAACCGGTGACGAAGTCGTTCAACATGTCGACGACGATAATGGCCATCTTGCCCATTCTTACATCCTCCTGATCATCTTCGGATCTTAATTTCTAAGTTTGCGGAAACTGCGGCGGTAAGTCAACCCACCGGAGACGCAGCGGCGCCTTCATTCGCCCATGTGGAGCGGTTGTTGGGCGGCTATGCCTTATGATAATATCCGCATAGCGACTTTGAGCACTCAGCAGCATGGCCGCAGTTGTGGGCTGGGCGGGGACGCACTGCGCCGTGAGATGTTTGCCGACAGTTGTTTTGTACTTGAGGAGGAGCAGTGTGAGAGTCAGTCTTACCATTAACGGACAACCCAAGGAGGTCGTGGCGGACTCGAAATTGACCCTGCTGGACTTGCTGCGAAACAGCTACCAGCTTACGGGCGCCAAGCAATCGTGCGACAAGACGGGCCAGTGCGGCGCCTGCACGGTGATCGTAAACGGCAAGGCGGTGCGATCCTGCCTGGTCAGGGTGACCACCCTGCAAGGGGCCGAGGTGCTCACCGTTGAGGGTCTCGGTACGCCGGACAACCCACACCTAATTCAGGAAGCCTTCGTGCTGTCGGGAGCCATCCAGTGCGGCTTCTGCACCCCGGGCATGATTATGGCGGCGAAGGCTCTGCTCGACAGCAATCCCGACCCCAGTGTTGAGGAGATCAAGCACGCTCTCCGCTATAATCTCTGCCGTTGTACCGGCTACGTCAAGATCATCGAAGCGGTGCAGTTGGCCGGTCGCTTCCTGCGCGGCGAGCTGAAGCCGGATGACGTACGTCCCGATCCGAATGGCCCCAAACTTGGCGTCTCGCACCCGCGGCCCTCGGCGCTGGCCAAGGCCTGCGGCACGGCGCGCTTCGGCGCCGACATTCTTATCCCTGGCGCCCTGGAAATCGCCGCAGTGCGCAGCCCGCACCAGCATGCCCGGATCAAAGGCATCGACTTCTCGGCCGCCAAGGCGATGGATGGCGTGGTTGGCTTTGTCACCGCCAAAGACATCAAGGGTACCAACCGCCTCAAGTTGATCACCGTAGCTGACCGGCCGGTGCTTTGCGAGGATCGGGTGCGCTACATCGGTGATCCGGTGGCGATTGTGGCAGCCACCACGCGCGAGCAGGCGTTGGCCGCCGTGGCCGCAGTCAAGGTCGATTACGAACTGCTGCCTGCGCTCAGCAGCCCCAAGGAAGCGATGGCGGAGGGCGCTATCCAGATCCATGATGACATTCCCAATCTCTGCTACAGCCAGCCGCAGATCAAGGGCGACGCCGAGAAGGCACTGGCCGGATCCGCCGCCGTGGTCGAGGCTACCTTCCAGACCCAGTTGAATCATCAAGCGCCGCTGGAGCCCGAGGCCGCTGTCGCTTACCTGGAGGGCGAGGGCGAGGATGCCCAACTAGTGGTGATTGGTCGCAGTATCAACATCCACAAGCACCTGCAGATGTTGCAGGAGGCGCTGGGCTGGGAGAACATGCGCTACGAGGAGGCGTTCACTGGAGGCCAGTTTGGCATCAAACTGGAGATCACCTCCGAAGGTCTGGCCGCCGCCGCTGCGCTGCACTTCCGCCGTCCGGTGCGCTACATCCCGAATCTGCCCGAGTCGATGCAAATGACCTCCAAACGCCACCCGTTTGAGATGGCCATCAAGCTGGGCGCGGACAGCGAAGGCAAGTTGACCGGTATGGCGATTGACATCGAGGCGGACAACGGCGCCTACAACTCGAACGGTGACGTGGTCGTCAACCGGGCGTTGCTGATGCTGTCCGGCTCCTACAACATCCCCAATGTTCACGCAGAGAGCCGCCTGGTCTACACCAATAACCCGTGGGGTTCGGCGGCGCGTGGCGCCGGGCCGCCACAGGGCGCGCTGGCACTCGAATGCGCCATGAACATGCTGGCTGAGAAGATGGGCATCGACCCACTGGAGTTCCGCCTGCGTAATGCGCTCGAGATAGGGCAAACCAAGTCCACTGGCATGAAAGTCTACGAGTGGCCGTTCGCGGAGCTGTGCGAGGCGATCCGCCCTCACTACGAACGCGCGGTCAATGAGGCGGCGGCGGCTGAGCCAAACGGCTCCAAACGCCGGGGCGTGGGCCTGGGGGCAGGCGCCTTTGGCATCGGCGGCGCCGGCGACCAGGGCATTGTTGCCGTGCAGCTCGATGATGATGGTGGCATCACCATACACGGCGCGGTGGCAGACCCGGGCGAGGGCAACGACTCTATGTTGACCCTGCTGGCCGCGGATGCGCTCGACCTGCCACTGGATAAAGTTCGCCTGGCCACCCGCAGCACGGAGGATACCACCTCGTCTGGGCCGGCCGCCGGCAGCCGCATCACCTACATGATGGGTGGCGCACTGCTTAATGCCATCGAGAAGATGAAGGAGGATCTGGCCGAGGCGGGCGTCAGCACTGCTGCCGAGTTGCGGGCGGCTGGCAAGCCTACTCGCTTCCTCGCCAGAAAAGTCAACCCGCAGGTGGGCGGACTCGACCCGCAGACCGGGCAGGGACCATCCTTCGAGACCGAAGTGCACGCCATCCAGCTGGCTGAGGTGGAGGTTGACACGGAGACGGGCGAGACGCGCGTCTTGAAGTTGACGACGGCGGTCGACGCTGGCCCGGTCATTCATCCGCAGAACTTCGAGGGTCAGCTCGAAGGTGGCGCTGACCAAGGTGTCGGCTATGCGCTGCGAGAGCAATACGTAGCGGGCCAGACCAAGGATTGGCGCACTTTCCGCTATCCAACCTTCGCCACCTCGTTCCCGATGGAACACGTGATCCGCGAAACGCCGCGGGCCACCGGCGCCAAGGGTTCGACGGGCGTGGGCGAGATGACGATGGTGCCGACGGCGCCGGCTGTACTCTCGGCGATCAATAACGCGGTGGGCGTGTGGATCTGCGATACGCCTGCCACGCCGGAGAAGATCAAGGCGGCACTGCAAGCCAAAGGCTGAGCGCGGTGAATCAACCGGCCTCTGGCAACGTTGAAATGGCCTGGCGGGCGCGCCGCTATCGTGAGATCGGCGGCCGCCAGGTGCTGTTCGATGGCGAGGGGTTCCTCTGGGACGCCTTTGAGTGGGGCGAGGACGTAGCGGAAACGCTGGCGCGCGAGAGCGGCCTGAAGGGCCTCGCCCCTGAGCACTGGCAGGTACTTCGTTTCCTGCGTGATTTCTACACCGCCAATGGCCGGGCGCCGCTTAACCGGCAACTGGCCAAAGGTACCGGCATTAGCTTGCTCCGACTGGAGGGGCTCTTTCCGGGAGGCATCAAACTGGGGGCCCGCCGGCTGGCGGGCCTGCCCAACCCCAAATCGTGTATATAGCTGGCAATGCGATGGAAGATGATCTGATCTATCTTGACAACGCCGCCACCACCTTTCCCAAGCCGGCGGCGATGCTGCGGACGATGCTGGAGAGCTACGAACGCCTGGCGGTCTCTCCCGGTCGGGGCAGCTACGACCTCTCCACCGAGGCGGAGGCGACGGTAACGCGGGTCAGGGCCAAATTGGCCCGTTTCTTCGGTGCGCCCGAGCCGGAGCGGGTGGTGTTCGCGTCTAATGCCACCGATGCCCTCAATCTGGGTATCCAGGGGGCGCTGAAGAAGGGTGACCACGTTGTTGCCAGCCGGCTGGACCACAATTCCGTCTTGCGGCCTCTCTATCACCTCAAGCGTAGTGGACTGATTGATTACGATCTTGTATCGTTCGGAGCTGATGGCAGAATCGATCCGTGTGAGTTTGTCCGCGCCATCCGCCCCAATACGCGTCTGGCGGTGGTCAACCACGCCTCCAACGTGTTGGGCACGGCGCAACCGGTGGCCGAAATAGCCCGGCTGTGTGCCGAGCGCGGCGTGCCGGTGCTGGTGGATGCGGCGCAAAGCGCCGGTCTGCTGCCGATTGATCTGGCCGGCTGGCGGCTGGCGGCGGTGGCGTTCACCGGCCACAAGTCGTTGCTGGGGCCGACCGGTATTGGAGGATTGGCGATTTCACCCGAGTTTCAGATTGAGAGCACCCGTTTTGGCGGTACCGGCATCGATTCCGCCAATCCGGCCCATACGCAAGGCTATCCGCACCGGCTGGAGGCGGGTACGCTGAACTTGATGGGCATTGTCGGTCTGGGAGCCAGTCTCGATTTTCTCCTGACTCGCGATCTGGAATCGAACTACGTCGAAGAACTCAAGTTGGCAAGGCGGCTGCACGACGGCCTGTCCGAACTGCCAAAAGTCATTGTGCACAGTCCGCGTCCGGCAGAGGGAGACGTGCCGGTGTTGGCCTGTAACGTCGAGGGTATTGCCGCTGCCGACGTAGGTACAATTCTCGATGGAGACTACGGCATCGCCGTGCGAACCGGCCTGCATTGCGCGCCTTTGGTTCACGCCGATTTGGGTACGGCGGAGACGGGCGCGGTGCGGTTCAGCATTGGTTGGGCGAACACGGTGGAGGATGTTGACGCCGCCATTGAAGCGATGGCGGCGATCGCGGGTGCGCAGTGAACCGCCACCCGCGAAGCAAACTCGCAAGCCTGCAACTAGAAGAGTGAACAAGCGATGGCCGGGGAGGAGCTGATCGTTTGATTGCCGCTATCGTGCTGGCGGCGGGTGCCAGCAGCCGCATGGGACGGCCGAAGCCACTAATGCCGCTGGACGAACGCACGGTACTGGAGCATTGCATAGACTGCCTGCGCACCGGCGGCGTGGGCGAAATCGTGGTCGTCACTGGTGTGCCATCAGTCACCATGAGGGCGATCATCGATGCCAAAGAGGTGCGCGAGGCGGTTAACCCCCAACCCGAACGCGGTATGCTCTCATCAGTAGTCACCGGCCTGGCGGCGCTATCGAGCGCTGCCGAACGCGTCTTCGTGTTGCCAGCCGATGTACCGCTGGTGCGGGCGAGAACCATCTCCAGCCTGATCGAGGCAGGCAAGGCCGGATCCGAGGTGGTTTACCCTGTCTTTCGTGGACAGCGCGGGCATCCGCCGCTGATCGACCGTGGTTTCTTGCCTGCCAGTCTGCCCTTGAGCGTGCCCGGCGGCCTGGCCACGATACTCGCCAGCGCCTGCACTGTCGCCGAGCTACCCGTGGTAGATGAGGGCGTTTTGCTGGACATGGACGATCCAGCAGCATACGTTCGTTTGCTGGCAAGGCTCGCCAGCGCCCACGCGCCAACGGCGAACGAGTGCGAGGCCATTCTTGAGAGTCGTTCGCTGCCGCCGGGGGTGATCGCTCACAGCCGGGTTGTACTGTGGGTGGCGTTGCAGCTGGCGTGGGCGCTGGCGAGAGGGGCGGGCTTCAGGTTTGACATGAAGCTGCTTTACGCCTCCGCCCTCTTGCATGATCTGGCGAAGGGAGAGTGGAACCACGATCAGGCGGCAAGGCGAATCCTGGAAGAGCTCGGCTTCCCACGGGTTGGGGCAATAGTGGGTCAGCACATCAGGCTCAACCTCGACGATTGGCCCGTGCTGCAGGAGCAACACTTGCTGTATCTGGCGGATAAGCTTGTCCTCGGCCGCCGGGTGGTCTCACTGGAGGAGCGGCGCCATCATGCCCGGCAGCGTCAAGAGGGAAACGCCGAGGCCCTCGCTTTTGTAGAGGCCCGCTTCGCCGACGCTTACCGGCTGGCGACGGAGGTGGAGCGCCTGACTGGCACGTCGCTGGCGGCCCTGGTGGGGCATGGTGATGCCAGTGGCGCCTGAGTTTACCGTCTACCTGGTGCGTCACGGTCGGGTGCAGCTGCCAGAGGGCGAGCGCATCTTGCTGGGGCAGATGGATGTGGCCCTCACCAGCGAGGGAAGGCAGTTTGCCGTTGACCTTGCCACCTGGGCACGAGCGCGTGGCGTGTGCCGTGTACTGTGCAGCGACTTGCAGCGCTCGCATGACACCGCGGAGGTGCTGACGAGCCAACTGGAGCTGCGGGCGGAGCCACGTAAGGAGTTGCGGGAGATCTCCCTTGGTGAATGGGAGGGCCTCAGTTTCAACGAGGTGCAGCAGCGCTACCCGGATGAGTTCCGGCGGCGTGGCGAGGACATTGCCGCCTATCGCATTAGTGGCGGCGAGAGCTTCAATGAGGTGGCGGCCAGGGCGGCTTCGGTGCTGCGGGAGTTGGCTGGTTTTGCTCAGGGTCCGGTTCTGATCGTCGGCCACGCCGGCCTCAATCGCTGTCTGATCGCAACCGCGCTGGGTCTGCCCGTGGGCAATCTCTTCCGTATCGCCCAGCCGTACGGTTGTCTCACCGTGTTGGGGCGCTCAGGTGGGGAGTGGCGGCTGTTGAGATTGGAGCCCGAGTTCGAGCGTCTGCTCCGGCGAGGCGAGCCTGGCTGAGCGGAGCCCCTCTTCGGTTGCAGACCTTAGGGCTGCAACGGCTCGATGAAGAGGTCCATCGTGCCACCGCAAATGGCGCCTTCGCGCGCCGAGGCCTCGTTCGTCATGGAAACATGGAACAGACGCGGTTTGCCCTCCGCAAGTACTGATAACGCTGTCTTCGTCGTCTCCAGTTCCGGGTAGCCGCCGCCGACCGTGCCAATCACCTCACCGGAGGCAGTTACTGCCATGCGCGCGCCGGGTTCACGCGGGGCCGAGCCCCGGGTCTGAACGACGGTTGCCATGGCCAGCTTCTCGCCGGCTGTGAGCCGGGCGGCGACCTCGCGGTAGAAATCTATCGTTGCCATCGTATCCTCCGATTGAGCGGTTTCACTTTTTCTCAGCGGCCTACCGAGAGCGAGGCCGGGTGCCGCTCGCCGCGGCGGCGCACGTTAATGACCTCGGCCAGAATGCTGACTGCAATCTCCTCCGGTGTCTCAGCGCCAATGTCCAGCCCGATGGGGGAGAAGACACGCGCCGCCGCCTCTGGGGTCGACCCCATCGCCTGCACTCGCTCGATCACACCGCGCACCCGTCGCTTGCTGCCGATCATGCCCAGATAGGCGAGCGGCAGGTTGATCACCTGGCGCAGCGCGTCCTCATCCTGCACGTGCCCCCGGGTTACCAGCACCACGTACGATTCCGGGCCCAACTGCATCCTGGCCAGTTCCTGGTCGTAGGGGCCAACGATGATGTGATCCACCTCGGGAAAGCGTTGGCGATTGGCGAACTCAGGGCGGTCATCGATCACCGTCACCACAAAAC
>CAZMKF010000013.1:0-7033 GCA_964566935.1 uncultured Dehalococcoidales bacterium | reverse complement strand
GCTTGGCGAGCTGCGCCACCGGTAAGGCCACGTGGCCCGCGCCCACGATGAGGAACGATTCTGTGGGCTTCGCCACTTCGAGGAAGAGGTCGAGCGTCGTGCCGGCGGGCAGGCCGAGCTCATCGCACTCTTCGGCGGTCAGTTGCCACTGTTCGCGTTTAGCCGAGGGCGTTGAGGCCGCCAGCGCCACCGCCTTTGCCAGGGCGCGGTCATCCAGCGCGGCGGAGCCCAGCGTGCCCACACGTTTGCCCCCGGTGCGCAGCTGAACCCGCCTGCCGGCGAAGCCATCCGGCAGTTCGGCCGGACCGATAATAGTGGCCGCGCTGACAGGTTGGTTGTTGGCCAAGGCGTCGATGAGGTCGCTGTACAGTTGCATCTCATTCCTCCAGCACACAGCAAAGCGGCGCCGGTGCGCACGCTGTGAAGATTGTAGCATAGCGCCAGTGGGGCTGAGGGACAGCGGCGTGCCCAGCGGGCGAGGCCAGGTCGGTTGCGTCAGGCGTAGACGGGAAAACTGCGAGGTTGTGTCATCGACCTTGTGGCCGTTTGCCAGGCAGGAGTTGCGCGAGTTCTGGCAGACGCTAGCGACGCTGAAGTCGTACTAGTTCATTGTTACCCGGTGGTGAGCCGCGGTGCCACAACGGCTCATCTACTCTCACCGTCGCATGCCCGACACCGAGATGGGTGCGCCAGCCGGGAGACGAGTCCGCCTCGGAAACAAGTTATGAAACTGCGGCGGTTAGCAGAACCTGACCGTACTAGGCTAGCGGAGTTGGCACGTGTTTTTGGGCATAAGAAAAGCCCGAGCGATCGGGCTTGAGGCTTGGTGACAGGGGACAGATTTGAACTGTCGACCGAGGGCTTATGAGTCCCTTGCTCTACCACTGAGCTACCCTGCCGGGTTCGTCCTACTGGTAAAGAACGCAGCCTACAGTATACACAAGGGCCCGAATCGCTGTCAAAAACAGCGGAGCGCGCCGCGCCGTCACACCAGTGGCTGATCGGCCAGCGCGCTACTTCGCCTGGCGCCCTGCCCAGTCGGCCATGAAGCGGTCCAGCCCCGACTTGGTGAGTGGGTGCTCCACCATCTGCATCAGCACCTTGTAAGGAATCGTGGCGATATCGGCGCCCGCCTTGGCCGCTTGCATGGCGTGTAGGGGGTGACGAATGCTGGCGGCAATGATCTTGGTTGCAGTGCCGTAATTACGGTAGATCTGCACGATGTCGCGCACCAGCGCCATACCGTCTTCGCTGATGTCGTCCAGCCGGCCGATGAAGGGGCTGACGAATGTGGCGCCGGCGGCGGCGGCGAGCACCGCCTGGTTGGCGGAGAAGCAGAGGGTGAGGTTGGTCTTGATGCCCCGGTTTGTCAGCTGGCGGGCTGCCCCCAGGCCGGCGCTGGTGATCGGCAGTTTGATCACCACGTTGTCCGACCACTGTGCCAGCTCGAGCGCTTCGCCAACCATAGCCTCCGTTTCCAGCGAGGTAACCTCGGCGCTGATGGGGCCGTCAACCAGTGCGCAGATCTCCTGGATGGTCTCGCGGAAGTCGGCGCCTTTCTCCTTGGCCATCAGGCTGGGATTGGTGGTGACGCCGCTGAGCACGCCCATGCGGGCAGCGTTGCGAATCTCCTCGAGATTAGCGCTGTCAAGGAATATCTGCATATCTACACTCCATTAACTTCTCGCTGGAGCCGGTGGCCGGGCGCCTGTCGGCGGGGAGCCCTACTGCAGGTCAATGGGCTGCAGCGGCAGTGGCTGCTGGTCACCGTCTCTCAGGTGGGTGCTGCAAGCCTGGATAAAGCGGTCGAACAGCGGGTGTGGCCGATCGGGCCTTGATTTGAACTCGGCGTGGAACTGCGTGCCGATCATGAAGGGGTGATCCTTCAGCTCGCTCATCTCAACCAGTCGCCCATCCGGCGATTGGCCACTGACGGCCAGGCCGGCCTGCTCCATGCGATCGCGGTAGGCGTTGTTGAATTCGTAACGGTGGCGGTGGCGCTCCGAGGTCGAGTCAGCGCCGTAGGCGGAGTGCGCCAACGTTCCCGGCAGGAGGTTGCAGGGATAGCTTCCCAAACGCATTGTGCCGCCCTTGTTCTTCTGATCGCGCTGATCGGGCATGATATCGATCACCGGGTCGCTCGTCTGGCGGTTGAACTCTGAGCTGTGCGCCTTCTCGAGGCCAAGCACGTTGCGGGCGAACTCTATTACCATCACCTGCATACCCAGGCAGAGCCCCAGATAGGGGATGCCGGCCTCGCGGGCGTAACGGGCGGTACGGATCATGCCCTCCACACCACGCTTGCCGAAGCCACCCGGCACGACAATGCCGTGCAGGTGCTTGAGGCTGTCTGCTACCCGCTGCGGCGATTTGTCCAGCAGCTCTGAGTCTAAGTACTCGATCTGCACGTCCACTCCGTGCTGCATGCCGGCGTGCCGCAATGCCTCTCTGACGGAGAGATATGCATCCTGCAACTGGACATACTTGCCCACGATGCCTACCCGCACGCAGGTGGCATCGCCCTTCAGTTTAGCCACCATCTGGCGCCAGCGGTCCAGCTGGGGTGGTCCGGCTTGCAGATTCAGCCTCTCCACGATGAGGTCGCCGAGCGCCGAATCCTCCAGCATCAGCGGCACCTCGTAGATGCTTTCTACGGTAAGCAGCGGTACCACGCCACGTGGCTCCACGTCGCAGAAGAGGGCTACCTTGTCCTTGATGTCATCGCCAACCGGCAGGTCGGAGCGCAGGATGATAGCGTCGGGCTGGATACCCATGGCACGCAGATCGCGCACGCTGTGCTGGGTGGGCTTGGTCTTGAGCTCGCCGGAGGATTGCAGGTACGGCAGCAGGGTGAGATGGATGAAGAACGAGTTACCCAGTCCGAGCTCGCGCCGCAGCTGGCGCACCGTCTCCAGTACTGGCTGACCCTCAATGTCTCCTACTGTGCCGCCGATTTCCACGATGACCACGTCGGCGCCGCTGTCGGCGCCGGTGGCCAGCACCCGCTGCTTGATCTCGTTGGTGATGTGGGGGATCACCTGAATTGTGCCGCCGAGGAAGTCGCCGCGGCGCTCTTTCTCAATCACCGCCGCGTACACTTTGCCCATGGTCACGCTCGAGCTCTGGCTCAGATCCACGTCCATGAAGCGCTCATAGTGGCCGAGGTCGAGATCAGTCTCAGCTCCGTCGTCCGTTACGAAGACCTCGCCGTGCTGGAAAGGACTCATCGTGCCTGGGTCTACGTTGAGGTAGGGGTCGATCTTCTGCGCGGAGACGGAGAGGCCGCGACTCTTCAGGATGCGCCCGATCGAGGCGACGCAGATACCCTTACCGACGGAACTCGCCACTCCACCTGTGACAAAAACGTACTTTGGCATACTGTCTCCTCCGTCGGTCATCGGGTTGCGCCACCATCGTAGCGCAACTAAAGGTTCAGCGGCCCGCCTCAAGTCTCTTCCAGAGAAACTCGGGCAAGCCGACGGCTTGCATTCTCGCCTGAGTGGCGCCGAAATCGTACTCCACCCGGGCAAAGCTGATGGTTCGTTCATTCAAGTCTAGCACCGCGTATGCGGCGCGCGGGTCGCCGTCACGCGGCTGTCCTACGCTGCCCGGATTGTAGATGGCCTTACCCTTAGCCAGCGGCATCCTGGCGCCATCCCGGGGGATGCTTACGTGCACGGCGCCACCCTGTTCGTCCTGGCTGAACACTGCTGGTACATGTGTGTGCCCCACCAGGCAGTATTGCCCTTTGAATAAGGGGAAGCATGCTTCCGCCCTGCTCGCATTGGCCAGATAGTCCCACAAGGGGTCACGGGGGCTGCCATGTACGAGGCTGAATTCCCCCATCTCCTGCTGCATCTTCAGGCCTGCCAGATAGGCACGGCTTTGCGCCGTCAGTTGTGCTCCCGTCCATCTGGCGGCCACGGCTGCCGCGTCGTTGAAATCCTCAAAGCCGACTTTGCCCAACGAGCCCCAATCGTGATTGCCAGCGATGGCGATCGAGACCTTATCGCGCAGCAGAGAGAGACACTCGTTCGGTTGGGGGCCGTAGCCCACCGCATCGCCTAGAGACCAGATCGCCTCGACTGCAGGCAGGTGTCTTATCACCGCCTCCAAAGCAACCAGATTGCTGTGGACGTCAGAGATCACAGCAACGCGCATAGCACCTCCAGGTTCCGCACCCTCCCGACAAAACCAAGGCAATATAGCATAGGCGCCAAATGGCGGGCAATGGAAAGGGAGGGTTATAATTCGCCCATGCTGGTATCTGAACTGGGCGAGTTTGGGCTGATTGACCGCTTGCAGGCGGTCTTCACACGCGAGGCGCCCGGCCTTGAAGTGGGCATTGGTGACGATTGTGCCGTCTGGCGTTGCCACGGTCTGATGGTGGCCACCACCGACACGCTGGTCGAGGATGTGCACTTTCGTACCAACACGATTAGTTGGTCCGACCTTGGATGGAAGTCGCTTGCCGTCAACCTGAGCGACGTGGGTTCGATGGGGGCGCGGCCCCTCTACGCGCTGCTGACGCTGGGACTGCGGTCGGTGACCCTGCACGGCGTGGTCGAGGAGGAGCAGAACGGACCGCCTTTGCTGCGCGATGCCGCTCGGCCTGGGCAGCTGGTGAGCGTTACCGGCAGCCTGGGGCGCTCCGCCGCCGGCCTATGTGTTTTGGGCGAGCCTACCGCCGAGTGGGACGAGCCACTTGCCTCCGCGCGGGCGGCGCTCGTGCGCGCCCACAACAGGCCCTATCCGCGCGTGCGGGAGGGGATGGCGCTGCGCAGGCTTGGCGTGCGAGTGGGGCAGGACGTAAGCGACGGCCCTCTGGGCGATCTCAAGCACATTGCCGAGCGGAGCAGGGTGGGCATTGAGGTGGACGCTGCCCTGATTCCGGTTGACCGCAACGTAGAGACCGTTTATCCACAAGAAGCGCTGGCGCTCGCCCTCACCGGCGGTGAGGAGTACGAGCTGCTCTTTGCGGCCGAGCCTGCTCTGATGGCGGTGGCCCAGTCCGAGCTGTCGGCCATGGGTACCCGCGCCACCGTTATTGGCAGAGTGGTTGAGGGGCCGGCCGGCGCCGTGGTTGTGCGCAACCAGCAGGGTGAGGCCTTGGAGTTCAGGCGAGGTGGTTACGATCACTTTGCCGGCTGATCCCAAGGCGCTGTCGCTCGTTTCGGCAAGTCCCGAGCAGACGCGGGACATAGGCAAGCGCCTTGGCAGGTTGCTTGGCGACGGTGCGCTACTGCTGCTCAACGGTCAGTTGGGCGCGGGCAAGACGGTCTTCTGCCAGGGCGTGGCGGCCGGGCTGGGCATCGCTAGCCCGGTACAGAGCCCAAGCTTCGCCCTGATCAACGAGTACGCTCTGTCTGGGCGCGAGGACGGCCTGCGCCTGCTCCATGCCGACTTGTATCGTCTGGATTCGCTGGAAGAAATCGAATTGCTCGGTCTGTTCGAGCCGCAACCGGAGAGCAGCGTCTTGCTGGTCGAATGGGCGGAACGTCTCGGCGCCTGGCGACCCGAGGAGTACCTGGAGGTAATACTTGAATTGCTGGCGCCCAAGCGCCGCCGGTTGTGCTTTGAAGCCAGTGGCGGAGCGCACCGGGAGCTGCTGACCCAGTTTGAGGGGGTGATGGAGGGCGAGTCTTGCTGCTGGCAATAGATACCTCTACTCGCACCACTGGCGTCGCCCTTTACAACGAAGCAGGTCTCGTGGACGTACTGCAGTGGCAGTCACAGAACAACCAGACGCGCGAGTTGGCGCCGGCAGTGCTTCGTCTGCTCGACCGGCAGGGGATGACGGCCGCTGGGCTGACCACTGTGGCGGTGGCGCTGGGCCCCGGCAGCTTTACCGGCCTCAGGGTTGGTCTCAGCCTGGCGAAGGGGATGTGCCTGGGCCTGGGCGTGCCGATTATCGGCATCTCCACTCTGGCGGCCATCGCCTGGGACCTGCGCACGGAGGCGCTGCCAGCGGTGGCGGCGCTGGATGCCGGCCGTGGTCACTACTGGGCGGCTGTCTTCGCGCCGGAACACGACTATCTGACAACGCCTGTGCTGCCGGAGGTGGAGCCACTGCCAGAGCTGCTGAAACGTGTGGCAGGCCCGGCCGTGTATACTGGCGAACTGAGCGAAGAGGTGTGTTTGCTGATCGCCAGCAGTCGAGGAGCCGAGGCTCGTATCGTTGCACCGCCGCGTGAGCGAGTGGCAGCGCTGGCGGCACTGGCCTGGCGTCGTTTGGCTGCGGGTCAGAGCGATGATCTGGCTACCCTGCAGCCACAGTACCTCTCTCGCAGATAGCTGCCGAAAACGGAGATTCTGACATGAGCTATCGCTTGCGTCCGATGCGGCTTAACGACATCAGCGAGGTCGCCCAAATAGAAAAGCGCTCTTTCTCCCTGGCCTGGCCTGCCTCGGCTTACCGTCGCGAACTGCGCGATAACCGCCTCGCCAGTTACATCGTGGCCCAGCAGGTTCCAGACGCGTGCGACCCGTACGCCATCGAGGGGCAGTTCGGCCAGCCGGTTTCGCTGTGGGGCAAGGTGCGTTCGCTGCTGGGAGCCAGCGACGAAGGGAGCGACGAGATCGTGGGTGATCTGGTCGGTTACGCTGGCCTCTGGCTGATGCTGGACGAGGGACACATCACCACCATCGCCGTGCGACCGGAACATCGCGGTCGTGGCCTGGGTGAGTTGTTGTTGATCGGTTTGTTTGAGCGCGCCCTCACCGTAGGCGCTCGCTGGGTGACGCTGGAGGTTAGGGTCACCAATTCGGTGGCTCAGAACCTCTATCGCAAGTACGGTTTCAGGCAGGAGGGCATCCGTAAGGGCTACTACAGCGATAATCACGAAGACGCCGCCATCATGTGGAGTGAGGAGATCCGCAGCCCGGAGTTCCAGGAGAAGCTGCAGGGATTGAAGGCTTCGCTCTCCCGGCGTCTGGAGTGTATCGATGACTAGTCAGGAGCAGAAGAAGTCCACCATCGTCCTGCTGGACGGGCACGCGCTGGTGCATCGCGCCTTCCACGCCATCCCACCTC
>CAZMKF010000012.1:45758-46408 GCA_964566935.1 uncultured Dehalococcoidales bacterium | reverse complement strand
TTGATCGCCCCTGGACCAGATGACGTCTGTCCCATGGCTACGCCGCTCGCCCGCGAGCTCCCTCTGCCAGACGATCTGCCCGGTCGTCAGCTCGACAAGGCCAACCAGGGCGCCCTGGCCGGCCGCGCTGAAGAGCAGGCGCGAGCCGCTCAGGGCGGTCGTAACCGGCTCGGCCGGTAGTGTAAGCAGCTGTCTGGCGGCGGCGCCGTCCGGCCCGGCCACGAACACCTGGGCGCACGCCAGGTAGACCAGCCTGCTGCCGGACGCAACAGTATCGGGCGTTGCCGGGCCGCCGCTCGCCGAAGCGGTGGTGGCAGCTTTCGTGGCGGGCGCCCACGTGTCCGCCTTTGCCGCTGTCACGGTCGCCGCCGGGGCGGCTGTTGCTGCAGGCGTCGCTACCGCTGCCGTGGTAGATGGCGGCGTGCTGGTAGCGGTTGGCGCGGCCTGGCTACAGGCGGCAACAAATGCCAGACAGAGAAGCAGTGCCAAGCTGACGCCGAATGAGCGTTGCAGCGGTCGTTGGCTCCACATCGATGTCACCTCCGGCTAGTTTTGAAAAACGGTCAGAGCGCGGACAGACGGCAAAGTGGCCATGGCTCCCGTTGGTCTCATCATGACACAGACACCGTTCGCCAGGAAGGATCAACTCT
>CAZMKF010000012.1:37276-45748 GCA_964566935.1 uncultured Dehalococcoidales bacterium | reverse complement strand
CAGAGGCAGCACCTTGCGCGAGCGGCGGTACGCGTGTAATTGAAGAATGTTACCACCAGCCTGCCACAACCGCGCGTTCCGGCGTCTGCATCGGCGTCTTTGTGCCCGAGCCGTCCGCTGCCACTAGATAGCACCGGCCCAGATACGGCTGCTGTGGGTGGGCAATCACTTCGCAGGCCAGCACTGAGCGACCGTCCAGCGACCAAGACTGCGGGAGCAGGTCGTCAGCGGTTAGGAGCAGCGGCTCACCGCCAGGGTGCCAGGCCCATATCCCCAAGCCTCCCCGGTCGTCTCCGTACGCCGTTCCAGCGGTAAGTTTGAAAGCCACCTGATCACCAGCCGGGGACCAAAGGTATCGGAGCGGCCATGAGTTGGCGGGATGCAACAGTCGCCACTGCTGGCCGCTGATGATCGGCGCCGGCTGGCTCATGTTCGGCCTCGCCATGCTCGCGCCATTAGCTGCCGCACCGGCAGAACGGCGGCCGGATATTTCAATTCTGTGGAATCTTCCGCTCACCATCGTCTTTCCTCTCATGTGGTGGCCTAACAGCACTGGTAAGGACACGGACGGTTACGCGAGCGGGCGCCCCTTGCCGCAGCGATTGCAGGCCGGCCTGTGGCTGATGGGGGTGCTGGGAGTGGTGCTGGGCACCAGCTTTTTCCGCTGGTACCCGCCGGTCATCGGCGGCTTCGTCACGCTCGGCTTCGTCCTCATTACCACCCGCTACAGCCTCAGCCTCTCGCGCTTCTGGCTGGACAGAGAGCCGCTGGGCTGGGCCGGCTCACCAGCAGACGGCGCGGTGGAGCGTGAGCGTTCGGCCGCCGCTTCAGCGCGTGCGCCTGGGGCCGGTCGAAGACCGGCCCCCCCATGGGCGTGACGGTGACGCCGCACTACCGTGGCAGGCGCGCGGGTTACCGCCCGCTGACGGCTTTGCCGGCGCTGTAGAGGCCGGCGGCGGCGAGGCCGGCGATCACCCCCTCCACTACCATCTCCGGCCAGGGCAGGTCCATCGCCCTGGCCAACAGCAGGTTGAGCGCCAGCGCCCAGGCCAGCGCCACCAGGGGATGGAAGCGCGCCGGCAACTCAGGCGCCAGCGCCTTCACCAACTGGGTGAGGGCCACCACCAGCGGTACCCCCGCCAAACCAATCAATTCCTTCAACAACCTTCTTCCTTCTTGTGATCTCCACCAGGGCAAACTGGCCCCAGCCTTCCTGGACGCCAGTTGCATTGGCGACTTGCATACATGGGTCGCGACGGCCGTCCGGTTTGGCGGCCTCGCGGGCCGTTCTTGGACCGGACCCTGCAAGGACAAAGGGCCTGCTGTCTCGTCCGCGGACCTCGATCCCGGCCGGCAGGCAACCCGTCACGCCCGGCCTACCCGCGGCCCGTGCTCTTGAAGCGCAGCCACATCTCGCCGTCGCGCCAGCGCATGCTGCAGGCGACGAACTCCTGGCGGCTGCTGCCGTCCGCCTCCTGCCGGTGGGGCGCCAAGGGCGCGCCGGACAGGCCCTCCCGCCAGCCCTCCAGCCGCTTGTACCAGTCGTAAAAGGCCCACTTCACCGGCACGCCGTTGACCACCGTGCCGCGCTGCAAGAGCGGCGAGGGCGCCAGCAGCCGCTTGCGCCACTGCTCCCAGGCGGGACCGGGACAGGCGCTGGGGTACAGCTCCTTATGCCCCTTCAACTGCAACACCCGGCCGAGGCGGCGGTTGAGCGCCTGCAGCAGGGCCGCCGTCGAGCTCAACTGAGCCTCGGTGGGACCACTCAGCATGGGCAGGCAGATGGCCACGCCGCGCGTGTTGCCCTCGCTGCCGGCGTGCCAGCTGCGCGTCATCAGGTCGTGGCACTGCTCGATCTCGCCGCCCTGGCGCACCACGAAGTGGTAGGCGATCTCGGGAAAGAGGTCGCCCTCCGTTTTGCTCGTCTGCCAGGCGGCGATCGCCTCCGCCGAGGAGTCGCTGTCCACGCCGGAGTAGTGGATCACCGCCATGGTGATGGCGCTAAGGGCGCGCGTTTCGTAGGGCTCGGCGCCGGCGCGGGTGGGCAAGGCGCCCCGCCGGTCGCTCACCCGGCAGCCGCTGACGAACAACTGCGGCTCCCGCCCGCTCACGGCCACACCGCCACGAGCACGGCGGCGTTGGGGTCGTTGGGCCAGAACTCGAGGATGGCGCACTTGCGCCCGCCCAGCAGCTCGGCCGGCGGCAGCCCGCGCGACACCGGCACGCTGAGGCTGACCCCGCGCGAGCCGTCCACCTGCACGGTGGCGGCGTAACTGGCAGGGTCGAACTGCAAGAGGATGCCCCGCAGGGCGTTACTGAACATTTCATTCGCTCCCGTAGAGATGTAGTGTGGTTTGGAAAAGACCGCGGGCGGCGTCGTACTCGCCGTCGATGCCGCGCAGCCAGCGCCGGGCCGCGTTCAGGCCCAGCCAGGCGTCCGTGAGCAGGACCGAGTCGCCCACCTCCGCCTGCAGCTGGTAGCGGCAGACAGCCACGTTGAGCAGGCGGTTGTAGAGGAAGCGCAACAGCTGGCGGTTGGCCGCGTCCTGGCAATCGGCCTCGCTGCCCAGGTTGGAGTTGGGCCGGTGCAGGGTGCGCAGCTGCGGCTGGGCGGCCAGGGCGGCGCTGTCGAAGGCCTCTCCGTAGCAGTACAGCCTGGTCGCCGCCACCACGCCGGTGACCAGCACGTGGTTGTGCGGCTGCGGCGGCCGCTGCTGACGGCAGCTGAGCAGCGGCGTCTGCCCCGGCGCGCCCAGGGACAAAGGCGTGGTGGCGAACTGCTCGTAGGGCAGTAACTCCAGCCGCGCCTGGGCGGCGTGCGTCTGCTGGTCGTTTGGCCAGCGTTCACGGTAGCCCAGCTCGGCGCACAGCTTGTCGAACAGGGCGGCGTAGCTGCTGCCGGCGGCGGCCGCCACCTGGAGGCTGGCGCGCTGCAGCCGCGCCTCCGCCGGGTACGTTCTCTCCAGGCAGACGGGCGTCAGGCAGTGGTCGAGCAGGGCGCTGTTGCTGAGGCCGAGCCACTGGCGCAGACGGGGGTGGCGGGCCAGCTCCAGCCAGCCGCGCGGGTCGGTGGCGTGCAGCACCAGCTCGGCGGTGGCGTTGCCGCCCGCTCGCTGCAGGCGGCGCTGCACGGCGGTGATCGTCCAGCCGCGCTGGTAGGCGTACCGGGGGCCGCCGGCGGTCTGGTAGCCGGGACCGAGGTTGATACTGCCGCCGACGGTCAGCATCTGGAACTCGTCGCCCGTCTGGCCGGCGCGGGCGAAGCGGCCGTCATCGGCCAGACGCAGCGCGAGGCTGCCCGCCTCGCCCTCGCGCTGGCGCAGGCGGAAGCCCCGCACAAAGCGGCCGAGGTCGCTGCGCCGCTGGCGCAGGTCGTCGGCGTTCCAGCCCCACCAGCTGTAGCAGTGCTCGCTGCCGGCCAGCGAGTAGAGGGCGCCGGTCTTGCGCAGCCGCAAAGGGGCGGCGTCGTTGAAGGGCAGGGCCAGCGGCGCGCCCGGCGTGTGCCAGAGCGCCGTCCACATCAGCACCGGGCGGCTGAGGCCGGCCTGGCTCTCCTGCCAGCAGTAGAGCCAGGAACGGGTGGAGTAGGTACCGGTTGCCGGCGCCACCACGCCCACGCTTTTGCAGCTGAGGCCGCCGCCGGCGCTGGCGCTGAAGAGGGTGGCCGGGCCACTGAAGGCGAGGCTGCCGCGGCTGAACTGCACGGCCTGCACCAGGCTGGCGCCGTCGGCCGCCTGACCGTTGAGCACGATGCCGCAGAGGCCGGCGGCATCGCCGGGAGAGCAGTCCAGGTCGAGACTGCTGCAGCCGGCGAAACTGACGTTCTGCAGGGGCAGGTCGGCCCAGGCGCCGCCGCTGAGGTAGATGAGGCGCAGGCGGTCGTCCAGCATCAGGGCCAGCACCGGCCCTTGCGGGGTGAGGGTGGCGCCCATGGCCAACACGGCGCCGCTGGCGTAGGCGACGATGGTCTGCGGCGCGCCCCAGTCGAGGCCGCCGTTGGCGCTGCTCAGGTAACGTAGCGTGCGGCCGCCGGCGTCGATGTAGAAGAGGCAGAGGTAGCCGCTGGCCGGCCAGTCGCGCAGCAGCGCCAAAGTGGCGCGGTTCTGCACTGTCACCCCGGGGACCAGGCGCGCCAGGCCGCGCGTGCCCAGCAGGTCGTCGCTGTAGAAGAAGGCGCGGCCGTCCGGCCAGCAGAAGGCGGCGTAGATGTCGCGGTTGCTGGCGCCGTTGCTGACGGCGAAGTTGTAGCTGCCGCGCCCCGAGGGGCCGTAGCGCACGGCGCGCACGTGCTCGGCCAGCAGCGGCCGGTCCTCGGCGGCGAGGAAGATGGCCGGTTTGGCGCGGCCACTGTTCTGGGCGGCGATCAGGCCGGCATCGAGCTGGCGCATTTTTGATCCTCCTTTCCGGGCTGGCGGTCCCGCCTTTGCCCCGCCAGGAGCAAAGGCGTGGACCGCGGCGAGTGGCGCCTGCGCTCAGGCAGGTATGGAGGCGTAGCCGGCGCGCCAGTCGAGCCAGCCGCCGCCGAAGATCCAGCGCACCTTCCAGACGAGCGCGTCGTGACTGAACGGGTAGCCGCTGCGCGGGTCGTCCTGCACCAGGATCTCCGGCGCCTGCCGCCCGTCGAGGAAGCCGAGCTCGATGCCCTCCACCGTCGCCGGCTCGGCGTGCAGGTACCAGTTGTTGGCGTCGAGCCAGTTAGGTACCACCACCGGCTGCACCACGCCCTGCAGGTGGTTGATGTCGTTGTTGACGCTGCCGGGTAACAGGGTGGAGCGGGTGAGGCTGTAGGCCTGCCACTCCAGCTCGGGCGGCACCAGCAGGTAGCGCGGCCGCAGACCGATGCGCTTGCCGGCCGAGTTGGTGAACTTGCTCATCTCGGTGATGGCGCTGGCCAGAGTGGCGGCGTCGAGCGCCACGGCCACGCTGTTGCCGCGGGCGCTGGCGAAGACGTTGAGGCCGTCCTTCAGTACGGGACCAGCGCCGGCGTTGGCCGTCCACAGTGCCGCCACGAACTCGTTGATCGTCACCGCGGCGGCGGCCGCCAGTTTGCGCGGCAGGCGGGTGAAGGCGCGCAGGTCGTCGTTGATGATCGACTCCATGGACACGTAGACGAGGTTGCCCCGTTTGCCCACGTTGTAGGTTTCCTCAGTGTCACCCCAGGCCACGTTGTTGTAGGCCTGGTTCTCGGCCACCGGCGCCAGGGCGCCGAAATCGTTGAGCAGCACCCGCGTCTGCTGGCGCATGTCGCGCAGGTTGACCACGCTCACCAGCGGCCGCCACCACTTGGGCTGGGCGTCGTAGTCGCGCAGCAGCCGCTTGTTGAGCACGCCGGCCACCACGCTGTCCATCTGCAGCTGGGTGGTCTCGCCCGCCTCGCGCAGGAGGGCGCGTTCGGGGCGCACCCGGCCGCTGAAGTCGTAATCGCCGGTCAGGGTCAGGTAGGCTTCGCGGATGCCCGAGAGACGCGGCACGTTGCGCCTGCTCTCCGGTACCTCGAGCTCGAACAGCATCTCCAGGGCGGCGGTGAAGCGGTCGAGACTGTCGTTGCCGCCGCTCACCTCCAGGCGGCGCTGGCCGGCGCCGCGCACCGGCGCCGTGGCCGCCAGCAGCCGCCGCACGCCTTCGATCTCGGCCTCCAGTTCGGCCGGCGCCAGCTGCCTTCCTGCCAGCTGCCGGCGCAGATGCTGGCGAGCCGCCTCGGGCAGCGCCGCCGCGGCCAGCGCCGCCTCCAGGGCGCTGGGGTCCGCCGCCTCCACGGGCGCCGCCTCGGCCTCCATCGCCACGTCCGGCGCGACTGGCGGCTGTGACGCCTCCGCTACCGTCGCGCTCTCCACGTTCCTCTCTTCGTTCAAGAACCTCTCCTCGTTATTGAGTATGCGATCGAAACTGCCGCCCGCCGCCGGGCGGTAGACCAGGTCCACCGAGTTCACCGCCTCCACCGCCGTCACCTCGTAGCGGGCGCCGCTGCCGCGCGGGGCGGGCCGCCGCCGTACCAGCAGGTCGGCGCTGAGGCCGATGGCCGGCACCACTTGACCGGCGGCGCGGTCGGCGATGTAGCCGCGCATCAGCTCGCCGGCCCACGCGGCGCCCGGCAGCAAACGCAGACAGGCCCGCAAGGCGCCGTCGGCGTCGCACTCCACGCTGTGGAAGACGCCCACCAGGTCGCGCAGCGAGCGCCCGCCGGCGCGCGATTGGTCGAGCAGCGAGGGGTGATCGGCGAAGGCGGCCGCCCCCTCGAACTTGGCGGCCGCCGCTGCCAACACGGCCGCGCTGTAGAGCACGCCGTTGTGCGAGCGGCCGGGGCGGATGAGGGTGACGCCGAACTGGCCGCCTCCCCCTTGCTCGCCCTCCAGCGCCCGCGCCTCCACCTCGCCGTTCCAGAGCAGCGCCTGACCGAGGCTGCCTCCCTCTTTGTCCATGTTCTCCTGCAAAACCTCTCCCATCGTTAGAAAGTCTCCGTCTCAGATGCTGTAGCCGCTGAAGCTGACGGTGGAGCCGCCGTTCTGGCTGCGCAGCTGGCGCAGGCGCCGCAGCTCCTGCTCGAAGCGCTCCATGTGCTGCCGCCCCAGCCGCTCGTACTCGCGCCCCGCCTCCTCCGAGAGGCTCACCCGGTCCACGCCGCCGATGGCCCGGGCGCGCAGGGCGTAGGCGGCCGCGCCCTCGGCCAGCAGCGCCTCGTGCGCCGCCGGCAGGCTGCTGCCCTGCGTGTCCACCAGGTGGTAGCGGTCCAGCCAGGCGGCGAAGAACTCACCGGCCTGCGGCTGCTGCTCGGTGAGCAGCAGCACGTTCTGACTGTCCACCAGGGCGAAGGGGATGAAGCTGGGCGGGTAGCCGCCGGCCGGGTACTCCAGCCGCCGCACCGCCAGCAGCCGCGTCAGCGAGGGGTCGGCCAGCAGGTCGTACTGGCGCTGGCCGGCCACGCAGGCGTAGAGGAGGCGCGTCTCCAGGGGCAGGGCCAGCGAGTAGCGTTCCACGGCGCGGCCCAGGGCGCGGTCCAGTTCGGCGTCGCTCCAGCGTTCGTTGTTAGTGTCCTGCAGGTCCAGTCGCAGCTGGGCGCGCAGCGTGACGATGTTACTCATAGGGGCGCCTCCTGTTTGAGGCCGATGTAGGCGCGCAGGGTGGCGCGCGCCGCCTCGTCGTCCAGCCAGCCGCGCTCGCAGGCCACGGCCAGCGCCTGCACCATCTCGCCCGCCGCCTGCGCCACCCGCAGGTTGTCGGTGGTGGTGAGGTCCTCGAAGACGGCCGCGATCGGCGCCGGCTCGCGCCAGCCGCTGAGCAGCGCCGCCCGGCGGGCCAGGTCGGCCAGCAGCCAGCCGAACACCTGCTGGCGGCTCTCGAAGTGGCGCAGGGTGGGGCTCTGCATCTCCTGGGCGGTGGCGCGGTTGGTGTGCTCGGGCTCCGCCAGGAAGTAGAGGGGCACGCCGGCGCCTGCCGCCAGCATCATGCGCATGGCGCGGCCGTCGGGTTCCACCGCCTGGGCGTCGATCTGCGGCTGCACCGCCCGCCACTCCTCGGCCTCGTTGGTGACGATCACCGAGCCGGGCGCCGGCGGCTGGATCAGCTCGGCCCGCTTGCGCTCCACCGTGGCGCGGTCCGCCCCCTGCAGGCGCACCCACCAGAGAAAGGCGCCCTTGAAACGGTTGATGCGCACCCGGTCGGTGAGCCAGTCCTTGTAGCGGCGCAGCCAGGGCAGCGCCGGCGCCAGGTCGGATTGGCCGCGCAGGCATCCGGCCAGACGGTTGATGGCGTAATGGGCGCAGCGCTCGCTCGGCCACCAGCGGCCCTCGCCGCCGTCGGCCTCGTGGTAGCGCAGCTCGCGCTCCAGGTCCTCCGGGTCGCTCTCTATCTCGTCCACGTTGGGCGCTGGCAGCAGGCGCACATAGCACTGGCCGGCCGCCTCGTCGGGGTGGAGGGTGACGAACAGCTCGCCGCAGATGGAGAGCTCGCGGCACAGCTCGTAGACGCGGGTGGGCATGCGGTTGAGCGGGTGAAGCCACCAGGCGTCGAGCCAGGCCTGCAAGCGCGGCTCCGGCGAACGCAGCCGCACCCCCTTGCCGATCACGTGCTCGGCCGTCAGCTCGACGATGCGGTAAGCCATCGGGTTGGCGCGGTAGGCCTCGGCGGCCTCCAGCATGGCGGCGCGCGTCTCGCTCCAGGCGGGCTCCTGGGCCGCCCCTTGCGTGAGCGAGCGCCAGCCGCGATCTTCCTCGGCCAGACTGGCTGCCGCCTCGCGTTCCGCCTCCGCCAGCGCCTCCGCCGGCGCTGTAGTTGTCTGTGGGGCGGGCTCGGTCTCTCCCGCCAGCCAGCTGCCCAGTTCCTGCCACCAGCCCACTGTCTTCATCCTCAGTATGATATGGCGCTCAGTAGCGCCCGTCCTCGTAGTCGCGGCGCGCCGCCACCACGGCCGCCGCCGGCGCCACGCTGGTCACGATGCCCTCGGCGGCGCGCACGCAGAGCGCGGCGGAGAGCAGG
>CAZMKF010000012.1:26236-37266 GCA_964566935.1 uncultured Dehalococcoidales bacterium | reverse complement strand
ATCGTCGTGGCCGTCGCGTTCGTCCACGTAGAAGTTGAGTTGCTGCTGGGCGCGGATGCTGTAGCGCGCCAGTTCCAGCTGCCGCCAGCACTCGGCCGCCTCCTCGCTCTGTTCTGGCTCCTGGTAGAGCTTGAGGCCGCCGCTGTTCACCGCCGCCAGCAGGCCGTAGCCGAGGGCCGATTTGCTGGGCGCCGTGAACTGGAACTGCTCCACCACGCGCTCGCCCAGCGCCTCCCGCAGCAGCGAGGCCACGCCGGCGCCTACGCCGGTGGCGTCGACGCAGACGCGGCTGGGCCGCCAGACGTTGCGGAAGAGGTCGATCAGGCCGCCGATCTGCTGGGCGTGCTTGCGGCCGGTCCACCAGAGGTGCTCCACCACCTGCAGGCGGCGCAGCGTCACCCCCTCGGCCAGCGGCTCGGTGTTCACGGCGGCGATGGTGACCACGGTGGAGTCCTTGCGCGGCCGCCGCGCCCGCAGGGCCGCGTCCAGTCCGGAGCCGGCCTCGTCCTCGCCGGCGATGTCCACGCCCGCCACGTACTGGGTGGAGGGATCGGGCCCGTGCCGCCGCGCGTGCTCGCCCCGCAGCAGGGCCCGTTGCTGGGCGGAGAAGAGCCGCCCCTGGCCGCTGATCGTCTCCAGCCGGTACTGGCTGCGGAAGAGGGGATGGCTCTCGCCCAGGCGTGCCTGCTCCGCCTCCACGTAGCGGCCGTAGCGGGGGTTGTGCTCCGCCACCACCCACCACGGGTAGCGGAAGTGGCGCTGGCGGCCGTCCGCCCGCTGCCGCTCCAGGTTCAGCTGTTTCTGCCGCTCCAGCAGGCCGTCCTCGTCCCAGGCGGTGCCGTAGTAGACGCGGGTGACGTTGGTGGTGGCGCCCATCGGCATGAAGTCCTTGTCGTGCTTGGCCGGGTCGATGTCCTGCGCCTCGTCGAAAGCGAGCAGCAGGTGGGCGGTGGCGCCGACCACATTGGCGCCCGGCTCGGCGGAGAAGAAGATGCAGCGGGCCTGACCGAGGCGCAGCATGTAGCCCAATTCGGCCTGCCAGCGGCCGGCGTTGAGCGGGTTGTCGAGGCAGTGCTGCAGGCGCAGCTTGGAGTTGATCACCTGCGGCTTGAAGGTGGGCGCGCACTTGACCAGGTTGAGCGGTCGCCGCTGGTAGAGGTTGAGCAGGTATGCCTCCAGCTGGGCCGCCAGCTCGTTCTTGCCCGCCTGACGCGACATCTCGATCGTGATCGCCTCGCCCTCGCCCAGGCGCACCGATTGCAGCACCGCCCGCGCCGGCTCCAGCTGGTAGGGGCGCAGCGGCCGGCCGATCAGGTAGCGGCTGAAGTTCTCCAGGCTGCCCAGCGCCTGCTGTAACTGGATCATGGCCGCCAGCTCCGCCAGAGCTCGATCAGCACCGCCAGGGCCACGCCGCCCAGCAGGGCGTTCACCTTGGCCTCGATGCGCGCCACCACGGCGTGGAGGTCCTCCAGCCGCTGACCGGTGACGGCGCCGAAGGCGCAGGCGGGCCGCTCGTCCAGCGGCCGCCGGGCCTGCTCCTGGCGGCGCCGGCGCACTACCGCCGCCAGGGCCGAGCCGTTGCCGTCCGTTCCGTACATAGTTGGTTGCTCCTTCGTCGCCATGCCTAGAGACTGACGCCCAGTTCGACCGAGATCGCGTCCAGCGCTGCCGCCAGCGCCTCGTCCAGCTGCTTGGCGTTGTGGCCGCTGAGCACATGTTGCGTCTTCAGCAGGCCGGCCAGGCAGTTGAGCAGGGCCGTCACCTCGCGCGCCGGGCGGCCGTCGATGATGGCGCGGCGGATCAGCACCCGCGCCACCGCCAGCTCCTCCTCGAGGCCGCCGCTGGCGCTGGCCAGCGCTTGGGCGAGCAGGGCGCGTTCGTCCTCGTCGAGGCAATCGGCGTAGAGGCCGCGCAGCCGTTTGGCGGCGCGGCGGCTGCGGCGCAGCGCGCCGGCCGGTGGAATGCTTCGCTCCTCGCTCAAAGGCCCTCGCCATTATAGAACACGTGTTCTGGTATTCATACTATTACCTGCGACGAGCTGCCGAAAACGTCCAGAAACTGGTGGAAAGCTGCGCCTGATGGTGGGGAGTTGAGGATTGCCACCGTTGCGGCGGCGAGGGGGTGAGATAGCCTTGTGCTGATAGAGCTGATGATTGGCGAAGTAGGTGGTGGGTTCTGTCAGGGCCGGCGCCGCTGCGGCCTGTGGTAGAATCAGAGTCTGTGAATCACGCCTGAAACGCCGCCGAGGAGTCGCCTTGCCCGAACGGACCGCCACCGCGCCTTTGCCGGGCGCTGTCGATTGTTTGCGGGAAGGCTTTGAGGCGCTGATCCGCCGCCCCTGGCTGCTCTCGATTCC
This sequence comes from uncultured Dehalococcoidales bacterium, assembly GCA_964566935.1. GTDB lineage: Bacteria > Chloroflexota > UBA6077 > FW602-bin22 > JAMCYS01 > CAZMKF01. The sequence continues at coordinate 34,910 of CAZMKF010000012.1, read as the reverse complement.
CCTGCTGCTCGACCTCTTCCTCTGGCGCGGTCCTTTCCTCAGCGCTCTGCCGGCCGCCGAGCCGGTGCTGGATGCCTTCTTTGGCCCCGCCGCTACCGGTGGCCTGCCGCCGGAGGGGGCGCAAGCGCTGGAGAACTTGCGTCAGGGCTCGCTTGCGTTCCTGGTGGATTTCAATCTCTTCTCGCTGCTGGCGCTGAGCTTCGCGGCCAGCGTGCCCTCCGCCAACGCCGCGGTAGGCCACGCCGGTGGAGTTGTCCTGTCAGTCGAGCCGGGCAGCCTGGCGCCGCTGCTGGCCGGGCTGCAGCTGGCGGGTCTGGCGCTGGCCACCTGGTACTACAGCCTGCTCGCCCAACAGGTGGCGGGCTACCGGATGGACATCGCCGAGTCGCTGCGGCGGGCGCCGCGCCGCCTCATCACCCTGCTGCTTTACATGCTGCTGTTGATAATGGCGCTGCTCGCCGCCAGTGTGCCCTTCTCGCTCTTCGCCGCCTTCGGCATGGTGATCGGTATGGGTGGCGCGCTGTTCAGTCTCGCCATTCTTGTCTTCAACGTGGCCCTCATCTGGGCGATCATCTTCCTCTACTTCGTGGTCGATGCGGTGGTGATTCGCGACCACGGCGTGCGCCGTGCTATACTTTCAAGTGCCATGGTTGTTCGGATTCAGCCGCGTTCTGCAGTGTTTTTCATGCTCCTCTCTTTCATCATCTCGGCGGGAACACAGGTCATTTGGGGCGAGCTGTCCGCGAACTCGGCGGGCGCCCTGGCGGCCATCGTGGCTAACGCCTACGTAGGCAGCAGCCTGGCGGCGGCGAGCATGTTTTTCTACCTCAGCCGGGTCTCGAGGTTGGAGCGGATATGACAGATCACGGTTCAAGTTACGGCGTCGAAAGCATCCAGGTGATGGAAGGCCTGGAGGCGGTGCGCCGCCGCCCGGGCATGTACATCGGTAGCACCGACATCCGCGGTCTGCACCACCTGGTGCAGGAAGTAGTGGACAACTCGGTGGACGAGGCGCTGGCCGGCGTCTGCGATCACATCATCATCACCATCAACGCCGATACCAGCGTCACCGTGGTCGACAACGGTCGCGGTATACCGGTCGAGATCCACCCGCGCACCAAGAAGTCGGCCCTGGAGACGGTGATGACGGTGCTGCACGCCGGCGGCAAGTTCGGCGGCAGCGGCTACAAGGTGGCCAGCGGCCTGCACGGTGTGGGCGTCTCGGCGGTGAACGCGCTCTCCGAGTGGATGGTGGTGGAGGTCAAGCGCGACGGCAAGCTGTACCGCCAGGAGTACGAGCGCGGCAAGCCCAAGACGTCCGTGGAGCAGGTGGGCGAGGCGCCCGAGGGCGAGACCGGCACCACTACCTCGTTCCTGGCCGACAGCAAGATCTTCAACCACATAGACTACAATTTCGACGTCCTCTGTCAGCGCTTCCGCGAGATGGCCTACCTGACCAAGGGGCTCAAACTGACCTTCCGCGACGAGCGGGTGAAGCGCGAGTACACCTTCTACTTCGAGGGCGGCGTGCAATCGTTCGTGCGCCACCTCAACCGCAACAACACGCCCCTGCATCCGCCGGTCTACTTCGAGCGCGAGATCGAGGGCAACTCGGTGGAGGTGGCGCTGCAGTACACCACCGAGTTCAGTGAGTCCACCTTCTCCTTTGCCAACAACATCAACACCAGCGATGGTGGCACCCACCTCACCGGCTTCCGCGCCGCCCTCACCCGCACCCTCAACGATTACGGACGCAAGAACGGCATCCTCAAGGATGACGATTCCAACCTGAGCGGCGACGACGTGCGCGAGGGTCTCACCTCGATCATCAGCGTCAAGCTGCAGGAGCCGCAGTTCGAGAGCCAGACCAAGGCCAAGCTGGGCAACGGCGAGGTGCGCAACCAGGTGGAGACGGTGGTGGCCGAGGGGCTGCGCAACTACTTCGAGGAGAACCCGGCCGACGCCAAGCGCATCATCGAGAAGAGCCTCACGGCGGCGCGGGCGCGGCGGGCGGCGCAGATGGCGCGCGAGACGGTGATCCGCAAGAGCGCCCTGGAGGGGATGACCCTGCCCGGCAAGCTGGCGGACTGCTCGGAGAAGGATCCCGCCCGTTGCGAGCTGTACCTGGTGGAGGGCGACTCGGCCGGTGGCTCGGCCAAGCAGGGGCGCGACCGCCGCTTCCAGGCCATCCTGCCGCTGCGGGGCAAGATCCTCAACGTGGAGCGGGCGCGCGAGGACAAGATGCTGGCGCACGAGGAGATCCGCGCCATCATCACCGCCATCGGCGCGGGCATCGGCACCCACTTCAATAAAGAGAGAATGCGTTACCACAACATCGTGATCATGACCGATGCCGATGTGGACGGCGCCCACATTCGCACCTTGCTGCTCACCTTCTTCTTCCGCCACATGCCGGAACTGATCGACGAGGGACACCTGCTGATCGCCCAGCCGCCGCTCTTCCGGGTGCAGGTGGGGCGCGAGGCCCACTGGGCCTACTCCGAGGAGGAGCGCGACGAGATCCTGGCGCGCTACGATGGCAAGGCTAAAAACGCCAACATCCAGCGCTACAAGGGTCTCGGCGAGATGAATCCCGAGCAGCTGTGGGAGACCACTATGGACCCGGAGCGCCGCAGCATGCTGCGGGTGACGATGGACGACGCGGTGCGGGCCAGCGAGGTGTTTAGCATGCTGATGGGTGAGCAGGTGCCGCCGCGGCGGCGCTTCATCCAGACCCACGCCACCCAGGCCACCCTGGACGTTTGAGCGAGGCTCAGGCTCAGCCGCGGGCCAGACGCAGGAGAGCTGTTTGAGCGAGCGAGAAGAAGGGCGGGCCGCTGATTCTCCCCCCAGTCGCGACGGCGCCAGGGCTTCCGATCACGTTGGCAGAAGCGGCTGGCTGGCCGGCCTGCTGGTGCTCGCCATCCTGGTGGCGCAGAGCACCCTGGCGGTGGCTTCGCTGCCGGCGCTCTACCCGATCAGCACCCACGACGGCATCCTCCATATCTTCCGGGCCGCGGAGATGGAGATCTGCCTGCTGGACGGCAACTGGTACCCGCGCTGGTCGCCCAACTTCGCCCAGGGGCTCGGTTACCCCGTCTTCAACTTCTACGCGCCCTTCGCCTCCTACCTCCAGATCTGGCTGCACTGGCTCGGTCTTACCTTTCAGGACGCCTTCCGCGCCGAGATGGCGCTGGCGGTGATCGCCGGCGCCGGCGGTATGTATCTGCTCACCGCCGCCGTGGCGGGGCGGATGGCGGGGCTGTTCGCGGCGCTGCTCTACGTCTGCTCTCCCTTTGTACAGCGTGAGATCTTCGTGCGCGGGGACCTGCCGGAGCTGCTGGCGCTGGCCGTGCTGCCCTTCGTCCTCTGGTCGGCCCGGCGGCTCGTACTGGAGCAGGGCCTCAGTCAGCTGGTGCTGTTCAGCGCAAGCTACGCCATGCTGGTGCTCAGTCATAACCTCACCGCCTTCTTCGCCAGCCCCTTCATCCTGCTCTACGGCGCCATCTGGTTGTTGCCACAGCGCCGCCTGCGTCCTTGGCTGTATTTCGCCGGTGGCCTGGCGCTGGCGGTGGCGCTCAGCGCTTTCTACTGGGTGCCGGCCCTGGGCGAGCTGGCCTGGGTGCAGATAGACCGCTCGCACGGCTACGCCGGCCTGCGCGAGATAGACTTCCGTACGATCCAGGATCTGATCAGGTTCCAGTTGCCGGTGGACCAGCGGCAGATGAAGACGGAGCCCGACATAGTTCTGGGGGTGAGCATGGCGCTCTTCGCCGTGCTCGGCCTGCTGGCGACGTTACTGCGGCAGCCCGGTCGCGCCGTGACCTTGCACGCGCTCTACTGCCTTGGTTGCGGCGCCTTCCTGCTCTTCCTGATCAACCCGCTCTCACAGCCGCTCTGGGAGCTGCTGCCGGTGGTCAACATCGTCCAGTTTCCCTGGCGCATGCTCGGCATCGCCGGCGTGCCCATCGCCTCTCTAGGCGGGCTGACCATGCTGTTGCTGCCCAGACTGACTGATACTCGTCCCAAGGCGTTGCTGGCCGGCCTCGGCGTGGCACTCGCCACCCTTTTCGTGCTCTACGAGTACCTGTTCTACCCTTACCATCTCTTTCCACCCGGCCCCGATCAGGTGAGCGACAACCCCACCGTGGCGGAGGCGCTGGGCTACGAGCAGTGGTCGCACATCATCGGTACCACCTCCACCCAGGAGTTCCTGCCGCGCTGGAGCAAGTGGGTGCCCAACGAGCGCACCGTCCAGCTGGAGGTCTGTGAGGAGTGCGTACCGAAGGAGCTGATCGACCGCGGCACTTTGCCTGCCACCGTCAAAGTGCAACAGACGGAGATGCGCAGCAACTACCATGCCTTTGAGGTGGAGGCAGAGCGCTCGGAGACGCTGCTCTTCCGCCTGCTCTACTACCCTGCCTGGCACGCCTATCTGGACGGGGTGGAAGCGCCCACCGAGCCGACCGCCCTGCACGATCTGGGCTGGCTTTCGTTGAAGGTACCGGCGGGTACGCATCGGGTGGAGCTGCGCTTCGAGAACACGCCGCTGGTCACAGCCAGCAATACCGTCTCGCTGGCGGCAGTGGCCCTGGCGTCGCTGCTGTTGATCGTGGCTTCCCAGTGGCGCCGCCGGCGCGCTGGCGAGGAGACCCGGCCGCTGCCACCCTGGTGGCTGGCGCTGTTGATGCCGCTGCTGGTGCTGCTGGTGCTGGCGTTCAAGCTGCTCTGGATAGATGGCCACACCAACTGGTTCCGCTACAGCGGTGATCCGAACCTGGTGCCGCGCTCCCAGGCGCAGATGGTGGTGCCGTACGGAGATGAAGTGCTGCTGCGCGGTTACCGGGTGATGGACCGCAACAGAGAGGGCATCCGCCTTATTTCGATGCGCACCTACTGGCAGCCGCTGCAGCAGATTGAGCAGGAGTACTGGGCCTCGGTGCAGGTCTTCCAGCCGGGCGGCGAGAAGCCGGTGGCAGGCGCTGAGTGGCCGCTGCCCGACATGATGCGGCGATTGCCCTACCAGGCTGGCGTCTACTACCCGGTCGACATGATGTTCAACCTGCAGCCGGAGCTGCCGTCCGGCGACTACGAGCTTTACGCCTTCCTCAAGCGGGCCTCGGACGGCCAGGCGCTGCCGGTCAAGGGCAGTTCCCCCGAGCGCTTCGCCACTTATCTCGGGCCTTTACGGCTGACCGATTAGTGCCCAGGCGCGGCGCTGGCGTGTTGCCGGCTCCTTTGCTCTCGTTTAGAATGGTGTTAGCGCTAGCACAAGAGGAAAGGAGTACTCACTATGCCACTCGTTCCCATGCGGCAGATACTCGATGAAGCAGCCAAAGGCGGCTACGGCGTCGGCGCCTTCAACGTCAACAACATGGAGCAGATCCAGGCCATCATGCAAGCGGCCGCCGAGACCAACAGCCCGGTGATCATCCAGGCCAGTCGCGGCGCGCTCAAGTACAGCAAGATGATCTACCTGCGCAACCTGATCGAGGCGGCGGTGGCCGATAACCCGCGTATCCCGGTGGCCATGCACCTCGACCACGGCAATAGCGTGGAGACCGTACTGCAGGCGATCTCGCTCGGTTTCACCTCGGTGATGATTGATGGCTCGCTGGCGGCTGACGGCAAGACACCAAACAGCTACGAAGAGAACGTCAGGATCACCCGGGAGGTGGTCAGACTGGCGCACCCGCTCGGCATCAGCGTCGAGGGCGAAATCGGCGTGCTCGGCGGTATCGAGGACGGCCATGGCGCCGGCCTGGCGGCGGGCGACGTCAGTCACCTCACCGACCCGGCACAGGCAGAGGAGTTCTACCATGCCACCGGCGTGGACGCGCTGGCGGTGGCGGTGGGCACCAGCCACGGCGCCTACAAGAGCGGCCGCAAGGATCCGGTCACAGGCAAGATGCTGCCGCCGGCTCTGGCCATGGAGCGCATTGAGGAGATCCACCGCCGCATGCCCGACTGCCACATGGTCATGCACGGCTCCAGCTCGGTACCGCAAGATCTGGTGGACATCATCAACCAGTATGGCGGCAATATGCCCGGCACTTTCGGCATTCCAGTGGAGGAGATCCAGCGCGGCATCAAGAGCGGCGTGCGCAAGATCAATGTCGATACCGACCTGCGTCTGGCGATGACCGGGGCGGTGCGCAAGTTGCTCAGCGAATCGCCCGCGAAGTTCGATATGCGCGACTGGATGGGTCCCGCCCGCGTCGCTGCTTCGGCCGTGGTCAAGGCCCGCATGCAGCAGTTTGGCGCCGCCGGCCACGCCGGTGACTACCAGCCGATGACGCTCGAGGAGATGCAGGCTATCTACAAAAAGTAGTCACCTGGGGACGCGCAGCGTCGGGTAGCAGTGTGGGGCGCCCCCTTGACCGGGGGCGCTCCCTATGTCTTCCTCCGGCGCAGGCACGCGGCTTGCGTCAGACGCTTGCCGGGAGGTTGTGGCGGCGCTGCCGGCCCTTCAATCTGAAAGGAGCTCCTTACATTGGTAACGGTTCTCGTACTGGCTTTGGTGGCGGTAGTCTCTCTCTACTATCTCTTCTTTCTCACTGGCAGCATCATCGGGCTGGTATTGACGGTGGTGATGGCCGCCGTAGTCGGCTACATCGCCCAGTACGTAGTCCGGAACAATAGGCCCTACGGGTTTCTCGGCTCGGCGCTGACCGGCGTCCTCGGCTGCTGGCTGGGCGTCTTTCTTATCGGCAAGGTCGGGCCGGTGATCTTCGGTATTCCTATCCTGTCGGCGCTGGTGGGCGCGGTGATCGTTACCTTCGTTTACGCTTTCATCAGCCGCGAGGCTTACAAGCGCCATTAGCGCTCTCAAGGGGCATTGGCTTGACCCGCTTGCGCCGCCTCAGGGTAATGTCGCGGCGGCGGGGCCAGCCGTGTCGGCTCCCGAAGCAGCGGTAAAGGCGGCCGAACAGCCGGCTGAAAGGGCAAGGGCGGCAGGAACGGCCGGAGTTGAAGAGGCGTTGTGCCCTCAGGTCGATTAGTGAATAGTCGTACCATATAGGAAGACGTTTTACTTGATTTCGTCGCCCGGCTGGGGTATAGTATAGGCAAGAGCAAATCGGAACCACATGCCGAACTCCAGCGTGAGATGGGGGAACCGACTTAGGGGCGAATCCCACGCAAGTGGGTAGGGTTACCTTTCGACCCGAACCCGGCAGCTAACCTCATAGGCATTAGAAGGGCCCGGAGCCAGCAATGGCTTCGCGGCCTTTTTGCTTGGAATAATTCGCGCGGCAATCGTCGCGCTTATGAGGTGGATCAATGATGTTGAAGTCGATTTGGAACAGGTTACGCAACGGTAGTGGATTTGAGAGCTACTATCTGAACGTGCTCGCCCACAGCGGCAGTGAGACGGCGCCCTCGGCCAGCGAGGCCCGGCGCGACTACATGCGCGGTATTCAGAACTACCAGCGCTACTACTGAGAGCTAAGATAACGGAGGGTCAGCCGGCAACGGTTGGCCCTCCTTTTGATTCCACCACTTGTTCTTCTTCGGCAGGCTTGAGGATGCCGATCGAGAACAGGGCCAGGGTGCTGAAAGCGGTGGTGATCAGGAAGGGCGCGCGCAACTGCTGCAGCTCGATCAGCCAGCCGAAGACGGCCGGCAGCACCGCCAGCGCCAGCAGCCCCGAAAAGCCCATGCCGATGCTCAGCGCCCGCGTGCGTGCGCTGGCCTGGTAGGCTTCCGCCACCACCACGCTGACCAGTACGATCGCCCCCGAGGCGGCGACACTGAGCACGTAGATCGCCACCACAAACCCCGGCCCGTAGGGCAGCACGATCATCGCCCCCGTGCAGAGCGCGGCAACCAGCAGGAACAGTTGCACCGCGAGCTTGGCCCGCAACCGGCCCGAGCTGAGACCTGCCAGGGCGATGCCCACGAAGCCGGCCAGGCGGCTCCAGCTGATCACCGCCGCCACCTCCGTCTGTTCGATGCCCCAGCCGTCCACCAGCAGCAGCGGCAGGACGCTGATCAGTCCCGTGAGGATGACCTGGCAGGCGCCAAAGACGATCATGCTGGCCAGCAGGCGGCGGTCGAACTGCAGCCGCTGGGGTGGCGCCTCGCTGTGGCGGATCAACGGGTCGCTGCGCATGAAGTAGAGGGAGATCAGCCCCAGCACCCCCACCAGGCACCAGAGCAGGGTGGCCTCGCGCCACGACATCAGCGGCAGGGAGACGGCGACGAAGCCGGCGCCGGCGAAGTAGCCAGCACTGGCCGCCACCTCGTGCAGGCTCATGCTGCGCGCCCGCCGCTCCGGCCGGCTGGCGCCGACGATGATCGCCAGGCCGAGGGGCAGGTAGACGCCGCTGCCCACGCCGGCCACCACTGAGAAGAGGAAGAGCGGCCATAGGCCAGGCGCCAGCCCGACCCCCACCATCGCCAGGATGGAGACGCCGATGCCGAGGAAGATCACTCGCCGCGGCCGCCCCGGCAGGAAACCGGCCGACCACATGGCAAGCGTGTAGCCAAACGAGGTGGCGGCGATGATCATGCCCGCCGCGCCGGCCAGGATGCCCAGCTCGGCGGCGATGGTGGGTAGAACCGTGAACAGGTAGGCTCTGAGCGAGATCACCCAGAAAAAGATGATCGAACAGGCGATGACGGCGTAAGGCATGGCACTCCCGGGTCGCAATTGCGCGGCAAGCCACTATAC
>CAZMKF010000012.1:0-26149 GCA_964566935.1 uncultured Dehalococcoidales bacterium | reverse complement strand
GGCGGCGTCGCCACAAACCAGCCCACTCGTTCGCTTCCTCCGTCACAGCATCCTTTCCCCGCCGGTTGTTGGCAGTAGTTGACTAAGAACTCGCAGGGTGAGGGGTATGCCGGCGCCTGATCGGCTCTCCCACCGGTTGTGGATCCTCTGCTGAGGCGGTTGTGGCCCCAGTTACTGCAAACCGAGCCCGTGGATTGCCGACTCAGGCGTTGGCGCTCAAAGAAGGATGAGAACGACCTTGGCTGTGACAGGCAGATCGGGGAGAGTATCAACATGCAGTGGAAACACTAAACACTTGAGCTAACGGTACGTCCGGAAACGGAGCTGCATGACTACCTCAAACAGCTATACGATAACAATGACAAATGCCTGAATCTCAGGTACATTGGTCAGCACGCCGAATAGAATAAGTTGTTATGCAAAAGAAAGACTTATTGAGGAGATAGTTTGTGGCTGAACCTATTTACCTTAAAACACTTACTTGGGGGCGCGAGCTTTTCGACACCCAAGCGCGAGCATCCGAGCTTATTGACTACCTTTGTTCGCCATAAGCACTTCGCGCCCAATCGCTTTGGGGAATTCGAACCATACGGACCTCTGACCGACGAGACGGTGACAGAAGCCGTTCATTCAGTTGCCAAGGAAGACGAGCAGAAGACCAACCCCGAAATACTGTTGTCGATGGTTCAGTTTGTCCGCACGAGATCACCACGATGTTTCTATGCTATGGAGTGGAGGATCAACCCGCACATCGCATTCAGCCGCCCTTTTGCAGCCATCGATCAGAAGTTTGCCACCAATCAAACAGATACCGAAAGTTGGCTGGCCTTCATTCTCGGTATGTTCAGCCTCCTCAATCCGTACTATGCGCTGTTCGCGCTAGAGGCTGAGACACACACTAAGAACTTCGCCGAGTGGCGTGAGTCTTACCCCAATGCACAGGATTTCAGGAGGAATTCCTGGCGGGCTGGAGGTATTGGCTTCCAGTTGGCAGAGAGCGGCGTGCCAGGCGTCTTTTGGGGAAACTACTTTGGCCCGTTCTACGTAGACTGGTTTGGTCGTCACAAGTTTGACGACATACCATGTATCGAGAAGCGCTGGCTGCCGACAGGCGGCCTCTTCTTCACAACTTGTTCCTCTCCCTTCGACTGGGACACCGAAGAGGCGCGGTCGTTGCAGGCGGCGGTGAAGGAACATCTGGGAAGGGACGCTTTTTTCGACTCTGATCTCGTGCTTAGTTTACTGAAGCGCAGCCGACCATTGCCGCCAGACACCCGGCCCGAGGATCTACAGCCTCCCAGGCGCCTGCCCCAGTTCCCTTTCACCATTCGTGAGATGACCTACGGTACTTTTGAGGAGGAAGTGGCGAAAGCTCGCAAGTATTTCGACGCCAACGGCTACATCTATATCGGCATGGACGGAGAGGCGCTGCTTTACGGTGATGGCAGCGGTGGTATCGTTCGCATCACCTTTGGGCCCGGTGGCAAGATCGAACACATCATCCCTTAGGCAGAGCCTCGTGACAGCACACGCACTGTTCTCATCAACGCAGGATTCCTGAAGCGGCGTTGCTGGCGGTCACTACAGCATTGGGCAGTGTATTCACTGTTCGCACAGCCGGAGCAGCCATGCAGAGACTCCGCGACGCAGATTGGCGGCTAGTGCGACGGCAGCGGCGGTATTCAGCGGAATGGTTGCCGGAACATGAAAACCGCCCGGACAAGTGTCCGGGCGGTTTCGTTCTGCCGTTGAGGCGGACAGCTACTTGACGCGCCGCTCCACCACGCTCCAGTCGACGTTGCTGAGGAAGGCCTCGATGTACTTGGGGCGCTCGGCCGGCTTGTAATCAAGCAGGAAAGCGTGCTCCCAGACGTCCATCACCAGGATGGGCCGGAAGCCGGCCGGCACGCCGTCCTGATGCAGGGTGACCCAATGGTTGCTGAGGATGCCGCGGTTGGGGTCCTGCAACGTGACCGCCCAGCCCACGCCACGCATGGCGCCAACGGCCTTGAAGTCGGACAGCCAGGCCTCATAGCCGCCGAAGCTCTTCTCAAAACAGTCGATCAGATTGCCCTGTTGGGGCGGCGCCGAGCCGCCCCCCTTCAGCTGCTCGAAGTAGTACTCGTGCAGCACCATGCCGTTGTACTCGAAGCCGAGCCGGCGGGTCAATTCCGCGTAATCGAGAGTGCTGAACTTGCCCTCGCCCGCCATCGCCACCAGGCGCTCGGTGAGGGCGTTGGTGTTCTTGACATAGCCTGCGTATAACCCCAGGTGTACTTCGATCGTCTTTTCGGAGATGCCCTGCAGCCCCTCCAGATTGAACTGCTTGACCTCGTATGGGTTCTTGTTCAGTAACGCCATGCTGAGCTGCCCTTCCTTTCTTCTAGTGCCGTTTGTTCAGGTAGCGGCTCCAGCCGCACCGCGCGCCAGATGCGCGCCACAGATCGCCTCTTCGGCCTGCAGCATAATCGTAGCATTCCCGACATGGGCGCCGCACCCTGAGCCCGCTACGCTCAACCCCGAGTCAGCCTTGAAAGGCGACAGCGCTGTGATAAAATGCCGCCACTGTCCGCAGAGGAAGGCGTATGCTCACGTTTGCCGATACCCACCTCGCCCATCGCCGGCCCGGTCCCAACCTGGCCGAGCTGCATATCCACCTGGGCAGCGCCGCCGACGCCGCCATCCTCTACTCCATTGCCCACGCCCAGGGCATCCGCCTGCCGGTGAACGGCTTTTGGAAGTTCGTGGAGATGGTGACCGCCACACCCGATCAGGTCAGTACCTTCGAGGAGTATCTCGACCTCTTCTACTGGACGGAACTGCTGCAATCGAGCCCCGAGGCGCTGCAGAGCGTTACCCACGCCGTGATCTCCAGCCTCTACCGCCACGTCAACGTGGATCTGGTGGAACTGCGCTATTGTCCGGCCAAACGCAATCGCGGTGGCGAACGCGACCTGGACCACATTATCGTCGCTTCGCTTCAGGGCATGCAGCGGGCGCTGCTGGAGTACGGCGAGGTGCAGGCGGGTATCATCCTCTGTGCCGATCGCAGTCTGGCGCCGGAGGTGAACGAGGCAATCTTTGCCAAGGCGGCGCGCTACCGCAGCATCGGCGTGGTTGGGGTGGACCTGGCGGGCCCCGTCTCCAACCGCTTCGGCTCGCTGAGCGAGATGCAGCCGCTGTTCGCACGCGCCCACGCCGCCGGCCTGGGGGTGACCATCCACACCGGCGAGATGGGCGACGCCGACGAGGTCTGGCAAGCGCTGGAGTACGCCCGCCCCCAGCGCATCGGCCACGGGGTGCGCGCCGTCGACGATCCGGCGCTGCTGGAACGCCTCGCCGCCGACGGCGTGGTGCTGGAGCTGTGCCCCACATCCAACCTGCGCACCAGCGTGGTGCGCGACCTGGCCCACTGGCGGCGGATCATCGACGCGCTGCGCGACTACGGCGTGCCCTTCACCATCAACACCGACGGGCCGGAGATGCTGCAGACCGACCTCTACCGCGAACGCGAGCTGCTGCACCAGGCGGGCATCCTCACCGAGGCCGAGCTGGCGCGTTGCGACGAGGTGGCGCGCGCCGCCAGTTTCATCCGCCGGGGCGTGCCCTTCGCCCGCGAGCTCTGAGCGTTTACTGAAATAACCCCTGCGTTTACCCCGGCCACTCTCAGACCGCGTAGAATTAGAGCTGCCAGGCCATGAAGAACACCGAGATGTCAGCCGCCAACCTAGCGCCGTTCGCAGGGCAGCCAGTCGGCCGCCTGCGCTGGCTGCCCGCCCTCAGCTGGAGCCTCTACGACTTCGCCAACACCATCTTCAGCATGAACGTGGTTTCGCTCTACTTCGCCCTTTGGGTGACGGTGGATAAGGGCGCGCCGGACCTCGTCTACAGCGTGGCCGCCTCGACCTCAATGCTGCTGATCGCGCTCACCTCGCCACTGTTAGGTGCCGTCTCCGACCAGGTGGGCAGGCGGCTGCCGTTCCTCGTCTTCTTCACCGGAGTCTGCGTGCTGGCCACGGCGCTGATCGGCCTGGTCAACAGTCTCTGGCTGGGGCTGCTGTTCTTCATGGTGGCCAACTACGCCTACCAATCGGGATTGATATACTACGACTCGCTACTGCCGGCGGTGAGCAAGCCCGAGACGCAGGGGCGTATCTCCGGCATCGGCGTGGCCATGGGCTACGCTGGCGCCATCCTCGGTATTGTGGCCGTGGCGCCCTTCGTGGCTGCCGGTGGGCGCAGCGCCGCTTTTCTGCCCACCGCGGTGCTTTTCGCCCTCTTCGCTTTACCGTGCTTCCTCTTCGTCAAGGAGAAGGCGAAGACTCAGGCGCGCGGCGCCGCCGCCCTTTTTTCCCTCACCCAGTGGCGGCGCGCCACCAGCCAGACGCTGCGCACCTTGCGCCACGCCCGCCGCTACGAGGGGTTGCTGCGTTTTCTGCTGGCGCGCTTCCTCTACACCGACGCCATCAATACGGTGATTCTTTTCATGAGCGTCTACGCGGTGCGGGTGGCCGGCTTCAACGATGGCGAGGTGCAGCTGCTGCTGATTATCAGCACCACCTTCGCCGTGTTGGGCTCGCTCGTCTACGGGCAGGTGGTGGACCGCTGGGGGCCAAAGCGTTCTCTCAATGTGGTGCTGGCCCAGTGGGCGGTAGCGCTGCTGTTGGCGGCGCTCAGCTACGACAAGACGCTCTTCTGGCTGGTGGGGCCGATCGCTGGCCTCAGTATGGGCTCCACCTGGGTGTGCGACCGCGTCTTCCTGCTGCGCCTTTCGCCGCCCCAGCACGTGGGTGAGTTCTTCGGTCTCTACGGCCTGGCCGGCCGCTTCTCCTCGATCTTCGGACCGCTGCTCTGGGGCGCCATCGTCTTCGTCCTGCAGGGCTGGGGGGACGGCCGCTACCGGGTGGCGGTGCTCTCACTGCTGGTGCTGCTGCTGGCCGGCGCCTGGGTGTTGCAGGGAGTCTCCGACCGCAAGCGCGTCTGGTCCGAACCGGCGGCTTAGGGCCAGCAAGGGGTCTCAATCATCGTCGAACCACCGGCTGCATAAGCGTACAGTCCGCTTACCGTCCGGCGCGGCAACGTTGAACACCTTGACTCCCACCCCATATGTTGCCACCAGATTGGCCTCGGTAATCACCTACTGAGACTCTCCTGCTGCCACGAAGCGGCCACCTTGCATCAGCGCCGCCTTGCCGAGGAACATCAGGTTTAAACTGCCGGCGCCGGCCCTGCCGTGCGTTGACTGCCGCCGCAACGGCGGTATACGATAGCTGCTGTCCTGCGGGAGCTGAGCGTGCCCGCCTGTGCCAACGAGGAGGTTTGCCAGAGATGAAGATCGTCGTCTGCATCAAGCAGGTGCCGGACACAACCGTCGTTAAACGCCTCGACCCGCAAACGATGCGGCTGGACCGCGAGGTGGTGGCGGTGCCCAACCCCTTCGATGAGTACGCCGTGGAGGCGGCGCTGCAGCTGGTCGAACAGCACGGTGGCAGCGTGGTGGCCGTGTGCCTCGGTCCCGCCAAGGCCAGTGAATCGCTGCGCCGGGTGCTGGCAATGGGGGTGGAGCGGGCGATCCTGGTGACCGACCCCGGCCTGGCTGGCGCCGACACGCAGGTGACGGCGGCAGCGCTGGCGGCGGCGCTCAAGCAGGAGGAGTTCGACCTCGTGCTCTGCGGTCAGGAATCGACCGACGCCCGCACCGGCGTGGTGCCGGCCAGACTGGCGGAGTTCCTCGGCCTGCCGCAAGTGACCTTCGTGCGCCAGCTGGCGGTGGAGGGCGGCACTGTCAAGGCCGAGCGCCTCGGTGACGGCGCCGCCTTCAAGGTGGAGGCGCCCTTGCCCTGCCTGGTCAGCGTGCTGAAGGGCATCAACGAGCCACGCTACCCGGCCTTGAAGGGGATCATGGCGGCCAAGAAGAAGGAGATCCGCGAAGTGCCGCTGGCCTCGCTGGCCAACGACCTGCCGCTACAGCCGCAGGTGGAGATGCTCAGTCTCCAATTCCCCGAGGCGCGCGCCAGCGGCCAGGTTCTGGAAGCGGGCGGCCGCGGCGGCCAGTTGATCGCCGACTACTTGCAGACGGCAAAGATAATCTAGAGAGGGAGGCAAGCCATGAACAAGGGCATTCTCGTCTACATCGACACGGTTGACGGCCGGCCCTCTCACTCGGGGCTGGAGCTGCTGAGCAAGGCGCGCCAGCTGGGCGAGGCTTGGGCGGTACTGCTCGGGGCCGAGGCCGGCTCAGAGACGGTGGCGCAGCTGCTGCGTGAGTACGGCGCCAGCCGCATTCTGGTTGACGCCAACCCCGCTTACGACGACTACCTCACCCTGCCGGCGGTGGATGCCTTGCAGGAGATCGTGCAGCGCGAGCAGCCGGCGGCAGTGCTCTTCGTGGCCAACGCCAGCGGCAAGGACCTGTCGCCGCGCCTGGCCAGCCGCCTGGGTAGCGGCCTGCTCACCGACGCCATCGCGCTCGAGTGGGTGGAGGGCAGCCTGCAGGCGCAGAACAGCGCCCTGGGGGGCACGGTGCTCGCCTCCTACCGCGCCGTGGATGACGGCCTGGTGGTGGCTACCGTGCGGCCGAAGTCGTTCGAGGCGGAGCCGGAGGAGGTGCCCTCCAGCGCGGCGGTGGAACAGCTGCAGACCGCGCCGGCGGCGGCATCGCTGCTGAGCCGTATCCTCGGCCTGGCGGGCGAACGCAGCGGCAGCCTCAGTTTGGAGGAGGCGGACGTGATCGTCTCCGGCGGTCGCGGTATGGGCGGCCCCGAGAACTTCACCATCCTGCGTGAACTGGCGGCCGAGCTGAACGGCGTGGTGGGCGCCTCGCGCGCCGCAGTGGACGCCGGCTGGATGCCCGGCCAGTTCCAGGTGGGTCAGACCGGCAAGACGGTCAAGCCGAAGCTGTACATCGCCTGCGGTATCTCTGGCGCCATCCAGCACAAAGTGGGCATGCAGGGTGCCGATCACATCGTGGCGATCAACAAAGACCCGGAGGCGGCCATCTTCAGGTTCGCCGATCTGGGCATCGTGGGCGACCTCTTCGAGGTGGTGCCACAACTGACGGCCGAGCTGCGCGCCCGCCGGGCGGCCGGTTAGACGGGCAATGGCTGACGGAGGGTGAGCGCGATGGAGTGGCAAGAGGTACAAGCTGAGGCGCGACGCAAGCTGTCGCCCGGTTGCGTGGTTTGCTCCGCCTGCAACGGCGTGGTCTGCGCCGGCCGCATGCCGGGGGTAGGCGGCATCGGCAGTGGCAGCTCGTTCAAGAACAACTACAAGGCGCTGGCCGCCGTACGCATCAACATGCGTACCCTGCACGAGGTGGACAAGCCAAGCCTCGCCACCACCCTCTGGGGCCACGAATTGGCGATGCCGATCATCGGCGCCGCCGTGGCCGGCGCTCACATGAACTTCAACGATGCGCTCAGCGAGCAGGAACTGGCCTGTGATTTTGTGGGGGCCGCCAAGGAAGCGGGTACCTGGTCGATGACCGGTGACGGCCCGCTGCCGGTGCTGTTCGACGCCGGCATCGAGGCGATACGCCGCGCCGGGGGCCACGGCATCCCGATCATCAAGCCGCGGCCCCTGCCCGACATCCTCAGCCGTGCCCGCATCGCCGCCGAGGCAGGCGCGGTGGCGATCGGCATCGACGTGGACGGCGCGGCGCTGCTGCCGATGACCCGCGCCGGCCAGCCGGTGGGGCCGCTGCCGCCGCGCACGATCCGCGCCCTGGTGGCGCAACTCGAGCTGCCGCTGATCCTCAAGGGCATCATGACCGCCGACGAGGCGGCACTGGCGGCCGAGTGCGGCGCCGGCGGCATCGTGGTCAGCAATCACGGCGGCCGCTCGCTGGATCACCAGCCCGGTACCGCCGAAGTGCTGCCGGAGATCGCCGCCGCCGTCAAGGGCAAGCTGGTCATCCTGGCCGACGGTGGCGTGCGCAGCGGCGGCGACGTGCTGAAGATGCTGGCTCTCGGCGCCGACGCCGTTCTGATCGGCCGGCCGCTGGCCATCGCCGCCGTCGGCGGCGGCGTGGAGGGGGCGACCCTCTGCTTCCAGCGCATGGCGGCTGAGCTGAAGACGACGATGCTGCTCACCGGTTGCGCCTCCCCCGCTCAGGCCACGCCTGAAATGGTGCGGATCGCCAGCCGATGATGGAGGTTACCGGGGCAGAGCGGCCGCGCTGGCGCTTGCTGGACACTGGTTACGCCGACGGCGCCAGCAACATGGCGGTGGACGAGGCGATCCAGCTTTTGCACGCCGCCGGCCAGGTGCCGCCCACCATCCGCTTCTACCGCTGGCGGCCTGCCTGCCTCTCGCTGGGCTACTTCCAGAACGCCGAGCAAGTGGACCAGGCGCGCCTGCGCGAGCGAGGCCTGGGGCTGGTGCGACGTCCCACCGGCGGCCGCGCCATCCTGCACGACCAAGAGCTGACCTACAGCGTGGTGGCGGCGGAAAGCGAGCCGCGGGTGAGCGGTGGCGTGGTCGAGTCCTACCGGCGAATCAGCGCCGGCCTCAGCGCCGGCCTGAGCAAGCTGGGCATGCCGGTCACTGCCACGCCGGCGCACCGCAGCGGCAGACGCCCCCACTCGCAGAATGCCGCCTGCTTTGACGTGCCCTCCGACTACGAGCTGACGGTGGAAGGACGCAAACTGGTGGGCAGCGCTCAGACACGGCGCCACGGTGTCATCCTGCAGCACGGCTCGCTGATGCTGGAGCTGGACTGTGCCGCCCTCTACGAGTTGTTCCTGGTGCGCTCGGAGCAGACGCGTCAGCGGCTGATCAGCGACCTCGAGTCACGGGTGGCGGCCCTTAACCCGGTGCTGGGCCGCGCCCCCAGCCACGAGGAGCTGGTGGCGGTGCTGAGCGCTGGTTTTGAGGAGGCGCTGGCCATCGAGCTGGCTCCTGGCGAGCTGAGCGCGCAGGAGCGTCAGCTGGCCGAGGAGCTGCGCCTGCGCAAGTACGTCAACGACGAGTGGACGCTGCACCGCCGGCGTCCGGCGGGCGAGGAAGACGGCGTCTTCGGCTAGGGAGGCTGCCTTGGCCTCGGGAACACGAACGGCGCTCTTTTCCGTATAGGAGGCCGGTGCAAGACCGGCCCGCACCACATCCACGTCGGCGCCGCGACGGCAAGACCAGCTCATTTGCGAGAGCGGATCGAAACCGCTTGACCGCTAGCCGGCGGGGTTCACTACCCGGCCGAAGAAGATCAGGTTGCCGGACTGCTTTTCCTGGATGGCGAAGAGGAATGGGCGATCCACCTTCAGTGTCACCATATCGCTGGGGGAGATTACGCTTGTTTCGGCCACGGTCACGCCGGTGGCCGCCGCCGCCTCGGTACCTTCCTCGTCCACAGCCACGAAGGCCTTGTGAATCACCGCCTGGATGAAGAGGTTGCGTTTGCCGTTCATGCCGGAGAAATCGGCCTTATTCCCATCAAACGCGTCGGTCATACCCATTGCCTGCAGCGTGTCGGCTAAAGAGAAGGCCGAATCGAACTTGAAACTGGGCAGCGTAAGCGTCACCTGCTTGGTTTGCAGCGCGGCGATCAGCTGCTGCAGCTGTGCCGTTGTCAGCTGCTGCTCGGCGGCGGCGAACTTGCCCGGCTCCGGCACCAGCAGCAGCATCCCGGTGGCGCCGCCCTCGTAAGGCAGCTCCACCGCCTGCCAGTCGCCCAGTTTGGCGTGGCGCAGGGTGGCCGTCAGCCTCATGGTTGGCACGCTGACCTGCTTGCCATCCAGCAGGTTGAAGGGCGCCGGCGCCGTTTGCGACTTCTGGAACGGCTTGCTCCAGGCGGCCTTGAAGTAGACGGCGTTGACCAGCACCAGCCGGGTCTGATTGGTGACGGCGCCGGCCGGCATCAGCTCGGGTATTTTGCCCTCGGTGCGCACCTTCACCCACTCGTTTATTCTGGCGCGGGCCGCCTCCGAACCGGCCCTGAAGTCGGTCAGCTGCACGCCGGCGCCGTAGTTGGCGGCCAGGGTGTCGAGATAGGCCTTCTCCCAGCCTTCATCCTGCTGGCCCCAGGCGGAGTTGGCCATGCGCAGCGCCATGGGGCGCTGCAGCGTGGAGCGCGGTGAGCCCATGGCCGTGAAATGCTGGTCTATGGCGTTGAAGCTGCTGTGCAGTTGCTGCTGGTTTGGGTTGAAGTGCATCACCTGGGCGATCTGCTTCTCCGTCTCGCCGCGCGCCCCGGCCTGCGCCATGGCTATGGCCTGCGAGATGCTGTAGGGGGAGTAGAAGAGGTTGCCCGGCTCGCTGCGCAGCTGTCCGTAGAGGTCCAGGGCGAAGGCGTTGTTGCCCTCGGCCAGCGCTTTCAGAGCAGCCGGGACGGGAGTCACTTGCGCCCTCGGGGCGCTCGAACGCGCCTCCTCCGCCTTGACGGTGGCAGTGGCACAACCAGCCAGGCTGGATAGTAGAAGCGCCGCCGCCAGCAGCAGCGTCATTCCTTTGCTGAGACTCATCTAGGCACCTCCAGGGATCACTTATACCTCTGAACATCTGCGATCGGCCCTCACCAGTTAAGACGCTCTACGAGGCGGAAAGGTTGCCTTTTTCGCCGCCACGCCGAAATGTGCGCGATTTCAGCTCGGGTAGCGCTCGAAGTAGGCGGTCACTGCATCGAAATATGCCTGCCCAATCGCCTGCAGGATGCACTCCTCGGCCAGCAGCGCGCCCTCCGCATTGGAGAGGAACAAGGACTCTCCCAGGGCGCCCGGCATTTGCGAGGGCCTGGGGATGCGGGGCGGCTCCGCCGGTCCCAGCAGCGAAACGTGGCGGGAGACGCCGTTGACGATGCGGAAGTCGGTGTCGTCGTGCACGCCTCGATTGAGGGTGGGGTACCCCGCCTCGGCCAGGCGGCGCACGAAGGCGGCCTGCAGTGCCTCGGCCAGGAAGAGGTTGCGCTCTCCCCAGGGGCGGTGGGGACAGTAGTAGACTTCACTGCCGCGCACAGACGGGTTCGGGTAGCCGTTGTTGTGGATGCTGAACAGCAGATCGGCCCCTGCCTGGTTGGCGACGTCGATGCGGGCCTGCAGGTCATCCTGCAAGTCGATCACGCCGTCGCCGTTGCGATCGGTGGGTGGGCGGTTGACCTCGTGGTCGGCGCTGCGGGTCAGGACGGTGCGGTAGCCGGCGTTCTCCAGCAGGCGCTGCAGGTGCAGCGCGATCGCCAGATTGGCGTCCTTCTCCAGCACCACCAGGCCGCTCTGATCCTGGTAGACGGCGCCGATCTCAGCGCCGCCGTGGCCGGCGTCGATCGCCACCAGCGGCGCACTGCTGCCAGCACGCGTCGGTGTCGGCGCTGGGGTTGGGGTTGCAGGGGGCGCCGGCATGGAGGGAGTCATCTGTATCGCCTCAGCGGCCAGTTGCAGCGCCAGTAGCGAGGCCATGTCAGCGCTCTTAGCTTCCGGCGCTGCCGCCGCCGGATTGGCGGCGACCAGCGGCACGGCGCGCCCGGTCATGCCACTGAGCAGCAGCGCCAGGCAGGCGCCCAGCAGCAACAGGGCAAGGGCGCCGCTCTGGCGGTTAAGCAGATTCATTTCGTCACCGCCTTTCTTCACCCGTTGAGGCAAGTTTAGCGCCTGTGACCCGCACTGGCGAACTGACTGCACGGTACAACTTCGCAATCATCAGCGCTTGACCAGTTGACAACGAAAAACACCGCGGGTATCCTTAAGTCGCATGGAAAGGAGGGGATGCTAATGTCAATAAAAATCGATGCTGATAAGTGTACGGCGATTGGTGACTGCATAGACGCGTGCCCGGTGGGGGTTATTGAGATGGTGGATGGTAAAGCCAGCGCCGTCAACAATGACGAATGCATCGAGTGCGAGGCGTGCGTTTCGGCTTGCCCGAACGGCGCGAGCGAGATGGCCTGGCCGCCGATACGCTTATCGGCTCGAGGAAAAGAATGCGGTGGCCACTGTAAGTGGCCACCGCTTTTGTTTCTTCTGTTTCTTCGCTGTTAACGCCCGAGCTCGCGCCGCCAGGCAGGCGGGGTCCCGTGGTCTATCTGACCACCAGAGGCACTAACACGTAGAAGTGACCTGGGGATCGGGGTCTGGTACTACGGGGTCGGAAGTGCCAATCAGGCGCGATTCGATCGAATCCAGGTCGCAGCGGGGCGTGTAGTCTGGGGTAGAGCCGCCCCCGTAGGGTCTTGGGTACTTCGCCAGTTGGTCAGAGGCCAACAGCGCACCGCTGAAATCCCTGGAGCCAGCCATGTTGCCCGTGTTGGCCTTGAAGATGCTGTGCTCAAGTGAGATGGCGCCGCTGTGGACACGAATGGCGCCGCCGTGGCCATTGTTGCTGTTGAGAGCGGTGTTGCTTGCGATGCGACTATCGCTGATTCTGAGCGAGCCCTACCCCGCTGCTGCAGATGACGCCTCCGTAAGAGGCGCTGGCTTCGTTTCCTTCCACTTGGCTGTTGCTGATGGTCATTTTGCCACTGCGCATGACACTCTCCGTTGAGTTTCGTTCTGTCGGTATAGGGATAACCGTGTGACTGCGCAATAATTGCAACAGGGAGCCCATCAGCCTGTACAGAACCTTACTGCCTGGCATGATGGCAAGGGCCTGGGAGATCTGATCAAACAGCCGTGGCTCAATGAACAAGCCGGGGCGAAGTCCGCGCGGCAATTGACAACCGGCTGCTTAGGCCGTATACTCCTTCGAATAGAACAGCCGTTCTAGTTTAAATCAACATGAGGTGCACAAGATGAATGCGGCTGAGCTCGACGCCCTGGCCTGCCGGGCCAAAGAGGGCGACCGGGCAGCGTTGGCGCTTTTGTTTGACGAGACTGCTGAGTTGCGCCAGCGAATCATGCAACGCCAGAGCCGCCGGCGCCAGGGCTGGCTGGACAACGAGGACTTGCAGCAGCAAGGCTACCTCATCCTGGCGGCCATCGTCGAAGGTTGGCGCCGGCGCGGTCCCTTCCTTCCCTGGCTTCTCAAGCTGTATCCCCTCGCCTTGTTGCAGTATCGTCGCCGTTGTCTGCGTTGGCACGAAGGGCGCCACCAATCCTTGGACAGCCCCCAATGGCGAGCGCAACTGGAGCGCAAATACGATGCCGTGCTCGCCAGCGGCGACCCGGCAGGGGCACTGCTCGATACCGTACTCTGCCAACAACTGCTGGCCGAGTTGCCGGTCGCCCACCGCCGCTTACTACGCTGGCGTTACGGCGATTGCCTCAGCTACCGGCAGATTGAACTGCAGCATGGCGTCGCCGCCGCTACCGCGCAGCTGCACTGCCGGAAGGCGCTGGCCTGGTTGCGAGCGCGAGCCAGCGGCCAGACCGGCCCGCCACTGCCGCCGTTGCATCGCCGTCCCGCTGGCAATACCTACGCTCTCAGGGGCGTGCTGTGCCGGCTCTGGCAACTGGCCGCCGACGGCGACGGCCTGCTGCCACCGGCCGGCAGCGGCGCCACGGCGCTCGGCCTGGGACGGCGCCAGTACGATCTGCTGCTGGCCCAGCTGAGCGCCTGCGGCTGTCTCGCCTACGCGCGTGGCGTCACCTTCCACTCCCACCTCGGGCGTCGCCGCCAGACGATGGTGGATTGCGAAGAGGCCTGGCGCCGGCTGCGGCTGTGCCAAACGGGGGCGGGCGCGGCCGATGCTATAATGCCGGGGCATGGATGAAGACAACGAGTGCGGCCGCTGGTGGGTTTATCTGGTCAGTTGTGCCGATGGCACCCTCTACACCGGCATGACCACCGACGTGGAGCGGCGTCTCAGGCAACACAACGCGGGTAAGGGGGCGCGCTATACTCGCGCTCACGGCCCCGTCAGCCTGCTGGTGGCCCGCCGCTGCAGCGACCGGGTGGCGGCGATGAAGCTGGAGCTGAAGGTGAAACAACTGCCGCAGGCACGCAAGCTCGCCTACCTGCAGGCGCTGGACGACGCCGACGCCCGCCCGGACGTGGCTGCCGCGGCCGCGACAGAAGTGGACGTGTCAGAGGATAACGCAGGCTGACGGCGAGCGGCCGCCGGCCATCTTTTGAGGAGGAACAGAATCATGGGAGCGCTGAAATCCGCCTGTCGCTACCTGCTGACCATCACCGGCCTGCTGGCGATAGGGCGAGTAGCCTATCAGGCGCTGCGCGCCAACTACCATTTCCCGATCCCGGACGTGGTCAACCGCGCCCTGCTCAATAACCCGGCCGGTGAGACGCTGCTGGCACCGCTGGCGGCGGCCGAGCGCACTGGCGTGAAGCCCGGCGAACAAGTGCTGGAGCTGGGTGAGGGCGCCGGTTATGCCACCTTCGCCCTGGCCGAGCTGGTGGGCAACAGCGGCAAGCTCACGGTGCAGGTGGAGAAGGCCGAGAAAGCGGAAGAGTTGCGCCAGCGCGCCTTCGTGGAGGGAGCCGACAACCTGGAGTTCGTGGTGGGCGAGGCCAGGGAGCTGGAACTGCCCGGCGAGAGCTTCGACCGCGTGGTGCTGATGGCCTCGCTGGGCAAGGCGGCAGACAAGTACTCCTTGCTATGGGAGGCATTCCGCCTCTTGAAGGTGGGGGGCCAGCTGTCGCTCACCGAGATCGTGCTCGACCCCGCCTACATGCTAAAGAGCAGCGCCGTGGAGCTGTGCGAGCAATCCGGCTTCTATCTGGTGGAGGAGTTGGGCAGCCTGGCAGCCTACACGGTCAACTTCCGCAAACCACCGCGCGGCGTGGCCAGCTAACCACGGCCGGACTGATAACTGAGGGCTCACCCGCATGCGGGGTGAGCCCTTTTCGTTCTAATCCTCTTCGGCCGCTCGCGCCGCCGTCTGGCAGCTGGCGAGCGAACGGATCAACTCGTGAAACTGATCCTCGTTGACGTGCAGAAGGCACTCACCCTCTTCGAAGCTGGATCGGGTCTTCTCTTCGCCTTTGGTTATGAACACTCGGTTTGCCTCCCCAAGGTAATGGCCAGTACAGCCTGCGAGTTAGAGTCGGCGCTATGTTAACAGACGGTGAATGTCAGGGCAATTGTTCGTTTGCGGGCAGACGGTGAGTGACAGTCGGAGCTCAGGTTCCACTCGTGAGAACATGGCCTGCCGTCGTGCATCTACGTGAAGCGTTACGCTGATCCCCGGTGGCGCGCCGAAGTAGGCTCAACCGGCCCCGAACTGCGCCCCGGGACGGCGCGGCGGCGCCTTGTGCTATAATCCGCCGCACGCTCAGGCTGGAGAACTCGCCCATGCCCACCGCCGCGCCGTCCCGCCGGCCGACCGATCTGCTGATCGCCCTGGCAGTCACCCTGCTGGCGCTCTCCGTCTATCTGCTCACCAGCACCACAACCATGCAGCTGACCTCCGATGAGGGCGTCAATCTGGCGCTGGCGGAGAACGTGGCCAAGTTCAATCGCTATGACGTGGAGCAGATGGCCACCCTCACCCGCGAGGTGCCTAACGAGCACGGACTGGACGGCCAGCACTACTCGAAATACGGGCTGACCCAAGCTTGGCTGAGCTGGCCCTTCTACAAACTGGCGCTGGCGCGGCCCGAACTGGGGGCGATCGGCGTCATTCTGCAGTTCAATACTGTGATCAGCGCCCTGTGCGTTGGCCTGCTATATCTCACCGCCCGCCAGCTCGGTTTCACGCCGCTGCTCTCGGTAGCGCTGGCCACACCCGTCTGGGTGTACAGCAAACGCTACATGAGTGAGCCGCTCAGCTCGCTGGCCCTGCTAGGCGCCTTCTACTGCTCAGTGCTGGCGGTGCGCCGCGCTCCCGGTTGGGCGCTGGCGGCCGGACTCTTCTTCGCCCCCGGCGTGCTCAACAAGGCTGCCAACACAGCCTTCGCGCCGCTGTTCGGTCTCTATTTGCTGCTAGCGGGGGCGCCACTGGCGAACTGGCGACAGACGCTACGCCACAACCGCCCCTGGCTGCGAGCCGTGCTCTTCGCGATGCCGGTGCTGCTGGCGCTGAGCGTCTTTGCTTGGTACAACATGTGGCGGTTCGGCAACCCGCTGCACACCGGCTACGGCGCCAACGAGGGCTTCATCGTGCCGCTCTGGGAGGGACTGGCTGGCCTGCTGCTCTCGCCGGGTAAGAGCGCCTTCCTCTACCTGCCGCTCCTGTTGCTGCTCTTGCCCTTCGCGCCGCGCCTGCTGCGCCGCCTGCCGGCGGAGGGCACTTTGATGCTGGCGCTGCTGCTGGGCCACGTGCTGCTCTACGCTACCTGGTGGATCTGGTGGGGCGGTTGGAACTGGGGCGTGCGCTTCCTCATTCCCGCCTGGGCCTTCGCCGTCCTGGCGCTGGGCGATGGCCTCGCCCAGTGGCGGCAGCTGCCATCGTGGCTGCGTCTTTTAACTCCGTTGCTACTGGTGGCCAGCCTGGTCGTGCAGGTACTGGGTGTACTGGTTGACCACAGCGTCTACCTGGCGCAGCTGTTGCCGCTCTCGGCCGATCCCGATCGGCTGACTCTGACCGATCCGGCGCGCCAGCCGATCATCAACCAACTGCGCCTGTTGCAGCCGCCCTACCTCGACTTCGGCTGGCTGATCGGGGGCCGCGAGCTGGATGGCCTGGCGCTGTCTGCTTTGCTGGCTGGTGTAGCGCTGGCGGTGTTCAGCCTTTGGCTGGCGCTGCGCGCTCGGCGGGCGGCCGCGGTGCTGGCGGCGCTGCTCACTGGCGGCTGGCTGCTCTTTGCCGGGCACCTCTACCTGGAGCGCGCCTACGCGTGTGAGGACGGTTCGGCGCGGCAGATCGTGGCTCACCTACAGGCGAAGGCCAGCCCGGACGCCGGCATCGTCTACCTGGCGCCCCGCCTGACGGCGCTCTGGCAGAACGCCAACAAGACGCTACTGCCGGCCTGGGGAACACATGAGGAGCAGACGCTGAAGCCGGCTACGCTCGCCCGTTTGCAGTGGCTGAGCGAACGCCACAGTCAGTTGTGGGTGATCACGGAGACGCCGCCCGGCGCGCCCGAGAACGGCATCGAGCGCTGGCTGGCCGCCAACTCGTTCCGCTTGAGCGAGCAGTGGTACGGGCCGTTCCGGCTGGTGGGTTTCCGTAGCACCGGCGCCGAGGCCGGCTGGCATGCCGGTAACTGGCAGCTGGGCGAGCAGATCGCGCTGGTGGAGTGGCTGGTGGCTGATGAGCAGGCGGCGCTGCGGCCGGGCGAGAGCTTGCAGCTGGCGCTGCGCTGGCGCGCCCTCGGCAAGCCGGCCGCCGATTACAAAGTGTTCGTGCATCTGTTAGACGGGCAAGAGAGAATCGTGGCACAGCAGGATGTGGCGCCCGGCGGCGGCTACGCGCCCACCGGTGGCTGGCAAGCCGGCCAGGAGGTAGTGGACCGCTACGCCCTGCCGCTGGCGGCGGAATTGCCCACCGGCAGCTACCGCCTGGTGCTGGGCATGTACAATGGTTCTGACGGCAAGCGCCTGGCGGTGGTGGCGGACGGCAAGCCGGCGGGCGATCGGGTGGAGCTGCCGCTGCAGCTGAAACTGCAACGCTGACCCTCAAATTGGGGCGGACAATGGTGAGGTGAACAGAGATGATTCCCATCATATCGGTGGTAGGCAAATCGAACATAGGCAAGACCACCTTTCTGGAGAAGCTGGTGGTCGAGCTGAAGCAGCGCGGCATTCGCGTGGCCACCATCAAGCACGACACGCACAGTTTCGAGTTGGACAAGCCCGGCAAGGATAGCTGGCGCATGGCGCAGGCGGGCAGCGACCAGGTGCTCATCTCCTCGCCTAATCGGATGGCGCTGATCGCCCCTAGCGATCGCGACCTAGAGCCGGAAGAGCTCGTCTCCCGCTTCGTCAGTGGCGTCGACATCGTGCTTACCGAGGGCTACAAGCGGGGTGACAAGCGGAAGATAGAGGTGTCGCGCCGCGAGTTTGGTCCGGACCTGCTCTGCAGCGAGGACGAGCTGATCGCCATCGTGGCCGACCAGCCGTTCGACTTTGCCACGCCGCAGTTCGGGCTGGAGGACGTGGTTGGCGTGGCCGACCTGCTGGAGCGCGACGTGATCGGCCCGGCGGGCGGCCGCGGCATCGTGGTCTCGATCGATGGTAAGCCATTACCGCTTAAGCCCTTCGTTGAGAAGATGCTGATTGAGAGCATCGTCGGCCTCTTGAAGGGCCTGGACGGCACGGAGGGCCGTGAGGTGCGTATCAGCCTGCGGCACTAGTAGGAGAACACAACAGCCCGCAATAAGAAATGGCGCCGTCACTGACGGCGCCATTTCTTGATCTGCGCTGACTGCCCTATTCCACCAGCCAGGAGAACTTGGTATTGGGTATGTAGTTGGGGTCGTACACTACCGCGGTGCCGCTGCCGCCCGTGAAGCTCACCGAGCCAGCTACTATCTGGCCGTGTACTGTGCCACCGGCCGAGCCGGATATCTCCACATCGCCGTTGGGGGCGTAGATAGTGCCCAGCAGGCTGACGTCGCCCTGGCCGACGATCTTGACGGCGTTGCCGTCCTGGAAGGAACGTATTATCAGGTTGTTGTACTCCGGACCACTGCGGAAGCGGGCGGTGCCTGAACTGGTGACGTCGAAGGTAACGCCATCGTCCAGGACGAAGCTGACCGGTTCACCGAAATCGGGCACATTCTGATTGGCGAAGGTGTGGGGATCGCCGAAGCCGGCCGCTACGCCCTGAATCTTGAAGTCATTCTTGGTGACGCGGTAGACGCCCTTCTGGAAGAGCACGTGGTCGCCGTTGTCCACGGTGATCGATCTGTAGGTGCCTGGCATGATTAACTTCCACTTCACGCCGTTGACGGTGACGTAGGTAGGTTGCTGCTTCGATTTCCAGGCGGTGCCGGGGGCGGTTGAACCGACGGGTGGCGTCTCCCACTTCGGATCGGATATTACCGGCACCGAGGGGCCGCTTTGCGTACCTGCGCCAGCTGACATGTTGCCGCCCGAGATCGAACCTTTCGCGTAGGCGGTGCCCGACAGCGTCAGGTTGCCGCTGTTGACGGCGATACCGCCAGCGGAGTAGATGCTGCCCTGCACGAAGAGGTTGGAGTTACCGGCCGACTTAATGGCGTGGTTACCCGTGTCTAGTGCCACTATCGCCGCCTCGGCGAAGCCGCCGCAGCCGTGCGCCACGGCGCGGCCCTCCAGCCGCACCGAACCGGCGTTGAAGATGCCGGCAAAGAGGGCGGGTACGGTGCGCGCCACCCTCACCTCTAGGTAAGCGGGGTTGCCGCCGTAGTTGCCTGAAGACGGTGGCAGACTGACCATCACGCCGTCGGCGTTGCTGGGCGACCAGCCACCGTTGGCGCCGGCGCCGGTGGGCGCCCCGTTGATGCCGGCGTAGTTGTAGGCATCGGACACAGCGGCGCCGGTGAGCACGCACTGCACGCCGGGGGCGCGCTGCTGGGCGCCGGCCAGCGCCGCCATATCGGCGATATTCTGGATGCTGCGCTGGGTCATGTAGAGCTGCCCCACGTCCACCACCAGAGCTAGCGCTCCCACGAGGACGGAAACTACCAGAGCGAAAACGATCAGCGCTTGGCCGCGCTCCCCGGCGTGTTGTTTCTGTTTCATCATATGGACCCCATCACTGAATAAACATCTCGGATTGCGCCGACATCGAGATAGTGGCGTCACCGACGATATAGGTAATTATCGGTTGAAATGGATAATCGACCCGCACGCTGATCGGTACGCGCATGTGCAGGTTGGGCTGGCCACCGGTGGCAATCTGCACAGTGACCAACGAAGGATCGAGAATGCCTAGCTGGCGGGCCGTCTGGCCAACGATGGTCATGGTGCCGACGTAGCCGCCCACGCCTGTGTAGCTGCCGGCGGCGTTGCCTGCCGCCGTGTACTCGGTGTCACCCCAGGCAGGGTCACCTGCCACGCTGGCGAAGCGGGCGCCGGCGCGCGCGCAATCGGAGATCGTATTGTAGGTGTAAACAGCGCGGCTGAGGTCAATTACCAGCAGGGTAAGCAGAAGGAAAGTGGGGAGGATAAGAACAAACTCCACCAGTGCCTGCCCCCGCTGGCGCAACTTGTTTCTTTTGTTGGTATCAACGGCTTGCTTCACTGGAATCTCATTCAACAAATATCTGTCACCGCCCTTACTCGTAGCGGCCGGTGGAGACGCAGTTCATGGTAATGCCGTCACCCCATAACTGGTTGGCGCCCGGCGTGATGAAGGTGAAGACGTAAGTGACGCTGACTGAGAACTGACGCTGCGTCGCCTTTCCCGCCGGATAGGAGTAGGCCACCGCCGCCGATCCCAGCGGCACGTAGGGCTCCGCCTCGCGCACCACCGCGTTTATCACCTGGTGGTCGGGCACGGCCGGGTTCATGGCGTATTGCGCGCCCACCCGGGCGGCGTTGTTGACGCCCGAGTAGTAGTAGAAAGCACGGCCCAGGTCAAGCGCACCGAGCATAATCATCACCAGGATGGGTAGCAGCAGCGCCAGCTCAACTACGGATTGGCCGCGCACGGTGTTTGGCTTGGTTAAGTGGTTCTTATAGATAATCGGAATCTCCTTATTCATAACGGCGGCAGCCCCATGGCTCACCGGTGTTAGTAGTATAGTCCGCCATTGGTTGACGAACAATGGCCACCTAGTCTGGCGAAACGCCGTTTATGGTCCTTGTCTCGGTTAAGGCCAGGTTTATGATGTCCCTCGATGCGCGGGCTGTCCGTCCGTCGCTGTGTCTGTGTGATCTGTTGTACAGGCGATAGGGCAGCAATGATATAATGCGCCCGTGCTAAGGACCTTGCATTTCTTTACGCAACTGCCCCGGCGAATGATTTGGCTGGCGACCCTGGCTGCTATCAGTGTCGCCGTATTCTGCTGTGCCCTGTCGGCGCTAGCGCAGACGCCGCTCAAACTGGCGATCACCAAAACTGAGAGCGCCCAGTTCCCCACCGTCAACACCCTGATCACGGTGGCGGACGAGCGCGGCCGGCCAGTGCCCGGCCTCACTGCCGCCAACTTCCAGCTGACTGAGGATGGGCGGGTGGTGGAGGGGCTCACCGTCAACAGCGTGGTCAATGACCAGGAGCCGTTGCGAGTGGTGCTGGTGATCGACAGCAGTGGCAGCATGCTGGGCGAGCCGTTGAGCAAGGCGCAGGCGGCAGCTGTCACCTTCGTCAACAAACTGAACCCGATCGACACGGCGGCCGTCATCTCCTTCGCCGACAAGACGCAGGTGGTGCAGCGCTTCACTGGCAACAAACAGGAGCTGGTGGCCGCCATCAACGGCATGCAGGCCGCTGGCGAGACTGCCTTCCACGACGGTGTGTTGCAAGCAGCCCAAACAGCGGCCGGCGAAAAAGACGGGCGGCGCATTGTGGTGGCCCTCACCGATGGCGAGGACACCAAGAGCACCGCCACCCTGCTTGACGCGATCTCCGCCCTGCAACACAACGGGGTGCCGGCCTTCACCGTGGCGCTCGGCCACAACGTGCAGCTGGAAGGCTTAGAGCGGCTGGCCACCAGCACCGGTGGGGTGGCGCTATTTGCCCCCTCGGCGGCCGACCTGGAGGCGGCTTTCAGCAACATCGCCGACCAACTACGCAACCAATACCAGCTGAGCTTCCGTTCCTCTGTATCTGCCGATGGCAAAAAGCACACGCTGGCGATTAATGTGCGCCACGGCGACGCTACGGTAGCGGGCCAGACCAGCTTTGTCGCTACTAACAATCCTCCCCAGATCAGGATCATCTCCCCCCAGGCCGACCAGAAGGTGATGGGTACGGTACCGGTGCGGGTGGAGGTGAAGGCGGTGGCGCCGGTGCGCCGGGTGGAGGCCAGCGTGGCCGGCGTAGTTGTGGGCTCGGACGACAGTGAGCCCTACGAATTGAACTGGGATACCAGTAAGCTGGCGGTGGGTAACCATAACCTTGACGTCACGGTGACGGATACGCTGGGCAATCGGGCGACCGCCCGGGTGAGGGTGCGGGTAGATATGACGGTAACCCCGGTCGTCCAGCCTGAGCCAACGGCGGCGCCAGTCACTACCAGTGCACCGCGGGGTCTCAGCAACGACCAATTGTTCACGTTGATGATGATCCTGGCGGCGTTCTTATTGCTTTTCCTGATCGTTGCCCGCCGCCGCCGCCTGGGTAGCACCTCACTTGCCTGGCGCAACCGCGCCCGGGGGGAGAAGACAAAGACCTGTCCCAGCTGTGGCAAGCCGCAGAAGGGTGGGCGTGTCTGTGAGGAGTGCGCCGCCGCCGACGCCGAGCTGATTCGCAAGCGGCTAGGCCAGCTGGTGGAGGACCGAACGGCGGACGAGACAGAGGGAGAGCGGTCATAGAACGCGGCTACATCATCCGTGTAATCGCGGCTTTCTGTTTCGGCTGGGCGCTCGTTTACGCCGACCGCACCAACCTCTACCCAATGCTGTTGGTGATCGCCGACGATTTCGGCATCAGCTCCGCCCAGGCTGGCGCGCTGACCAGCGCCTATTTCCTTATCTACACCATGATGCAGCTGCCCACCGGTGTGATCGGTGACCGGGTGGGTCTCAAGCGCCTGCTGGTGATCACCTACACGCTGGCGGGACTGGGCATGTTGGCCATTGGGCTACTGAGCAACTCATACTTCACGCTCATCCTCGCCATCGCCGTGCACGGCCTGGGCGCCGGCGCCTACTACACCGCGGCCTTTACTACCACCATGCAGACGGTGCCGGCCCACATGCGTGGCATCTCCTCGGCGGTGATCAACTCCGGCATGGCGATCGGCTTGGCGCTGGGGCTGGCGATGTCGGGCCCGGTCTACCTTGCCACCGGCAACTGGCGCAACTCATTTCTGCTACTGGCGGTACCCACCCTGTTGATGGCGCTGGTTTTTGCCCTGGTGCTGAAGGACGTGCGCCCCCAGGTGCGTAAGCAGACACCGTTTACGGCGGTGCTGAAGGATCGCCAATTGATGGCGATTTGCATGGGCTCGTTCTGCTCGCTCTATGGCTTCTTTGTAGTGATCACCTGGGCGCCCACCTTCTTCCAGACGGAGCGGGGGCTCTCGCTGGCGGTGGCGGGTTCCTTCACGGCGATCGTCGCCGTCGCCTCGCTGCCCTCAGCTATGTTTTTAAGCCGGCTATCTGATAAGATTGGCCGCAAGCGGCTGTCACTTACGCTCTTTCCGCTGGCCTCGGTCTCCATCCTTGCCATGGCCAACGCCGAGTCGGTTGAGATGCTGCTTGCGGCTTTGCTTGCTTATGGTATGGTAGGCAAACTGACTTGGGATCCAATTCAGGTTGCCTGGCTGAGTGACATAGTGCACGCCAGCAAACCGGATGTGCTGGGCACTGCCGTCGGCATGCTGGGCCTGATCGGCATATCGGCCGCCATGGTGGGGCCGATTCTCAGCGGTTTTATTAGAGACATCACCGGCTCACTCGTGGGCGCATTCTATCTGGGGGCCGCGATCGTGATGTGCGGGTTCTTCTTCGCCATGGTGCCGGGGGAGACCGTCCATCGTCAGGCCGCGGGAAGGAGGTAAGAGGTATGCCTGGGATAGGTCCAGTTGGTCCATTTGAACTGGTTGTGATCCTTGTGATCGTGGTGTTGATATTCGGCGTCGGCAAACTGCCCGAAGTGGGCGGCGCGTTGGGGCGTGGTATTCGTGAGTTCAAGGATAACATCGCAGACGGCGAAGCCGACGAGAAGAAGACAGCCGATACCAACTCAAAGACGAGTAGCAAGACGAAGACGGAAGTCTGAATCAAAGTAATCTCGGTTCCATCAATCGCTTAGTGCAGAGCGGCCCGGGCGGCGCGAGGAACATTCGTGCTGTTTCGGGCCGTTGCCAGTTTTTGCGAGGAGCTACACGCTACCGTGAGAGGTCCGCTGCCACGCGCACTGCTGCTCGCCGCCTGCTCGCTGCTGCTGGTCGCGTGTCAAATGCCGGCGCAATCCGCGCCTGCCAGAGAAATCCCAACCCTGAGGCTCGGCCTGCTGCCGGTCGTCGATGCCTTGCCGCTGCACGTGGCCGCCCGCAACGGCTACTTCGAGGAGGCTGGGGTGAGGGTGGAACTGCTGGAGTTCAGCAGCGCCGTGGAGCGGGATAGCGCCATCCAGGCGCGCCAGCTCGATGCCCAGCTGAACGATCTGGTGGCAACCCTGCTACTCAACCAGGGCGGCCAGCAGTTGACGGTAGTGCGCAAGGCCTACCAGGGCAACCCACGAATGCCGATGATGTACATCCTGGCTGGCCCTGGCGGCAGGCTGAGCGACGCCACGGCGCTGACCGGCAAGAGCCTCGCCCTCTCCTCCAACAGCGTGATCGAATACACCAGCGAACGCATCCTGCAAGGGCAGGGCGTGGCTACCAATCTGGTGCAGTACACCGAGGTAACCCGCATACCGGTACGCTACGAGATGCTGATGCAGAAACAGGTGGCCGCCGCCACCTTGCCCGATCCCTTCGCCTCTTTGGCGCTGGTCGAGGGCGCCGCCCTGCTGGCCGACGATGGCGCTACCAGGGCCGGCCAGAGCATCATCTCGGTGCGTAGCGATTACCTGGCTGCCAACCCGCAAGCGGTCAACGCCTTCCTGCAGGCTTACGAACGGGCCGTGCAGGCCATCGCCGCCGAGCCGGCGCGATACAAGCCGCTGTTGGTGGAGCAGGCCCGTCTGCCGGCACGCATCGTCGACAGCTTCCAGGTGCCAACCTACCCAAAGGCCAGCGTGCCGACCGTCGCCGAGGTGGAGGATGTGGTCGCCTGGATGCTGGCTAAGCAGCTGCTGAGCGTGGCGCCGGCCTACGCAGATTTGGTGCACCCAGGTTTGCTGCCCCAGTGACGACCCTGCAAGACGCGGTGCGGCCGCCGGAATTGAGCAGGCAGCCTTTGGTAGAGGTGGAAGACCTGCACTTTGCTTACGTGCCGGGCAAGCCGGTTTTCGACGGCTTCTCCTGGCGAGTGCATGGCGAACCGTGGGCGATTATCGGCCCCTCCGGCTGCGGCAAAAGCACTCTGCTCTATTTGCTGGCGGGCCTGCGCAAACCGCTGGCTGGGAGCATCACCGTCAGCTGCGAGCAGGTGCAGCGGCCACGGCACGCTACTGGTCTGATCCTGCAGGACTACGGCCTGTTGCCCTGGCTGACGGCGCGCGAGAACGTAATGCTGGGTATGCGCATCCGTGGCCTGGAGCGCAACCCAACCAGCCTTGAGACGGTTGACCTCTGGTTGGGCCTGCTCGGTCTGGAGGAGCTGGCGGCCCGCTACCCGGCTCAACTCTCCGGCGGCCAGCGCCAGCGGGTGGCGATTGCCCGCACCCTGGCGCTGGACCCGGACCTGCTGTTGATGGATGAGCCGTTCTCCTCGCTGGATGCGATCACCCGCGAGGGGTTGCAGGACCTGGTGGTCTCGCTCGGCGTGGAGAATAGGGCCACTATGCTACTGGTCACCCATAACATCGAGGAGGCGGTCTACCTGGCGCGGCGCATCCTGGTGCTGCCCTTACCACCGATTCGTCGAGCGTCTGTCTTCGATAATCCGGGCGGAGGCTCGCTCGGCTACCGGCAGAGCGCCGAATACGCCAGCGTTTGCGCCGCCGTGCGTGCCGAGATCGTGCGGGTGCAGAGTCAGACCGGCAGTGAGGTGGAGAGTGATTAGACGACGCGACTTTGCCCTCGCTTTGTTGCTCCTGCTGCTGCTCTGGCAGTTTTTGGCCTCGCTGCTGAACCAGCCGGCGCTGCCCAGCCCGTTGCGGGTGCTGGCGGTGGCGCCCGCGCAGTTGGCTGACGGCCTGGCGATGCACTTCCTGATCAGCGCCTGGCGGGTGCTGGCCGGCATCGAGCCCGACGCGCCCTTCAGCCCCGACGTGCCCAACACCACGAACTTCGTCGTCGAGATAGGCGACTTCAGGCCCATCGAGCCCCCGCCCGGATACATATCCATGCTTGTCCAGGGCAATCCCTACGCCGCCTCGCCCGAAATCGAAGGGCGCTTCTCCTTCGTCCTTGAGGACATCGATGACCGCGAGGTCGTGCTCGGGTTCCCCTATGCCGACGCCAAAGGAATAACCAACTGGATAACCAGGCGCGTCGTGATGACGTCCGACGCGTTCTTCGACATAATGGACCGCTACTACAACAAGCCGCTCGACCGCATCAACATCGGCGACTTCATGTACCTGCGCGTCTCGAACAAGTCCGCCTCGGGCAAAATCCCCGTGTCCGTTTCCGCCTCCTCGGGCTTCTCCACCAACATTACAATGAGCGAGACCTTTGAAGG
>CAZMKF010000011.1:46130-51224 GCA_964566935.1 uncultured Dehalococcoidales bacterium | reverse complement strand
TACCGCGATCTATGCGGACTCGCCTGACTCCCCCGCACTGCCGGGCCTGCCCAACCCCGGACCTGGCGAGTACTACCTGTCGCCGGGGGTGGCGGCGGCGGTGCGCCAGTACCCGGAGGACGAACTGCCGCTGCGTTTTGGCGATCGTTACCTCGGTTTGTTGCCCGAGCAGTATGTGGATTCGCCGGACAGCCTCTTCGTATTGCGCGGCTTGTCGCGTCAGGAGGCTCAAGAGTGGGGCATACTGGGCTCGCCAGTCTACGAGTTGCGCACCGAACCGGCCCAGCTCAGTCCTGACCAGGCATTAGTACGGCTCATCCTTTACAACGGTGTCTCTATCCTGCTCTTTCCGGTGGTACTGTTCGTGGCCACGGCCAGCCGTCTCGGTAGCGCCCAGCGCGAGCAGCGTTACGCTGCTCTGCGCCTGGTGGGCGCCAGCCGGTCGCAAGTGACGGCCACCCTGGGATTGGAAACCCTGCTTGCCACCGTGGCGGGCCTGTTGCTGGGCTCTTGCGCCTACTGGCTGGCCCTGCCCCTGTTACAGCAGTTCCGGCTTAATGGCGTGCGTTTCTGGCCGGCGGACGTGAGGCTGGAGCCTCTGCATTACCTGCTGATCTCATCGGCCATAGTTCTGTTCACGCTGCTGGCAAACTGGTGGGGCATGCGCCACGTGCGCACTTCGCCGCTGGGGGTGGCGCGGCGGCAGCCGCTGGAGGGCAAGCCGCGCTGGTGGCGTGCGCTGCCGCTCCTGGTTGGTTTGGCCACGATTCTCTTCGTGCTGCTGACGACGGAGAAGGATAGCGCCAGCGCCGAGCACTTGGGACTGGTGTTAGTCGCATTGGTGGCGATCATGATCGGCCTGGTGGTTATCGGTCCCTGGCTGACCCGCGCGCTGGCAGACCGTATAGCAAGGCGCACCGCCAACGGCGAGGTGCTTCTCGCCAGCAAGTACATAGACCGCCACGCCGGCGCTGTCTTTGGTAGCGTGGCTGGCCTGGTGGTGGCGCTTTTCGCCGGCAGCTTCTACCTCACAACGGTGAGCGGCGTGAGCGCCCTGGAACAGCGGTTCACAGCTGGAACTGCGCTCACGCTGCTGCCTCCCGGCAGCGTGCTGGTGCTGGATTACAGCAAAGGCGGCAAGTTCGACGACTCTCTGATTAGCAGTCTGCGTGAGCAATCGTATGTGCAGAATGCCGAGGTCATTGAGATATACGCCGGAGCAGTGCATGCGCTTAATTGCGAGCAGTTGGCCATCTACACGGAGCTCTCTTGTCCGGCCGATGGCTCGGTGAAGTTCGCCGCCATCAACTTTTTTGGTGAGCGTGCAAATGCCGTCGCCTTCGATGAGGATAAAATGCAAGCCGTCAGGGCCGCCGCCGGACCGGAAGCGGCAATACGCATGGCGGATGATATCAGTTTGGCCTTGCGCCTGAGGGGTGCGGATGATCTGGAGAAACTGCGGACGTTTCTCCACCAGCGGCTGGGACTGGTGGGCTATCAACGAATCTGGACGCTGCAGAACGCGGCTGGCGACTGGGTTTTTGATCCTCTGATCGAGGAGCTCGCCTTTCTAACCTATTTGGGTATGGGGGTAACGATGCTGATCGCCATCGGCAACCTGATCGTCTCCACCACGGCAGGGCTTCTGGAGCGCAAGCGTTCGTTATTGACGCTGCGGCTCGGCGGCATGAAAGTGGGCGCTCTGCGCCGGGTGGTGGCGCTGGAAGCGCTGGTGCCGTTGCTGGCCACGGTGCTGCTTGCCTGCGGGTTGGGCATCGCCATTGGCTTCGCTTTCATGCACCTTGTCTCGCGCTCTCTGGATGCGCAGTTGACGCCAGCCTACTTCGGCCTGTTGGCGGCCGGCTTGCTGGTGGCCCTGGTGGGCATCGGCTCCGTGCTGCCCCTGATGGGCCGCCTGACCGCGGTGGAAGTTAACCGCACAGAGTAGGGCGAGCGCCCTCCTCGAACGATTCTCCCCACTCAGTGAATGACTACTGTTTGGGGTATAGCCCCGAGCCATCGACCAGCAGGCTGTTGCTCTCCCTGGCGTAATCGATCAGGTGCTGGCAGAACTCACCGGCGGTGAGCAGCGCCAGGCGGGCGCCGCGCCGCCACTCGCTGTGGGGCGGCGCCTCGACTTTGTGCTCCAGTTCGTAGGCCTCCCGTAGGGAGACAGGCGAGCTTGCCCACTTGACCTCGCCAAAGAGATGCGTGCCGTCGGCCAATCGCGCCACCAGATCGATCTCCAGCTCACCCTTCCGGCCCCACCAACGTCCAATGTCGGCAACTGCTGGTAGATCGTAGCGCGCGGCGAAGCGCACGAGGTGTTGTCGTGCCACCTCCTCGAAGACCTGGCTGCCCATGCAGTTAGGGATATCGGGCTGTACCAGGCGGCGCCGGGTTTGGGCAGGGTCGGCCAGTTGCAGGGCGCTGCGGTTGCGAAAGACGCAGCGGTACCGGCTTTGAGCGCGTTGCCGGAGATCCGATAAAGGTTGCGCCGTCCCGCTAACCGCAATTGCCTTGGTAGCAATAGGCTAAACAGCCGGCTAAACAGGATTAGGCAAGATAAGGAACAGCTAATCGGCCTTTGATAATGACATCTCCCTGGAATATCCGCACCCAAGCGATGTGGTCGAAGATGGCATGGCACAGCTCCACAGGCTTTCTCCGTTGGCTGGCGGAGCAAACGCTGAGCCAGTGCCAGAAGCCCCGCAACTGCGGTAACTTGGCGAAAGAATGGGTTACGGCGCTGTGCTCAGCGTTTTCGTAAACGTTAGTGAGGGTGGAGGGAAACACTGTGTGAAGACGAACCCTTTCTGGTCAGCCGACTGCAATAATGGACACTGGCGAAGATCGACATCTGGGATTCGAGGTGCGTATGAAGACGTTGGCGGGCATCTCAACGGGCCTCTGCTTAGCTGCGGGGCTGGCGGCGAAGAGACAGCATGAACGTCAGATCAACCGTGAGGCGGCCGCATTGTGGCGGCGGCTTTACTACAGTGATGACAGTGGCGGCGTGTTCCGCGAAGAGCTGCTCGAGGGCCTGCCGGAGGCGGCGCGCCGCTATTTCAGACACGCTATTCAGCCCGGCACGCCCATTGCCAATCACCTGCAGTGGCGCTACAGCGGGCGGCTGCGCCCGGCTGACAACCTCCCCTGGCTTGACCTGGTAGCCCGGCAGATCATCGTGCGCGAGCGCGGCTTCGTCTGGCGGGCGAGGGCCGCCCTCGGTCCGCTCAGTGTTACCGCCAACGATTCGTACCTCGATGGCGAGGGGCACATGCACATAGCGTTGTTCTCGACCCTGCCCTTGATTGATGCCAGCGGGTACGATATCTCGCGTTCCGCCCTCGGCAGACTGCTGATCGAGGGCGCGGCGCTGCCCACCTCCCTCTTGCCATCAGCCGTCGTCAGCATCGAAGAGGTTAACGACTACAGCTTCTGCGCTACCTTCGTCCTTCACGGCGAACGGATAGCGATGACTCTTGAGCTGGATGCGGCGGGGGCGCCGCAGAGGGCACATATGTTGCGCTGGGGTAACCTCACCGATGACAAGAGCTTCGACTGGATTCCGTACGGCATCACGATGACGGATCTGCGCTGCTTCGGCGGTTACCGCATTCCTACCCGCATTCGTGCCGGTTGGTGGTACGGCACCGACCGCTACTCCGATTCCATCGACATCCGTATCGAGGCAGCGCGTTTCTGGTAGCGGTGCCACCGGATCTTCTGTAACCATGTTGGCCGTCCGTCACCGGCACGGCCTGGCGGTCAGCCTCACCCCAAACTGCACCCCGGCATGCCCATGCCCAGTGGCGGGCGGCTTGGGCGTTGTCTTGTCCACGCCTGTTTGCGTGCGCCGGTACGTACGGCCCGAGAATTGCAGGGATCGACTGCAGGCATAATCATCAGGGCGTGGCGAGGTTTGACCGTGACGCCGCGCTCTACTAGAATCAGGCCCGATTTGAGTGGTGAACGTGGAGGTTTTTCCGTGCGAGCCGCTCGCGTTGTGAAGGTAACCTTATTTGATTGACACCGCTCCCCAAAGGCGCCTGGCCTCGGATTCGCAACCATCCACGGTGCTTGATCTATCGGTAGTGATCCCCGCCATCAACGAAGCGCCGAATCTGCGGATGCTGCTGCCTCAGCTGCATGAAGCATTGCGCCAGCTCAACGTTGCCTACGAGATCATCGTTGTCGGCGAGGATGGCGACGATCCCACCTGCCAGGCGGCCGGCGAGTGCGACGCGCTGGTGCTCCACCAGCAGGAGCGGGGATACGGCGGCGCCCTGATCGCTGGCTTTGCGGCGGCGA
The DNA here is from genome assembly GCA_964566935.1 of uncultured Dehalococcoidales bacterium. Classification (GTDB taxonomy): domain Bacteria; phylum Chloroflexota; class UBA6077; order FW602-bin22; family JAMCYS01; genus CAZMKF01. The sequence goes on along the minus strand of CAZMKF010000011.1, from coordinate 46,910 downwards.
GCGGCCGCTACATCCTCACCATGGACGCCGACCACTCGCACCCGCCCGATTTCATCCGCGACCTGTGGGCGCGGCGCCGGCGGGCAGCGATCACCATCGCCTCGCGCTACGTGCCGGGGGGTGGCGCCGACATGCCGGTGGGCCGCTACCTGCTGAGCAGGGTGCTCAACACCGTGTTCAGCCGTGGCCTCAGCCTTAAGGTGTGCGATATGTCCAGCGGTTTTCGTCTGTACTACGCGGAGGCGCTGCGGGGCCACTCCTTCGGCGCGCGCGATTTCGACATTCTGCAGGAGATCCTGGTGCGGGCGTACGCCGACGGCTGGCAGGTGCAGGAAGTGCCGTTCAGTTACTCGCCCCGGCAGCATGGCCACTCCAACGCGCACATTTTTCAGTTCGGCCTCGCCTACCTGCGTGGCTTCCCGGCTTTGTGGCGGCTGCGCAACTCCATTCTCTCGGCCGATTACGATCACCGCGCCTACCAGAGCGTCATACCGCTGCAGCGCTACTGGCAACAGAAACGCTTCCAGTTGCTGACGCGGCTGATCGCCGGGCAGAGCAAGGTGCTGGATGTGGGCAGCGGTTCCAGCCGGGTCATCGGCGCCCTGCCGGCGGGCAGCGTGGCGGTGGACCTGCTGCTCCGCAAGCTGCGCTTCGCCTGCCGCTACCGGCGTCATCTGGTGCAGGCCTCGGGGGAGCGGCTGCCGTTCGCCGACGCCAGTTTCCCCTGTGTGATGTGCTCTGAAGTGATTGAACATGTGCCGAAACAGTCATCGCTGCTGG
>CAZMKF010000011.1:0-46120 GCA_964566935.1 uncultured Dehalococcoidales bacterium | reverse complement strand
GATGAGCTGGTGCGGGTAGTGCAGCCGGGCGGCAGGCTGATCATCGGCACGCCCGATTACGGTGGCCTGGTCTGGCCGGCGCTGGAGTGGTTCTACGGCAAGCTGGCGCCGGGAGGCTACGCAGAGGAACACATCAGCCCCTACACTCGTAACGAGCTGTTCAGCCTGATGCGGCGGCGCGGATTGACGCTGGAGGAGTACCATTACATTCTGCGGGGCGAGCTGATCGCCGCCTTTCGTCGTCCCGAGGCCGAGGCTTAAGGCAGCGTGTGCGCTCTGAGCCGGCCGGCGCCGCTACCGCCCAACCCCCAGCAATTGCCGCCACAATCGCGACCGGCGGTACACAGCGCGCTCGCCGAGCACCTGCTGGCGCTCATCGGTTACCTGCTGCTCAGCGTCGGCCTCACCTGGCCGCTGGTGCGCGATTTCGACCGACTGCTGATCGGCACCGGTTTTGCCGATCCCAAGCACAGCATGTGGCTGCTCTGGCACCTCAAGGAGACGGCGCTCGGCCGTCAGCCCCTGTTTGACACCAGCTGGCTCTACTTTCCCAATGGCATTTCCTTATTGACGGACGGTGTTGGGCCGGTGGCGGCCGCGTTCTCTCTGCCATTCTGGCTATGGGGAGCGGTGGCCGCCTACAACGGCGCCATCCTTATCTCAGTGGCACTCTCCGGCTATTGTGGTTACCTCCTGGCGCGCGAGATAGGCTTGGCGAGGCTGGCCGCAGTCTTCAGTGGCGTGCTGGTGGCGGTGGCTCCCATCCACCTGGCCGGCGTTTATGAGCATCTGGAAAAGACCTTCATCGGCTTCCTGGCGCTGGCTCTGCTGGTGACACTGCGCGCGCTTGATCAGCGACGAGGCAGAGGCTGGTTGCTGGCGCCGGCGGTGCTGCTATTGCTCACCGCCATGTACAGCGGTTACCAGTTCATCTATGCATCGCTAGGCGTTGGCCTGGTGATGCTGTACCATCTCTGGGTTGCGCCTGAAGGAGAGCGCCGCGAGGCCTGGTGGCGGGTGCTGGTAAGCGGCGCCCTCATCATCCTGGTCTGCAGCCCCTATCTGTACGCCATTACCCAGGCCACTGCCAATCCGCTTTTGGGCAACCGCTATAAGGTCAACATCAGCGCCGGCATGTTTGCGCCGGACCTGGTGCAGTATTTCATTCCCAGCTTCTACCACGCCGTCCTGGCGCCGCTGTTCTTCAGTATCGATGCCGGCGCCCGCAATCCGCACGCCGCTTTTTTGCCTGGTCTGCTGCACAGCAAGTACTGGGTGGGCATCAGCACCGAAACGGCGGTCACCCTGCCTTGGAGCGGCCTGGCGCTGAGCGCTCTTGCGCTGTGGCAGCGGCGGCGGCAGGCCGCCCTCTGGCTGTTGCTGTTCCTGGTTTTCTTCGTCTTCTCGCTTGGCCCCTACCTCAGGCTGTGGGGCGAGACGACCTTCACCGATTTCCAGCTGCCGGTAGTGCTCCCCTTCGCTTTCCTGGCCAGCCTGCCCGGGCTCGATTTCATGCGCGTCTCCAGCCGTTTCATGATGCTGGGGTCCATCGCCCTGGCGATGCTGGCGGGCATCGGTCTGCAGTGGCTCGCTCAACGGCGACTGGCGCGCCACTACCTGCCTTTGGGGATGGCGCTGCTCGCCTTGCTGTTGCTGGAGAGTTGGCCTCGCCCCTGGCTGCAGGCGTCCTTACCCGAGACTCCTGCCTTCTACCAGCAGCTGGCCGGCGATGGCGAGCAGTACGGTGTACTGGATCTGCCGGCCGGTTTCGGTCCCACCGATAACCCGGGCGGCTGGCCCGAGCTGGCCTCCACTTACCAGATGTACCAGATGGGGCACGGCAAGAAGATCGCCTGGGGTTATCTCTCGCACGTTTACGAACAGCACCCCTTGCCGGTGCTGGCGTGGCTTACTACTTACGATGACGCGCAGGAGCGTGGTCTGCAGCCGGGGCGCTCGCAAGCGCTGGCCGCGTACGCCGACGGTGTGCGGCAGTTGAGTCACGCGGGCTTCCGCTACGTGGTCTACCACAAACAGCTGTTCAGCGGGCAGGCCGCCACTGCCGAAAGCCGTGCCAGTGCTTTCCTGGCCGTCGCCTTTGCCGATCAAACACCCTTCTATGAGGACGAGCAAGTGAGGGTTTATCGGCTGGAGTCCGCGCTGATCGGCCGCTAGGGAGCGAGGGCAGTCCGCGGACCGCGTTACCGCTGGCAGATCAACCTGGTTGTGGCGTTGTCTGGCGCGTGGGCAGCCTGACCGGGTGGTTGTTCACCCAGGGGCGGCTTCATCCGCCAACCGTGGACTCGGAGCAACAGCCCCGCCAGCCGTCCTCCGTTCACTCAGGTGTCGGTGCGCACCTTGTCCCAATCTTCGTGATAGCCGCATAGCCAATTGAAGGCGTATTGACGCTCTCTCGAGATGCTGTTCATCAGCGAAAACTCATCCGAGTCGAGGGCGGCGAAAGCCTTACCCATGGCAGGGAAGTCGCCGTCTATCGGCGCGGGTATTTCGCCGAGTTTGTAGCACTCGCGCGCGTGCCATTCGATGATTCTGGCGAAGGTCAGACCGTTCGGGAGGCGATAGTCCGGCTTATCCCTCATCAGGATGGTGGTGTTGGCCCGCCAGTGCCAGCTTTCGGCCAAATCGCGGGCGTGGGCGATTTCCACCGCCGGCCGCATCGCCGCCCGTGCGATGAAGTGATTGACGGGGCCGTAGACTCCCACCAGTCTCAGCACTTCGGCTTCGTTGAAATGCACATCGTAAGGTGGCACGGCCTCCAGCACACCGAGCGCCCACAGGAGCATACTTAGAGCTTCACCGCGCCAGTGTGCGTTAATCAGCTCCTGTGTGGTCCAGGAGCCGGGTTTTCGTCTGAACAGCTCACATTCCACGGAGGATTGCCATTCTCGCAGGCCGCTGGCTTCGATCCAATCATTCAACCTGACGATGGTTCTTGGATAGATCGCTGCCCGCACCGGTTCCGGTAGCGCCTCGCTGACCCGATCGAGCCTGGACCGCTCCACGAGCGCGCCGAGGCAAACAGCGCGGAAGGCTGCCTCGTCCTGAGTGGGCGGCTGACCCGGCTTCTGCAATTCCATCTCGCACTTCCTCTTGCCCGCTTACCCTTTGTGTGAGCCGCTGGGGCGGCAGTTGCTGCCCCAGCGGCTCCCTGAATGCGGTTGGCCGCGTTGCGAATGAAGGAGAAGCCCGCCGCTACACGTATACCAACCTTCCCTCAACTTTCCGAGTGCTGTTCTGGTGAGCGCGCAGATACTCTTCCAGCGGGTCCTGGAAACGGGTGGACAGCACCTTTGAGGGCGCCTCGCGGGTCATTTCGTCGAGCGTCAGGTCGAATATCTTCTCCACCAGATTGACGTGATAGCTTGGCAGGCAGATGGTGTAGCTAGCCTCGTCCATGACGTCGCGGCCGTTGATGGTAAGTGAGCGCAGCTTGTTGGCCGCCTCGTCGAAGACAGCACGCACGCGGCTGTTCACCTGATAGCATTCACCCTCGCCGTTGCGGTTCTCCTTGCGCATCCAGCTGTTGAAGAGATGTTTCAGCTGGCTGCCCAAAATGGTGAAACGGTGCAGCGAGTCATTGTAGGGGAAGGCGGTGACGAAGCTGCCCAGGGTAACCAGCGGGCCCAGTGCTTTGACGCGGATGGAACCACTACCGATCAGGACCACGTCCACGCCGGTGGTATCCGCCAGTGCGTCCGCCACCAGGTTACCCAGCGGCGTCTCCACTATACGGCTCGGATGTCCCAGCTCGTCGCCCAGCATGGTGATGATAGTGGCGTATTTGCGATCGACCACCTCCTGGAACGACTGGATGAACTTCTCCAGCTCGTGATCGGGTTCGGCAATGGTGTTGTCGATCGGGATCAGACGCCAGGTGTAATCGACGATGCTGTTCGTGTCATCGTCGACCACCAGATCGAAGCGGCCTATCTGGTCGGTACCCACGCCCGCCTGGGCGATCAGAATGTTGTTGACCCGAGTGGGTTTGTCGAGCACGGTGTGGCTGTGACCGCCGATGATCATGTCTACCCCCCACTCCGGGTCCAGCATCTCCGCCAACTCGAGGTCAGACTCGTAGCCGATGTGCGAGAGGATCACGGTGAGATCAATATCGTCGTTGCGGTAAGCGTTGGTGATGCGGCCTACCTCGTCGCGTATCTCCCTCATCGTGATGAAGCTGCCGATCTGTTCGTCCGAGCTGAGGGCGTGAATCACATTCTCCGTGATGGCGCCGATGAACATCACGTCCAGGCCCGACTTGTTGATGATGGTGTACGGCTGCATCAACCGTTTGAAGTGTTTCTTGATATAGAGGTTGGCATTGACGATGGGGAAGTTTGCCAGCTTCTCCAGGAAGAGCAGGTGGGGCAGGCCGTAATCGAACTCGTGGTTGCCGAGCGTGGCTACGTCGGGCGCCAGGTAGTTCATCAGTTCGATCGTGGAAACCCCGCGGTATTCTGTATCGATCATTGAGCCCTGCACCATGTCCCCGGCGACCGCGTAGAGTACATTCTCTTCGGTATGCCGCACCTGTTTGATGTAGCCGGAGAGCAGAGAGAGCCCCCCGATCATCTTGGTGTCACCCGCGCGCATCTCGGCGAGGAAGTCGCCGTGCATGTCGTTGGAGTGAAGAATGGTCAGTTTTACTGGCTTCATGGCCGCAAGCCTCCATATGAACGTGGGTTGGCGCGAAGATATGACAAAGCAGGCGTAAAGTCAAACTCCGACGCCGTCATTTGTTACTGCTCAGCGAGAATGTCCTGTTTAACTGCTCAGGCAAAATGTCCTGGGAAGCGTGTGGCAGTGCGAGCGGTTGACGGAGACAGTGACGCTGTGGTGGTCCGCAATGAGGTATCTGCAAACAACGCATTGGCAGGCCTGGACACCGTGACTGACGGATTAACGATGGCACTGGGGAGCTGTACGCAATGCGCAGGTGGGAGGTACACGTGACGCGCCTGCTGAACCGGCGCCCCGATTTGCCGGCCCCTGTGGCCGCCCACTATAATTGCCGGCGAGGCGTACGCTGACGCCGCAAGCCCCTGTAGCTCAGTGGATAGAGCAACGGTTTCCTAAACCGTGTGTCGGCCGTTCGAGTCGGCCCAGGGGTACCAGGAAAGCCCCGGTCAACACCGGGGCTTTTTCTATTTGGGATGCGGACGGGCCTGCTGCCATTGGCAGTTCGTTACCGCCACCTGCTCCGTCCCCTGAAAGGCACTAAGGCGCGCTCGACTCGGTCTTGCCCACCTGCGTTACCAAGTTTCGCTTGCAGAACTCATCACACAACGCCAGGCGGTCGACATCTCTGCTATGGTACCGACGAACAGAATCGTCTGAAAGATGGGCGCGGAGGTGGGTGTTGGCAGATGAACTGCGCGGTGTAATGCCGATCGTTTATTCGCCCTTTGACGCCGAGGGCAGGATCGATGAGGAGGACCTGCGCAAGCTGGTGGAGCATCTGATCGCCGCCGGCGTGCACGGCGTCTCGGCGGTGGGTACGGCGAGCGAGAGCCAGAAGCTGACCAACGCCGAGCGCTGTTGGATGGCGCGGGTGGTGATCGAACAGGTGGCGGGGCGGGTGCCGGTGATCGTGGGTGCCTCGGCGGAGAACACCAGCACAGCGGTGGAACTGAGCCGGGCGGCCGAGGAGGCGGGCGCCACCGCCGTCTTCCTCTCCCCGCCCAGCTGGGGGCCGCTGACGCCCCGTGCTATCCGCTACCATTACGGCAGGGTGGCCGCGGCGATAAGGATTCCGATTATGTTGCAGCACTACACTCTGCCCATCCCCGCCGCCCTGATGGTGGCACTGACCCAGGAGTTCGACAATATCAGGTACATCAAGGAGGAGGCGCCGGAGAACTCGAGCCACATGATCAGCGAGCTGATGTGGTTGAGCGATGGCAAGGCGCGGATCTTCAGCTCGGGTGTGTTCCTGCTTGACGAGCTGGCGCGCGGGGTGGTGGGCGCCATCCCCGCCTGCATGGGCGCCGCCGATATGGTGACTTGTTTCGAGCGTTATCAGGCAGGTGACCTGGAGGGCGCGCGGCGGGCCAACCTGCACATTCTGCCGCTGCTCCACGCCCGCCAGCAGCACAGGTTCCTCTTGGCCAAAGAGGTGCTGCGCCGCCAGGGCATCTTCAAACATGCCTACCTGCGCGAGCCGGCGGGCATGGAGCTGGACGAGCATGACAAGCGCGAGCTGGCGGCTCTAATGGAGACGATCGGCCCACCCTACTAGGCTGCCGTGACTGCCTCAGTGCACCGCACGCGCCGGCGGGTTAGACGCCCTACGGGGAGGTGAAGACCGCACGGGAACAAACGCACGGCACGCCTCGCCTGGGCAACCGTGGACGTTGTTACCCGTATGGTGAGCGCTATGTTAACATGCCCGTGGCGGCCGATTGCGGCTGCCTCCCTGGAAGTTCTGAACGGAGGATGTTTCTGTGTCTCTTAAGTTAGTGCTTACCACCTGTTGCCTGGGCGTCGCGCTGGCGCTCACTGCGGCCTGCTCCTCTCCGGCTGCGCCCGCGACCACGGCGCCCAAGGCTACTGCCGCTGCCGCCACCAAAGCTGCAACCGCGGCTCCTGCCGCAACTACCGCCGCAGCCACCAAGGCTGCCGCCTCTCCTGCGGCCGCCAGCAAGACAGCGGCGTCCCCAGCCGCCGGCGTGCCCGCCGACTCCGCCCTCAAGGTGACGGGTAAGGTAGGTTCGCCCATCGGCTGGAGCGAGGAGGCGGTGAAGAAGATGACCGTCATCAAGGTGCAGTCCAAGAACAAGCAGGGTGAGACCGTCGATTACGAGGGCGTGTTGATCAAAGACCTGCTGACCCTCGCCAAGCCGGCTGCCGATGCCAGCAAAATCGTCTTTGTTGCCGACGACGGCTTTACTGCCGAGACCTCGTTAAGCGACGTGATGAATTGCAGCAACTGCATTGTGCAGTTCCGCAACAAGGGCGGCTTCAGCACCGTGCTGCCGGATGCCGCCAGTAACCTGCAGGTCAAGGGGGTTGTGGAGCTGCAGGTGAAGTAATCCTGGCAGGCAGACCGTGCCTGGCCATGGTGGAGGCGAAGTATGATCATCGTCGGTCTCGATGATACCGATATGCTGGGTACGCGTGGCACCGGGTACTTGGCGCGACTGATCGCCGGGCGGCTCGCCAACGAGTACGAAGTAGCGGGAGTGGTGCGTCACCAGCTGCTGTGGGACGAGCGGGTGCCCTGCACCAGCCACAACAGCAGCGCTTCCATCCTGCTGCCCGACGCGTGCGCTGGGCAGGTGGCCGCCGTGGCGGCTGTGGCCAGGGCCGAGATGGAGGCCAACTACATCGAGGGCAGCGATCCCGGCCTCTGTGTGGCCGCCACCTTCCCCGCCGCGGTCACCGAGTTTGGTCACCTGGCCAAGACCGTACTGCTGGGGCAGCAGGCCGCCTGGGAGCTGGCGAAGCGCGAGCAGCTGAGCCTGCAGGGCCTGGGCGGTACCAACGGCGGCGTGATCGGCGCGCTGGCGGCGGTTGGGCTGGCGGCCGAGGGTGAGGATGGCCGCTATGTGCTGCTGGGCCACCTGAGGGAGCTATCCGGCCTGCAGCCGCTGGCGGAGGTGCGGCGGGCTGGCGTAAGCGCGATACGCACTCTGGACGGTGCGGAGGTGGCCGAGGGCGAGCTGCTGGCGGAGAAGGTGCGCCCGGCGCGGCGCGGCGGCCGCCCCGTGTTGTTTGTGGAACGAGGCGAGGCCTGTTGGCTGCCGCTGAAACTGGACTAGCCGGCTATACGTCAGATGTTGGCGCGCAGGCCGCTGCGCGGTTGATCGAGGCCCGCGAGCTGGGCTTCACCTACCCCCAGGGTGGCCGCCTGCCGGGCGGCTTAAACCTGCAACTGGCTAGTGGCGAGGCGGTGCTGCTGACGGGCCCCTCGGGCTCCGGCAAGAGCACCATCGCCCGCTGCCTGGGAGGGCTCATACCCCATCTCTATCACGGTCAATTGGAGGGCGCGGTCTGGCTGAACGGACTGCGTACCAGTGACCACCCGCTTTGGCGGCTCTCGCGCGAGGCGGGTTTCGTCTTCCAGAACCCCGCCTCGCAGATGTTGGCGCACAGCGTCGATGATGAGCTGGCAATCGGCCTGGAGAATCTGGGCCTGACAGCGGACGAGACAGAACGGCGGGTTCAGCAATACCTGGCGGATTTTGGTTTGGAGCGGCTGCGCCACAGGGCGCCGCGCACCCTCTCCGGTGGTGAGCAGCAGAAGCTGGCCCTGGCGGCGATGATGGCACGCCAGCCACCCGTGCTAATCCTGGACGAACCGCTCTCCATGCTGGATAGCACGGCGGCGATGGATCTGGTCACTCAGCTGCGCCAGTTGGTTGCCAGCGGTACGGTGGTGGCCGTTTGTGAGCATCGCGACCAGTACTTTGGCCAGTTCGATGCGCTGCGCGTGTTGCGGCTGGGCTCGCGCAGCGGTGGTGGCGCCGGCGCAGCGCCGCTCGAATGGCGAAAGCCGGCCGATGCGCCGCTGCGGTTGGAGGTTGAGCGGCTGAGCGTGGCCCTGGGCGGCCGCCGGATTCTGGAGGATCTCAGCTTTGACCTGCGCGGTGGCCAGTTCGTGGCCGTGGTGGGGCGCAACGGGGTGGGCAAGACGACGCTGTTGCGCGCGCTGGCGGGCCTGCAGCGACACGATGGCGCCGTCAGCCTGGCGGGAGAGCGGCCCGATTTCGGCCTGGTGTTCCAGAATGCGGATTTGCAGCTGTTCAACGGCAGCGTGCGTGAGGAGATCTTGCATCGCCTGCCAGGGCACGACGAGGCGCTCTATCGCAACCTGCTGGCGGCGCTGGGCCTGAGCAGCTACGAGGACACGCCGCCGCTGCTCTTGAGTGAAGGCGAGAAGAAGCGGGTTGCCCTGGCAACGGTGCTGATGCGCCAGCCCAGGCACGGTCTGCTGTTGGACGAGCCCTCGCAGGGGCAGGATGGTGCCCACAAGGAGATGTTGCTGCGGATCTGCCGCTCGCTGGCTGCCAGCGGCCGGATTGTGTTGCTGACCACGCACGATCTGCCGCTGGCAGCAGCGGCCGACCGCCTGCTGGTGCTGGGCCGTGACGGCATCGTGGCCGATGGTCCCCCACGCAGGCTGCTGCGCGATCCCCAACCTTGGCGGAAGATTGGTTTGCAGGTACCGGACTGGGTGGTGGCGGAACTGCCGCCCGAGCCGCTTCAAGCAGAGCCCATGGAACTGCCGCAGCGGCAGCGCGAGCTGCCACATGCTGGAGCCGAGCAGGCGGGTCAACAGCCCGGCGCGCCTGAGGCGGGCAGGAGGAGGCAGCGCGGTGGCGGGCGGCGTTCTTTGCAGGTGCAGCTGGTAGAAGAGTCGCCTTTCCGGCAGGTGGACCCGCGTGTCAAGATGCTGCTTGTGCTCTTCTCCTCGCTGGCGGTAATGCTGGATCTGTACCCGCTGCTGGTGTTTGGCGCCATGTACACCGGCCTGCTTGCCTGGGCGCGACTACTTCCGCAGGTGCTGGCTCAGCTCTGGCGGCTGAAGTGGGTACTCTGCTTTCTCTTTGTTGTCGACTGGTTTATTATCTCGCCTGAGCACGCCTGGCTCGTTACCTTGCGGGTGGTATTGCTGGCCAGCGTCTTCGCCCTGCTTTTCTACACTACGGCGCCGGTGGAATTGCGCCAGGCTCTCGAGTGGCTCCGTCTGCCTCATCGCTACGCCTTCAGCCTCAGCTTGGCCTTCGAGAGCATCGGTATGATCGAGGAGCAATGGCGTAACGTCTTTGAGGCACAGCGCTCGCGCGGCGCCTGGCCGAAGGCCTCATGGGAGTGGCGGCAACTTGGCGCCAGAGTTCGTGATATGGTATCGCTGGCGGTGCCGGCGGTGGTGATGGTGGCCAGGTTCGCCTGGGCCAGCACTGAGGCAGCCTACGCTCGTGGCTTCGACTCTCCGCAGCGCCGCCCGCGTCTCCAGCTGCGCCTGGGCAGGCTGGATTGGCTACTGTTATTGTCGGCAGGCCTGGTACTGGCGCTTGTACTAACCTGGCGGTTTGGGGTAGTGAGATGAGATCAAATGAGCAGATTAGAATGTGGCTTGCCGTCCTCATCATCGTCATCATCGGTTTTGCGGTAGCGTTTGTCGAGTTCGGCCGGTCCTCCCCCGCTCATTCAGAAGAGGGCTCCATTCCGATCGTGTTGGACGGTGAGCAACGCACCTGTTTGTCGCCTGCGAAGCTTACAGCCCTTGACAAACATGAGTTCGTGGATCAGGAGCAAGGCAAGGCGCAAGTGGGTTGGCTGTTGGCCGAGGTGATCCAGCTCAGCCTGCCGATGGACGAGGTACCGGCCGATGCAACGATAGTGGTTAGCAGCGCCGCGCGAGGGGAAGAGGCGCGCCTGTTATGGGCGAGGGTGCGCGAACCGGCCAACCTGGTGTTGCTCACGACGACTAATCGCGGCACGCTGCGCCTGGCCTCTCCTTTGCCAGAGCTGGATACGCGCGACGAATGGGTGCGGGATGTGGACAGAATAGAGGTGTTGACCCGTTGAAACAACACTACTTCAGTACCTTCCAACTGATTCTGCTGGCCATGTTCGCGGTGCTGATCGTGGTGGCCAAGGTGGCGCTGCGCTTGCCGCTGCAGTTGCCCGGCCACTCGGGTATCTTCTGGATGGCAATCATCATCGTGGCGGCGGGCGTGGTGCCCAAACCGGGTGCGGCGAGCCTGGTGGGGTTGAGTTCGGGCATCCTGGCGGCTTTCCTCGGCCTGGGGGATTTCGGCATGCTGAACACGCTGCTGTCGTATCTGGCGGTGGGCGTGGGCACGGACCTGGCGCTATTGCTGATGCTGGGCAACCCCTTCCGGCTGCCGGTGGCCGTGCTGGCGGCTACACTGGGCCACCTGGGCAAGTTTCTCGTCAAGTGGGCCATGGCCTCGGCGATGGGCGCGCCGGCGGGCTTCGTGGTGTTGGGCCTGGCGCGTTCGCTAGTGGGCTATGTGATCTTCGGCGCTGCCGGCGGCCTGCTGGGCGGTCTCACCCTGGTGGCGCTGAAGCGGGCCGGCTTCTTCGCCTACCTGGCCGAGAAACGGTGAGCAGCTGATCAGCGCTATCGCTTGCGCTGCATCGCCCGGATTATCGGGCGATGTCATCTGAATCGAGAGCGTCACTTTCGTATTGAAGGTCACGCGAGCCCGCATACGCTTATGGTTGGCCCACTTCGCGAAGTTGCGCGTGTCAAGTTCTGCAAAAACCACTGGCCGCCGGACGCAATCATTGTTGGCTGAATTCCGATGCCCCTCCCTTGTCTGAGTGTCTCTGGGTAAATGAAAGATACCAGGGCTCCTTCTTCTTCCAGACCTTCCAACTACATAACCGGTTACTTCTTCCTCAGCGGCGGTTGCGGAAAGAGCTCAGAGGCTGCGTTTTGACGGAGCGGCAAGCTGTTCGCTCACTAGCCAAAACGCCACGGACCAGACGATGACAATGGTTGTGGCGGCAACGTCAGGCAGCGACTTGATCATCGCGTACAATCCGCCCGGAAGAAGTCGCTGGATTGTCTCGCCTGGTAGCATCAATAGTGTCGTACTGACAACCAGAAGGCCAAGTATCGTATTGCGCTGTTTGGGTGTGAGGTTCCAGCACTGCGGATTGGCGACCATCGCCATCATAAGTGCCACACCGAAGAGGAGAATCGTGGCGTCGTAATAGCGATGGTATACGGCCAGAATAGACCAGTTGATCGACAGCGCAAACACTAACGTATCTACAGAGGCGCTGTCAGATGCACCGTGTCTTCGGTGGATTAAGAAGAGCGCCACGGCAAACAGTATGGTGACCCCGGCCGCCACTACAGCCTGGCTGAAGGGTAAGTAGTGGGCGAGGTGGATACCCGGCATTGAGGTGAAGCCTGAGATGGAAACCAGGCGAACGTAATCGATTGCCAGCCCGACGGGATTCGTCTGAGAAAGCAACGCGACCGCAACAACGCCGAAAACCTGAGTAGCGATCGCCACCATCAGAGTTGACCACTTCTTCTTATACAGAAAGTAGGCAACCGGTCCTATCGCTAACGTGTATTTAGAGAGCGCAATTCCAAGTAACAATCCCGCCGACAAATCCTTCTGATGCCGGTGCAGAAAGCAACTTGAGAAAAGGGCGAATACGATCAGGAGTGTGGTCTGACCATTGCCGTTTGCGGTTCGAACGGCCAGCATGCTTAGAGCGACGAGCAGCAGGATGAGGCCGTTTCGCCGCCCCACTTCACATGCCATATGCTCAAACAGCCTGAGCAGCACGAATACTGAGCCCACTGTGAGTAGGTAGTTCACCACCATCCAGAGAAACCTGGCAACCTCAAATGTGAAAAACCCGAGTGGGTACAGCAGGCATAACATAAGCGGTGAGTTGGCTGGCACAGGTTTGTCGAACTGCGCGCGAAGACCTAGATGGTCCATCTCTCCGTCCAGGTAGAAGCTAGGATAGATAATGTCTGACAAGTTCGGAATGTACGGATTGACACCTTCTCTTACCGCCTGCAGGGGCATCCAATAGGAGTAGAAGTCTATGCCTTGTCCCGGGCTCGTGGCATAGGCGAAGTTTCTGACCACAACCAGCAGGCTGTATACGAACAAGATGAGAATCACGCCAACAAGCAAACGCGATTGACGCACAATCATTCCCTTATACGCATAATCTAGGCTTTGCCTCTGTTACACAGAGCAGTAAACCGTCGCGGGTCGCGTTCAGTATCGCGACGCAATTAGGAACCGCTCAACTCGTAGACACGTACGCTTGGTCCGGTCGAACGGCCTATACAGAAGATCACTGAGGCCACGCACGACAGGAGAACCAGGATGACGAAGGTGGCACCGCTTACGGACCGTGGTAGTGGTGCCGGTAGTGGTGCCGGTTCCCGATTGATCTGATCAGTGGGCCTCAGTGATTCTGCGCCTTCGGTCAGGGTGCGTGACATGTCATCTCCACAGCGGACGCGCTAGCTTCTCGCGCCGCTTAGTCAGTGAGGGACAACGATGAATATCGGCGATTCGCCAACACTGATGGTAACCGTACCCGTACTATCAGCAGAGATAGTCTGTGTGGCGCCCATCTTGTCCATCACAGTCACACCCCGTGGAGAAGTTAGCGAGAGAGTTGCTGTAAGGTTCCCATTCAGCCACGCCAGCCAGGTTTCACTACGACCGTCCACGTTGCGGAATGCGTAGCCCTCAAATACCGTTGCCCCGGGCCCCGTAAGACTCATTTCCTCGGCAGGCAGTTTGCGAACGAATCTGGCATTTGCCAGCTGCGATGTCATCACTTGATACGCCTGGTACGCTGGTTTGGCGACGTCGTTCTCGATCAGGCCAGTATGATCGGTACCCCTGTACAGTGAGTACCAATGCATTATCTTCAGGTCCGCTGCCATGCCGCGCGCATGGACCTTCGCCACGTACTGAGCCTGGGTTTCCAGTTGTGCAGCGTCGCCGGGCGTACCGAAAGTGCCGAGTTCGGTGCAGATCATCGGTTTGTCGCTGAGACCGTAGTTCCTTAGTTTCTCTCGCAGGTATCTGGTCTTGCCGATGATGTCGATGCCGTCGGCATCCCACTGAGTTGTCTGGATGGCATAGTAATGGAAGTTGAAGACGTCGAAGTACTGACCGCCGCCCGCGTTTAGCACATCATCCAAAAACGAACGGTTGAACGGGCCGTCGGGGACGAAGCCGCTGTACGCCAGTCCCCCAAAAACCACGCTCGCTGAGGGGTTGGCGGCCTTTACAGCGGGATAAACGGTCTCCAGCATGTTCGCGTACTCGGCGCCGTAATCGCCCCAGGTGCCGATGATGCCGCTATATATGGAGGCGGCACTCGTGCCGTCGGGCTCATTGAAGAACTCAAAATGGGTGATGTTGTAAGGTGCAGCCGAGTAGCGACTGACGGCAGCCTGAACAAAACGCGCGAAATCAGGCAAGCAGTCGGCCTTGATGGGGCCTGAGGGCAGATTCACATGATCAACCGAGGCCCAATCCGGGCTGGTGGAAATCACCAGCACTGTACGGAGGCCAGAATCTCCCAGCACAGCCAGGGTCTGATCGTAATCCTGCCAATCATACGTCGCGCCGCGTGTTGGTTCTACTACACTCCATTTGACCGCATTGAAGCGTGTCCAAGTGGTTCCGGTATCCTTCAGCCGGGCCGCTATAGTAGGTGCGGTGGCGGGTGTAAGACCTGTGGCTTCAATGCCAAATGGAACGACTACACCGTCATGGGACTGCATTATCAGCGGCAAGAAAGCGCGGAAGGTTCCCTGCGCGCTGGTGGTTGGTGCGATAATCGCCCAGAAGAGCGCGCCGAGCAAGAGCACCGTCAGCGGTGCTTTGACGCTGTCCCTCCCCCTTGTCCATACAAGCTTGAGCAATTCGTACATAGCCTGCTAAGTATATGCGTGTGCAGTAGCCGTAGGCAACGCGCTATTGCGGTAGCTAACCAAGTGAATGGACATCGTGTGATGGACTCCGCAGCAATACGTAGCGGTTTACCATGAATCCCCTACAGTACGTTGTTGTCATTTGTGGTGAGGTTGTAGGATGCTTCTGCTGTCCCAATGCGCTCCCTATTAGGCCCGCGAAGCTCGCATCCAGAACTCAGGATTCGTGTATGCGCAGCAGTGGACCGCCAAACAGGCAGCGTAAGTAAGGTTGAACCCAGAAGATCGGCCAAGTTGGACCCGCGTGCCGGCGCAAGAACCGCAGCCACTCTGTGGGAGGCAGGCCTTTTGGACTCAAGATATGTCTCCACCGTTCCCGCCGAGAGAGAGAACCGTCGCGCCAGGTGCCCGTGACAGTGTTACGCGCACATGTACCCGCGAATCCTGGTGCAATCCAGACCTCACCGCCGAGTTGCACTGTGCGCAGCCCATAATCGTAGTCGCCATGCAGATGGATGAATCCCTCATCCAGATTACCAGTCAGGTTCGCTACTGATCGGGGAATAAGTACGCAGTTGCCGTTCATCGTGTCGCATTGCCGCGCATCGATGCTTGAGCTTACCAGCCTGAAGCGGAGTGGGTGCCAGCGACAAGACCGGTTGACCCCCCCGTAAGTGAGCTTACCAGAAACTGGATCCTTCATGGATCCAATGACGATGATCAGGTCTTTGCCTCGAGAACTCAGTGTTTGGTGAGTGGCCAAGAGGTGCGTGACAGCGTTCTCATTCAGGATGACGTCATCATTGAGCCAAAGATAGTAGTCATGGTCATCAGCCATCGCTGCGGCGAAAGACACCCTCATGCCACCATTCCAGTAGAGTGAGCCGTTGCCGTGCATTAATCGCGTTTGGGGAAATCTCTCATATATCACTTCAACAGTGCCATCACTGCTGCCATCGTCAGTCAGATATACGGTATTGACGGTATGCGAGGGATAGAGCTGGTTCTCTAGGCTCTCCAGGCACTGTATCGTTTTTGCTCTGCGGTTGTGGCAAGTCATTATCGTGGCAACTCTCATCATGATTCCCTTTCGTAGGATATGTTACTGGGAGTGCTAGATCCCTGCGCCGAATGCATCGACAGTCTACAGCTTTGCCTGACCATAGGTTGTGAACAACAGTGAGGTGCGACGTGGTTGCTCCATTGTTGCATCTGATTTCGCCAGAATGCTGTCTGTGGCGCCGTTGTTCACCACGCACATACACAGCTGCGAAGCCGAAAGGGGGTGTATGCAGGCCGAAAGCAAACGCAAACGACCTTGAAAGATATCTTCGTACCGGCGGGGGAATGTCAAACTGGTGGTACTCCGTCCTCGTGGGAATTCCTATGTTAGAATACGCCGGTGAGGTCCGACAAGAGCTTCTACGGTACGAACAGGGTTGTCGTCGTTCCGGGTGCCGTGCGAAATCCAGCCCGCTATTCTACTTATTTCGGAGGCGGATAACAGAACTGTATGACCAGGCATCCTGACGCTGATATTGACATTCTCCGCCAGTTGCGTGCTTTGATCCGGCATTGGAAGCTCATCGTCGTTTTCGGCGTTGTAGCCGGTATTGTCAGCCTGTTAGTCACTTTTCTTCTGCCGCGTACTTACCAGGCATCGGCCATGGTCTCCGTATCGCGCTCACCGTACCAATTGAACTTCGACCTGCGCCGTGAGATCGAAAAGGAGCAGGACTTCGGCGATATGGGGGCAGTCTCGCGGTCTCTGATTGCTCTAGCCGACAGCGACCAGGTTTTGATGCGGGTATTGGATAAGCAGAGGGAACGAGAATGGGGATTTCAGACGCTTGAGGAATTGCGTAAATACGTGATTGCCAAGCCATCGACTGATGCAACATTGGTCAAGCTACAAGTGCAGGGGTTTGATGCCAAGGCAGTAGCTGACATGGCTAATAGTTGGGCGCAGGTTCTCGTAGATCAAGCCAGGAGTATCTATGGTTACGGAGAGGCGGAGATACGTCATTTGGAGGCAGAACTTGCCAAGGCTCGGGAGAGAGTTGATACGGCATCAGCCGCTCTAGCGGAATTCGCTGGGCGTGGTGACGTGACCTCGCTCAGGCTGCGGTCTTCAAGTGTTCAAGCCAACCTTGAGTACTACATGTCAGAGAGAGATGGCGCCCAACGCCTCCTGGAGAAAGTCGATCGTTTTATCGTGCAGATAGGCGGTATCCCAGATAATGCAAACGTGATACCGAGCGACGAGCTCGCCAGCATGATGCTTGAGTTGGAAGCTTACCGGACTGGTTTGGGAGAAGCCACTAGGCTGGAGCTCGGTGGAAGCAACAATCCGCCTCGTACATACAAGGAACTGCGCGAAGCCACGCATCGGTTAAGGACGAGCGTGAAGCAAAAAGAGGACACGGCTAAACGGCGCATCGCTGAACTCAGCCCACAGGCGCAGGAGTTGAGAGGGCTGGTTCAACAAAGCAGTGAGACCGAACTCAGCTTAACGACAGATCGTGACTTGGCGATTGAGACATATCGTACGTTGCAGCGTGAGGTTGAGAAGGCACAGATCTCTGATGTGAGTGGAAACTACGTGATCAGGAGTGCCATAGAGGCCCAGGTGGTTGAGGAACCGATGCAGAGCGGTCGAGTAGTCTTGGCCGCAGCTGGCACCGTAGTCGGAATGCTGCTCGGCATCATGTATTCATTCTGGGTGGAGTATAAGCTAAATCGCGGGGCGCCAGTTGCAGAAATGGCTCCACGTGAGAAAGGAACCGCCTCCGATTAGGGCCCATACGCATGAGCGCTGAGCCTGGATGGATCTGTATGGCGGAGCGTACGGCAATGACAAATGGTTCCATGAAGACGATTGCTGGTGAAGCGCCCAAGCGTCGACTGTTAGTTTCGGGGGGCGCAGGTTTTTTGGGTTCTCATGTTGTATATGAACTGGCAAGGCGCGGCTATCAGGATGTTTTTGTACCCCGCAGTCGTGATTACGATCTCACCAAACTTCCTGATGTCCTGCGAGCATTCGACGATTCTCGACCAGAGGCGGTAATCCACCTGGCGGCCCGAGTGGGTGGCATCGGCATTAACCAGGAGAAACCGGGCGAGTTTTTCCGCGACAATCTCTTGATGGGTGTCCATACCATGGAGGTTGCCCGGCAGCGGGGAGTCGAGAAGTACGTATCGATAGGTACGGTTTGCGCCTATCCGAAGCATACGCCGGTGCCGTTTCGAGAGGAAGATCTTTGGAACGGATACCCTGAGGATAATAACGCCCCCTACGGGCTAGCCAAGAAGATGCTGCTGGTGCAAGGTGACGCTTACAGGCGGCAATTTGGCTTTAATTCGATCTTCCTGCTACCAACCAACCTCTATGGCCCGCGAGACAGTTTTGATCCTCGTCGTTCACACGTGGTTCCTGCTCTGATCAAGAAGATGGTCGAGGCAAAAGAGCAGGGAGCTGCAAGCGTCTCGGTTTGGGGCACTGGTACGGCTTCGCGGGAGTTTCTGTACGTTGAGGATGCGGCGTGCGCTATTGTCTCCGCACTTGAGCTCTATGATAAGCCGGAGCCGGTTAACATCGGCTCCGGTCAAGAGGTTAGCATCAGGAGCCTGGTCGGTTTAATTGCTGGTATTGTTGGCTTCTCAGGAGAGATAGCGTGGGATGCCAGCAAACCCGATGGTCAACCGCGCCGATGTCTTGACACCAGTCGCGCGGAACGTGGGTTCGGCTTTAGAGCTACCACGCCGCTCCGGGAAGGCATGGTGCGCACTGTTGAATGGTATCTGCAGCACCGACCGCAGGGTTCTCCTACCGAACCGTAATGCCGGACCTTAAGAGGGTTAACGTCCTGGGAGTCGGCATCAGTGCCATCAACATGACAATGGCATTGGAAGTGATTGAGGGCTGGCTCCGGCGCGGTGAGAAGCATTACGTTTCCGTTGTTGCTGCCAGTGAGGTAGTCCAGTGCCAGCGTGATCTCAATCTACGCAGAGCGATCAACGGTAGTGGAATGGCCACCCCAGATGGCATGCCGTTGGTGTGGTTGGCCCGGTTGCATGGGGAGAGGCAAGTCAGTCGAGTATATGGCCCGGATCTGGTATTGGCGTTGTGCGAGCGCACCTCCGGCGTTGGCGACAACAGCCATTACTTCTATGGCGGCAGCTCAGAGGTTGTTAATGCGCTGGTTGAGAAGTTGAGATTGCGCTATCCTCGACTGCGCATTGCAGGTGCTTTCGCTCCGCCGTATCGGGAGTTGAGTGCTGACGAAGACAGCGAGGTCGTAAACGCAATCAACAGATCGGGCGCCGATATCGTTTGGGTTGGTTTGGGCGGGGCTAAGCAGAATCTCTGGATGGCAGAGCACTTGGACCGCCTCAGTGCCTCAGTCCTGATCGGAGTCGGCGCTGCCTTTGATTTTCACTCTGGTCGTAAAAAGCAAGCGCCGCGATGGATGATGTGGAGCGGCTTAGAGTGGGTTTTTCGTTTGTCACAGGAACCACGACGATTGTGGCGACGGTATATTATTACCGTCCCCGTTTTTGTCGGCTTGACCGCCCTGCAGCTGCTCGGGCTCAAACGATACTCGCTATCGGATGATGGCTGAGTACCTCATCAGGTTGTATCGCAGTTGCCCAGCCAACGCATGACATCCCGCAGCCTGACGCAGCGCATAATACAGGGTGCTGCTTTTCTTATTCTGCGCCAGGGCTTTGCTGTCTTCGTCGGCGGCGCCGGCATGGTTCTACTTACGCGCTTGATAGGGCCGGCCAACTACGGCCTCTATGCTGCAGTGCTTGGGGTGTTCACTTTCCTGCACACTATCGCACAGTGGGGTGTAGGCACTTACCTCATTCGACATGAAGAGGAGCCGAAGGCAGCACTCTACCATCAGGCCTCCACTCTGCTCTTAGTACTTGGTCTGCTGTTTGGGGCGCTGGGAATCGCCAGTCTGCCGGCGCTCGGAATGTGGATGAACCTTGCAGGATATGAGTCGATTGCCGGACCTATGTTTCTGTGTCTGCCGATTGTATTGGCAGGCGCAGTGCCGCAGGCCAGAATTGAGCGCGAACTCAACTACCGCGTGCTCGCTGGACTGGAGATCATCGGCACTCTGGTCTACTATGCAGTGGCCATCCCTTTGGCTCTCATCCAAGCGGGTGCTTGGGCGCCGGTCGCGGGGTGGTTGGCGAGACAACTTGGCAACACGGTGTTACTTTTTGGCGCCGCCCGTTACCGGCCATCATTCTGCTGGCATTGGAGCGAGATCCAGGCAATGCTTGGCTACGGCTTCAGCTATTCTGCCGCCAACTGGATCTACCAGTTAAAACAGCTGGTCAATCCCCTGATTGTGACGAGGTTTGTCTCGGTTGAGGCGGCAGGTTTGGTATACCTGTGCGTTCGTCTACTCGACATGCTTGGCTTCATTAGGGCTGCAGTCTGGCGATTGTATATTCCCGCGTTATCGCGCATGCAACATGACATGGACCTCTTTATAAGATCCACAGCTAACGGGGCTCGCATTCAAGTACTGCTGTTTGGCCCGCTGCTTATTGTCTTCGCTGTGCTTGGCGACTGGCTAGTAGAGCTTCTGTTTGGCGAGATCTGGCTGCCGGTGATGGAGATATATCCTTTGATGGCAACCGGCTATCTGGTGAATGCGGTATTCTCCATTTATGCTTCTGCCCTTTTCGTACTTCGGCATAATTGGAGAGTAGCGACGTTCAATCTGGTGCACGTACTGCTGTTCGCTGCAACAACTTTCATACTGGTGCCGCACCTGGGCCTGATTTCATATGGGATTGGGGAACTCACTGCCACGCTCGCCTTTGTGTTGCTTCTTTCCTACTTTAGCCGGTTAGTTGGGAAACCTGATTTCGCGCTAGGCGCTTTCTGGTGCGCGGCCGCCTCACTGATGCTGTTCTGGAATGAGCTTGGACCACTGTCCACACTGGGGGTTGTGATGGTGGTGATTCTGCCGCAGACGAGGCGACAAGTAGCGTCGTATTGGCGTGAGATTCGGTTACTGGTTAGGGATGAACTCGCCGGTCTCACGAGACGATTATGATGCAGGACCGCTTTTGGCAAGGGGAGAAGATGTTCACGCTTGGAGTGCTTGTGCTGCTGACAGGCGCGTTCATGCCATTGTGGCGGTCTTTACAGGGCGTCGATCTCGCTGCAGCTGAAGGCGACCCGTTCCAGCAAGTGGTTTGGTTTGCGGTTTACTCGGTTGTTGCCTTTTTGCTTCTGGTCCGCTGGCGAAGCATCGTCTTGCCGGCGATCAACGCACTGCCGCTTTGGCCGCTGATGCTGTTCATATTCATCTCGGCGGGGTGGTCAGCCGTTCCTGATTTGACGCTGCGCAGGGGGCTTACGTTACTCGGTACGACTGCGGTTGGCCTGTACGTTGTGTCCCGGTATGATCCTGAGGAACAGTTGGAGTTGCTCTCCTGGGCACTAGTGGTAGTGTGCGCCGCCTCACTGCTATCATCTTTGTTTGTTCCTGCATACGGTATCTCACCGGAGCCTCATCTCGGAGATTGGCGCGGGATCTTCACAGATAAAAACTCATTGGGACGAGTCGCCACCTTGACAGCAGTGTGTTTTAGTCTGAGGTGGAATTCAGCGCGCCGTCATATTCCCTATATTGCCGGCTTGGGTTTGGCGCTGTTGCTGGTAGTGTTGTCGCACTCGTCTACGGCGGTAGTGGTATTGCTCTCCAGTTGGCTCATCTACCTGCTGCTTGTGTCTCTGCTTTCACGGCGGAGTTCGCTGATCCCATTAGGTCTGGTTGTTGGTGGTCTGGTTCTGGCATTTGCGGGTAAGGTATGGGGTGTTTTTGATGTGCTGTCATTTGGACTTGATCTCCTGGGAAAGAGCGCTCACCTGACTGGGCGCACCTATCTATGGGAGTCAGTGCTGAAAATGATTGAGCAGCGGCCTTGGCTCGGGTACGGTTACGATGGCTTTTGGCTTGGCATGTCAGGCCCATCAGCACGGGTGTGGCTCGAAAACCCGTGGAGCCCGCCGCACGCTCACAACGGATTCCTCGACACGTGGCTTGAGTTGGGCCTTGTGGGTCTAGGTCTACTCGGTCTGTCGGCGGCGTTTATCGTCTCGAGGCTTCTGTCCTTGTTCAGCCGTTCAACATCTGCCGCAGCGCGATGGCCCCTGATGTTCATGATCTTCGTGGCCCTTTACAATCTGACCGAGAACACAATTCTGGCGCGCAACTCGATATTCTGGGTGCTTTATGTGATCTGCGCGTGTTTGCCTGTAGGACGGTTGACTGGTGGGGAGAGCGATACTGCCAGTGCGGAGGACATCTCGCCAAATGCTTAGGCTATCCTGGCTTCAGTCTCAGATAAGGTAAGTACAAGACGGAGAGAGTACCTTACGATTCCCAACACGCAGGCATTGACGCTCGCGGTTTCGAATGGCGCGAACTTGGCGAAAGAATCAAAGCGCGCAACATAGTGGCTGTAGCGGGTCACCTGCCTGTCGACTCTGTCAGTGAGATCGGCGCTGGCACTGGCGCCGTATTGGCGAAGCTGTCCAGGCTAGGACTCGCGGGCAGGTTTTACGTGGTTGAGGTCAGCAGTGAGGCAGTACAAATCACCAAAGGTCGGCAGCATATTACCGCCTGGTGGAAGCAAGGACGTACGACTGCCCCCATCTGCCCATAGATGACAAATCATTCGATCCGGCAATTATGACACACGTACTTGAACACGTGGACTCTCCGCTGCATTTGCTTTGTGAAGTCGCTCGGGTGACGAGGTATGTAATCATTGAAGTACCGCTCGAAGACAATCTCTACACATGGCTGAAGGGCAGAGTGTTCGAGCGTGACCACCGCCCTGCGGTGGACCACGCCAACAGTTTCAGCAAACGATCCCTACTGTCGCTATTGTCAGTCACAGGATCGCTCGAGGTGGTGATGGCGAAACTGGTTACGCTGCCTGACGAATCGTATCTGTTCCGTAAAGATGGACAGCCCTAACCGTTGGTGAGGCTGTCGCTGTTATTGCGAAGTCTGGTACGCAAGATCACCCGAGAGTTTTACACGGGTGTGCTGACAGATCATTACATTGTGTTAGCTGAAGTGCGGTAGTGCGAGTTCTGCAGATCCATAATCGCTATCGAGTGCGCGACGGCGAGGAAGTAGCTGTGGCGGCACAAGCGCAGTTGTTGTCAGAGCACGGGTGTGATGTACGTCTCTATCAGCGGGATAGTCGGGAGTTTCACCGGTTAGATGCGCGCAAACGCTTCCAGGCGCTGACGGATGTCGTTTCGTTTCGCCGTACACATGAGGAAACAGCCCGGTTGGTGAGAGATTGGCGCCCGGATGTTGCACATGTTCATAATGTCTTCCCGCTCATTACCCCTCTGCCTACCGCGCTCTAGCTGATGCAGTCATCCCGATCGTGCAAACGTGGCATACTACCGCTTTCTTTGCCCGAATGGGGTTTTTCTGAGTAATGGCCGGGTGTGCGAACTGGAAAGGCGAACCTACCATGCGGTACCCCGTCGCTGTCATAGAAACAGTTATCTGAGCAGCACGCTTTATATGGTGGCAATTGGCTGGCATCGCCGATGAGGAACCTTCTCATTGGCAAACCGGTTCATTGCTTCGATCGAGTTTGGCGCTGCGAAAGGAATTGAAAAGGGATTGGCATCTCCAGATAAGGTCACTGTGTTGGGTAGTTTCCTGCCTGAACAACCCGTGGATATTGTGCCCATGCGGTTGTGTGAACGATAGGTTGTGTATAATTGGGCGGCTGTTGCTGGAGAAGGGCGGAGATGTCCTGATCCGGGCGATGGCGGCTGTTCCGTCAGTTCCGCTGAGAACACTGGGAGATGGCCTACATCTGGATGCGCTACAGTGCTGATTAAACAGCTCGGCTGCAGCAACGTGGAGTCAATGGGCAGAGTGGTGGGCAAACGAAAACTGGAGTTGTTGGGTGGCGCGCGCTTGTCACTTTTCAGTGAGTGCCATCACTCTGGTACGAAACGCAGTGCTACGTGGTCTTGGTGAGTTTCGCTGCCGGCACACTGGTTATTGCCTCGAATCTTGGAGCTCGTGCTTCAGTAGTGAGTGATGGGCGTAACGGCTTGCTATTCCCGGTCGGAGACTTACCATCTCTAAGGGATACCATTGTTGGTGTGTTGAATCTATCCTTATTAGGACGCCTTAGTGAGGCCGGGCGTAATGAGGTCCAACAGATATGGGGTGCAGATGGTCATTGGCGCAGTCTGAACCAGGTTTGTCAGGAAGTGATGGCCGAGGCTCGGGGCATAGCTTGTGCGGTGTCAAGATGAAAGTGGCTTTCGTCACTAACTTCTGTGCCCATTATCGCATTAGGACTTTCGAAGAACTTGCGCGTCGTTACGATACGGATTTCCTCTTCTTCTCCGCTGGGGATGATTGGCATTGGGAGCAGCGGAACGGCATTTGGCAAGGAGAATTCCGCAGCCTCTATCTCCCGGGGGTGCGCTTGGGCAGAACAAGAGTAACTCCCACACTGGTCCGGGAGTTGCTGCGCGGCGATTACGACGTTTACGTCAAATGCATCAACGGCCGGTTTGCTCTGCCGGTCGTGTATCTCATCGCCAGATTGAGAGGCAAGCCCTTTGTGTTGTGGACCGGCATCTGGCACCGGCTGCAGTCACGCGCGCATCGCTTTGGCTTTCCTTTTACCAAGTACATCTACACTCACGCAGATGCCATTGTGGTATACGGCAGCCATGTTAAGCGCTACCTGGTGAGTGAAGGCGCAGAGCCGTCACGCATCTTTACTACCACGCATGCTGTGGACAATAGTGCGTACGATCGGCCGGTGTCGCAATCAGAGATAGATGATCTGCGTGCGGAGTGTGCAATCTCCCCCGAGCAAAAGGTGATTCTCTACCTTGGGCGAGTAATAACGGACAAGGGATTGGATTATCTGCTGGAAGCCTTCGCCACGTTGAACCAGGACGATGCGGTTTTGTTGTTGGCTGGCGAGGGGAGAGAACGCAAGCGATTAGAGCAGCTTGCGTTGCGCTTGGGAATCGGCGCTCGTGTACGCTTCACGGGATACGTTCCCATTGAACGCACACCCATCTATTACGCCCTGGCGTGGGTCTTGGTTCTGCCATCGGTGACAACAGCGATGTTTAAGGAGCCGTGGGGCCTGGTGGTGAACGAGGCCTTCAATCAGGGGACCCCGGTGATTGCCAGCGATGCCGTGGGCGCGGCCGCCGGTGGTCTGGTGCAGCACGAAGTCACCGGCATGGTGGTGCCAGAACGCAACAGCGCTGCCTTGCGGAGGGCGATGGATAGAATCCTCCACGAACCGGGCCTCCGTGAGCGCCTGTCGGCTAATGCACGTCGTACCATCGCTACGTGGGATAACAAGCACATGGTGGATGGATTCGCTCGAGCCATCGGCCATGTCACTGGCAGCGAGCCTCACCTGGCTGATGGTCAGCCCCCAGCGAAGTAGGCCGCGATTGTCCTTATGCTGGCGAGATTGAGTGCCAGCAAGCCGGTGGCGGTGACGAGCACCGATAACGGTGCGAATCTCGGTGGCAGGAGGCCCCACAAACCGTAAGCAGCTACCACAGCGAATGGTCCTACGGCAGGTAGCGAGTAGCGTCCCTGTGGCATTCCGTGCGGCGGGATCTGCCGTAATAGGGTGGCCGCGAAGCTGACTACCACAAGCGCCAGACTGAGAAGCACCAGACGGCGCAGGGTCGCAGTAGCCGGCCGCCGGTCCACTGTCAGGCCACAAAGAGCGCTCAACAGGGTGAGCGCGGTCGCCACTTCAATTGCCTGGTAGTGCCATTCCGCCAACCTGGTGCTCATCCAGCCGAAGTAGGCCCAGAAACTGTCGCTTGCTCGCTTTACGTAGTAGCGGTAGATATCCTTGTATTCGGCTTGGTAATGGTTGAGGTCGATAAGGAAGTCAGCTTTGCTCAATAGGTCTGCGGCGCCTATAGCCTCTGCTAAAGCAAACGCTGCCCCCCGTATGGCGGGCGCGCTTTCAGTCGCCGCCCCGTTCGATACCAGATTGTGACATTGGTAATCATCCCAGAACAGGGTTCGGGCGCCGTCGCTGTACTGGGGTGAGCCGTGGTCGGCTAATGCCCCGGCAACCACATAGACACCGGCATAGTGGACTTCACCAAACTCCGTAACGGAACCCTTGGTGGCATTGAGATTCACCTTGAGGCTATCGAGATAGTGGCTCAGTGTTATCGTCTTGGCTACGTATTGCCAGTCTGAGGTTGGCTGGAAAGTGATACTGTGCCAGACATATCCGTCAAACACCTGCAGATGGCCGAATTGCTGCTCTTGAACGGTGCGCACCCAGCCGCCAAAAGTGATTTGCTGACCCGCCAACTGGCGTACTGCCTCGGGTGAGAGCTGTTGACTTAGGGTCTCGTAAGTTGTTTGGTCGTCATCTACAACCCGTAAGGCATGGCTACCGGCGGGATTCTCCGCCACTAGGCGAGAGCCTGGCATGTTGCCGGCTTTCTGCCAGTGAGTGGCATTGCCCTCGAAATCTATCGTCAAAGGCACCAGGAAAACGCAAAAGGCCAGGCTAAACGCTGTCAACAGCAGTAACTGGCGAGGCGAGCGGTCCCTTGTGAGGCGGCGAAACAGGTGGGCCAACACCAGCGCGAAGGGCGCCAAGAGCATTGGCAGGGCGGTTGTCTTGGTGAGGAATAGTCCCAACATCGTGGCGAACAGGAAAGACATGCGCTGGCCACTGACGCCACGGGCCAGCAGCAGCGCAACGGCGAGGAAACAGAGACTGCCCGCCAGAATGGCGATGTTGTCGTTGTTGACACCACTGGCCATGAAGGCGCGTTGTGGGATGAGCGCTACGATCAGTCCGGTGAGCAGGGCGAAACCGGGCTGGCCGGGCATCACTACCCGCGCCGTGGCATAAGCTACCGCTACGGTGGCGATGCCCAGCAGACCCGAGAGCAGACGCGCCAGCAGCAACTGCCCCTCCAGCGTTTGCTCGCCGCTGAGGCGTAATAGCCAGGCGTTGAGCCAGTAGTAGAGGGCTGGCTGGCGGCCCTCGGGCGAGGCGCTCTGACGCATGTAGGGGACGTCATCGAACACCACTACTGTATCCGGTGGCGGGGCGAGGCGATGGGCGCTCCACACACCGTGTTCACGCATCGAGTTCAGGATCTCTCGTTCCACCACCTCTGGCTGGGCATCAAGGTCTTGCGATCGCAGCAGCAAGGTGCGTACGTAGGCGAAATGGCGCGGCTCATCCGGTACTTGCCAGAGCGGTACCACGTTGGCATAGGCCACCAGCTGGGCGGTGGCGATAGCGATGAGGAGGAGAAGGGGCAGCAAGTTGCGGTTGGCTTGCAGACCGGCCAGCAATGGGGGGAGGCGGCGCCGGGACGGCGTACTCAAAAGGCGCCCCGGCCTCTCACCACTGCCATAACAGTGCGGAAGAGAATGCGGATGTCGAGCCATAGCGAACGGTTGTAGATGTAGTAGAGATCCGTCTCAGTGCTTTGGTGCATCAGCTTGTCGCCACGGCGGTTGATCTGCCACCAGCCGGTCATGCCCTGCGGCAAGGCGAATCTTGTCCACTGCCAAGGCTCGTAGTGCTGCACTATCATCGGAATCTCAGGCCGCGGGCCCACCAGGCTCATATCGCCAAGAAGCACATTGAGCAGCTGCGGTAACTCGTCCAGGCTGAAACGGCGCAGGAAGCGGCCCACCCGGGTAACCCGTGAATCGTTGCGGGCCTTGTGGATTGGCCTGCCGTCCTTCGTCTTGTGCGGCGCGGCAGCCAGCCCCACACGATCGGCGCCGCTGACCATGCTGCGAAACTTGTACATGGGGAAGAGCCTGCCGTTCTCGCCCACACGCAGTTGGCGGAAGATCACGGGTCCGCCGGAATCGAGTTTGATTGCTACCGCGATGACCAGCATGATCGGCAGAGTTACCACTATGGCCACTCCCGAGAGGCCGACGTCCATCGTCCGCTTGGCAAACCGGGCCGGCCAGGGGAAGGCGGGGATCTCGCCTTGCGGTGCAGCATGGCCGAGCTTACCGGCCCCCACTGCCACGGTGGCGGGGTCTATCTCGGGGATGACCCGCACGCTAACCGGCAGGCGATGCAGCTGGTTGACCACAGCCGGCACCAAGGCCGGGTTGGCAAACGGTAAGACGATGATGATATCGCCCACTCTGTGACGGATCAACAGCTCAGCCATCGCCTCCGCATTCTCGACCGGGTAGGTCGATACGGGAGAAGCCGGTGCGATCCGGTCATATTCGACGGCGCCGTTGAACAACAGTAGGCCGTTCACCTTGGGCGCTAGTTCGCTACCCTTGGCGATGATTCTGGTGATGCGAATCGCCGCTTGGCCCATGCCAACCACGAAACAGTTGTTGCGCAAGCGCTTGTGGCGGCGCGCCTTGATCAGATGGTGGACCGCGAAGCGAGAGCCGACCAGCAAGAAGCTGCTGATGAAGAAGAAATAGACCAGCAGCAGGCGCGAGGTATCGCGCGAGACGAGGAAGAGGACAGAGGCCAACAAAACGCTGCCCAGCACCGCCCCCATGAAGACGCGCCCGGAGGAGGCTATTGGTCTCAGCAGATAGCGCCAGTGGTAGACACCGAGGCTGCGCATGATCAACGGAAAGCCGATGGCCACGGCCAGGAACGTCAGCGGTGACGGCGCCACATCGTCGATTGGCAGGGGGAAGCCCATGGGCACAAAGCGGCGCAAGGCGGTGGCAAGGAACAGCGCCGACAGGGAGAGGATTAGATCAGAGAGCAGCCACCTGATGCCTCTCTTGTTTTGCATTGTACCGACCTAGGCCCCCTAAGCACGGTGAGATCAAGGGTAAAACAGCGCGGACCGGCAGAGTGTAGAATAGCCCAAGCCAGTATACATCATAAGATGCTGGCGGTCAGGCGATCAATTGACGGCGAGCAGCGGCGCCTGCCGACTGTCACGCCGCTGCCTGAATGTGGCCTCAAGGGGCCGCTGATGGTAGCCGGTTCATTGCGCCGATTACCGAATTGGGAGGTCGGGCTTGCCAAAGCTGTTGATGCTGGGCCACGAGGCGGTGGGAAGCACCATGTCAGGACCGGCCATCCGCAACTGGGAAATGGCTCGCGTGCTCGCAGCCGAGTTCCCGGTGGTGCTTGCCGTGCCACAGGCTGGCGGCCTGCAACCTGAAGAGTTCAGACTGGTTGAACACAGCGACAACGCTGCCACAATTCGCGAACTGGCGGCGGATGCGGACGTGATTCTGGTCTCTGGATACTCCGTGCTCAAATACCCTGAGCTGGCCAGGCTGGGCAGGCGGCTGATCGCCGATGTTTACGACCCCTACCCCATAGAGAACCTCAGCTTGCGCTGTAACCAGTCGCTTCAGCAACGCACGGCGTTGAGCGAGATGGATTTCTCCACGCTGAAGTATCTGCTGCGGGCCGGGGCTTTCCGCGCGATTTCTACTTGGGCATGCTCTCCTCGGCCGGCAGGCTCACTCCCGGCGCATTTCAGGATGATCCAAACTTCCGCCAGTTGATCGACGTGGTTTCGATGGGTATACCTGCCGTACCCCCCGAAATGCCGGTACCTGCCAGGAGCCGTGAGCATGGCCTCTCCCGCGAGGACTTCATCGTAGTGTGGCCGGGGGGCGTCTGGGACTGGCTCGATCCATTGACTGCCGTGGAAGCGATCGGTCTGCTGCCAGATGTGAAGCTCCTCTTTCCGGGGCTGCAGCACCCGAGCCCGGAGATAGCTGCCAACATGACTGTGCCAGCCGCCGTAACCAGGCGGGCCACGGAGCTGGGGCTGCTGGGCACCCAGGTCATCGCAGGCGAATGGGTACCGTACCTGGAACGGGCGCGCTACCTGTTGGGCGCCGACCTCGCGGTATCGCTCAACCACGACACTCTGGAATCGCGCTTTGCCATCCGGTCCCGCCTGCTTGACTGTATCTGGGCGTCACTGCCGGTGGTGGCAACCGAGGGCGATGCCATTGTCGAGCACATGGTCGCCCACGGCGTGGCCAGCACGGTACCCGCAGACGAACCCGCCGCCTTGGCCGAGGCCATCCTCGCCTGGCGTCGACGCTTGCGCAGCGGTGACGAGCTCGGCAGCCGGTTTGCCGCGTTGGCGCCTCGCTATTATTGGTCAAACGTCTGTCAGCCCCTGATCAACTATCTGAGACGGCTCGAGGCAGAGGACAACGAGCTCAGGCGTTTGCAGGTTCGCATGCCCGTTTGCCGCAAGTTAAGGCAAGAGGAACTGATTTCGTTGCCGTTCGATCAGTATCAGCGGCACCGGCGGGCGGCCGAGCTGGTGAACGTACTGCAAAATGCCGGCGATGAGCGGATTAACCTCTTGGATGTGGGCGGCGGCCCCGGGATTCTGCGCTCGTTTATCGGTGAGGCGAGCCGGGTTGTCTCGTACGATCTGGCCGTGCAGCCCGGTGCGGCAAGCGTAACGGGGGACGCCAGCTCGATGCCCTTCGCGGACGGTTGTTTCGACTTTGTAGTGAGCCTCGATACATTGGAGCATCTGCCTGCGGAACGCCGCTCGCTGATGATTGAGGAGTGCATCAGGGTTAGCAGGCGAGGAGTGGTACTGTCCTGTCCCTTCTCTTCTGAAGAAGCCAACCAGGCGGAGCGCCTGTTGCATTCCTTTCATAACATGGCACTGGCGCGTGAGCAGCACCAGCTACTGGAACACATCAAAAACGGCCTGCCCCGGCGTGACTGGCTGGAGGGATACTTGCAGCAGGCCGGCTGGCGCTTCGCGGCTGGGCCGAGTGGCCAGGTGCACCGCTGGCTGGCAATGATGCTGGCCAAGCACTACCTGATGACTATGCCCAACTCCGAGACGCTTCACCGCGAACTGGATGAGGCCTACAATCGACGCTACTATGAGGCGGACCAGGTAGCCCCCAGTTACCGCTGGACGTATTTCATCAGCAAACTGGGCCAGCAGGGGGATTTGGACACGGCGACGAGTGTGCTGGCCGGTGGGCTCTCTGCCGCTGCGGCGCTTCAGCCCTTGGCCCAGGATAACATGCTACGCTTGATTGAATTGATGGCCACCGATCTGGAGAACGGGGCGCCCTCATTATTGACCAACGCTGTGCGTGGGGCTGCTGACCGGCATCGGCACATCGCCAACCTCGAAGAAGCCATCAGCGTGAAGGATGAGTACATCGCCGATCTGCGCAGCCACCTGACAAAGATCGAAAGAGGCAGGCTGATGCGTCTGCTGAACCGTTTTCGCTCACTGAGAGGCGCTTCTGATTAATGTCCACCGTGCCTGGCGTATTGGCCTAGACAGCGGATGAGCAAGAACCCTGGCACGCCCAGGGTGATTTGCTTTCTTTGGGAAAAGCTGCTGCGCGATAGCAGGCTGGGTCGTCGGTACCGCTCGGTGGCGCGCCTGTCAGGAGCATTTGTGCGCATCATGTGGGAAAGCACTGGACCTCGGTTCCGAGTTGTGTGCGTCAAGTTCTGCAAAAGTGGATGACCCCCTTCCTCGTGAACGATGATGTCAGGCAACCTCCAATGTCTCACGGCGCCGCTGCTTCTTGTGCTCCTCCAACAGGTCCATGTTCAAGTAGCGGGTGGTCTCCAGCCAGTGTTCATGGATCTCTATAGTCAACGCTCTGATTAGCTGCAGACAACTGGCCACATTGGGAAAGATCCTTGCTACCAGCGTCCGCCGCTTGATCTCCTCATTCAGCCGCTCCAGCATGTTCGTCGACTTCATGTGCTTGTGGTGCTCCCGCGGCAGAGGGCACCAGCAACTTGGACGTTGAGAACGAACAAGTCACCCTGGAAGCGCTCGAGCAGTTGCGCGGCAGCTCACCGTACTGCCCATCACCTACCGCCTTGCGATGATCCGCAACGCCAACCTGATCTACGCGCTCGACCACGAGTCAGGTACGTGGAGCAATCTCTGAGCCGAAACTGCCGCTTGCGCCTTCTGCCGGGAGCAACTGGCGAAGGGAGTACCGTTATCGGATCCGATCATAGAAGAAGATTCTTAGTTGTTCAATATGTCGAGAAATGGCCGCACGAATCTCGGCTAGATCCTTACGCTCGAACGCGTCGGCGATTGCAGTATGTTCTTCGATGGTTTCCGAGACTGGGCGGTGCCCAACGCTGGTCGCGTAGTAAATACGAGCCATGTGGAAATGCGTCTGAAGCCTGGAATGATACTCGGTCAGATGTCGATTTCCCGCCACGTCTACGGTTGCGAGGTGGAAGCTTGCGTCCGCTTTTAACCAGGTCTCATAATCTGTATGTAATCCTCTACTGTCGATCGTGCTCAGCTGTATTTCGATGTAATGTCTGAGTTGGGCTACTAAGCTCGCATTGATTGCCGATAAGCCCAGTTCAGCGGCGCCCGACTCAACGACCTGACGCGCTTGAAGCAGGCTAGCGTAATCATCCAAGTCAAGCGTGGCAACGTAGTAGCCTTTCCTGGGGACCTCGGAGACCAGACGTTCACCAGCTAGTTTGTTGAGAGCGTCTGTTACCGGGCTCCTGCTAACCGCCAGGTCTTTAGATAGCTTGACGATTTGCAGTCTCGAACCTGGAGGAAAGCGACACGAGACTATGTTAGCTTTAATAGCCTCGTAAACTCGCTCACTTAGATCCGTGTAGTCGTCAATCTTGATTGGCTTGGAGTCAATCATTCGTGTTTAGCTACTTCTCGACAATTCAATGCACCTGTCGGTGAGAGAAGCCGACCCACCACCTCGTCAGTTGTCAAATGCGCGAGTTGTATCATAAAACTGGCCTCCTCACTCTACCCTCGAGCATACTTCTTCAACAAAGCCTTGGCAATACCAGCCAGTGGTTTGCCAAACAGTACTAGTATTCCCAGCGTCCAAATGATTTTGGTTAAGGGACTCTCAAACAAGATGCCAAAATCACCTCGACTCAGAAACAAGCTTACCATGAGCTTTGATTCAATCTGCGGCCCTAATACTACAGCCAAGATAAGAGGAGCGAGATCAAAGTCCAGCTTACGCATCACATAGCCTAGTAATCCGAAAAACAGGAGTAGCCACAGATCGAACGTACTGTTGTCAACTGAGTAAGCTCCGATTATGGCAAAGATCATGATGGCCGGCATAAGTACCTGTAGCGGAATCCTAAGCAAACTAACCCAGAGACCGACAAGAGGGAGGTTCAAGACTAGCAGCATTACGTTGCCGATATACATGCTTACGATGACACCCCAGAAAATCGCTGGGTACTGTTGCATAAGCATTGGTCCAGGTTGGATTCCCTGGACGATGAGAGCAGCAACAAGTAGGGCTAGTACAGGGCTGAATGGTATACCCATTGCCAACATGGGCACGAACGCTGCAGTTGAAGCAGCGTTGTTCGCTGCCTCCGGCCCGGCCAGGCCCTCAATCGCGCCTTTTCCAAACTCTTCTTTTCTTGAGGAGACAGCTTTCTCTAGCCTATATGAGGCAAAAGTAGAGATAACGGCAACGGGTCCAGGCAATAGCCCGATTGGAAAGCCGACAGCTGTGCCTCGTAACCATGCCGGAATAGTGCGGCGCCATTCCTCTCTGGTCGGTAACAGTTCGCGTAGGCCCACGGACTTCGCTCGAGGGGCACGTAGTTGGTTTTCAACGACGAATAACACCTCAGAAACACCATAAAGCCCAACTGCAACCGGTACGAGGTTGATGCCACGCGTGAGTGGAAGATAACCGAAGTCAAATCTAAACAGCCCGCTTACCGCGTCTACCCCCACTGTTCCTAGCATCAAACCAAGCGTGGCGCAAAACGCAGCCCGAAAAACTGATCCACCCGAAATGCTGAATAACACGAGAAGCGCTGTCACCATGATTGCAAAGTACTCCGGGGGACCGAAGTTCAGAGCAAAGACGGACAGGGCTGGTGCAAAAAGCATTACTCCGACGACTGCGATAGTTCCGGCAACGAAGGAACCTACCGCAACTACAGCAAGGGCAGCACCTGCCCGACCTTTCCTCGTTAATTGATAGCCTTCAATGCAGGTTACTATCGAAGCAACTTCGCCGGGGATGTTCATCAGTATAGAGGTGGTGGAGCCGCCGTACATTGACCCGTAATAGATTCCTGCCATCGCGATCAAGCCGGTGACGGGTGACAGGCCAAATGTGAGCGGAAGAATCAATGCGGTGCCACCCACGGGCCCTAGCCCCGGGAGAACGCCGATTGCAGTTCCCATCATGGCGCCCAGAAACGCCGCGAGCAGGTTCTCTGGTGTTAATACTACAGATAGGCCATACAGTAGGCCTTGCAGCGGGTCCAAAGTTAACACCCCCTCAGCCGGTTGATTCTCTTGGTTTTCAGGTATGAAACGCGGTAAGCGGGCTCAGCGCTAAACTGGTCCGCCAAGCACATTAGGCATGATGCTCTACCAGCCTAGTGTCCCTGTTGGAAGCTGTACTCCTAGAAGCAACGCGAAAAACACGTATGCCACTGTCGCTATTACAGTGCCAGTCAAAAGTACCCATAGCAAGTTCAGTTGAGATAGCGAGCGCACAGCGATTATGCAGAGTAAGATACTGGCGAGCCAATGGCCAAGAAATGGAGTGAGGGTGAGGTAAACTAGAAATGCAAGCACCACAGCAGCAACACGCATGGCGTCGTGTCTGGTTGGAATCTCTATTCTTTCGTTGCCGTCTGCACTTCTTCCACTCCACTGTTCTGCCAGGACGCCCAAGCTACTGATCGCTATCAGTGCGGCGACCAAGATCGGAAATGCCGCTGGGCCTGGTTTGGCCAAAGTGCCCAGCGACAGAGTGTTTACGGCAGCTATCGCGTAACTGCCGGACAGTACCAGCCCCAAGACACCGGCCACGATGTGGCCAGTGCCCTTGGTGAGATGGTGATCACGATCACTGTTTGGTTTCAATGCCAGATTCCTTGAGTGCTACAGAATACCTGTCATAGAAATCAGTAATCTGCTTTGTCAGCTCTTCACGGTTCATAACGCGTACCTGCATGGCGTTATCGTCAGCGAACTTCTTGAAACCCTCTGATTCAGCAGCCTGCTTAAAAGTCTGATACAGTTTATCGGTGACTTTACTGTCCAGTTGTTTGGGGCCTATGATGACGTATGTTGCAACGGGGTAGGATGCCTTGAAACCAATCTCTTCAGCACTTTGCACATCGGGCATCGAGGCAAGCCTTCCTCCCTGCATGAAAGCTAGGATCCGTAGTTTGTTAGCTTGTACGTGTCCTAAGAGCGGACCTGGTTCTGTAACAAGGCCATCAATGTGTCCGCCTAACAGGGCAGTTGTTGCCTCGCCAGCACCACTTGTAAATGGGACGTTGGTGACTGGCGCATTCATCTTTCTGGCAAACTCCTGAATCAGCATGTCGCCTGCAGTCAACTTGCCGGTACTACCTATCCGTATCTCATTAGGTCGCGCTTTTGCGTCTGCCATAAGATCTTCCAGACTCTTCCATTTCGAGTCAACTGGTACAACGAGTGCATTGGGGAGTTCCATCAAGCTAATGATCGGCGTGTAATCGGACGGCCCACCGTATGGGAGTTTACTCACTTGTGGTTGTAACGACAATTGCCCTATACCTGTGAGGCCGATTGTGTATCCATCCGGATTGGCCTGGATCATCTCAGCGGTGGCCAGTGTGCCAGATCCACCCGGCTTGTTCACTACGATGAACTTGCCCTTGAAGATTGGCTCGGCCTCCTGCGTGATCTTGCGGGACACGGAGTCGGTTGCGCCGCCCGGGGCGAAAGGAACCAAGAAGTTCACATCTTTTGATGGGTATTCTGCACCTCTGCTGCACGCTGTAACTGCGATAACAGCAAGCATCATAGCCAGTGACAGTAGTACTTGGATCCGAGTTAATCGTGACATTGTCAGCTCCCTCTAAATCTGTGCAGTTTTCGACCGCTGTCGCAAGTCCCTAGTTTGTTAGTAGCGTTGTTCGGGATGACACCTCCAATAAGGAAATCGTATTTGGTTTACTTCTGATTCGCTCACGCTGGACCTAGATGATACCCCCCGCAGACTGAGATGCATTGGCCAGTCACATAATCCGAGAGGTCAGTTGCCAGGAACTCCAGTACCTTTGCACAATCCTCGGTCGTTCCCATGCGCCCTAGTGCGATCTTCTTTGCCCATTTCGCCTGCTCTTCCGCGTCCTTTCGGTTGTACTGCTCGTCGCAACGCGAAGTCCGGATGATTGCCGGAGCGATGGCATTCACATTGATGCCGAATGGACCGAGCTCCGACGCTAGCTCGCGTGTGAATTGCGCTATAGCCGCTTTTGCGACGCCGTAATGTGAGCTACGGCCGCGTCTGCTGATCTCATGAACCCCCAAGCCAGCTGATGAAGAGACGTTGATGATCCGTCCAGATCCTTGTTTCTTCATTCCGACGGACACTGCCTGGCAGCAGAATATCGTACCCATCAGGTTAACTCCGAAAACCAGGTCAAGGTCCTCTTCGGGGACTATAGATGGGAAACTGCGTTCCACAGGGCTAAGCAATCCACCAGCATTGTTTACTAGGATGTCGATTCTTCCTGAGAGGCCCATTGCCTCTTCTACCATTTGGATTACTTGCTGCTTCTCTGTTACGTCAGCCTCTATTCCTAACGATCTGCTCCCAAGCGCCTTGATCTCTTGCATCACAGTTGGCTGAGACAAAGTCTCGCCATACTCTTTCGAGGAATCCAACCTGATGTCCGTAATGACAACATCTGCACCGAGCTGGGCGAGTCGTAGTGCGTACGCTCTGCCGAGCCCACGTCCTGCTCCCGTAACCAAAGCCGTTTTCCCGGTTAGTTTCTTGTCATTTGAGGCGATCGCTTGTGTACCCTGTTTTGGCTGCATGATGCATCAACCTCGTAACTCTCTAGCGTAATACGCTCTCAATCGCTTCAACAACGTCCTCAACTTGCGGAATGTAAGCATCCTCTAATGTCGGGCTGTAAGGAACAGGAGTCCATGGAGCGCCCACGCGCCTAATGGGAGCATCGAGGTAGCCAAGGGCGTGTTCAGCGACGATTGCGGCTACTTCCCCGCCGAAGCCACCAAATACGGGTGCCTCGTGAACTATCACCAGCCTACCAGTACGCTTAACTGACTCAATCACCTGACGGCTGTCTAGCGGATACAACGTACGAAGATCAATTACCTCAGCAGATACTCCGTTATTGCGCAGTCGATCGGATGCGGCCAGTGACATGTCCACCATTCTCCCATAGGAAACTACCGTCACGTCGTTGCCCGCTCGCCGGATTTCTGCTTCACCTAGGGGAATAGTGTAATCACCTTCTTCAACCTCCCCGCGCTTCGCGTAGAGAAGCTTATGCTCAAGGAACAGGACCGGATTGTCACTTCGAATGGATGACTTGAGTAGCCCTTTCGCGTCCCGCGAAGTAGACGGTGCCACAATAGTCAGTCCTGGCACGTTCAGAAACCAAGATTCTGTGCTCTGACTATGATGGGCCCCCGTTCTTCTCCCAGCACCATACGCACTGCGGATCACAAGAGGTGCGGTAACTGCCCCGCCTGTCATGTAACTAACCTTTGCAGCTCTGTTTACAATCGCGTCCATCGCGATTGGCAAGAAGTCCGCATACATGATCTCAATGATAGGCCTCAGACCCATCATCGCTGCACCCACCCCTGCGCCAGCTATGGCAGCCTCGCTCAATGGCGTGTCGAATATCCGTTTGGGGCCAAATTCCTCCAAGATACCTCGCGTAGTTAGGAAGTTGCCACCGTGGTCCGCCACGTCTTCACCCATGATGAATACACGTTCATCGCGAAGCATCTCTTCGCGCATGGCTTCCCTTATGGCGTCTCGGTAATAAACTGTGCTCATCTGTTTGCCCCCTCTACCGGATGATCTGGAGCGTAAACATGATCCATGAGTTCACTCGCATCAGGGAATGGGCTTTCCTCAGCGAACGTGATGGCATCATCGATCTCTTCTGAAACGCCTCTACGCATTTCGAGAATTGCGGATTCGTCCAACAACCCACGTTGTTGGAGTTTCGTCTCGAATAGTGTTATCGGGTCCTTCTTGTGCCACGCCTCCAGTTCTTCTGCGTCGCGCAAGTAGTCCGGTTGTTTCACTTCGTTGTGCGCCCTTAGCCTGTACGTTACACATTCGATCAGTGTTGGCCCATTTCCCGTTCTGGCACGGGTCAATGCTTCTTGAACCGCTTCGTAGACTGCGATAACGTCGTTTCCGTCAATTCTGAGCCCAGGAAAACCGTAGCCTTGTGCCCTGCAGGCAAAATCGTCACCCGCGAAATGCTTGTTGAGTGGGGTGTATTCGGCGAAGTGATTGTTCTCTAGGACGAACACTATTGGGAGTCTGAAAACGCCCGCGAAGTTCAAACCCTCATGAAAATCCCCGCGTTGCGCGGCTCCGTCGCCAAAGAAATCTACCACTACATTGTCGGTATCACGTAGTCTGAGCGCTAGAGCTGCTCCAACAGCCGTCGTGATATCGCTACCAATCAAGCCGGTGCCTAATAACACTCCGCGATCTGGATCAGCCATATGGTGAGTGGTCGACTTCCCTCTGACCGCTCCGTCGACCTTGCCGAACATTCCGGCAACCTGCAGACGAACCGGTATTCCCTTTACAATCAATGCTCCGCGGGTGCGCAGGGACGGCAATACCAAGTCCTGCTTCCTTAGCCCGTAACAGGCCCCAACTGAAATCGCCTCCTGTCCTTGACTGCCATGAGGCATCTCGTAGACACCGCCTTGACTTGCCAGGGAACACGTGCGGTCTTCAAACTCCCTGATCAGGAGCAGCCAGCGGTACATCGCTAATAGATCTGCGTCAGTGAGTTTTTCAGGGTATTGTGACATCACTACTCCTTCTATCGGTTAGTGGATTCTAAATCTGATGGCGCTATAGTTTCTAGGTTCTGTTTCACGGACTGAAGGAATCTGACCGCCGGCTCACCGTCGACGGCCCTATGGTCGTAGCTAAGGCATAGGTATGCGACCTTACTTACGACTATCTGCCCCGAACGGACCACCGCAGTTTCATGAACCTTACCAACACCTAGAATGGCTACTTGTGGCTGGTTGATTATTGGAGTAAACATGAGGGACCCAAAAGTCCCCGAGTTTGTCACGGTGAAGGTCCCACCCTTCATGTCATCTGGGACGATACTCTTGTTTCGCGCCCTCGTCGCAAGTGCGCCAATCTCCTCATCTATCTGTGAAACACCCATAGCGTCTGCGTTCCTCAGAACTGGGACGACTAATGCTCCATCGAGTGAGACCGCGACACCGATGTTCACGTCCTTTCGAATTAGTATCCTGTCATCTACAATCCAAGAGTTAATAATCGGGAAATCGCGCAAAGCATGCGCTACTGCCCACACAATAGCTGACGTGTACGTGATTCGCTTCACACCTCGTAGCCTGTCAACTTGTTGCATGTCGACATCCACGATGGTGGTGACGTCGGCCGCAGTTTGTCGACTGTGGGACATCCTTTCGGCGATTGAACCCCTGATTCCCTTAAGCTCTACGACCCGCATCGTTCCAGCGTCGGTTGCCGAGGCCGCGACGAATGACATGACGTCTTTGTCTGTCACCATCCCGTCAGGTCCCGTGCCTGTGATAAGTGCCAGATCTACGCCATGTTCTGTTGCCAGACGTTTGGCCCTCGGGGTGGCGGGCGCTCTGTGACTTGCGGATGTAGGCCTTACTTGCTCGGCAGTAATCGGCAGGTTAACTTCCTCTACCCTAGATGGAGCTGAAGACACGGATGGGGTTGGGGCAGTCTCCGAACTATCAGATGAGTCATCAATTAGGGCAATTGGGGCGTCTACATCGACTTCCATGTCCTCATCTGCAATGATCGAAGTCAGTATGCCTGTGTGCGGGGAGTCCAAGTCAACCTCGGCTTTGTCACTCTCTACCGTAACGAGAGGTTCGCCTTTGGTAACCTTATCGCCCTCCTTTTTGAGCCACTTTACGATTCTGCCTTGGAGCATTGATTGTGATAGTGCTGGCATTAGTACTTGTCTTGCCATCTTCATCTACTCCGCTTATTGTTTAATGTTGTTCACTTTGTGTTCGGTGTTGTCGCCACTAACAGGTGAAGCTTCCGCCATTGATATCAATAGTCGCCCCAGTGATGAAACTTGCATCTTCCGAAGCAAGGAAACTAACCAGTGCCGCGATCTCGCTTGGGTCCCCAAACCGACCCAGTGGCGTGCCAGCAAGGAATTTGAGGTTATCTGTTTCAGGGGCTTCAGCCGTCATAGCGCTCCTTATCCTGCCCGGGGCGATGCAGTTAACGGTAATGCCACGCGGCCCTAGCTCCAAGGCGAGCGTTCTTGAGAATCCAATAATACCGGCTTTAGACGCGGCGTAGTGTGAACCAGCAATCTTGGCTCCTGTTCTACCCGCCTGCGATGAAATGTTTATTATCCTCCCCCAATGGTGTGATGACATGGTTTGTATCACTGCGCGGCACATCAAGAATGTGCCGGTAAGATTCACATCAAGTACGCGCTTCCATTCTTCGATACTCATAAGCGCCGCTTCGACCTTCTTACCGTTATGCTTGGGGGAAATCCCTGCGTTATTCACAAGGATATCTATGGTGCCGAATATGGATAGGATGCTTTTAACTGAGTGAATCACCTGTCTCTCGTCCGAGATATCAGCTTCTATGTATAGATACGACTGTGCTCCATTGAAGGTCGGTTGTGCCTGCTCCCTGGGACGACTGTCGATTATAGCCACGGAAGATCCTTCTGAAGCGAGGGTGTTAGCGATGCTTAGACCGATGCCCTGTGCCCCTCCGGTTACAAGTGCAACCTTTCCCGAATGTCTTCCCATAATCACAGCCCTTCGTGTTACTTTATCGCCATGGTGCATGCACCATGGCGATAAAGTAACACGAAGGTGATCCTATCGTCAACAACAAATGTTACCGCTGTTACTGCTCAGCGAAAACGCCCTACTTAACTGCTCAGGCACCATGGTGTCCACATACTTGGAGATACGGAGACACTAACCTTGAGCATGAAGCAACAACGAAGGGTCGATGTGCCCACACGTTCAGATGCTGTTGTCAAAAGATGGTCTGGGAGCAACACAAAAACAGCCACAAAAGAAGTATTGCTCGCGACGCGTGTTTGCAGGCGCATATGCTACCCAGATCTTTCAGTAAGGTAGCCTTGTCTCGATCCGCTCTGCGATCGTCTCAATCACGAAATCAGTGTACGAAACTGCTTCGTTTAAGCTGGTTGTGAGAGATATCCTGCCAATAGCACCGTCTACATCAGCTTCCCTCAGTATGTCGAAGTCACTAAACAGTCGCAGGATATCTTCAATTATGTATTACGCGTTCGGCTATGGTAAGCGCTGCCTGGTCACAGACTGCAGCTTGGTAGTGGTACGCGGCATAGGTGGCGGCAATGCCAGGACCCATGACACCCGTGCCGATGACCGCAACCCTGCCTAATCTCATTTAGTTTCTCTTCATGAGCCACCCACGGCCTTCATTTTCTAGCGTATTGGCCTCGGATGATGCGCCAACCGATAGGGGCAAATAAGATCGCCAGGATCGCAAGCATAAGAACGAGGCTGATTGGTCGCTGAAAGAAAATCATTGGATCCCCGCGGCTCATATACAGACTCTGTCGGAAAGTCTTTTCTAGGAATGGCCCCAATACGAGTGCCAAGATGATCGGTGCCAAGTCAAATCTCAACTTCCGAAGTACGTATCCTACGATTCCTGTTATTACAACGATCGCAATGTCCAATACACTATTGTTGACGCTGTATGCGCCGATGAGGACAAACGTTAGTATTCCTGCCAACAGGATAGGCTGTGGTGTTCGCAACAGACTAACCCACACACCTATGAGCGGTAGGTTGAGAACAAGAAGGGCGAGATTGCCAATATACATTGAGGCAACGACTCCCCAGAATACTTCAGGATGGTCAGTGATCAATAGTGGTCCAGGTTGCACCCCTTGGATCATCAGTGCGGCAAGAAGAAGAGCCGTGGGTGGAGAGAATGGTATGCCTAGAGAAAGGAGGGGCACCATTGCTCCGCTCGTTGCGGCGTTGTTAGCGGTTTCTGGGCCGGCGACTCCTTCAATCACTCCTGTCCCAAACTCCTCTGGGCGTTTCGATATTCGCTTCTCGAGGTTGTATGACGCGAACGTAGAGATAACTGCGGACGGGCCCGGAATAAGTCCGATTAGGAACCCTACACCGGTTCCGCGTAAGATCGCAGGAACGGCGAACTTCCATTCGGCTAAACCCGGAAAGAGGTCACGTAACTTCACGCTTGTAACCTGAGGTAAACCGCCTGCCTGCTCCGCTACTACAAGAACCTCGGCCACACCGAATAGACCCATGGCGACAGGAACCAGGTCGATGCCCTGCATAAGCTGATACTGTCCGAAGGTATATCGATTCGCACCAGTGACGAGTTCCATACCAACGGTCGCGAGTCCCAAGCCTATGCCCAATACGACAAGTCCTTTCCAAAAGGATCCTCCCGATACTCGAGAAAGCGCAATCAGACCGAGGAGAGCTACGGCAAAGTACTCGGGTGAGCCGAATGACAGAGCCAACTGCGCGATTGTTGGTGCAAACAGGGTAAGTCCCAAGATTCCCACGGTACCGGCGAAGAACGAGCCGATGGCAGCAACCGCGAGCGCGTGACCAGCCCGGCCCTTCTTGGCCATCTGATAGCCTTCTACGGCTGTTATTACCGATGCTGCTTCGCCCGGAACGTTAACCAAGACAGAGGTAGTGGATCCTCCATACATGCTACCGTAATAAATGCCAGCCAGCATGATCACGGCGGTTTCAGGCCTTAGAGCAAACGTTGTGGAAAGCAATAAAGCCATTGCTCCCATGGGCCCGATTCCTGGAAGCACACCAACAAGCGTTCCCACTAGGGCGCCGATCAATGCAGCCAGAATGTTCTCTGGAGCCAGTGCGACAGAGAGTCCGTATAGCAGTCCCTGTAACGGATCCAATGGCTTACAACCCCTTTTCGAATGTGGTCACTTAGTCAAATAGCGAGCCGATCAACATTGGAACGCCGAGCATCTCGGCAAATAGGTAATAAGAGACGACCCCAAAGACGATGGATAATACGATGCGAAGTGGTAACGGATTCAGATGCATAACCTGTAACACGGCGAACGCAATAAGGGCACCGGAAGCCATGTGGCCGATGATTGGAACTACAATCACGTATCCGACGCATGCAATTACGATGCTTAACACGCGCCATTTGGCACTACCCCTCGGCCAATCTACCGGCTCGCTTGACTGGCTCCTCACAGCTTGGATGCCGGTCCCCACCAGCCCTATGAACAGTAACGCACCCACTAAAAGTGGATAGAAACCCGCCCCCGGCTGTGCTAGCGTTCCCATGGGATAGCGTGTCGCCTCAGCCAAGTAGCCGATTGTAAGCACGGTGCCCACCACAGCCAGGGTGATCGTTGACTTGCGCATTGACTGACCTCTGGATTAATAACCCCTAATGCTCGTCAGTAAACATCGCTACGTGTATTAGATTCCCATTTCCTAGAAAGCTCGGGTACGCTAGCACGTAGCGATGCTGAATCCCATATACTTGTCCGAAGTTCTACTCTACTCTACTTTAGATTGAGTTTCTTAACCAGGTCCCCGAAAAAGGCGTAATCTCCCTGGAGCGTTTCTTTAAGGTCAGGAGGAGAGAGGTACGAAATGTTGTACATATTGTCAAAAGCGAACTTCTTGAACTCCGGTGTTGCCAACGCCTGCTTCATTGCATCATCCAATACCTTCACGACATAGTCCGGTGTGC
This sequence comes from uncultured Dehalococcoidales bacterium, assembly GCA_964566935.1. GTDB lineage: Bacteria > Chloroflexota > UBA6077 > FW602-bin22 > JAMCYS01 > CAZMKF01. Next base: position 2,815 of record CAZMKF010000011.1, on the reverse strand, counting down.
CTTTTGGCGCTGCAAGGAAATATCTCGCCACGAGGTTGACTTCGACTCCCTGCTCTTGGAATGTTGGCACATCAGGGATCGCTTCGTTTCGTTTATCCCCGATTACTGCCAAGAGCTTGAGTTTTCCAGCTTTTACGTGCGGCAGAACCGACGCGGGGGGTGCCATGTGAGCTTCTATGTGTCCGCCAAGCAACTGCGTTGAGGCAGGACCATCTCCCTCGAAGGGGACGAAGGTGAGGTTAATCCCGGCTCTCTCTTTGAACAGCTCCACATCCATGTGTGGGATAGTACCCAAGCCCGACCCACCTATGCGAATAGCACCTGGGTTAGCCTTAGCGTGATTCACGAAATCGGCTAGTGAGTTCCACGGTTGGTCAATTCCAACTGCGAGCACGTACAGCTGGTCAACACCGTTTGTGATAGGGACGTAGGTCTCTGGGGCCTTCCACGGCAGATCCATTCGGTGCGGCTGCATTGCCATGACCGAATTCGACGTCCACGCAATTGTGTAGCCGTCAGCCTTAGCCTGCATCACTTCGGCGGTTCCCACCGTACCTGATGCGCCCCCGCGGTTTACGATCGTTATTGGTTGAGGGACATACGGTTTTAGCGCTTCAATTAGCGCTCTTGCGGAGGTGTCCATACCGCCACCTGGCGGATAAGGTACTATGAGGTTAATGGGTTTCTCCGGATACTTCGGGGCACTCGATGAAGAGCATGCTCCAACTCCTAGTACAGATAGGAGCATAAGAATCGCGGCAAATCCTAGAGTGACGCGGCGCATACTAACCCTCCTAACTCGCGGTCTTCTTATTGACATGGATATTCATCTTCCATCGTTCGGAGCTTCATTGTCGCTCAACAAACTCCGGTGATCGATTTTCAACCCGTCGCAGGATGTGCGTCAAGGTCAGTTATTACTTCAACCAACGCAGGCCTGTCACTGTCGAAAGCTTGGGACAGACAACCGGCTAGGTCTTCCGGATCGGTCACTCTCATACCTAGCCATCCGAACTCCTCCGCCAATCGTGCTAGGCTAGTTTCTTTTCGAAAGACCCACATCTCATGCGAACGCCCGAACTGAGTTCCACCGTATGCTGCGTCAATTCCCCGACGCACTTGTTGCAGCGCACCATTATTGTTCACCACAACGACGGGGTTCAGGCCAAACCGGATCGCCGTTTCCAGTTCGGCCAGGTGATAGTAGAATCCCCCATCGCCCGTGAAACACACTACCGTATTCTTGGGCAAAGCACATTGTGCTCCAATCGTGGCAGGAAATGCCCAGCCTAGCGTTCCCGCACAGCGGATGTACCTTTGGCCGGGTTTGAGATCGAGGAGTGTGCCGCTCCAGACGGCAGCGTGCCCAGTGTCGGATAAGACCACAGTGTCGTCTGGCATTGCCTTGCTCAATTCGCGGCATATTCGAGCGGGATGTATAGGGATGCTACTTGAGGAAAGGCTCTGATTGGTGGCATCCATCCACTCTCTAACCAAGCTCTGAGCATGAAGTACCCATCTGTTGTCACGTTCCTTCTCGTTCAGCTCATTGACTAACGCCACGAGTGCCTTTCTGGCATCTCCGACGATAGCCACTTCTACGGGATAGTTACGACCGATCTCCTCCGGGTTGATATCGATCTGAATCACTGTCGATCCTACCGCCGGCACGTGCCAGTTCCCAGTTGTGATACCGCCAGCACGGGTACCCACCATCACGACCACGTCTGCTTCTAGTACCAACCGATTTGCGCAAGATCTTCCATATGAGCCAGTCATACCGACTGCCAAGGGATGAGCTGCGGGGATCGTTTCCTTGCCATTTGGTGTAGTTGCGACAGGTGCTACGAGTTTCTCGGCTAACAACACGAGCTCGTCGTGTGCTCCGGAGAGTGCTACACCACCGCCGCTGATGATTACTGGACGTTCTGCATTACTCAGGATACGGCAGGCTGCAGATATGCTACCTGGTTCAGGATCTGGGCGGTGGGCTGGCACCTGGGCGTATAGACAAATGTCAGCCAACAATGGGTCATGGACAAAGCCGGTGCACCCCTCCGCCAGCCTCCCTGGAATCTCCAAATGTACTGGGCCTGGAGTGCCAGTTGTCGCAACTCGGAATGCTTGTCTCATCAGATCGGGTAAACGCTCAGCGTTGTCAACCCGAGCATTGAACTTAGTGACTGGTTCATACATGGGGAAGTCGTCATTTATCTGATATAAGTACTTGTATCGGGAATCGGTCATTGGCCCGCCTGTTATGGCAATGACCCAGAAAGATGAGCGTCACGTAACCCGGCCGCTATATGTGCTGCGCCAACCGCTTGGGACATGCAAATGCCGACGCGCCTACTCGCCCGGGCGTAACCATCCGCCATGTAAGCAGCTGCCATCTCGTGATGTGTTGTGACGCGCCTGATTGCGGTTTTTTCTAAGGCAGCCATTGCCTGCGGAAACACAGCGGGGACCAAGAAGATGTGGGTTATGCTCTGCGCTTGAAGAACGTCAGCGAAGAATTCGCCGGTGCTAGTGTCTTTCACAGACCAACTCCAGATCGCAGAAGATACCGTGCATGAACCACACTGCATGCACGCAGGCACTATACAGTCACACATTCGCGTGTGTCAAGTGGGTGTACTCGTTCGCTACCTCCGTTACAGTCCCTCCTTTGTTGCTAGTTGTTGGTAGTAGTTAATCAAGAACTCGCGCGGTGTGAGGTAGCCGAGCGCCTGGTGGGGCCGCACCCGGTTGTACACGTCTTCCCACAAGCGCAGTTCACGCCCCAACTCAGCCACGGTGGGGTTGGCCACACAGC
>CAZMKF010000010.1:51945-54445 GCA_964566935.1 uncultured Dehalococcoidales bacterium | reverse complement strand
GGGGACGCTCCAGGCCGTATTTGTGGGTGGTGGACGCGATGGGGTGGACCCCCACGTGCGTGGGGACGGTGCTGAACGGCATCATCTTCAGCGCGCCGCCCCGGGGTGGACCCCCACGTGCGTGGGGACGGTGAAGAGGCCAAAGAGGGGATAGTGACATTATCCTTAGGTGGACCCCCACGTGCGTGGGGACGGTACGCTCTCCCCATGCAGCACCAGACCTGTGGTATGGTGGACCCCCACGTGCGTGGGGACGGTGGCGACTACGCGCACTGGAGTCCGGGCGGGGGGGGTGGACCCCCACGTGCGTGGGGACGGTTTCAGCGCGCCGCCCCGGTTCGAGTCAATCGAGGGTGGACCCCCACGTGCGTGGGGACGGTGCTTTCCGGTGCGTCTCCACCACGCCGGCGGTGTGGTGGACCCCCACGTGCGTGGGGACGGTGCTCATTGGTATCTTCCCCTTTCCCCTTGTGGCCGGTGGACCCCCACGTGCGTGGGGACGGTCTCTTTCAGCCGCTCTTGCGCTTTGTCGGTCGAGGTGGACCCCCACGTGCGTGGGGACGGTGTGATCCAGTTGGGCGACGGCAAACGCAGCCTGGGTGGACCCCCACGTGCGTGGGGACGGTGGTAAGCGCGGGCCGCGTGCGGCGTGATCAGGAGGTGGACCCCCACGTGCGTGGGGACGGTATCTCGCTGGCGTGGGAGACGGTGGCGGAGGCCGGTGGACCCCCACGTGCGTGGGGACGGTCGGCGCGGGTTCGGGCTGCGGCTCTGGCTCTGGGGTGGACGGTCAAACCGTGGAAATAGACGCGATCCATGCCGTTGGTGGACCCCCACGTGCGTGGGGACGGTACTGCGTTTACCGAGCTATTCACGCAGGTTTGCGCACCAGCTGTAAACCCTCGAAGTCCTCGACCAGCCTGTCGGTGTCTCCCGTCAGGCGCACCGTGAACCCCTGTTCACAGTCGCTACTATACACCAGAATGGCGCCACCCGATTTCATGGAGCCGACTATGCGCACCCACAACCGGTCCCTTACCATGGCGGAGACATCACCGACAAACACCCCCGCCCGAGGCTCGATCAACCAGCGACTCAGCTCGCCTCTAACGCTGGCAGGCGCCTTTTCCAGTATTAGCACAACCACGAGCTAACCTCCCTCTGCCTCAGCTTGCCGGTTGAGCCCGCCTTCTATCTTTCCTCTCTCGGGATCCCACAGGTAATCGAGTGCATTCGCATCTTCCGCCAAGTCCTCCGGGGAGTCTGCCTCCTTGCCAAGAACAGCCTCGATATCGGGAACGATGCGCTGCAGCAGTCTGTACTCTTTGAACGCGTCACGGCACGCCATACGAACCCGGCGTTCCAGATCCTGCAGACCGATAGCCACCTCCCGAAACGCGATGGGAACCGCGACCTCCATTTTGTACAGGTCCGCGACATCGTAGACAAACGACAGCATCCTTCCCGTATGGATAAACCCGAGAGCCGGCGAATAGCCTGCCGACACTATGGCCGCGTGGCACACACCGTAAAGACAGCTGTTGGCAGTTGACAGGGCCTTGTTAATCGGATCAGCAGGAGACCAATTGTCGCGCCGGTAGCTTCGACCCTGCCAAGGCACCCCATAGAACTTGCTTGCATCAGCGTAGGCATGGCGCACCCGCATCCCCTCTTTACCACGTATCTGCCGAAGCGTAAGCGAGCTATCCAGTTCCTCGCCAAAGCGCATCTGATACATCCGCAGCACAACTGCCATATGCAACTCATCATCAGCCCAGAGGCGTACCTGTCTCACCAGGTTGCGGGACGACCTGGTCTCGCCCATGCCCTGCGCGTAGAAACGCACCCCCTCTTCACCCGTCCAGAACGCCAGACAACCGTTTTCTGCCAGGGCACGGACTGCGGCGTGGGTTATCCGAGTACCTGGACCCAGCATCAGCAGGCAAAGTGAGGCGCAGGGCACCGGCACCTTGCCACGCTGGTCGAGAATGGCAATAGCCTTACCATCCTGGTCGATCTGGCAGTGCTCCACGTACAGGAAACTAAGGCTATCGCGCACCTTCGGTAACAAATGCAGGTCAAGCGGCGACACCAGACTTTTCCTCCTTTAATCCGGTTGTTAAGGTGCAAATGCGCCGTCACTGTACTCAGCGAGCCAGCGACAAGAGCCCAAAACCTAGTCCCTTGGCAGAGCCGATCCCCGCCTCAAGCGTTTCGGCAAACCGTTCAACGGCCGTTACTTCAAGGCCTCCCTCAAAATCAGCGCCCGCCAGGGTTAACGTTCTATCGCTACTGCCATGGGGTACTTTCAGCTGCCCACGGTAGTGGACAGTGTACAGGAACGGCCGGAAGCCACTCACCACCCCTTTGCGCTCCAACCAGGCACGCAGCTCCTCTTCTCGAGAGATCGCCACCCGCTTGCCCGCCTTCTCTGCCTGGCTACCCAAGCGTTTGGTGGGATTGGCCCGCAGGAAGAAACGCAGCCGCTGTCCGCTGGCAA
>CAZMKF010000010.1:27208-51935 GCA_964566935.1 uncultured Dehalococcoidales bacterium | reverse complement strand
GACCCTTTTCTGAACCGGCTCGTCCAGCAGCACGCGAAGAGTGGTGAAGGCAGCCCGCCAGTCGCCCTCTCTGGGCGCCTGTACGATGATACGTGCCGGATCCCGGTCCTCTTCAACCCGAAACAAAATGCGGCCATGTTCACCGTCGGGATAAGCGAGACAGAGTCTTTGATGAATGCGGTAAGCGTTGGCGAGCCAGGTGCGCCCCTGGCGGCCCGACGTATCTATCTGCAAGCAGCTCAGGTACATGCGCCTGCCTCCTGTGGCAAGGATAGCTCCATCTCGTAGACGTAGCGAAAACCGAAGCGCCGCCCCGCCAGAGAGAGCGGCATGTCGTGGCGGCGCTGGCGGAAACTCCCTTCCGGCAGCTGGCCTGCCTCCAACTCGACCACCGCGCGCACGCTCGCGGGGGCGTCCTCACCAGGCAACCACGGCAACGAACTGAGTGCCTCAATCAGACTGACATCACCCAAGCGGCAGGCCAGACCGGGATGTGCAGGAAAGACAGGCGCCGCTGGCACGCAGCTCTTGCGCCCGAGAAACGGCGGCCACGCGGGGTTGAGCAGTGCCGCGTGCAACTGGTCGATCAAGTCCGCCGGCCCCCTCACGGCAACGAGAAAACAGGCGTCAGCCAGATAGTCGCGCAGCGAGATTACCGTTTCCGGCAGTTTGGACTTCTGGTTTATCTTCACCTTGCCTTCGGCAGAGACCACCCCACCGACAATGGTATGGTAATCGCGCAGTAGAGTGCCCGGTTTGTCGGCGCGCACGCCAATACTGAGCACTTGCGAGGCCTGACCGATCAGTGCGTCATCCGCTGCTCCCCAGCCCATACAGGCTGCGAGCAGCCCGATCACGCCGGATTTCGTTGGCTCCAGCCGCGTGTTGCGCATACTCCATTTCGAGTCTTCACCCCAGGCCTGCAGGGGGCCCTCCAAGCGCAACAGCAGTACCCCTGCGGCGGTGGCGCTCACGACTGCTCTCCTGCCTCACCGGCAGCGCTGAGCTGTCCCTCAAGAAGTCCGACCAGCTCGTTCAGGTTGCTCGCTGCCTGTGATCTCTCAATACCCTGATCGCGCAGCGAGAGGTAAGCCGACAGCACCGGCTCAAGCGAGTAGGCTGACTTGAGCCTGGCAGCATACGACGACAGCCGCTCAATACTCAGCTCCACGATATCCTTGTCGATAGCGGGCCGCACCGGCTTGAGAAAAGCATTGGCATAGCTGGTGGGTATATTCTGAGCCTTGACCTCCACCAGAATGGTATCGGGCGGGTTGTGGGCAGCGAAGGAGTTCTGCTTGCCCGAAGGTGAGGTGAGCGCTGCCGCTTTCAGAAAAGCGGACACCACGCATCGTGCTGTGTCGACATCGCCACCCAGGTTCTTCACGAGTTCGTCCCAGTGGATGGCGAAGTACTTGTAGAAGGTGGCCGAATTGAACTCGATATCGCCAATCATGCCGGCGCCTATCTCGTCGCTGCTCTGCACCAGATCGTCCACGGCCGTGAAGTAGTCGAACTGCTTGTCCACCTTGCTGGTGGAGATGGCGTGCGCAACCTGCAGGCTGGCCTCAACGTCCTGAAAGGCGGATGTGGTGGTAAAGCGACCGAAAAGCGCGATATCGACCGAGCGTGGGGATCGCGACCCGATCGCCTTTTCCAAGTCCTCCGCCTTGAGGTCGGCAAATCTCTTCTCGCCCACCTCATCAAAGAGGCGTTTGAGATCGTCAGCCACCAGCTCGACCTCCTTTGCGTCAAGGAAGATCAACTGGCGTGTTTCTCCCTCGTCTCCCTCCTTGTCGCTGCCCAGCCTTGTTACTTTCCTGGCGACGAGCGCCGCCTGATCGGCGTTCAGCCCTCTCTGCAGTAGAGCCTTCTCGATCTCCATGGGCAGCCGACGAGTGCGTGTGCCCAGCTTGTTTTGAAAAGCCTCAGTAAACAAGTGCGAACGACGGATGCTGCGCTTCAGGCTCTGACTGGAGATACGGGCACGCAGCACGCCACCGAAGGTTGCCTCCTTCGGGCTGCCGGTATCATCGCGGTTGAGATTGGACGGTGCATGGTTCTGGATGAAGTGAAACTCGATCAGCATTATCTTCTCCTCTCATTCACTCGCCGGTGTCTTCCGATCCGGCGGCAGGCTCTGTCCCAGTGCTGAAATACGAGCGGGCCCAACGCTTCTGGGCGGGCCGCCCCACATAATCCCACTGCAACAAGTCAATCAGTAATGAACGCCAGTCTATGGCGACGTCGGAGGACGCGAGGAAATGGATGGCCTGACGCAATCTGAACGGCAGCTCCTCACGGGAGCTGTCTAACAGCACAGATATCCTCCTGTCCACCGAGGCGCGGCGCTGCTCATCGCCGCCCGCCACCCGGCGCATCGATTCCCCCAGATCGCCCGTGAATCTGCCCGGCGCATACGGAAAGAGCGTAGCCACCAGAAACAGCGTCTCTTCCCAGGCCTCTCGCTGACCGCTGGGCAACATACGATAGAACAATGGGTAGACCTCCGGGCAATCAGCCAGGCTGCGGCCCGCACACCGCTTCAGCCGGGCCAGCGCCGCTCGATCTTCGCGGCCAGCCGTGCCACCGGCTCCGTCGCTGTGGCTGACGCCCGCCAGCCGTTCCAGTTCGGCGACGAACTCGTCCGCCAGTGTGGCTTGCGCATCTTTCAATGTCATGTGCTATCGCCTCCCTTTTCGTATTGGCGCCCCAGTTTGGCCACACGGCCGTAGAAACGGCGCCGCGCGTCCTGCTGGCGCCGCAGGTCGTCGGCGCTGGCATCAAACGAGTTTGCTGCGGCTTCAAACTGCTCCATAGCCTGGGAGATGGCCGTCTCCCGCCAGCTACCATTCCACGCTGCCTGTTCCGCCAGACTGCCGACCAGGCGAGGGTCAAGGATGGCGGCACGGAAAGCCAGCTCCAGCCCCTGCCAGTAGCGCCTGCGACTTTCGCTCGCCAGGCTGGCCAGCGCAGCCTGCACCGCCTTCGGATCGGGGTTTTCGCGCTCGCTTACTGGATGAAGAGCTTTGAGACTCCACCCCAGTGCCTTGGCCAGATCATCGGTATCTTTGATGGCCAGCTCAACAGCCGCGGTGGCAATGCCAGTCTGCAACAGGGCGGTGGAGAAATCGAACATGTCCTGCCGCCACTCGAACACCTTCGCCTTCATGTCTGTGCGCAATGAGTAGGTGTTGTAGGTAACCTTCGCCTGAGGCGGCAAGGACTGTCGCTCCACCAGCAGATCCAGCTGCTGCAGTACCGCCGGCCTGTGCCAGGAGGCGTTTCGCCGCTCCAGGAACAGCGTGGGAAAATCCCGCCAAGTGGCAACATCCTCACGAGGACGCAGCGCCACCATCTCAATGGGGGCATCCTTCTTCGGCCTATTCTCCCGATAGGCCGCCCATGGATCTTCCCAGGTCGGCAAATCCTTTGAGCGGGAGCGGCCCTGAGCGAAGACAACCTGCCGCACAAGCACTGCGGCCGCTCTACCACAGCGGCTGCAGGCTCCCCGACCGTTAGGAAACAGGCGAACCCGGCGCGGCGGCCAGGTAAGGCTCTCAATGAAACCCACGCGCGTACGCTCATCTTCGGCCTCCACCACACCGCTCTCCTCCCACAGCGGCCCCGGGTCGGGCCTGGTCGCCAGACGCGGTTGGAACTGGGGAAGTATGTAGTTAAGCAGTATGGTTTGAAACAGGTTCTCGCCGCTTGGCAGCACATAGACCGGCGGGTTGGCGTTTATGGAGGTCTTGAGGCCTCTGCCACCAGTGATGGCAAACGGCGGTAGAGTCAACAACTCCTTGGCGCAGCACACCGGGCAATAGGCGTGCTCACTGTCACCTGGATGTGAGAAATGAACGATGTTCGTGCCCGTTGAGGCATCCAGACTGAGGTAACCAACCGTTTTGAGCGGCTCTGCCGGCTTGCTGCCTAGAGCTATGTCGCCTGATTGGTAGAAGGGATGCGACTCATCGAACAAACGCATCCTGTCTCTGCACCCCGCCTCGACCCTCGCCAGGAACTCGGCATCAAAGCCGCCCTTGTCCCAGGCGTCAGCCCAGTCGTCATCGTCGGCCAGTGGCAGATAGTGCTGCACCACCGCCCCCAGGAAGCGGTAGATGCCAAAGGCGATTGCTGGCGATGACTCGGCCACCTCCGCCAGCTGCCCCGCTCGTGCCAGGCAATCTCGCAGAGACAGCTCGTGGACACCGCTTTGGTCTGCCACTGGCAACCAGGGGTCAGCCAGCAGATCCAACTCGGCGTTTACTCCATTCAAATCAATCCACCTCCTTGCCGATTTCTACACCCAGCTCATCAGACAGCTGCAGACGGTAGGTCGACTGCTGCACCGGCCAGGTGAATGTACTGGCGCACAGCTCAAGCACATAGATGCCCCGCAGGGCCCGGTGTCGCTCGAGGCTGGTAACGCGCGTATCCACAGGGTTAGCCAACAGGTAGTTAACCAGCGGGCGAGAAGTAATGCTTACTGACTGTCGCACCAGAGCGCGAACCAGCTCTGGTTCAACCGGTTGCTCGCCCGACCGGCCTGCCAGCTCCGCCACTCTGGCAAGCAGACTGGAGCCCTCTTCCAGCAGGATGACGCGCACCGACGGCTCCGCCAGCCGCGTCTGAGCGGCGATAAACCCATCCGCCTCGCTGAAGTCATCGTCCTGCTGCGTTCCCTGATGCTGATGGAAATTGCCCTTAACGTCGGGCTCACCAAGCAGGCGGATCATCGCTTCCTGCTCCATCTGAGCCTGCTCAACATCCCGCTCCCGCTTCGCCGCCACAAAGAGATCTCGAGCCAAACCAGCCTCACTTGCCTCTGCTTCAGTGGGTATCTGGTCATCGTAAACCTGATCCACCAGCGTGCGCACATCCTCCGGCACACGCAGCCCCTCCCGGCCCGCCAGCACCGCCAGGGTCTTGATCAGGACAAATGGATGGTAAACATAACCATATGCGCCGAAAGCGGACTTGTGCGAGCCGATTCGTCCCGGCTGCAGCAGAACAAGGCAAGGCTGGCGCAGATGCGGCTTCCTTTCAGTTGTGGCGTGACGGTGCAAACGTCCGATGCGCTGCAGGAGGAGATCCACCGGCGCCAGCTGGGTGAGCATGAGATCGAAGTCGAGATCGAGGCTTTGTTCGACCACCTGTGTGGCTACGAGAATGGCCCGGTCGGGGCGTGTGACGCCGGGGCCGAATCTCTTCAAGACGAAGTCCTCAATCTCGGCACGCCGCTCTTGAGTGAAGCGGGCATGAAACAACACCAACTGCGGGCGTTGCTCAGCTGGCAGCGTCTCGGCAGCGGCCTTTAATTCCCGGTAGCAGCGTTGCGCCTCGTTGACCGTGTTACAGAGCCAGGCGACGTTCCCGCCTTCTCTAACCTGCTCTAACAACCAGGCGACCGTGCCGGCTCGCTCCTCGTCGCCGTCAGCACGACGTTCGAGCTTCACCTCTTTTGTCACGGCAGAACCACTGACAGGCAGCAAACGCGGCAATGCAGCAGCCTGGCCTCCGTCGACAATAGTCACCAGCGGATAGGCTTGGTCTTCACCAGGGGGCAGCTCCGGACGGGGCTGTCCAGAATAGGCCTCCACCAGTTGCCAGCGCCGCGTAGCCGGCAGGGTAGCGGAGAGCAGAATCACGCTGGAGCCCAACGCGTGCAGCCAGGAAAGCAGGCGGTCCAGAATCGTCGACATGTACAGGTCGTAGGCATGAACCTCGTCGATGATCAATACCTTGCCCGCCAATCCCAACAGGCGCAACGCCACGTGACGCACGTTGAGAGCGCCCAGCATCGCCTGGTCCACCGTACCTACCCCATAGGGCGACAACAGGCTCTTCTTGCGCGGCAGTAACCAGCTGTCTATCTCGATCGCGCCATCCTGAACATAGGTGCCACTCTCCGCCATCGCTTTCAGTCCGGCCGAGAACTGCTCGGAGAGCTCCGCTCGCCCATTAATCAGCAGCAGACTGACCTTGTCGCGATCGCCAGCCCACCTGCTCAGATGACCGTGAACACGCTCGTACATCTGATTACTGGTGGCAACTGTGGGCAAGGCGAAGTACATGCCGCGCGAACGCCCACTGGCTGTGAGCCGCGAGGCAAGCAAGAGGGCCATCTCGGTTTTGCCCTCGCCCATGCCTGCCTCCACCAGGATCAAGGCACGATCAGGCAGGTCTGGAAGATGCTCCGGCTCCACCGCTGTCTGCAAGGGGCGGGGCACAAAACTGGGGAATAGATCCTGGAAGGCCGGTTCCTCATCCGGCACGGAGACAAAATCCAGTAGAGCCCGGGCATCCAGAGCCCGCCTGGCCCTCAATTGCGATTCCGACCGGTACTCTGCCAGAGGTCTTAGGTCGGCAGGGAACATCGTCTCGTCTGAAGCGATCCAGTCACTAAGGATTGTCAAACCATTGAGCAGCACCGACAGCGCCGAGAGGTTGGTTGGCTCCAGAGCAATCGTGTCGATACCATCCAGAAAAACCTCTCGCAACTGCTGCAGCAACCACACCCTGGCTTGGCGCCAGGGCGCTCGCCACGGCCCCCTCCCATCCTCAAGGGTGGGGATTTCCGGGTAAGAGGCGGGGTAGCTGGCATTATGCAGTTTACCGTGGTGAGAACCCGAGCCGAGGCTGAGAGCCTCGAAGATACGGCGGGCCTGTCGGCCGTCCACCGCTAGCTCGAAGATGCCGAGGCTCGGCAGCAGCTCTACCAGCGTCTTGTTAGCCTCAAGCGCATGGTCAAATGAGACGATAATCTGCTCGGGCTTGGTGAAGCCGGCTTCGGTCACCCGCTGCCATTGCCCGGGCGCTTTTACGGCAAAAGACGGTGAGGCCTTCCCCACGTCGTGCGCAGCGATGAGAAAGGCCACTACGTTGGGCGCCAGCGACGCCTCGCACCCGAGAAGGCGAGCCAGACGCTCTACAAGATGCGCGGATTCAGGAGCCAGCAACAGCGACAGCGCCACGTTTCCCACATCCATCATGTGGTAAAGAAGGGGATGGTAGGCGTCACTCTCTTTGCTGGTCTTACCCCATAGCTGCAACGGTATCGTCTCGCTCACCCTTGTACCTCGATGAAGAAATCCAGTGCGGCTGCCACCACCGTTTGCATGCCTGCTTTCATCGTAATTCGAAAACGCGAGCTTGGCCAGCTGCGTCCGTTTTTTGGGACTGTTCGATTCTGACTATCGGTCAGTCGGGCGTCTGGTAACTGGCCACCACGGTGGCGGCCTGGCGCGCTACCTCCTCCGCCAGCCAGGCGGGCTCGAGCACGCGGGCTTCATCAGCGTAGTAGAGCAGCCAGCGCACGAAGTCGGGCGTGATACCGATCTGCACGCTGAAGATGAGCGTGCCGTCGGGCTGCCACTCGGTCTTCTGAGTGGCGTGCCAGCGCTCCTCCGATACCCAGCGGCCGGTGCGCGCGCTGAAGCGCACCCTCACCCGCTCGGTCTTGGCGTCGCCACCGCGCAGCAGGCCCCAACTGGCGCCCATGTACTCAGCGAGATCAAAATCCTCCGGCAGCTCAAAGCGCTTGCCGGTCGGCTCCAACTTGGCGATGCGGTCGACCTTGAAGATGCGCACTTCCTTGCGCAGGTGGCAGTAACCCACCAGGTGGAAGGAGCGCACGTAGGGTACCAGGGCGTAGGGGTCCACCTGCCGCCAGGTCAGCTCGCCGCCGCGCGAGGCGGTGCGGTAGCCGAGCAGGAGCCTCTCCTTAGTGGCGATGGCCGTCTGGATCTGCTCCAGCAGCCGGCGCCGGTGCTCGTTGGCGCCCCATTCCTCGGGCGGCTGGCTGACGCTGTTGAGCAGAGGACGCAACTCGGCGGGGAAGGCGGTGTTGAGACGGGCGAGACCCGCCGCCAGCTCGGCCGAGTCCACCCCGGCGGTTGCCCTCCCCACGCTGGCCGCCAGCAGTAGCGCCACCGCCTCGCCGAAGGCGAAGTTCACCGCCGGCAGGGCCCGCGTTTCGAGGAAGTAGTAGCCCTGGCGGCTGTGGGCCAGCGGGAACCTGAGCCCCTGCTGAATGAGCTGCAGGTCGGACTGGATACGCCGCTCGCTCACCTCATGCTCCGCGGCCAGGGCGCGCCGCGTCCAGTACCTGGGGCGGGCGCTAATGCTGGAGATGATCCTCAGCACCCGCGCGATGCGCCGGGTCTCCTCGTACTTGGGCGTCGATGCGATGTTCATACTCACCAGCCCCCTCCCACAGCGAATTCATCACCAACCAAACTATAACGGGAACACCACCATGATAGCGGGGGATGTGGGACGAACGCGGTTCCCGCGTGGCTTGATCTGCCTGCCAGTTTCTCAGTATTCTAAACCTGCCTGCCGAAAACGCGGCCCAGACGGAGCTCGCCAACACCGCTTGCTGCATGCTGCACAGGGGAGCAGAATACTTGCGATTATGGAGAGGAGGGCCAATAATCGGGCTGGCGTGGGCATTGCCACTGTTGCCGCTGCTGGCTTGCGCCGTTTGCGACCATGAAACACCGGCCGCGGATCAGAACCCGGCCAGGCCCGCGGCGCCCAACGACCTGAACGACTACCTCGACGCCGTGGAGCTGCAGGCGACGATCTCGGCCGACGTGATGTGGCAGTTCACATCACTGCACCTGAAGGCTGAATGGGATCAGTCATTGGCCAGCGAACCCTGCTGGCGCGACAGCTTGCGCGCGAACCTGGAGTCGATCCGCAGTCTGGCGGCCCGCTACAACGAGCTGTCGCCGGCGGCAAAAGGAGCGCGGCGCGCCAACGCCCTGTTTCACCAGGCCGCGAAGCACATGCATCGCCTGGCGGAAGAGTACCTGCTCTGGTTGGATGGCGGCGAGCGTCGTCATATCGACAACGCGGTAGCCGCGCTCAACGCGATGAACGAGCGCCTGGACAAGGCGGCCGATGAGGTGGAAGTAATCTCCCGCAACCGCTTCCGAGGCGCCACCACCCCCTGTACCTGCCCGGCAGCGCAACTAGTAGCTTGAGCTTGCGCTCGGAATTCGGTTGGCAGGCCAACGCGCACCCTAAATGGCGGAATGTAGGCCGGAGAGGCCGCGACAGGGGAACACCAAGCCATCCAGGTACGAGAGCAGTTGGGCAGCTCCGTACGCATCATGGATCAGGTTTGCTGATCCCACAGCGAACTCTGCACCAGGTCCACTCCCTGTACTGCGTCGGATCTGTCGGCCAAGTCGGTTGCACCCCGAATGACCTCGTTGAGATCGAGATCATAATCGGCGCTGGCGGGATCGAACGGGAACGCACCTTTGGTCAGCAAGGCAGTATTGCCCTCTGGAGTTCCGCTGCCAGTCAAAACCAGTACCGATGTCCAACCCGCTCTGAGGCATTCAACGGCGCCAGCCCAGGTACCGCCCTGCTCCTTCGCGGCAGAAACTACCAGGGCCCAACGCGACAACCCATACACTATCTTGTTTCGTCCCATTGCTGAGCCGATCGTAAAGCGGGCCGCCGGGTGGTAGGGTGTCAGCAGTAGCAGCCGGCCAGTGGATATCATCTCCCTCGAGCCAGGATCACGAATTGCCGTTTCCAGGCTGTCTGCCAGCACACCCACGGCCTTGCCCCCAGTATCCAACGCTCCGGACATTGCGATGCGGTCCGCCCCGCGAGCTGCTCCAGACACAATCGTCACATCATCGCGAGCGGCCCACTGGCTGATCCGTCGTGTGGTGTCCTCCAATTGGGGGGAGATGTCTCTGGAGCCAACTATCGCCAACGTGTTGCCCTCACACAGGGCTAAGTCCCCCGCATAGAACAGCACTGGTGGCGCGGAATCGCGCAAACGTCGCTGTAGCTCGAGAGGATACTGCTCCGAGTAACGAGTAAGATAACGGATTCCTCGGCTCGACAGGCGCTCCAATTCGATCGCCATCGCACCTGCTCGACCAAGCAGCCTGTGTACTCTGCTAGCCAACTGTTCTGACAGATTGAGCTCGGCGGACAACTCTCCAGCGGTCTTCCCAAGCAGGGCACCCGGATCCTTCACTGGCGAGGCGACCACCTGGCGCACGAACGCATTCCACTCACGCAGCGACAACGGTTGATCGCCGGGGTTGACGCTAGCGCGGTTCAGGCCCAACTGCGAACAGAGGAGCAATGTTACTTGTTCGTCGGCGTTTGCACGTGATGAAATGGTCATGATTACCTCTATTTATACCGGGGCGTGGAACGCGCCAGCGCGAACGGAAACACCGGTCCACTGCCACCTGTGCGCAACAGGTATGCCAGTTCGGTGAAAGTCCAGCCCGAGTCAACTATATCGTCCACCAGCAGAACCGGTCCACTACGAATCGTGGATATCTGCCTCAGACTGCCTGCCACGTTGCGCACCTGGTGGGCGCTGTTGTCCATGAGCTTCTGCTCTGGAGTATCAACCACCTTAGCGAACACCATCTCGAACGGCAACCCCAGTTGGTTGGCCAACTGCGCGGCGAAGTCTGGAACCAGACGCGGGTGGCGTCGAGACGGCACTGCTGTCACCCAACCCGACAAAAGGTTCGGCTTCCATCGTTTGACCGCTGCGACTGCGGCCGAGATCAATTCGCCGCGAAATCTACCGCTCTCGTACTTATCGGTAGATACCATTGTGCCCCAACCGGCGTCACCATAGAAGCTCAGAGCTCTTCCTTCCTCAGCACGAAACTCCGGCGGAATCCTGAAAGGCCGATCGGGAAACTCACCTGCGGGCCATTGTCTGCGCGGCTTAATTGGCACCACCTCGGAACGGAGGAAGCGCACCGCCTCACTAAGGATGTCCGCGTCAACCTGGGGGCGGAATCTCTTGCCCGTGCAGTTGCCGCAGCGGCGGCAAGGCGCAGCATGTGGGTCGTCCAGGTCGCCAGCCAGGAACTCCATGAGGCATCCCCGGTGTTCGACATACTCCTGCATCTGTTTCAGTTCGGCAACTCGCAAGGCTGTGACTCGCTCAGCCCTCTGCTGGTCCGGTTGCCACCGGTTGGGAGTTCGAAAATAGGCGGCGCCGTCACGCCCCACGGCGCCGTCAATCTCAAGCAGCTTCAACGCACGCTCTAACATCGTTCCGCTGGCGTTGACATGTGTCTGAAGCTGACTAACTTTGAGCTCAGCATGCGTTTCGAGCGCTCGCAGAATGTCGCGTGACAGTTCTGGGGGCGGGAACGCGGTGCGCATGAAATACGATTGGATGTCATCATCCTCGCGGCCGGTGAGCAGAATAACTATCGCATCCTCAAGTGACCGCCCTGCCCTGCCAACCTGCTGATAGTAGGCGACAACCGACCCCGGCCGCTGGAAATGGATAACAAAACCGAGGTCCGGCTTGTCAAAGCCCATGCCCAACGCCACCGTTGCCACAAGCACCTTAATTCGGTTCTCCAGTAGTGCGTTCTCAAGCCTTTCGCGCTCTCCCGCCCCCACTTCACGATCCAAATCGGCATAGTATGCTTCAGCAACAACACCACGGCATTTAAGCCAGTGTGCAACGCGCTTCGCGTCTGCCACCGTAAGGCAATACACTATGCCCGTCCGTCTCATCTTCGGTATCCACTCCGCCAGCCAAGCGAGGCGTTGCGCTTGATCGTCAAGCCTCAGGACAAACAACCGCAGCGAAGCACGGGCCAAGCTACCTCTCTGCACCACCAAATCCGACCCAAGCTGTGAGCGAATATCCTCAAGAACCCTGTTGTTAGCGGTGGCTGTTGTAGCCAGGACGGGAACGGAAGGGGGGATCTCTTTCACGATTCGCACAATCCGCTGGTAATCTGGCCGGAAATCGTGTCCCCAATCCGACACACAGTGAGCCTCGTCGATCACGAACATGCCAATACTGCCCCGCAGCTGCTGAGTCAACACCGTGGTTACAAACGTCTCGTTTCCCAGACGCTCCGGCGAGATCAGGAGTACGTCACAATCCCCTGCCCGCAAACTCCTTTCAACCTCTCGCCACTCGTCTTCGTTCTGGCTATTGATGGTAAGCGCCTTGACGTTGATGCGCTCCGCCATCTGAATCTGGTTGCGCATGAGGGAAATCAGGGGGCTGATCAGAAGCGTCACGCCTGCGCCACGGTTCCGCAGCATTCGAGTGGCGATGAAGTAAACCAGACTCTTACCCCAACCCGTACGCTGTACCACGAGTACTCGTTCGCGCCTGAGCAGTGCTTCGATTGCCTCCCACTGTCCCGGCCGGAACGTGGCATCGTCTCCAAGCATTGATCGAAGCAGCTTCTGCGCTTCAACAAAGGCGGAATCGGCTTCGGGCATGAGTAGACCCTCCGGGACACTTCCATTCCCGCCAGCCCAACGGCCGAGTGATCAGCGGGATGCTCGCTCTCGGTGCACGTTCAACACGGCGCATACGAGCTTGCGCTGGTTGCGTGATCTATTATGCATCAACCCGTCGATAATTGACAGAACCGGAATAATAGCCAGATTTCAGCCAAAAAGGCCCACAAAAAAACGGCCCCCTGACGGGGGCCGTCGGGTGCCAAGGGGCAGAATCGAACTGCCGACACTGCGATTTTCAGTCGCATGCTCTACCGACTGAGCTACCTTGGCGCGTCGACGGATTATACCGGGCTGTTAGGGCACTGTCAAACAGCGTCAGGCGGCTAACAGCAAGGTAACGCTGCGCCGGCGGGAGCGTGCCTCTGCCCCCTCACGCCCTCGGCGTTCACCCGCCGTTTACGGAGGTCGCGGCGCGCATGGGGTATGATTTGGGCATGCAAGAGAATCTATCAGTGACGAACGGCGCCATCCAGGCGCCCAACGCTACCGCCGCCCGCCCTGCCGCCAGCAAAGCGCCGCCGGTGCTGGTACGGGTACCCACCCGCCACAACACGAAACTGCGCGAGTTGCTGTGCCGCATCAACGCCGACCGCGAGCTGATCACGCTCTGGCGGACGGCCAATATCAACTCGGTAGACCGCATGGCCCGCAGCGACCACGGCCGCGTGCACGTGCAGATCGTGGCCAACATCGCCCTGCGCCTGCTGCGCATGCTGATCGACGCCGGTGTGGAGGCGGGCGTGGTCAAAGACTACGGCCTCACCAACGAGGATGCCGAGCTGGTGGTCATCCTCGCCGCCGTGCTGCACGACGTAGGCATCGGCGTACACCGCACCGATCACGAGCAGCACAGCCTCTGGGTGGCCTCGCCCAAGGTGAAAGAGCTGCTCGACGGCCTCTACGAGATTGAGGAACGCACCGTGATCTGGGCGGAAACGATGCACGCCATCATCAGCCACAACAAGGACGTGGAATGTCTCACCCTGGAGGCCGGTGTGGTGAAAGTGGCCGATGCGCTCGACATGTCGAAGGGGCGCTCACGCATCCCCTTCGAGGCGGGCACGGTGAACATGCACTCGCTCTCAGCGGCGGCGATCGAGCGGGTGAGCATCAGTAAGGGTGAAGCCCGCCCCATCCGGGTGAAGATCGACATGACCAACTCCTCGGGCATCTTCCAGATCGACGATCTGCTCAAGAGCAAACTGGCCACCTCGGGCCTGCGCGACTACTTCGAGGTGGAGGCGAGCATCACCTCCGAAGAGGAACGGCGCCTTGTGCAGGTGTTCCGCCTCTAGGCGCCACGCCCTGTGCCATTGGCGTCTAACAAACGTCGGTCAGCGGGCCCGTTATCCGACGTTTCGACTTTTCCTACACCCTTCCACGGCCTTTTGTAAGTAATTGGTCCTTTGTGCTAGAATGCTCCGCCGGAGTCGAAGGGTGGACTCCGCCGTTATTCTTGGTCGATTTCCCATTTGAGTTAAGGAGGATCTATGCCAGGCGAAACACAGGATGGGACGCTCAATCCCTATCTTATCGCCCAGGAGCAGTTCGACCAGGTCGCCGATATGCTCGACCTGGACAGCCGATTGCGGCAGATCCTTCGCCAGCCAAAGCGCGAGTTTACCGCTCGGTTCCCAGTAAGAATGGACGATGGCTCGGTGAAGGTGTTTACCGGGTATCGAATCCACCACAACGTAGCGCGTGGTCCTGCCAAAGGCGGCATTCGGTATCATCCCGACGTAACAATTGACGAAGTGCGTGCCCTTTCCATGTGGATGACGTGGAAATGCGCCACGGTGGACGTACCGTACGGCGGCGCCAAGGGCGGGATCATCTGCGATCCCAAAACGATGTCGGTCAACGAACTTGAGCGGATGACCCGTCGCTTCACCACCGAGATCTCGCTGATCATCGGTCCGGAGATGGACATCCCCGCTCCGGATGTCAACACCAACGCGCGCACCATGGCCTGGATGATGGACACCTACTCCATGCACCGCGGCCACGCCGTGCCGGCCATCGTCACCGGCAAGCCGATCTCGATCGGCGGCTCCCGGGGGCGCAACGAGGCCACCGGCCGGGGCCTGACGTACATCGTGCTGGAGGCGATGAAACAGCTCAACCTGGATCCCAGCGAGACGAAGACCGTGATCCAGGGCTTCGGCAACGTGGGCGCCATCAGCGGCCAGGAACTGCAGGCCAAGGGCTTGACCATCGTGGCCGTGAGCGACAGCCGCGGCGGCATCTACAACCCCAACGGCTTCGATATCAACAAGGCGATTGAGTATAAGGAGCAGTACGGCACCCTCAGCGGCTTCCCCGACGCCGACGAGGTGACCAACGCAGAGTTGCTGGAGCTGCCCTGCGACCTGCTGGTGCCGGCGGCGCTGGGGAACCAGATCACCGGCAGCAACGCGGGCAAGATCAAGGCCAGGCTGGTGGCGGAGGGCGCCAACGGGCCCACCACCCCATCCGCAGACCAGATACTCTACGACCGCGGCGTCTTCGTCATCCCGGACGTGCTGGCTAACGCCGGCGGCGTCACCGTCTCCTACTTCGAGTGGGTGCAGGACCGCCAGAACTACTTCTGGGACATCGAAGAGGTCAACAGCAAGCTGGAGCGCATCATGGTCAAGGCTTTCAGAGATGTGTTCAGCGCCTCGCAAGAGTGCAACTGCGATATGCGCAAGGCGGCCTACACGGTCGCCGTGCAGCGGGTGGCGGAGGCCACCTTCAACCGCGGCTTCTATCCTTAAGTAACCAGCCACCCCGCACGAAGGCCGGAGCGTACGCTCCGGCCCTTTTTCGCTCGCTCAGGACCGGTAGCAAACGGCAGTGGAGAGGGAAGTGAGACCCGCCACAGTCCCCGCCGCTGGATCTAGCCCACTGCCGGCAGGCTCCGCGCTACTTTTGATGTGGAGGTCCACCAGCAGAAGCCCGGCGGCTATCGGCAAATCGGTTGAACTCAGCCGTCCCTGTGCTCCGGCAGGGCAGGTGACGTCTTTGCCTGGGCCAGCATTTTCTCTTCGCGTTCGCGCAGCTGGCGCTCGATATCGTCCGTGCCGAGGATGGCGTCGATCACCGCGCTACTCGCCTCATTCGTGCCCTCGGCCACCACGCTCATCTGGCCGGCGCCCCACAGCGTTTCAACGCCGCGCCGGTGATCGGGACTATCCACGCCGCCCCCCTCTTCCAAAGTGCCGCACTGCGCGGCTGCCTTGTTCTGCGCAATCAACGCCACCAGCTGCTGCCGTTTAGCGGCGGAGAGATCTATCCGCGCCACCAGCCTGGCGCGCCAATCCACCAGCCTGGCAGCTTCCGCCTGACCGCCACGCTGCTCTTGCAGCAGCTGCTCTAGCAGTTGAACCCTGCCATTTAGAACTGCCTGCCGCGCCGCCGCCAAGGCGCGCTCGCCGCGCTCCAACAGCCGGTCCACATCCCTGTCCAGCTGCTCCGTCTGCCGCCGCAGCCCCTCTATCAGGCGCGCCAGCGCTAGGGCGTGGCCCCGCTCTACCTCCTCCGCCGCCTGCAGCCAATCGAGCGCTCCGTTCATGCGGTTGATATACTCGTCGAAGACGGCGACGCTGTTGACGCCAAGAGCGCGGGCCAGCAGGGCGTCGAGATCGACGCTGATCAACAGGCCAACCCGATCGAAAACCGCTTGGTAATCAGGCACGAGAGTCCTCCTCCGGCAGGCAACTGGGTTCAACTGGGCGACGATTTGAGCATACTCGCCACCCTATCCTTTGCGCAATGGCGCCGGCTAAACGGGCGGGACAGCGGCTGTGGGGCACGGAACAGTGCCGGAGAGTAACCGGCACTGTGAATGCAGGCACAAAGTTGACAGCCGGGCCGTTTAGGGTAATAACCTTGCTAGAGGAGGGTGAACTTGAACGAGGAGCTGGTTAGCGGACTGCTGGTTAGCGAGCACCCCAATCTGCGCCAGCCGGTGCTCATCACCGCCTTCGCCGGCTGGCCGGACGCGGGCGAGGTGGCCACGGGCTCGCTGCGTTACCTGATCGCCTCGCTCAACGCGCGCAAGTTCGCCTATATGGATGCGGATACCTACTACGACTACTGCGCCGCCCGCCCCACGGCCGACATCTCGCGCGGGCTGGTGCGCAGCATCCGCGAGCCGGCCAGCGAATTCTACTACTGGCGCAACCCCTCGGCGACACACGACCTTGTGCTGCTGCTGGCGGCGGAGCCACAACTACGCTGGCGCCGTTATCTGCGCAGCCAGCTGGCGCTGATCAGCTCGCTTGGAGTCGAGATGGTGATCTGCCTCGGCGGCATGTTCGATGCCGTGCCGCACTCCGTGCCGCCACGCGTCACCGGCTCGGCCACCTCGGAGGCAATGCGCGAGCGGCTGGTCGAGGCCGGCGTAGCGCTGAGCGACTACCAGGGCCCCATCAGCATCCATACCCCGCTGATGCTGGCCTGCCAGCAGGCGGGAGTGGAAAGCGGCAGTATCTGGGGGCACACCCCTCACTACGTGCGTACGGTGGCCAATCCACGGGTATGTCACGCCATGCTCAGCAAGACGCTGCCGCTGGCCGGGGTGGAGCTGCCGCTGGACGATCTTCTGATCGCCGGCCAGTACCTCGATGCCAGTCTCAACCGCATGGCGTCAAACAACGCTGAGCTGGCTGACTACATCCGCCGGCTGGAAGAGCGCCACGCCGCCGGCACGGCGGCCGAGGAGGAGTACCTGCAGGACACCGAGCGCATCATCCGCGACGTGGAGCGATTCCTGAAGGGCGAGAATAAGCAGGGTTGAGTCGCCTTTGACAGGTTACTGTACACATTCTCCGCCAACAGAGTAGAATAGGAGTTGACGATGCCGCCCCCGGCGCAGCGCTGGCGGCGCATGCCGGCGAGCGGGCGATAATCTAAGGAGGAAGCATGGCAACTGAGAAACCGAAGATTGGTGTAGTTGGCTGTGGCCGCATGGGCACCAAAATGGCCGAGAACCTGATCAAGGCCGGCTACGATCTGACCGTTTATGACATCATGCCGACAGGCGTGGATATCCTGGTGGGTTTGGGCGCCAAGAAGGCGGATTCACCGAAGGCCGTGGCCTCGCAGGTCGATGTCATCCTGACCTCGCTGCCTGGTCCGCCGGAAGTGGAAGACGCTTACCTGGGCGCCAACGGCATCCTGGCCGGCGCCAAGAAGGGCGCGCTGCTGCTGGATACGACCTCGGTCGACCCGTCCACCAGCCAGAAGGTCGCCAAGGCCGCGCAGGAGAAGGGCGTGCGCTTCATGGACTCGCCGGTTAGCGGCGGCGTGATCGGCGCGCAGAACGCCACCCTGACAATCATGGTCGGTGGCGATGCCAAGGACTTCGAAGAGGCAATGCCCATCTTCCAATCCATTGGCAAGAACATCACCAACGTCGGCAAGGTCGGCGCTGGCTCCGTGGTCAAGATCATCAACCAGCTGTTCGTGGGTGTGCTCTCCGCCGCCGTGGCCGAAGGTATGATGCTCGGCTCCAAGTGGGGCGTGGACCCCGAGTTGCTCTACAACACGATCAGCACCGGCTTCGCCGGCAGCACCATCCTCACCCGCCACGTCACCAACTTCATTCTGTCCGGCAACTACGAGCCTGGCTTCACCATCAACCTGCTGAGCAAGGACGTGTGGCTGGGCCTCACCCTCGGCCGCGAGCAGAGCGTGCCGCTGGATGTCACCGCCGCCGCTTCCCAGGTGCTCGAGCGCGCCAAGGCGCACGGGCTGGGCGGTAAGGACATGGCCGCTACCATGCAGCTGATGGAAGAACTGGTGGGCTTCGAAGTGCGTGGCTCCGGCAAGATCGAAGGCAAGGGCGGCTGAGTCGCCTTTTAGCCAAGCCAAAAGCGCCCTGCCTGTGGCAGGGCGCTTCTCTTTGCCGGCAACAGCCGCGCGCCTTGACGCTCCTGTGGGCCGGCACTAAACTTCGTTTATCAAGGCCACCAGACGGCCAAGCCTATCGGGAGCGCCACCAGATGCCAGTCTACGAGTACCGTTGCAACAGTTGCCAAAACCGCTTCGAGCAGAGACGGGGCTTCAGCCACGCCGATGATCCTACCCAATGCCCGGCCTGCCGCGGCGAGGAGGTGACCCGCCAACTATCCACCTTCGTTGCCTTCAGCAAGGGTGGCAGCGGCGAATCGCGCTCGGTGACCGGCTCCAGCTGCGCCAGCTGCTCCGCCGGCAGTTGCGCTGGCTGCGGCCAGCGTTAAAAGGGCGACTGCGATCAGCACCGTGGTACTGGTAGAACCGGGTGCAGTCATCACTGAAATACTGGCTGCGTCCGGCTCCACCGCGCTGACGCGGCCGCTTTCTGACCTTACTCTTCCACCACCTGGGCGTACTGGAACTGCAGCGTTTGATCGCGCCTGGCCAGGGTCAGCTCGGTCTTGCGATAGAGGCTGATCCGCGCCTCTGGATACAAACCCTGCAACAGGTAGAGCTGCCCGCCCTGACGCATCAGCGCCGGCTCCAGCAGGTCCGCTGCGCCGATCGCCTCAATCACGTACGGCGCCACCAGCAGGTTGCTTCCGTCCATCACTATCCCCTCCGGCGAGCGGCTGAACGAGGAAGAGACCACCACCCGGTTACCGTTGATGGCGATCGCCTCGCAACCGGAGTTGCGCAGCTCGTTGGTGACGTCGTTCAACTCCTCGGGTGACAGCCCCCCGCTGGGCCGCAGCTTGCCGCTGATTGTGATCTCGATGCCCGGACCCTGCACCGGCAGCTCGCCGCTCACCATGCGCAGACGCACGAGGTCGTCCGCTACTTTGTCCAGCTCGCCTTTGCCGATCGCCGACTCGTAGGCATCCAGCTGGGTACGCAGCTGGGTCACCTCGCCACGCAGTTTCTGATTGGCCTCGGTGAGGCTGGAAGCGTAGGACCACTGCTCGTTGGCCGGCAGGCTGGTCACGGCGTTGGTCAGGCGGGTTTGGGTGCGGAACTGCATCACCAGCAGCAAGCCAAGGATGAAGCAGACGGTCGAAAGGATCAGTTGGGAGCGTCGCCGCGTCATCGCTAACCGCCCTGCTGGTTCGCCGGCACGGGCTGCGAGTAGCGAGTGTGGATGGTGCCGGTGTAGGCCGGTATCTCAACCAGGTCGAAAATCTCGTACTCGAACACCACACCGTACTTGCGCACCGCTTCGTTGAGCTCGTACAACACGGTGGGCTGCTTCAGACCGGCCGTCATCTGCCTGGCGTCACCAATCACGCTGATCACGTAGGGCGGCGACATGCGCGTGTCGTTAGCAAGGATGGTACTACCCACGCAATAGATTGAGGTTGTGGCGACGATACGTTCGCCGTTGATCGAAATCGCCTCGGCGCCATTGGCCCAGAGGACGTTGACCACGTCACGCAGGAAATACTCATGAATGAGGTACTTGTCAGGCTGGTCACCCGCCGGCACGGTCTTGACGGTGCTGTCGTTCAGCGTCACCTTGAGACCCGCGCCCTTCAGGGGTGTGAGGCCGGCCAGCGCCTTGGCGTTACCCAGATCATCGCTGATCGCCGTGTAGGAGGCTTTATCCTTGGCCGCCTGATCCTGCTGCATGTTGATCTGGCGGCGCAGCTCGGTGATCTCGAGCTTGAGGTTCGACTGCTCAGCCTCCAGCCGCTCCACCGTGGTGGCCGCCAGCTGGCGCGGGTACTCCTGCCCGTTCGGCTCCGGCCTGTTGTTGCTCTGCAGCTGGGCCGTGATGAAAAGACCAAGGAACAGTGCCGCCACCGTCCACACCCAGGTGTTGCGGCTGATAGAACTAAGTGAACTGCGCGGACGCGTCCTGCTGCTGCCGGGACTCGCGGGCGAACTGATCGTTCGCCGGCCGTAGCTGTTCAGTCTGTTACTGCCTGTGGTACGGGTTCGGCTCCAGTCTCTGTCAGTTTGCTGTAGTTCGCCGCGCAACCGCGCTTCTCCTCATCAACAAGGCAACTGAGGCCAGCAGCAGCGCCTCTGCCGCCGTCATCAATGCCGCTAAGAGAGTTGTATCCATAAAGAACTGCTGGTCAAACAGGTTTATCAGGTAGTGTCTGGTTGGATCGAGCAACCAGAAGTCGTTGCGGAACGAGATCTCGTGAAACAGGATGAACAGTTGATCAAACGCCACGAGTGAAACAACCGCCACCAGCGCCAGCAGGGCCAGAGTCAGCGAGGCGCCGGCCAGCAAAGCGCCGCCCAGGCCACGGCGGAAGGAGGGCCAAAGCCTCGCCCCCCAAAACACCGCCAGCAAAAGCACAGAAACCGCCGCCGCCCAGGCGCGCACGCCGAACTGCAAGAGGTAGTGCACATCCCAGAGGTGCACCGTCTCCCGCTCGTCTAACATCGGTACGCGCCCGGTCGCCGTCTGCACCTGCAGGTCGAGCGGCACACCATGGCGGAAGTGCGCCACGAACTGGCGCGCTACCTCGCCCAGCTCTGCTGCGCTCAGGCCGGTACGCGCCGCCGCGCCGTACTCGTGAAAACAGCGCAAGTAGGTGGACTCTGCCAGGGAGACCCCCAGCAGAGTACCGAAAAACAACAACAAAGGAAGGAGCAAGGCGATGATCGCCGACGGCAAGCTGCGTGTCAAATGGTGGCCGCTTTCGCTTTTATTGAACTGAACTGTATCACACCTGCCAACCGGCCGGCGGCGCTGCCGCCGGGGAGGAGGCTAGAAGACAGAGACGTTCATCTCTTCCATGCGGCCGGTAACCAGGAAGACGACGCGCTCGCAGATGTTGGTGACCCGGTCACCGATGCGTTCGATGTTGTGAGTTGCCCAGAGCAGATAGGTGGCCTGCTTGATCGTGCCACGGTCCTCGATCATGAAGCCCAGCAGCTCTTCGTAGATCTGGTCGTACAATGCGTCGATCTCGTCGTCTTTGGCGCTGATCTCCTTAGCCAGCTCGGTGTCGCGGCTGATGAACGAATCCATGGCGCCGCGCAACATGTCACGCGCCTTGGTGGCCATCACCGGCAAGTCCACCAGCGGCTTGAGCAGGCCGTAGCTGCCGTGCATGATAGCGATCTTGGCGATGCCCTCGGCGTGGTCGCCCATCCGCTCGAGGTCAGTAATGATGTTGAGCACTGCGGCCAGGATGCGCAGGTCGCTCGCCAGCGGCTGCTGCCGCGCCATGATGTTGAGCGTGCGCTCCTCTATCTCGAAGCGTTTGTTGTTGATCTGGGTGTCTTCAGCGATGGTGCGACGGGCCAGGTCGTAATCGAGAGTGCGCAGCGCTTCCACGGACTGATCAATAGCCCGGTCAACCATTTTGGCCAGGACGAGCAGTTCGTCCTGCAGTTCCGCCAGTTGACGGTCGAAATTCAGCCTAGCCATCGCACTACTCCGTTTCCGGCCGCCGCTGCCGCGGCCATCGAAAGATAATGACCCGCTCCAAGTATATCAGTCTCGCGCTCCTGCCAAACTAGAGGCACTCGGCGCCGCGTAAACGCTCTGATACTTAGCTGCTGACGACACGTTAACACGGCCTCTACTGCTTCGCCAGCCGGGCGTGCTCCACGCCGCTGATCTCGCTGATGTCCATCTCCACCACGGCAAACGGCGCCGCCGCCATCATCTTCTCGTCAAGCAGCGGCATCTCATGTGAGACAGGATAACGTTTTACCAGGGCACGCATTACCTCCAGCCGCCGTGCCTCATCCTCCACCAGACGCGCCTCGCCGAAGACATGCACGCTGTAGTAGTGCCAGGTGAGGGTGCAAGCCGTGTTGCGCGATACAAGCGTTACCTCGCTATCCACCTGCAGACAGGCATTGGCGTTCCTGGCCATGATCTCCAGTTTTCTGCCGCGCGGATTGGAGTGGAAGTAGATCTTGTCCCGGTAATAGACGAAGCTGACTGGCACCACGTACGGCCGATCCCCGTCCACCAGGCCCAGTCTACCAAGCAGTTCTTTGTTAAGGATGTCCAGGCAAGCCGCCCGGTCGATGAAGCCGTGTGCCACTACTCTCTTCCTCCGTGCCGCTGCTTAGCCAAAGCGCCCCGTCACATAGTCGTCTGTTCGCTTCTCCCGGGGGTTGCTGAACAAATCAGCGCCTCGTCCATACTCCACCAACTCCCCCTGCAGAAAGAAGGCTGCGGAATCGGCCAGCCTGGCCGCCTGCTGCACGTTGCTGGGCGAGATGATCACCGTGTAACGCGATTTCAGTTCCCGCAGCGACTCCTCGATCTTGGCGGTGGAGATGGGGTCGAGACCGGAGGTCGGCTCGTCCAGCAGCAGCACCTCGGGATCGAGCGCCAGAGCGCGGGCGATGCTCAGCCGCTGTTGCTGGCCACCCGAGAGGCCGAGGCCTGATTGCGAGAGGCGGTCCTTGACCTCGTCCCACATCGCCGCCGCCCTGAGCGACGATTCAACCAGCTCGCTCAACTTCGCCTTGTCGTTTACGCCCATCATGCGCGGGCCGTAAGCGATGTTGTCGAAAATCGACATGGGCAACGCCACCGGCAAATCGAAGACCATGCCTGCCTTGCGCCGCAGCTCGATCACCGGGTAGCCGGGCTGGTAGATATCCTCGCCATCGTACAGCACCTTGCCGGTCACCCGCACCGTGTGGTTGAAGTCGTTCATGCGGTTGATGGTGCGCAACAGGGTCGTCTTGCCGCCGTTGGCCGGGCCGAACACGGTGAGGATCTCGTTGGGCATAATCGCCAGGTCGACGTCCTTGAGCCCCACCTGCTCGCCGTAGTAGACGCTGACGTTACGCAGCTCGATTTTGGGTTCAACCGGTGTGGTCATCGCACTTCCTTCTTAATCATGCGACCGATCAACCAGTTGGCGAAGAGGTTGACCGCCAGCACCGAGATGATCAGCAGCGCACCTGTGCCGTACGCCATCTCCATCGAGATGCCTTCGCGGGCCAGGATGTAGAAGTGGACCGACATGGTGCGCGCCGGTGAAAACAGCGATGTTGGTATGAGCAACGAGGAACCGGCGGTGAGGATCACCGCCGCCGTTTCGCCCACGCTGCGGCCGATGCTGAGAATGATGCCGGTGATAATGCCCGGTATCGCCGCCGGGATCACCACGTGCAGCACCGTCTGCCAGCGGCTGGCCCCCAGGGCGAAGGAGACCGAGCGGTAAGCTTGTGGCACGCTGCGAATCGCCTCCTCGGAGGTGCGGATAATGGTGGGCAGAATCATCGCCGCCACCGTGAGAGCGCCGGACAGGATGGACCAGCCGAAGCCGAGGAAGATGACGAAGAAGGCGAAGCCGAACAGGCCGAAGATGATCGAGGGCACACCGGCCAGACTCTCGGTGCCGAAGCGGATGATGCGGCTGAGCCTGGTCTCTCGCGTGTACTCAGTGAGGTAGACGGCAGTGGCCACCCCCAGCGGTGCCGCGATCAGGATGGCCAGCAGGGTCAGGAAGATGGTGCCGACGATGGTGGGGAGGATGCCTCCCTCGCGGCCCAGACGCTCAGGCGAGCCGGTCAGAAACTGCAGACTGAGCACCGGCAGGCCCTGGCGCAACACGTAGAGGATGATGAAAAGCAGCAGGAGAATGGTGAGCGACGCTGCCGTCCACAGGAACAGCCGTGCTACCGCCTCCGCCCTTCTGCGTCCCAAGCCTGGAATCATCTCTCTACTTCTTCCTTGCCACGAAGTTAGCGCTGGCCGTAAGGGCCATGATGATAACGAAGAGCACCACGCCGGTCGCGAAGAGCGCGCCGCGATGGGCGCCGCTGGCGTAGGCCATCTCAATACCGATGTTGGTGGTCAGGGTGCGCGCCGGATCGAGGATCGAGCCGGGAATCTGCACGGCGTTGCCGAGCACCATAATCACCGCCATCGTCTCGCCGACCGCCCGGCCCATACCAAGCACAATGGCGGCCACGATACCCGAACGCGCCGCCGGCAGCATCACCCGCCAGATCGTCTGCCAGTGGGT
Source organism: uncultured Dehalococcoidales bacterium (assembly GCA_964566935.1). Taxonomy (GTDB): domain Bacteria; phylum Chloroflexota; class UBA6077; order FW602-bin22; family JAMCYS01; genus CAZMKF01. The sequence goes on along the minus strand of CAZMKF010000010.1, from coordinate 27,747 downwards.
GGCGCCCAGCGAGAGCGATGCTTCCTTATAAGAGCGCGGCAGGGCGCGCAGCGCGTCTTCCGAGATTGTGATGACGGTGGGCAGGATCATCACCCCCAGAATGATGGCGCCGGCAAGGATGCTCAGGCCCGGTCCACCGAGATAGTTGCGGATGAGCGGCACCAGGATGGTCAGGCCCCAGAAACCGTAGATCACTGAGGGGATGCCGGCCAGCAACTGGATCGCCGGGCGCAGCACGCTGGCCGCCAATGGCGGCGCCAACTCCACCAGGAAGACGGCGCAGGCCACGCCCAAAGGCACACCGATCATCAGCGCGCCCAGTGTCACCCAGACCGAACCAAGGATCATGGGCAGAATACCGTAGGAACCGCTGCTCGGCGCCCAGCGACTGCCAAACAGAAACTCCAGCAGGCCCACGCTGGTCATGGTGGGCAAGCCCTCGCGGAAGATGAAGACTGTAATCAGCGCCAGCACCGAGATGGAGGAGATGGCGATCAGCGCCAGGCCGCGACCGATCGCCCGCTCCAGCAGATCCACCC
>CAZMKF010000010.1:26136-27189 GCA_964566935.1 uncultured Dehalococcoidales bacterium | reverse complement strand
GTCCCTTGGGGCTGAGCACGAAATCTATGTATGCCTGTGCAGGCGGCTCCGGCTCGCCCTTGACCACGAAGATGAAGGAGCGCACCAGCTCGTAATCGCCCTCCCTGACGTTTTCGTTAGCTGCCTCCACGCCATCCACGGTCACGGCCTTCACCTGATGGTTGACCAGGCCGAGCGAGACGTAGCCAACAGCGTGGGGATCGTCCGCCACCACCTGACGCACCGCGCCGTTGGAGTCCTGCACTATCGAGGAGGGGTGAATGTCCTGCTCGCCCATCACCAGCTCCTGAAAGGCGCCTCTCGTGCCGGAGCCCTCCTCGCGGGTGATCACGGTAATGCGATGGTCCGCCCCGCCCAGCTCTTTCCAGTTGCGCACCTCGCCCGCGAAGACCTGCCGCACCTGGGGAAGCGTCAGATCGGCGATCGGGTTGCTTGGATGCACGATGATGGCGATGGCATCGAGGGCGATCACCAGGGCCCCCAGCTGTCCCGCCTCGTCGCTTTTCAACTGGCGCGAAGACATGCCAATCTCGGCCGCGCCGGAAAGCGCCGCCTGGATACCAGCGCTGGAGCCGCCGCCCTGTACGTTAACCACCGCCTCGGGGTGGGCCCGCATGTACTCCTCGGCCACCAACTCGGCGAACGGTTCCACCGAGGTGGAGCCGGCCACGGTCACGCCGGCCGAGCCGCGTGAGCAGCCACTGCCGGCGGCCAGCACCACCAGGCAAAGCAACAGCGATAGCAGGCGAAGCCCTTTCAACTGAACCTTCCGGTGATGTAATCTTCAGTCCGCTTGTCACGCGGCTGGGTGAAGATCTGGTTGGTGGGCCCGAACTCCACCAGGTCGCCGCTATAGAAGAAGCCGGTGCGAGTGGAGACGCGCGCCGCCTGCTGCATGTTATGGGTGACGATCACGATCGTGTAGTTGGGCCGCAGCTCCTCCATCAGTTCCTCCACCGCCATGGTGGAGACCGGATCCAGCGCCGAGGCGGGCTCGTCCATCAGGATAACCTCTGAGCCGACCGCCAGGGTACGCGCGATGCAGAGTCGCTG
>CAZMKF010000010.1:14024-26126 GCA_964566935.1 uncultured Dehalococcoidales bacterium | reverse complement strand
GACCTCGCTCACATCGAAGGCCACCCGCGCGCCCGGATAGTACAGGTAGACGAATTGTGTGTTGAGCTGGTTTTTTAGGAAGTCCAGCTCCGGCAGGATCGTCTCGGTGTAGAAGCTCTGGCGCTGCTCGCGGGCGGAGGCGTAGTTCGCGCCGTCCCACGCACCCGCGATCACGGGCGGGACCCCGAACGCGCCGCATACCAGCCGCCGCATCTCCGCCCCTAGCTCGCCCAGCGCCAGGTCCAGAGCGGAGCGATCCAGCCGGTCCTTCACCTGATCCCACAGCGCCGCGGCCCTGAGGCTCTTCTCCACCAGGCCCTCGAGGTCCACTTTGCGGTCCATCTCCAGCACGCGTGGCCCGTAGGCAACGTTATCGAAGACCGACTGCGGGAAGGGGTTGGGACGCTGGAAGACCATGCCCACCCGGCGGCGCAGCTCCACCACGTCCGTGCCACTGCCCAGAATCTCTTCACCGTCGAGCTTGATCGAGCCGGTGGCGCGCGCCGAAGGAATCAGGTCGTTCATGCGGTTAAGAGTGCGCAGAAAGGTTGACTTGCCACAGCCGGAGGGGCCGATCAGCGCCGTGATCTCGTGCTCGACGATGTCGACAGCGATCTTGTGCAGTACGTGCGCGGGCCCGTAGTAGAAATCGAGATCGCGGACTTCGATCTTCGCCGTCAAAAGCCTAAACCCATCTACGAGATGTAACAGGGCGATTCTAACACACAGCAAGCAGCGCGTTTACAAAAAATGTACGTACACTACCTGCCACCTCAAGGATGGGGCGCGGACCTGGCCGACGGCGCGGCGTGACGGACAGACGCGGGTGCATTGACGGTAAACAAAGCGACCCAGCCACGAGGCTGGGTCGCCGCACAGGGCAGCCGTCTGGCCGGACCTCTAGTTGATTACCACTCTGCTTGCGAGTCCATCACCCATTGCGGCACCGCGCCGGGGATGCCGTAATAACTCACGTAACGCGTTTCGGTTTTGGGTGGGTGTTTCGTGTAAGTTATGTCGCGGTAAACCACGTAGGACAGGTAACCGATCTCGTAGGGACCACGCCGCACCACGGTGCGATCCGGAGGCGTGCGCCCCTCCACCCAGTAGGTCATGGTGCCGTTCTCGTAGTCGATGTTTGCCCGGAAACGAATCTCAGTATCGGTGTTGTTGGTGATACGCAAATCAAGTCCGCCCTCTTCCACCGTGGCGTCCCAACCCCAGGGCGGATACGAGGCTAAAGAGTGCGGTTCGGCCACCGGGATATCGAGGCCAGCGTTGTAGGCCGCCCGATACATGGCGGTCGCGGAGGCGCAGACACCGCCACCGCCCATCCAGATGAAGCTGTTGCCGGGCCCGTAACCGAGACCAGGTACGTAGCCGGGCACCTGTAGCACCGGGATGAAGTTCCAGCTCTGGCCGGGAACGAGCACGGTACCGTCGATGGCGGCGACCGCCACGGCGTTATTCTTCAACTTGGAGGGCAGGTAATGCCAGGTGTAGTCGGTCCAGGCTCCCCAAGTGAACCACTCACCAGCCACCGTCGAGGGGTCCACCGGCTTCATCAGCTCCTTGGCGCGTTCAGCACCGAGGCGCTCCAGATAGACGACGCCAAGCAGGCCAGGTTCCACCTGGTAAGCGGGTGGGTTCTCCGGGCGGTACTCGAGACGTCCGCGCTGGAAGCGCTGCATCCAATGGCCACCCTCGAGGTACGGCTCCCCAGTGGGATAGCCGTAGAGCACGATGTCACCCTTGTCAAAGAAGAAGCTCTCGAACATCTTGCCGACGGTGTGGCCGGTCTCCTTATAATAGGTGAGGCTAGTGTCGAAAGGCGGCGGTACCGCCTGTTCGAAGGGGCCGAAAAGCGCGTCGCCTAGCAGCGTCAGCTGCACCCGCCAGGGCTCGGGGTGCTCCGGCCAGGCCTCCATGCGATGCCTCTGGAAGTACTGAACGGTGCGACCGTCCTCAACGAACGGCTCCGTGATCGGATAGCCAAAGACGTCTATGCCGCCCCAGCGATTGAAGAAATGGTAGAAGTCACCGCTGACTCCGTGCCCCGTCTCCTTGAAGTAATGGAACTCACCAGCGCTGCGCACCGCGCCTATTTCGGCGCGGATATCCTCCGCGTGCGCTTGCTGCGGCGGCGCCAAGGGCAGCAAGAACGAAGCTACAAGCAAGGAACTGATCAGTAACCGAAATACTCGCGACATGATGGCTCCCATTCAGTGCTTTTGTACAGGCAATTAACCACCACCATGGCGCCGCGGGCAGCAGTAACCGCCCTCGGTCCCCACACTGTGGTCTGTCCTCTACAGGTGTGCTGAGGCCACGCCTGGAACTATTAATACTAATACCAAGATTCTATCTTAGCACAAGACGCACATTTTATTTCCCTACATTGAGTGCAGGGAAACGGCCAACAACGGTGCGAAACCGAGCAAGGGGCGATCATCCTGGCAACGGTTCGCTCGTCGTTGGCCTCAGACGAGAGTCAGTCAACCCAAAACAGGCGGTCGGTTAACCAGCCGGGCAGCTCGCCTTCGGGCGTACCGGCGAAGCGGCATGAGTAGCGGCAGGACTCACAGGTGGAGCGCAGACCCTTGACCCGTGGCTCGCCTTTGATGCTCTCCAACAGGGCGAGCGCCTGCTTCATCGGCTCCTCCTCGCCGGTCACGATCAGGCTGACCGCGCCCTCCGAGCCGCCAACACCACCAGCGGCGATAAGGTGGGCTTCAACGCCGAACATGATGCGCAAAGCGTCTATCTCCGTCACCGCCAACGCCTTGCTCAGGCAGTACATACCGTAATCAGCGCCCATGGTGTAATCAAGCGTCTTGGCGCCGGTGAACTGCACCGCCTCGCGCACGGAGGGGATCAGCTTCTCCAAACCCACCGGCGTGATGTAGGTCAGCCCCTGCGAGGTGATGGTGCCGATCACCGCCGCCACCGTGCCACCGTCGAAACCGCTGGTGATCACGCCCACATTACCCTGCGGATCGATGGCGTTGGCGCCTTTAATCATCACCGTGTCTTTGTGAAAGTCGTCCAGCGCCTGCCGGATCGTCTTCTCAACCAGTTCTCCCTTATAGAAGATGAGCGGGAACGGTACACGGTCGGCCGCGTCGGTGACGCACAGCAAGCCGAAGCTGCTGATGCCGGCCGTGAAGCGCGCCGGTTCCACATGCCTGCCCAGCAGTTCCTGGGCAACAAACGCGTTGGTTGTCCCTCCACCGAGGATCACATAAGCGTTGGCTAACGCCGCTTTCACCTGCGGCATCGCTACGACGCCCTTGGCGATCAGTCGCTTGGACTCCGCCGGCGTCAGCTGAATGGCAGCCTTCAAACCTACACCTCCAGAAATGACCCGTGGTAGCAGCCTAATGGCTCTGCCGCGACACTGTCAAGCAATTTCTCGCGCAAACCGTTAACACCTGCAAGCAAGATCATGCGTGCTCCGCTCAGCGCCGGCATGCCTGAATTGGGGCCGATATCACGGCGAGCTTTCTTTGACAAGCCCCTAAGACCGCACTATACTCGCTGACAGTTTTGCGAGGGGGAACTGCCGATTATGCCGCTGGCTCACTACATCGCCCGGCCTCTGCAACGAGCGCTGCTGGCCACAGTATTCGCCCTCGTCTTACTCTGTCTGGGCAGCGGCCTGGCGATGGCGCAGGAGCCTCCCCGTTACGAAATCGCGCTCAAACTCGACCTCGACAGCGGTCGCGCCGCGGTGCAGCAAAACGTCGAATACCGCAACGACACGGGTGCCACCCTCAACTCGCTCGTCTTCCACGTCACCGCCGCCTACTACGACGCTTTCTCGCTCAACCACGCTACGGTGGCCGGTCAGAGCGTGCAGCCCAGCCTGCACGGTATCGTGCTGGAACTGCCGCTGCCGCAGCCGCTGGCCGCCGGGCAATCAGTGCAGGCGCGCCTGGACTACCAGTTGCAGGTCCCGCAACCGGGCAAGCTGCGCTTCGGGCACAGTGCCGGCATCATTGCCCTCGGCAACTGGTACCCGGCGCTGGCCGTCTACCGCCAGGGGCCACTTACCTACGACGGCGCCCTGCCCAGGGGTTGGGACCGCCACCAGCACGGCACCCCAAGCCAGTTGGCCAATGGCATCGAGCCGGGAGATGGCTTCTTTACCGAGGCCGCCGATTTCGTGGTGGAGCTGGAGATGAGCCGGCCGGCGCTGGTGGCGCACAGCGGCAACGGTGTTGGCCTCTCACCGACCAAACTGCGGCTCACCGCCGAAGGCGCGCGCGACTTCGCGCTCGCCATCAGCGATCGTTACAAGATGGTCTCCCGCCAAGTGGGACCGACCGAGGTTGTTGCCTACTACCTGCCCGAGCACGAGGCGGGCGGCCAGGAGTACCTGCGCGCCGCCGTCAACTCCGTGCAGTGGCTGAACGACAATATCGGCGTCTACCCCAATCGCACCATCCGTGTGGCGGAGACAACCAGTAACGACTTAGCCTGGGTGGGGCAGGAGTACGCCGACGTTGTCTTCATCAGTAGCCAGCAAACAACCGGCGCCGTCGGTCTTTCCTCGTATCTGCACTACCTGGTGGTACACGAAGTAATCCATCAGTGGTTCTACAACCAGGTCGGCAACGACCAGATCTACGAGCCCTGGCTGGACGAGGCGTTGACCACCCATCTGTCCTACCGCGTTCTGGAGGAAGAGGACGGCTCACTCGGCGTCTACACCTGGAGCAACCTGGCGCAACGCCGCGCCGACGACGCGGCCGTCTATCCGGACTTCGACCTGAATACCTCAATCTACGATTACGCCGACGAGTCGCATTACTTCGCCATCATCTACCGCAAGGGCGCCGCCTTCCTGGAGGAAGTGCGCAGCCTGATCGGAGACAGCGCCTATCTGCGCGTACTCAGTGACTATTACACCCGATATCAGGGCCGGATTGCCATGGGCACGGATCTGCTCTCCCTCCTGCGCCAGGAGGCGGGGCCGGCGCTGGATGACCTGATCACCCGCAACTTCAGCTACCAGCTGCCGCTGCCGGCGCCACGCAGTTTCGCCACGCCCACCCCGGCGCCTACGCCAACAGCCACGCCCAGCCCTGTGCCCACCAGCGGCGTCACGCCCACCCCCACCGCTGCGCCCAGCGCACCGGCGCCGACGGACGATAGCGGCGATTACGATCTGCACAGCTTTCAGACTTCCGTTGCCGCGGCACTGGCCGCAGCCGCTGCGGCGGTGGGCATCACCGCCCTCGGCTACCACCTGTCACAATGAGCCGATACATGACGGTCCGCTGTTTACCAACGCCCGCCACCGCCTCATTACAGGAGGCATAGCTTGAGCGGAGAGAAACGCGCCATGATGGCAGGCACAACCGCCATCCTGCCGCTCTTCATCCTCGGCCACTTCAGCCACCACGTCGCCACCGGCGCCCTCACGCCGCTGATGCCGATGATTCGCGACGACCTACAGCTTGATTACACCATGGCCGGCATCCTGATGGGCGCCTTCACCCTCACCTACAGCTTCATGCAGATCCCCACTGCCGCTCTGGGCAACCGCTACAGCCGGCGCAAGCTGCTGGGTTGGGGACTGGTCGGCACCGGCGCCTCTGCCATGCTGGTCGGCTTGGGCCAGGATTATCTGGCGCTGATGGCCGCACTGGTGCTGATGGGTCTCTTCGGCTCCACCTACCACGCGCTCGCCTCCGCCTTCCTCTCGCTCACCTTTGGCCAGGCAAATCGCGGCCGCTCGCTGGGTTTACACACTATCGGTGGCAGCTCCAGTTTGCTGATTACGCCGGTGCTGGCGGTGGGCGCGGCCTCTTACTTCGGCACCTGGCGGGCCGCCTTCATGGTGCTCGGTATTCTGCCGATCGTCGTCGGCATGCTTCTGATGATCGGCGCCCGCTCTCAGGAGATTGAGCACGGCAAGCTCGTAGAGGAATCGCGGGGCAACCGCATGAGCATCATCGCCATCATCCGTCTGATCGGCCTGTTGATCATGATCTCGGCGGTGGGTGGCATGCTGCAGATGGCTGTGATGTCGTTCCTGCCACTGTATCTGGTGGACAAACACGCCGTCAGCCGTGAGTTGGCCGGCATGGTCGCCGGCATCGCCGCCGGCGGCGGCATTATCGGCGCCCCGCTGGGCGGCGCCCTCTCGGACCGCATCTCGCGCAAGCCGATCATTATCACCTCGCTGCTGATCGGTGGCCCCACCCTCTACCTGATCACCACCATGCAGTTTGGCTTCGTCATGCTGGCCGTGATCGCCTTCTACGGCATGGCGCTCAGCATGCGCTTGCCGGTGATGGAGTCGGTGATCGCTGACGTGATCCCCGCCGCCCAACGCGGCACGGCGCTCGGCATCTACTTCTTCTTCACGCAGGAAACGATCGCCGTACTGACGCCAGTGATCGGCGGCCTGATCGACAACTACGGCGCCGACCCAACCTTCACCGGCATGGCGATCGTTGGCATGGCCACCGGTGCGCTGGCGCTCCTGATCGGTGGAGAGAGCAAGGCTGAGGCTCGCCCGGCAGCAAGCTGATCGCCCGCCTAAAGGAAAGCGATGTAGTCGAGCGCCGCGATGCCTGGGGTGGGCGGACAGTCAGTAGGGCGGGCCCCCTTGTCGCCGAGACCGATGGCCCGCTCCAGCGCCTTGCGGTTTAGCTCCAGGAAATCGTCGCGCTGCAGCGCCTCCTCTACAGGCAGGAAGACGGCCTCGTCCACCTCCACCCCGTCCGCCCTGGGCTCGCCCGCCAGGTGGCGCATCAGGAAGAAAAGCACCAGGTTGTTGTCGTAACGGCTCACCCGGTTGCGCACTCCCACCAGCGCCACCACCTCGACGCTGACGCCGGTCTCCTCGGTCACCTCGCGCACGGCGGCGTGGTCCACTCGCTCGTTGGCCTCCACGTAACCGCTGGGGAAAGTGAGCTTGCCGCGGTTGGGCTGGTAGGCGCGGCGCACCAGCAGCACCTCCCCATCGCGCAGGACGATGCCCGCTACTCCCAGGCTATAGCCCTGACGCGATGACAGTTCAATCACTGACGTTTCCTCACTTCCATGGCCGCCGGCCGAGTTCTCTATACTAAGGATATACCACCATTCCCGTCAGTGCCGGCTCTTTTGAAGCGCAGCGGTGGGCGTGCTATACTCAGTCGCCACAGCCCCTATGACCGGAGGTTATGTTTGCCCATGCAAGCGCCGATCCAGTGCCCCGAGTGCCGCGAGACCTTTGAGACGGATGTCACCGCCGACAAGATAGTCTGCGAGCATTGCCAGAGCCCTTTACCCCGCACCAAACAGGTCGAACAGATACTTGAGCGTTGGTACTATCCGCGCCGCTGGTTCCGCGATGTGACGCGCCCCAGCCTCTCATATCTGGTGGAGATGCTTTGGACCGCCAACGGCCAGGGCGAACGCCTCTACGCCGCCGTCTCACCGCCACACGTCAACTACAACAGCTTCGTGCACCAGGTGACCCGCACCATCATCAGAGGCATCGATGATGGTTGGGCGACGATCGAGCTGCCGGAGGACCCCTTTGAGGACGACCCCCTCTATAAGCTCAGTTTCGCCAACTCCGACAGGTTCGCCGACGCGGTGGCTGCCCTCTACCCCAATGTTGACTGGGACGAGACGATCGCCATCGAGCAGCTGCCCAAACTGCAGGAGACACCCCAGGAGGGCTCCTGAAACAGCAGCCTGCGCCACACCGCGTATTCACTGTAAAGAAAAGAGGGGCCGTTCCCGCTTGGGAACGGCCCTCCTGATTAGCCGGTAGTTGAGCTACTTCGGCATGTCGCGCACCGCTATGTAGGACGGGCGCGGGCTGAGATCCGCATAGAGAATGCCAAAGGGGGCCTTCTCGTCGCTGGCCGGTACGACGTTGGCGAAGTTCAGATTCCAGAGGATGGCGCCGCCAACCCAGCCCCAGTTCTTGGCCATGGCGAAGGCGTCAACCAGGTACCTGGCTTGCTCCTCCTCGCTATTGTCAGCGCCATAGTCGTAGCCGGGCGCCTGATTGGCTGTGCTCCAACCGAACTCAGTGAACCACATCTTCTTGTCCTGGTCGCCCCAGCGCACCATGATGTCACGCAGCATCTCCACGCGGCGGAAATAGAAGCTGGGATGGCCCTTGAAGGTATCTTCAGGCACGGTCTTCAGATCAACGTAATCGCCCGGCGGATTGTTGTAGCCACCCGGATGGGCGCCCACGGCGTCACAATAGTCCTTGAGGCCGGCCTGGTACATCATCTCCATGAACACCGCGTCGTCGATGGCGGTTGCGCCGTCGTTCCAACCGGTGGGGGTGAGAGCGCCAGAGATGACGATGATGTTGGGATCGGCCGCTTTGATTGCAGGGTACACACCCTTCAGCATGCGCACGTAATCGCCCGCGTTCACCGGGTAGCCGCCCCACTCGTGAGCGGAGAGGTTCTGCCCGTTCCAGACTTCAATGGCATGCACGCCACCCTTGAAGTGGGCGGCGAGAGCGCCGAAGAAGTCGGCCGCGTCCTGGTAGTTGTTGGGCGGTGAATGCCGCGGATTGTTGCCGGTGGCCCAGCCCGGGGCAGCAGTGATGCTCAACAGCACCTTAAGCCCGCGCGCGTTAGCGCCGTCGACGATCTGGTCCACCTGATCCCACTGGTACTGACCCTTCTGGTAGGGCTCAACCCACTCCCAAAGCACCTGTTGCTTGATCCAACCGAAGCCGGCGTCACGCACCAGGTCGAGAGCGACATCGCGCCCGCCGTAATAGAAATGGCCCTGCATGCCATAGGCCATACCCGTGTACGGCACCGGGCCGGGGGTAGGCGAGCTGGGCGGCGTCGGAGTGGGCGGTTTATCGCCGCCACCGGTGGACGGAGCGCCCGTCTCATCGCTGTCACTGGCCATCGGCGTGGTGATGCTCTCATCGAACATGCCGGCCTCAACCGAGACCGCGCCACCGTTGGCGATCGTCACTTCGCCGACCTCTGCCCATGGCATGGCCTCTTTCCATTGCTGAATGACGGCCCGCTGGAAGCGCATCACGTAGTGATCGCCGTTATCCACCACCTTGGAGGTGGGCAAGCCGAAGAGGGTGATCGGATCCGGTACAGAATTGTAGGCGCTGCGGATCCCCGGGTTGTCGTCGAGCAGAGCCAACCGGCCTTCTACGATTTCGTCCCAGGTCTTGTCCGCATCAAAGACGTTACCGTCGATTGGGGCGGGAGTGGAGCGGTGTGAATACAGCCAGTCGTCCTTGCCGGCCAGCGACATCTGGTCGAAGACGTTGATGAAGTAGACTGCCTGGATATTCTCGCGCCACTGGAACACTGCTTTCTGGAACACCTGGGTGGTGAAACCATCCCACTCGAAACGGCGGCTCATTGGATAACCGACGCGTGAGCTTCCGCCCAGTTTCTGGAACTCAGTCCAGAACAGCACGCCATCCTTGTCGGTGACGCTGAAACCAGCCTCGCTGGTGCCCTCAGGTTGGCCGTTCGTCTGGGTGAAGTAATGCCCGTTCGGGATGTCCCAGTCCAACGCCGCAGCCTGTGCCGTGTCCGTCGGCAGCGCGGCCAGGAAGGTGGTCAACACCATCACCACCGCCAGCAGCGCCGACATGACGCGGAACTGACTCGCTTTTACCATTCCATTCCTCCTCAATCAGACAGAGTGTTCAGATTCCGGCGCGCCTCAGTTCTTTGGCATCGCCTTCAATGCGTCATACGCAGGACGGGGCGTCCCATCGGGATTGGTTACCGCCCAGTAGTACATTTCGTGATCTTTGCTCAGGGTTGGATCGGCGATGTAGAGCACAAACATCGGACCGATCCACTCGGACCAGTTCTTCTTGGCGTACTCGAAAGCGCGCACCAGGTAGTCAGCCTGCTCCTGCTCGGTCACGGCGTGCCAGGCATAGGGCGAGTTGGGCCGGTTATCGGTGGTCCAGCCGAACTCCAGCAGTGAGACCTTCTTGGCGGCGTCGCCATTGTCCACCATGACCTTGCGGATGTCTTCCACATGACGGAAGGTGTAGACACGGCCCTTTTCGCCCTCGTTGTGGTTGTACTTGGGATTGCTGGCGGCTTCCTCCGGGCTGGTCTCAGGCGGCGCCTTGAAACCAGCGCCATGAGCGCCAAGCATGTCAAAGTAGTCCCTGGCGCCGGCCGCGTACATCTGCTTCAGAAAGTCGATGTCGGGCACGGCCAGCGGCGGCGGCGCGGTGGTGGGCGAGAGGCCGGCCGTGATCACGATGGCGTTCGGGTCGGCCTTCTTGACCGCCTGGTAAGCTGCTTTCAGCATTGCCACGTATTCGGTGGCGTTGGGAGCACGGTCGCCCCATTCGCGACTGAGGTTGGGCTCGTTCCAAATCTGATAGGCGTGGATCTGTCCGTGGGGTGAGCCGGCCTTGTAGCGGGCCGCCAGCTGGCCGATGAAATCCGCGTAGTCCTGCATGTTATCGGGAGGAGCGGTGGCGGTACCGTACTTCTTCTTGGTCGCCCATTCCGGTTGGTTGTCCACCCGGGCCACGATCTTGAGGCCCATCTTGTTGGCATTCTGGACCAGGATGTCGGCACGGTGCCAGTCGATCTGCCCCTTCGCCTTCTGCTCCAGGTAGCGCCACTCAAAGCGCTGCTTGATCCAGCCGAAGCCAGCATCCTTGACCAGCGCCAGGTCACGCTCCTCGGTGGGTGGGTTGAGCCAGAGCAGGGTGTGGAAGCCGTAGCCCAGCCCACCCAGGCTCGGGGCGGCCGCCGTGGCCGCCGGCGTGCTGGTAGCGCTACCGCCGCAGCCGAGGCTGCCCAACACCATCGCCAGTGACATGGCCAGAGCAGCGACCTTACTAATACTGTTTCGCAATTTCCCCTCCTCGTTAGCGTCTCCAGCTGCTAACGATTCTATATCTGATACGAACGAGAACGCTTTTGGTTACACCTGAATTCCTGTCAATTCTCAGCGCGGACACGAAAGGAGACCGGGATTGGAGACGGCTGCCCGCGACAGCGCAAGCGTACCGCCGCAGGCGATTATAGCCATCCCCCGCTTCGGCTGCAAACCTGGCAAGCAGTCGAGCGAGCAGGCCTTGCCCGGCAGCTACGGCGGTACCCCAACTCCTACGGCCGATTGAGCCGCCGCGCTGAACCAGTGTATGATGCGGACAACGCCACCAACAACCAAATATATGGAGGGATGAAGATGTCAGCCGCGATGACTCACCGCCAAAGAGTGATGACGGCACTCAACCACCAGGAGCCGGACCGCGTGCCGATGGACCTCGGCGCTACCCGCTGCAGCTCGATTCATGTGGCAGGCTATCAGCAACTGAAGCGCTACCTCCAGATAGAGGCCCCTGACACCATCATTGACGGCATCATGCGCCCGGTTAAGGTGGACGAGCGCATCCTGCAGGCGCTCGATATAGACACGCGCGGCCTCTGGCTGGGCGCACCCGACCATTCCCGCAACGCCCAGTTGGACGAGACCACCTGGCTGGACGAGTGGGGCGTCACCCGCGTCATGCCAGAGGGCTCCCTCTACTACGACCTGGCCGGCAGCCCTCTGGCGGGCGAAATCAGCTTGCAGGACATCGTCAACTACCCCTGGCCGGATCCGGATGACCCCGGGCGCTACCGCGGCCTGCGCGAGCGCGCCGAGCAGCTACGCCGCGAGTCCGACTGCGCCATCGTTTTCAACCTGGCCTCGGGCGCGGTGCATGTTTCCCAGTACCTGCGCGGCTTCGAGGACTGGTTCACCGACCTGGTACTGCAACCGGAACTCAGCGGCGCCCTGCTCGACGCCGTCATAGAAGTTAACTGCGCCATTGTCGACAAGGCGCTGCCGATGGTTGCCGACCTGATCGACATCGTTTTCACCGGCGATGACGTGGGCCACCACAACGGCCCGATGATGCGACCAGAGATGTACCGTGAGATCGTTAAGCCAAGGCATAAGCGCTACTTCGACACTGTGCGCAAGCACACCGGCGCGCCCATCCTCTACCACACCTGCGGCGACGTCTACCCACTGATCGGTGACCTGGTCGACATCGGCGTCAACGCCCTCAACCCGGTGCAGATCAGCGCCGCCGAGATGGACCCGGTGCGCCTGAAGAAGGAG
>CAZMKF010000010.1:13037-13929 GCA_964566935.1 uncultured Dehalococcoidales bacterium | reverse complement strand
ACCGCGTGCTGCCGTGGGGCACGGTGGAGGAGGTGAAGCACGAGGTGGAGACCCGCATCCTGCAGCTTGGTCAAGGCGGCGGCTACGTGGTCAACGCCGTTCACAACCTGCAACCCGACGTGGCGCCCGAGAAGATCGTCGCCATGTACAAGCACGCCAGGGAGTTCGGCCGCTACCCGCTGCCGCAGTAAGATCAAGCCATGCCGGATCGGCCGGCCCCTGAAGACCTGCCGATCTGGCTACTTAACAACCGCCAATCGACCCCCGCGGCAGGTAGCCGACCCGAAGGAAGCCCGCAGCTTGACAGTAGGCGGGCTTGTCCGTACTATTCTCATTGGCCGCGCTAGATGGGGAGCCAGCGGTGCCCTGTAGCCCGCAAACCGCTATAGCGGGATCGAATCCCCGTCCGCGGCAGTTCAGTTCTTGGGGACTGTTGGTCCCGCGCGGTGTTGAGGGCCGGGTCTTACGCGGCGGAAGCCTGCGAACCCCGTCAGGTTCGGAAGGAAGCAGCGGTAAGTGGTCACTTCCGGGTGCCGTAAGGCAGCCTGGTCTGAGCCGCCTCGATCGGCAAGCCTGGGGGCGACAATAGTTTGCCGAGAGGAGTGTCGTCGCTAGACCAACCAGGAGGTGGGCCGATTGAAGCCAGCAACGCCGCCAGTGAGGCGTGACGCCAGCAGGCTCAGTAAAACCCACATCAGTCAAGCCGTTCACGCGAGCAGCAAAAGCCTCTGGTTGCTCGCCTCCCTCATACTGCTCGTCAGCCTCGCCGCCGTCTTCGCCTTCAGCCGCCAGTCCGTGGCCGTTTTGCTCGACGGCGAACGCACCGTCGTCCACAGCAGCGCCCGCACCGTTGCCGGCGTGCTCAACGACGCCAAGATCCAACTGAAAGCCG
>CAZMKF010000010.1:7683-13024 GCA_964566935.1 uncultured Dehalococcoidales bacterium | reverse complement strand
CCCCAGCAACTGGCGCGCACCGCCGGCAGCGACACGCTTGCCGACGCCCTGAGCGGGGCGGGGCTCGCCCTTTCGCCCAACGACAAGCTGTCGGCCTTCGGCCGCACCTTCAGTCCCGATCACCCTGTGGGAGCGCTGACCCAGCAGGAGCAGCGTGATGGCCCCTCCTCGCGCAACGGCTCGCGCCTCGAGGCCCAAGCGGCGCCGATCTCTATCACCATCACCCGCGCCGTCAACCTGCACGTGCACGATGCCGGACTGACCACCACTATCGAGACCACCGCCGCCAACCTGCAGGACGCGCTGCACAACGCGGGCATTAAGATCTACGACGCCGACCTGGTGCGTCCTCCCCTCTCCACCGCGGTGGTGCCTGAACAGCACGTCTTCATTCAGCGCGCCAAGGCGGTCACAGTGAGCAGTGACGACCCGGAACTGACCCCCGGTGGTACGCTCAGCACTCGCAGCCGCCAGGCCACCGTAGGCGGCCTTCTCGAGGAACAGCGGCTGGCCGTCACCGCGCGCGACAGGATCGACCCAGCCCTGTCGGCGCCGTTGCGTCACGGCGCCGAGGTGAACATCAAGCGCTTCCGCGAGGTGAGTATCGCGGTGGACGGCGAGACGATCAACACCAGGTCCAAGCGGACCACCGTGGCCGAGCTGCTGGCCGACGAGGGCATCAAACTTGGCAAACACGATGTGGTTGAACCGGCCCTGGACAGTCTGATCGAGCAGGAGATGGAAGTCGGCATCGCCCGTTTCCGCGGCGTGGTGCTCAAGATCGACGGCCGCGAGATCGAGAAAGTGGCCGCCAGCGAAACGGTGGGCGACTTGCTCGAAGAGGCGGGCGTGGTCATGGGCCACCTCGACATAGTTGAGCCCTCCCCCGATACGCCGCTCAGCGAAGGCCTGGAGGTGGTGGTCACCCGCCTCTACGGGGTGACGATCAAGGCCGACGGCGCCGCCTGGGAGACGATCACCCGCCGCAACACGGTGCGCGAGGTTATCAGGGACGAGGAACTGGCCCTGGACGACGACGACGAGATCTATCCCGAAATGGACGCCGGCATTGAGGACGGCAGCGTTATTCGCATCGTCCGCGTCCGCCAGGGGATAGTCGAAGAAGAGGTTGCCATCCCCTTCGAGCGCGCCGGCGACGAGCCCGACGCCGAGATGGAGGCGGGCGAGGAGTACTACACCGGCGGTGAGCCGGGGCTGCTCTACCGCCGCGTCCACGTCGTCTACCGCGACGGCGAAGAATCGCTGCGCGAGACGGTCGAATCCAAGGTGTTGCGCGACCCCGTGCCCCAGGTGCGACATTACGGCACCAAGGTCACTCGCAAGTACGTGGACACGCCCTTGGGCCCACGCTACTACAGCCGCGTCGTCCGCTGTTACGCCACCTACTACCACGACAGCACCAGCAGCAAGCTGCCGGGAGATCCCACCTGGGGCATCACCCGCACCGGCACCCGTACCCGCCCGGGCACAGTGGCGGTGGACCCCGACGTCATCCCACTGTGGAGCGAGCTGTACATCACCGACTACGGCTTCGGCACCGCCCTTGACACTGGCGGCGCCGTGGTCGGCAACCTCATCGACATCTGGATGCCGGAGGGCGAGAGCTGGTGGGTGCCGCACTACGTGGACGTCTACATCCTGGAGTGAGGCGGCGCGAGACGAACTCCAGCGGAAAGCGTAAGACAGCGCCGCGGTGAGCAACTACGACGGCCGGCTGGCCACGCCACCGCGCACCCTGCGAGCCGCCCTGCGCCAGCTGGGCTTCAAGCCACGCAAGCAGCTCGGCCAGAACTTCCTGCACGATGAGGACGTGCTGGCGCGTATCGTCCAGGCCGCCGAGTTGGAGCCTGGTGACCGGCTGCTCGAGGTTGGCCCCGGCCTTGGCTCGCTCACCCGCTTGCTCGCTGCGCAGGCCACTTCTCTCCTCGCGGTCGAGCTGGACGGCGACTTGGCGGCCATCCTGCAACGGGAGCTTGCCGCCCACGAGAACCTCACTGTGATCAACGCCAACGTGCTCGATTTCGATCTCTGCCGGCATTTCCAGCCCCACGCCTACAAGATGCTGGGCAACCTGCCCTACTACGTCACTTCGCCCATCCTGCGCCACTTCCTGGACAGCCCCTGCCCGCCCCAGCTGATGGTGATCATGCTGCAGAAAGAGGTGGCGGAGCGGGTGGTGGCCCGCCCTGGTGACATGAGCCTCCTCAGCGTCAGCGTGCAGCTGTTCGGCGAGCCGCACATCGTAGCCTCCGTGCCAGCCACCGCCTTCTACCCGGTGCCAAAAGTGGATTCCGCCGTGGTGAGGATCGACGTGCGCCAGCAGCCACTGTTCGCGGTCGACCAGGAGGCCTTTTTTGCCCTGGTGGCAGCCGGCTTCTCGCAGCGCCGCAAGATGCTGCACAACGCCCTCGCCCAGCGCTTCTGGATGAAGCCGGGCCAGGCGCCGGAACTGCTGGCCGAGGCAGGCGTGCCCTCCACCCTGCGCGCCGACGCGCTCTCGCTGGACAACTGGCACAGCATCTACCAGGTCTTCAGCCGTTACGGCGTGCTCAAGACCACCGAACCGCCCGGAGCGGCACAGTGATCAGCTGTCGCGCCTATGCCAAGGTCAACCTGGCGCTGGCCGTGCTCGGCAAACGTGACGACGGCTATCACGAGCTGTGCAGCATCATGCAGACCGTCGATCTTTACGACGAAATCCAGGCGCAAGCGGGCAACAGAATCACGCTGCAATGCAGCATTCGCTCTCTGGCCGGGTCCGACAATCTTGCCTACCGTGCCGCCTGCCTGCTGGCCGAGAGCCAGCGGGTCAGCCGGGGGGCGCGCCTTTACCTCAGGAAGAACATCCCCATCGCGGCCGGTCTGGGTGGCGGCAGCGCCGACGCCGCCGCCACCCTGGTGGCGCTGCGCATGCTCTGGCAGCTCAAGATCGACGACAGCGAGTTGCGCCTGCTGGCGGCCGAGCTGGGTTCCGACGTGCCTTTCTTCATCGGCGGCGGCACCGCGCTGGTGAGCGGCCGTGGCGAGCAGGTGACGCCACTGCCAGCGGCGCCCATGCGCTGGCTGGTGCTGGTCAAACCCAAACTGCGCCTCGCCAACAAGACCGCCACCATGTACGGCCTGCTCTCCCCCCGCCACTTCGAGACGGGTGAGGGCGTCGCGCGGGCCATGGAGCAGATAAGAGGGGGAGAGTTTCCGGCGGACGAGCATCTTAGTAACACCTTCATGCAAGTAGCGCCGCACGTCTTTCCCAATTGGGCGAAGATACGGCGCCTGTTGAGCGACCTGGCGGGACGGCCGGCCCTACTCTCAGGCGCCGGCCCCACTCTCTTTTTCGTTTTCGATTCGCCCCAGCTGGCTCGCTCCGCTTATGAGGCTCTCAACATCGTCGCCGACTGGGAGGTGTGGCTGGTGCGGAGCGGCAACTGGCGGCCGCTGGCGGTGCTGACAGACCCGCATAGCCACCTGTAATTGGGGCGATGAGCGAGCTCCAGCGTTCGCCTCACAATCGCACGCCATCCCGGCGGCGTGGCTAATACTTGGCCATTACCCGCGCCCCCGTCACCTCCAGGCGCCTTGCCCCGCTTCGTCGAATGTGCCACGATAGCCTCAGCATGCGAGGGAGGATGACCCATGTCGGAACTGAAGCAGCGTCTGGCGGCACATATCGAGTCGATCGCACTGGTCGACACCCACGAGCACATCAACCCGGAAAACGAACGTCTGCAGACGCCACAGGACCTGTTCAGCTGGTTCCCCCATTACGCCTCATCGGATCTCGTCTCCGCCGGCATGTCCTACCCCAGCCTGGAGCGGGTGCGCAACACCAGCCTGCCGCTGGCGGAGCGCTGGCGCGAATTTGAGCCGCACTGGCAGTCAATGCGCAACACCGCCTACGCGCGCGCCCTGCTGATCGCCGCCCGCGACCTGCACGGCATCGACGACATCAACACCGCCACCTGCGAGGACTTGTCCCAGCGCATCACCGCCGCCGCCCAGCCGGGCTTCTACCGGCAGGTGCTGCGCGAGCGCGCCGGCATCGCCGTCTCCATCAACGACACCGACTACATCAGCCCCTCCAGCGCCGACCTGTCGCTGTTCGCGCCCACCCGCCGTATGGACGACTTCATCGCCATACGCACCCGCGCCGAGCTGCGGGTCATCGAACGCAAGCATGACCTGGCCATCCATTCGCTGGCTGACCTGGTCAAGGCGCTGCGGCTCTCGCTGGAACGCGCCGTGGCCGATGGCTACGTCGCCGTGAAAAGCGCCCTCGCCTACCGCCGTACCCTCAACTACAGCAAGCCCACTCATCACGAGGCGGAGCTCGTCTTCAACCGCATGCCCAACTATCTCGACGAGCATCGCGAGCACCTCTACCCCGGTGTGGGCCTCTCTTTCGAGGAGTGCAAACCCCTGCAGGATTACCTGATGCACCAGGTGATCCGCGCCGCCATCGACCTCAATCTCCCGCTGCAGATCCACACTGGTCTGCAGGAGGGCACTGGCAATATGATCGCCCACAGCCGCCCGGCGCTGCTGGCGCCGCTGCTCTTCGAGTATCCGCAGGCGCGTTTCGACCTCTTCCACGCCGGCTACCCCTACACCAGTGAGTTCACCTCGCTGGGCAAGAACTTCCCCAACGTCTACGTGGACCTCTGCTGGGTGCCCGTGATCTCGCCAACCGTCGCCAAACGGGTGCTGCACGAGTGGCTGGAGACGGTGCCGGCCAACAAGATCCTCGCCTTCGGTGGCGATTACCGCTTCGTGGAGGGAGCCTACGCCCACTCCCGCATGGCCCGCCAGGTGGTCACCGAGGTGATGCTGGAGAAAGTGGAGAGCGGCTACTTCAGTGAGGAGCAGGCGCTCGAGCTGAGCAGCTGGATCCTGCGCGAGAACGGCTGGCGGCTCTTCGCCCTCGAGCAGCGCAAGACGGCCTGAACGGCGGGTGACGGCGCGTCTGGAAGCCCTTCCGGGCCTCGGCTATAATGACTGGGAAGTAGGATTGAAGGGCAAGGCATTTGCACGTTTTTCTCTGGGCCGTACATATCGCATTGGCGGCGGTTGTTGGCTGGTTCGGCCTCACCTGGCTGATCTACTTCACCAGTCCGGAGTCCGGTTACGCCCGCCTTGCCTTCGTGGCCGCGCTGGGCGCCGGCTCTTACGCGACCTTCGCCCTGCTCACCTACGCGGTTTGTCTTATTCTGTGGCCGGCGGCGCCGCAACGCGCCATGCGCTACTTCAGCCAGTTGGAGGGGCTACTGTGCGCGGTTTTCGCCTGCATCGTCTTGATGCTCTACATGGTCTCTGACCTCAACTG
>CAZMKF010000010.1:0-7673 GCA_964566935.1 uncultured Dehalococcoidales bacterium | reverse complement strand
TCCCTCTTGCAGTATACGGATCTCGAATATGAGGCCGTTGACGACGACATCGATTTCTTCGTCAACCTGGCGGCGCGTAGTGGTTCCCCCATTCTCGAGCTCGGTTGCGGCACCGGCCGGTTGCTGCAGCCGCTGGCCGAGGCTGGCTACACCGTTACCGGTGTGGACCTCTCGCCGGTTGCCCTCGCCCGCGCCAAAGCCCGCCTCGCCCCCTGGGCCGATAGGGTGACATTGCTTGAGGCGGACGCGCGTTATCCGGAGCTGCCTCTCAACCATTACCGGCTGGCCATTTGGGCCATCAACTCTTTCATGCACCTGGAAACGCTGGAGGATCAGCTTGCCTCGCTGCTGGCCACCCACGAGACGCTGGCGGACGACGGCCTGCTGGCGCTCGACCTCTTCCAGCCGGATCCCGTCTCGCTCCACGAATCGGACGGCCGCCTCTGGCACGAGGCCACCTGGCCGGCCAGCGCTGAGCGCGGCCAGGTGGTGAAGTACTCCAGCCGCAAGCTGGATCTGGCGCGCCAGACGCTGGACGTCACTTTCTTCTACGACGAATGCTTCGCCGACGGCCAGTGCCGCCGCCTGGTGCGCAGCTTCGCCATGCGTTACCTGCACCGCTACGAAGCCCGGTTGCTGCTGGAGAAAGCCGGCTTTGCCGTGGAGGCGCTGTACGGCAGCTATGAGTTGGACGAGTTCTGCGCCGAAAGCCAGCGCATGCTCTTCCTTGCCAGAAAGGTCAATCGCTGAGATGCCAACCGTGGGAATCCCGCGCGCCCTGCTCTTCTACCAGTACTACCCCATGTGGCGCACCTTCTTTGAGGCGTTGGGCGCCCAAGTGGTCACCTCACCGCCCACCAGTAAAGCCATCCTAAGCGCCGGCTCGAGCTTCCTGGTCTCCGAGACCTGCCTGCCCACCAAGGTGTACTGCGGCCACGTCAACGCCCTGGCCGGCAAGGCCGATTACGTCTTCGTGCCCGCCATCCGCAGCATCGAGGAGCAGGTCTACAACTGCTCCAAGTTCCTCGGCCTGCCCGACCTGGTGCAGAGCACGATGGACATACGGCCGCAGGTGCTCACAATCGATATCGATGTCAATCAGGGCAAGGGCTCGGTGATCAACGCCCTCCACAAGCTGGGCAGCACTTTCACCCGCAATCCGCTACGCATCAAGCGCGCCGTGGAGGCGGCACTGGAGATGGACCGCCGCTACCACACCCTGCTGGAGGACGGCATGCTGCCCCAGGAGGCGATGGCCACCCTCTACGACGAGCCACTGGAGCAGCCGCAGATCTCGACCGATCGCTACAACTACTCGCTCCGCAGCGCCCTCACCGTGGCGGTGGTGGGCCACCCCTACAATATCTACGACGGGTACATCACCCACAACCTGCTCTGGCGGCTCAAGTCCTGGGGCGTTAACGTACTCACCGCCGAAAACGCCACCGCCGCCGAGCTCGACGCCGGCACCGCAGCGCTGGTAGGCGGCCCTTACTGGACCTACGAGGACGAGGTGGTGGGCGCCGCCGGCCATTACCTGAGCGGCAAGGCCGACGGCGTGATCTGCGTCGTCTCCTTCGCCTGCGGGCCGGATTCGGTGATGCTGACCAAAGTGCAGAGCTATGCCAAGCGGCCGGGCATACGGCCACTGTTGAGCATAACTATCGACGAACACACCGGCGAGGCCGGCCTGGTGACAAGGCTGGAAGCCTTCATCGACATGCTGGCCCGCCGCAAACACGGATTGGGGACTGCGCCCCCCGAGGCGCCGTCCAACACAGAGGAACACGCGTAATGCAGGCATATCTCGGAGTTGACGTTGGCTCAGTGACCACCAAGGCCGTGGTGATGGGAGAGGATGGCGAGCTGATCGCCAGCACCTACTCGCGCACCCAGGGCAAGCCCATCCAGGTGGTGCAGCAAAACCTGCGCGATCTGGCGCCCCTCATGAGCAAGGAGGTCGAAATCGCCGGCGTGGGCACCACCGGCAGCGCCCGCTACCTGGCAGGGGTGATCGTGGGCGCGGACGTAACCAAGAACGAAATCACCGCCCACGCCGTGGCGGCGGCTCACTACGTGCCGGAGGCACAGACGATCATCGAGATCGGCGGCCAGGACTCGAAGATCATCATCGTGCGCGACGGCATCGTCACCGACTTCGCCATGAACACGGTCTGCGCCGCCGGTACCGGCTCCTTTCTCGATCAGCAGGCCTCGCGCCTCAACATCAAAATCGACGAGTTCGGTCCCCTGGCGCTGCAGTCGCAGACGCCAGTGCGCATCGCCGGCCGCTGCACCGTCTTCGCCGAGTCGGACATGATCCACAAGCAGCAAATGGGACACTCCGTGCCCGATATCCTCTACGGTCTCTGCCAGGCGCTGGCGCGCAACTACCTCAACAACCTCGGCCTCGGCAAGGAGATCCTGGCGCCGGTGATCTTCCAGGGGGGCGTCGCCGCTAACAAAGGTATGGTGCGCGCCTTCCAGGAGGAGCTGAATACCGACGTGATCGTGGCGCCGCACAACCACATCATGGGCGCCATCGGCGCCGCCCTGCTGGCACAGGAGCACATGCAGATCGAGGGTGGTGAGACGCGCTTCAAGGGCTTCAGCGTCACCGAGGACGAGTACATCACCAGCTCATTTGAATGCAAGGGCTGCTCCAACCTCTGCGAGATCGTGCAGATCAAGACGGGTAAGGACGTGCTGGCGCGCTGGGGCGGCCGCTGCGGCAAGTGGGACCTCTAACCCGGCGATAACCGGAACGCATCGCGCAGGTTCCCCCGTAGAGGCGGGTCTGAGACCCGCCCGCGAGTTGCAACCGCCGCCGGCATCCATGCCCAACCCCAATGCCGGCGGCGCCACCCACCCTCTGCCCGTCGCCACCAAAGAAACCGGACACCCTTGCGAGGGTGTCCGGTTTGCCAGACGGTACTGAAAGGCCACGCTTCACTGCATGCGCAGTACCGGCGCCGCCTCCTGCCACAAGTGGTCGAGTGCGTAGTAGGCGCGCTCTTCTTTACCAAAGATGTGCAGCACCACCGAGCCGTAATCCATCAGAATCCAGCCCGATTCGCTCTTGCCCTCCACCCGCAAGGGGCGCACATCCTGATTGGCCAACTCGTCCTTGATCTCGTCGGCCAGCGCCTTGAGATGGCGTTCGCTGCCACCACTGCAGAGCACGAAATAATCGGCCACGTAGGATGCCGGTCTCATGTCCAGCATCAGCACATCTTCCGCTTTGCGATTCGACGCCAGCTCCACGATCGTGCGCGCCAGTTGCGCAGTATCCTCTTCCAGTGTGCAACCTCCATCCACCGTATTCACAGTGATTATGCAACGTTACCGGCTCTCTGCGCAACGCCGCCCTGTGGCGCGCCGGGCCGGCGCTGACTATACTGCGAGTGTCACGGAGGCACTTAGCCACAGGAGGATCGCGTTTGCTGATCACCGCCAGAATCCGTACCTGGCTTAGCCTGCCGGCGCTGCTGGCGCTTGGCCTGCTCAGCGCCTGTGCGGACACGCCAGCCCAGCCGGCCACGCCCAGCGCCGGCGTGGTGATAGTTGCCGCGGCCACAGCGGGGCCAATCCTGGAGCCGACCGCCACTCCCCGGCCAACCGTCACTCCCACCCCCACGCCCGTGCCCATCACCACGCCGCCAAAACAGCCCAGCCTGGCCCTGCTCACCAACCGCGAGCGGGTTGACTCCGGCCTGCTCATCGCCGCCAGCGCCGCTGAGGCGGCCGGCAAGGCGGGCCAAGCCTTCACCCACTTGCCGGTGGCCCAAGCCGAGATCGAGCGCTCCGGGCGCGAGTTGGCGCTGGCCGGCTACTCGGTGGTGCTCATCGCCGCTTACGAAGAGGAGGCGGCGCTGCGCCTCGGTAAGGAGTTCCCCGCCACCCGTTTCCTCTTCTTTGGCTCGGCGCCCGAGGAGGCGCCCCCCAATCTGACCGGGCTGGACTTCGCCGAGGACGAGGCCGGCTTCCTGGCCGGCTGCCTGGCCGGCTGGGTCAGCAAGAACGACAAGGTGGGCTTCGTCGGCTCAGCGCCGGCGCTTGACACGGTGCGGCTGCGCAAGGGCTACGAGCGCGGCGTGCACTACGTCAGCCGCAAAGCGATCGTCATGGGCTCCTACATCGAGGACGGGGACATCGAGAAAGCGGCCGTCAGCCAGGCGCGCGATCAGGCATCGGAGGGCGCGGACGTGCTCTTTACCGGCGGTGGACAGACGGCCGACGCCGTCCTCGCCTACGCCGCCCAGGCCGGCCTGGCGGTGATCGCCGCCGTGACCGACCCATACGACGATCACCCGGAGCTGAGCGGTGTGCTGGTAGGCAGCGCCCTCATCTACTACGAACGTGGCGTGGCGGCGGCCATTCAGCAACTGGCCGGAGGCGCTCTGCCGGCCGGCAAGACCATCCACTTCAACGCCGCCAATGGCATGATCGCGCCCGGTCCCTACCACCTGTGGGAGGAGCGGCTGCCCGCCGACGCCAAGGCGGAACTGAAAGCCATCTACGAGGGGCTGCGTAAGGGCGAGATTAAGACCGGCGTGGTCGTCCCCCGTTACTAGGAGAGAAGGTATGACAGACCCCGCATTGCAGGCGGAGATAACGTCCCGAGCGCAGGCGGGCGAGCCCCGCACACTCACCCTGGCGGACGAACAGAGCCTGGCCGGGCGCTTTGGCATCAGCCGCCTCGCCGTGCAGCAGGCTGCCGTGGCGGCGGAGGTTCTGCCCTACCGCTACGCCCGCAACTTCGGCACCCTTGGCTTCGCCGGTCAGGCCAAACTGCTGGCGGCCAGCGTGGCGGTGATCGGCGCCGGCGGACTGGGCGGCTACATCGTCGAGGGCCTGGCGCGCGCCGGTGTGGGACGGCTGCTGGTGGCCGACGGCGACGTCTTCGAGGAGCACAACCTCAACCGTCAACTGCTGGCCAGCGAAGAAACGCTTGCCGTCAACAAGGCCGTCAGCGCCTCAACCCGGGTGGCGAGCATCAACGGGGCGGTGCAGGTGGAAGCGCTGCCAGTGATGCTCGATGACGAGAACGGCCCCCGCTTGCTGCGCGGCTGCACCGCCGTGGTGGATGCCCTGGACAGCCTGCCCGCCCGCTTCATGCTGGAGCGGGTGGCCCGCCAGTTGGGGATACCGATGGTGCACGGCGCCATCGCCGGCTTCATCGCCCAGGTAACCACCATCTTTCCCGAGGACCAGGGCTTGAGGCTGATCTACGGCAGCGGCGCCGTGCCGCAACACGGCGTCGAGTCCTTGTACGGCAACCCCTCCGGCACGCCCATGTTCTGCGCCGGCCTGCAGGTACAGGAAACGATCAAACTGCTGGCCGGCCTGGGCGAGCCGCTGCGCAACCGCCTGCTTACCATCGACAGCGAGTACGGCATCGCTCAGGTGCTGCGTCTGGCGGACTGAGCCCTCAACGCCTCAGCCCCGCCCCAGCACACAAGCGCCGCACTGGGCAGGTACCGCCGCGGCAGCCGGCGCCGGCAGCGCCAGGCCCGCCTCGTTGGCCAGATGCAACAAGTGGCAGAGGGGCAACCCCACCACGTTCAGGTAACAGCCCCGCCAGCCTGCCACCGGCGCGAAGACGGGGTGCTGAATGGCATAGGCGCCCGCCTTGTCAAAGGGATCGCCGCTCGCCAGGTAGGCATCGAGCTCCGGCTCGCTGTAGGCACGCATGCGCACTGCGGTCGCCACGCTGATGGTCAGCGGCTTGGCGCCACCCGCCGGCGCCAAAGCCAGGCCGGTGATCACCCTGTGCTCACGCCCCCGCAGCGCCCGCAGCATGGCCCGTGCTTCCTCGGCCCCGGCCGGCTTGCCCAGCACGGCGCCGGCCAGCACCACGATCGTGTCGGCGGCGATCACCCACTGCCGCGGCCGCACAGCCGCCACCGCCCGCGCTTTGGCCGCCGCCAGCGCTTCGGCCAACGCCGGCGCCGGCATCTGCCCGAACATGTCCTCACCCACCGCGGGCACAGCCACCGTGAACGGCAGCGGCAACAGCCCCAGTATTTCGCGGCGGCGCGGCGAGGCCGAGGCCAGTACAATCTCCATTGGCGGCAGGAATCTCCTCTCACGGTACTTTGCGCAGGCCAGTATAGCGGCTACAATTACGGTACTGGAACCGGCTGGTCTATGACTGGCAGAGCGAACGCACCGTAAGATATGTTAACATGCCTTTGTACGGTGAGAGTACGGCCGCGACGGCCTTAGCACATACTCAAAGGAGAGGGAAATGGCAAAAACCAGGAAAAGCGTCATGCTCAAGTCGCTCAAGATCGGCAAACTGGAACTGAAGAACCGCTTCGTCGTCTCGCCGATGGTAACCGTTTTCTGTGACCAGGACGGCATGGCTACCGAGCAGTTCATCACCTACCACGAGACCAAGGCCAAGGGCGGTTGGGGCCTGATCATCGTCGAGGACTACGCCGTGGATCCGCGCGGCCGTGGTTTCTGGACGCCGGGCCTCTGGAAAGACGAGCAGATCAAGTCCCACAAGCAGCTGGTCGATCGCGTCCACAAGGCGGGCGCCAAGATCTTCGCCCAGATCTACCACAGCGGCCGCCAGACCGCATCGGCCCTGATCGGCACCACGCCGTGGTCGGCCTCGCCCATTCCCTGCCCGGTGGGCTGCGAAGTGCCGCACGAGATGACGATCGAGGAGATCGAGCAGACCGTATCGCAGTTCGGCGACACGGCGCTGCGCGCCAAGAAGGCCGGTTTCGACGGCGTTGAGGTGCACGGCGCCCATGGCTACCTCATCTCCCAGTTCATGTCCAAGTACTCCAACCGGCGGGTGGACCGCTACGGCGGCGCCCTGGAGAACCGCCTGCGCTTCCCCATCGAGATCCTCAAGGACATCCGCAAAAAGGTCGGCAAGGATTTCATCGTCGACTTCCGCATCTCGGCCGACGAGTACGTGGATGGCGGGCGCACCATCGAGGAGAGCAAGGCGGCAATGAAGCGGCTGGCGGCAGAGGGTGTGGACCTCTTCCACGTCTCGGCCGGCGTCTACGGTAGCGCCTGGGCGATCATCCCGCCATATAACATCCCCAACGGCTGGATCGTCAACCTGGCCGAGGAAGCGAAGAAAGTGGTGGACGTGCCGGTGATCACCGTCGGCCGCATCAACGACCCGCTGATCGCCGAGACGATCGTCGAGTCCGGCAAGGCCGACCTGGTAGCGATGGGCCGCGCCTCGCTGGCCGACCCGGCGCTACCCAACAAGTTCGCCGCCGGCGATTACAAGGACATCCGCCAGTGCATCGGCTGCCAGCAGGGCTGTCTGCAGCTGCTCTTCAGCAACAAGTCCATCCGTTGCCTGGTCAACCCCGAGCTGGGCTTCGAGTACCTGCATGATCTGAAGAAGGCCGATGCATCCCGCCGGGTGACCGTGGTGGGCGGCGGACCGGGCGGCCTGGAGGCGGCACGCGCGGCGGCGCTGGCTGGCCACAAGGTCACCCTCTACGACAACACCAACCGCCTCGGCGGCCAGTTCGTCTACGCCGCCATGCCACCGGCCAAGGGCGATATGACCGCCTACGTGGTCTGGGCGAAGAGGCAGCTGAAGAAGCTGGGCGTGGAGGTCAAGCTCAACACCGAATACACGGCGGCCATGCGATACCATTCTGCAGCTTGGGTATAATCCTGCTCTACAC
>CAZMKF010000009.1:49742-56842 GCA_964566935.1 uncultured Dehalococcoidales bacterium | reverse complement strand
CGGACGATGTGATCGGCACGCTGGCCCGGCAAGCCACCGCCCAAGGCATTCGTACAGTGATCGTCACTGGCGACGCCGATGCCTTGCAGCTGGTCAACGACAGTGTGCAGGTGTTGATGCCCGGCCGCACCTTTGCCGACCCCAAACTGTACGATCAGGCTGCTGTCTGCGAGCGTTATGGCCTGCAGCCCGGGCAACTGATCGACTATAAGGCCCTCAAGGGCGATCCCTCCGACAACATACCCGGGGTGCCCGGCATTGGTGACAAGACAGCGGTGGCGCTACTGCAGGAGTTCGGCGATCTGAAAACCGTTTACGCTAACCTGGCGGCCGTCAAACCGCGACAGGCCAAGTTGTTGAGCGAAAACGAAGAGATGGCCCATCTCAGCCAGCACCTGGCCACCATCGTCACCGATGTGCCGATCAGTCTGACGCTGGACGAGTGCGCGGCGCAGCGTTACGATCGCACTGCGGTGGCCAACCTGTTCCGGGAGCTTGAGTTTCGGGCGCTGGTGGAGCGTTTGCCCACTTCAGTGGTGAAGCCCTCCGCTCCCTTCGAGCAGAGCCCGCCGGGACAAACGAGTATGTTCGAGCTGGTTGAGCAGAGCCGGTCAGAACCCGCGCCGGCCAGCGAACCTGCCGCGGTCGCCTTGGGCGAGTATCACACGGTACGTACACCCGAACAGCTGGAGCAGCTGGCGCAGTTGCTGGAGGTTGCGCCGGTGATCTCGTTTGATGTTGAGACCACCGGCGTCGACGTCATGCGCAGTCAGCTGGTTGGCATCTCTTTCGCAGTGGAGCCTGGCAAGGGTTACTATCTGCCGCTGGCTCACACCGGCGCGGATGCGGGTGAGCAGCTGGCACTCTCAACCGTAAGGGAACGCCTGGGGCCGCTGCTGGCCGATCCCAACCGGCCAAAGAGCGGCCACAACGTCAAGTTCGACATGGGCTTGCTTCTGCAGCACGGTATTGTGGTGCGCGGTAGCGACTACGATTCGCTGTTAGCAGCCTATATGCTCGCTCCTTCATCGCGTGGGTTAGGCTTGAAGGACCTGGCCTGGAGAGAGCTGGGTCTGCAGATGACCCCGATTGAAGAGCTGATCGGCAAGGGCAAATCTCAGATCACAATGGCCGAGGTGATGGTGGAGCGGGCGGCGCCCTACGCCGGGGCCGATGCCGATATAGCGCTGCGCCTACGCCAGAAAGTGGAACCGACCCTGCGCGACTCGGGCATGTGGCGCCTCTTCGCCGAGGTGGAGATGCCTCTGGCAGAGGTGCTGATGCGCATGGAGCGGGCCGGCGTGGCGCTGGATCTGCCCTACCTGAACTCGATGTCCGACGAGCTTAGCGTGCGCATCACCGAACTCGAGGACGGCATCTACCAGCAGGTGGGTCACCGCTTCAACCTGAACAGTCCTGCCCAGCTGGGAACGGTTTTATTCGAGGAGTTGGGCCTGCCCAGTGGCCGTAAGACGAAGACGGGTTACAGCACGGAGGCCTCTATACTTGAGCGATTGCGCGGTACGCATCCGGTGCTGGATCAGGTGCTGGAATACCGTCAACTGGTCAAGCTGAAATCGACATACGTTGACGCGCTGCCGAGCCTGGTCAACCCCGATACCGGCCGGGTACATACCAGTTTCAATCAGGCGGTCGCCTCTACCGGACGACTGAGTTCGAGCGATCCGAACCTGCAGAACATACCGGTTCGCACCGAGCTGGGGCGCCGGGTAAGGCGCGCTTTCATCGCCGGCAAGCCGGACCACGTTCTGTTATCGGCGGACTACTCTCAGGTGGAGTTGCGCATCCTGGCCCACATTACCGGTGACGAGCGGCTCACCCAGGCTTTCAACTCAGGAGAGGATATCCATGCCGCCACTGCGTCCGACCTGTTTGGGGTGCCGTTGGCGCAGGTCGATGGCGAAATGCGACGGCTGGCCAAGACAATTAACTTCGGCGTGCTCTACGGCATGAGCGATTACGGTCTCTCGCAGCGGGTTGACCTTTCGCGCGCCGAGGCAGCCGAGTACATCGCCCGTTACCTGAACCGCTACACCGGTGTTAACCGCTACATCCAAGAGACGCTGGACAAAGCGCGGGTAGATGGCTACGTCGAGACATTAATGGGCAGGAGACGGCCCATTCCGGAGATAAACTCCTCCGTCTACCTGGTGCGCCAGGGGGCGGAGCGAATGGCGATCAATGCGCCTATCCAGGGTACCGCCGCTGACATTATCAAGCTGGCGATGGTGGAACTAGACCGCAGTCTGCTGGAGCGCGGGCTGGAATCGGCAATGCTGCTGCAGGTGCATGACGAGCTGGTTTTAGAGGCACCCCGGCAGCGTTTGCAGGAAGTGGCACAGCTGCTGCGCGAGACCATGGAGGGCGCCTTCCCACTGTCGGTGGCGCTGGAGGTTGAGATGTCGGCCGGCGAGAACTGGGCGTCGCTGGAGCATTTCGATGCCTGAGTTGCCGGAAGTTGAAACCATTGTTCGCGGCCTCAACGCGCGGCTGCCGGGAAGGGAGATCATCGGCCTGCGGGCCGATTGGGCGGGCACGCTGGCTGGTGCTGAGCCATCCGAGCTGTCAGCGAGATTGCGCGGGCAGCGGGTGCGAACGGTGCGCCGCCGTGGTAAGTACATCATCATCGAACTCGATGGCGACGAGGCCCTGGTCATTCACCTGCGCATGACTGGCCGCCTCTTCCTGGCGAACAAAAGCGATCAGCCGGACCGCTTCAGCCGAGTGGTTATCGATCTGGAAGGCAGCGACGAGTTGCGCTTCGCGGATATGCGCAAGTTTGGCCGTATTGTGCTGGCGCCTGTGGATGCTGTAGACGAGTTGCTGCCCAAACTTGGCCCCGAACCGCTGTCGGAGAGCTACACGGCAGCGCAGATGAAACAGGAACTGGGTGGGAGCACAGCGCCGATAAAGTCGGTACTGTTGAACCAGCAGCGCTTAGCAGGCCTTGGCAACATCTACGCTGATGAGGCGCTGTTCGTTGCCGGCATTCATCCTTTGAGGTCTGCCACCGGCCTTAGTGTGAGGGAATGGGGGAGGCTGTTCAAAGGGGTGAGGCAGGTGCTGGAGAGCGCCATCGCCAACCGGGGCACCTCGTTTCGCGATTACCGGGACAGTGAAGACAAGAGCGGCGAAAACCAGAACGAGCTAAAGGTCTACCGGCGCACGGGACTGCCCTGCCTCAAGTGCGGCATGGAGATCCGTCGTATTGTGGTAGCTGGACGCAGCACCCACTACTGTCGTCGCTGCCAGCCGGAGACTGTAGAAGCCGACACCTCGTGTAGGGGGAAAGGAGGTGGAGCAGCCGTTCGGTCTCTTCCTCGTTGAGGCCGGAGCCCACTGCCGCCAGGCATAGCCTGTCGTCCACGAATAGCTGGTTGGCTACCCTCTGAATGTCGTCAGCGCTGATCTCGTCAATCTTAGCGATCACATCGTCCACCGTCATGATTGAGTTCATCAGCAGCTCCTGACCCCCGCCCCAAGACGAGATGGCGCGCGTCTCCTCAAGGCGTAAGAGCATGCGGCCTTTCCAGTACTCCTTCGCCCGCACGATCTCCTGTCGCGAAGCGGGCTGTACTTTGAAGCGGCGCAGATGTTCGATTAGCGAAGCGGTGGCAGCGCTCGCCTTGGCGGGATCGACGCCCGCGTAGGCGATGAGCATGCCGCCATCCTTATAGTGGTTGACGTAGCTGTGGACGTCGTAAGCGAGGCACTGCCGTTCCCGAATGTCCAGGAAGAGGCGTGATGACATACCCTCGCCCAGGATGACGTTGAGCAGGTCGATGGTGTAGCGGTCTGGCTCGTCGTAGCCCATCACTCGCAAGCCCACGGTGATGTGGGTTTGCTCGGTGTCCTTCGTCTGCAGTCGCCAGCGAGGACTGGTCTGGTCGACCATTGGCGGTTCGGCAGCTGCCACGGTTGGCCCTTGCCACGCCAGCAGCTCAGGCGAGAGCATGTTCAGCAGCTCTTCGTGGCTCAGTGCACCGGCCACGCTGAGCACAGTGTCGTGGGGGGAGTAACGGCGGCTTCGGTAATCGAGCAAGTCGTTGCGTGTCAGTGCGCTTACTGTCCTTTTGCAGCCGCCGATGTCACGCCCCAGGGGCTGGTTGCCCCACATCACCTCATCGAAGATCACGTCCACCCATTCGCGCGGGTCGTCGTACATGATGGAGAGTTCCTCCAGAATGACGCGGCGCTCCTTTTCGATCTCGTTGGGGTCAAAGGTGGAGTTGAGCAGGATGTCCGTGATCACATCCAGCGCCAGGGCGGCGTTAGGGCGCGCCACCTTGGCCCAGTAAACGGCCATTTCCTTGCCAACCTCGGCGTTGAGCAGGCCACCCACCCCTTCAATGGCCTCCGCAATGGCACGCGAATCCGGCAGTCTGGCAGTGCCTTTGAAGTACATGTGTTCAAGAAAGTGTCCCACTCCAGACTCGTTTTCTGCTTCGTAGCGCGAGCCGCCGGCCACGAAGAAGCAGACAGAAACCGAACGCGCATGCTCTATCTCGGCGGTGAGCACTCGCAGCCCGTTCGGCAGGGTGGTCTTCTGGAACAAGAGGACACCTCCGGTAGATACAAAGAGAGCCCGCCGGGGCGGGCGCGGTGCCGCGATTATAGCTTTCGCCGCAAATACCTGTCAATGACGACATTGCAGGTCCCGGGGGGATGAGGCCGCGAACCAGGTCAATAATGTCGCATTGACAAGCGGTTACAGGTTGATATAATGAAAGGCACTAGACACTCCAGACTCTACATGTCGAGAACTTGTACTGCTCCCCGCAGCGCCGGTTTATCGATTGCTCGCCCGGGTATAACGAGCGCATGGGATCCAACGCCCGCGCTCTTTGTGCTGATACGGCCCACCAGCGAAGTTGGGCCAGGACTTGGGAGGGTGCCAACACCTTATGTCGGACTATGGCAGCGATTTTCAGGACAAACAGCTCAAGTGTCGCGAATGTGGCGCCGACTTCGTTTTCAGCGCCGGCGAACAGGCTTTCTTCCGCGAGAAGGAACTGATGAACGAGCCGCAGCGTTGCCCGACCTGCCGCTCAAACCGGCGACGGGAGCGCTCGGGCGCCGGTCAGCGAGAACACCACCCGGTTGTCTGTGCCGAATGCGGCCAGCAGGCCACCGTGCCCTTCGTGCCGCGTAACGATCGTCCCGTCTACTGCGCAGAGTGCTACGAGAGAATAAAAGCCAGACAGTAATCCAGCCTCTCTATCCCAACCACAACCCTGTTTAGCCCCTTCCGCAGGTAAGGTGCCCCGGGAGAATGTCGTTTTGTCTGCGAACACTCGCACCCCCGTTCCATTACCAGGGTGGTTGCCGTGAGCTGATTTCAGACTCCGGTATGGTGCGCCATCCTGCCTTGGTCTGTATCTGACGGGCAGTTTCGTGCTGACGCAGTGGTATTCCTGGCCAATCTCCGACTGGCGGCAGGTTCTTGCTTGCAGGCAACGAAGCTTAGTGTATAATTGCCCGCCGATACCGCAGGTTGCGAGTACACGCACCTCTGCTCGAGATCGATATTGCGTCGCTGTTGTGAGGGTTTGTGATGGCAGGTTTTGGTAGTGGAGATACGTCGAAACAGCGCCGCCTGAAGGCCGAAAGGGCCATTAAGCTGGCGATGGAGAGCAAGTGGGACGAGGCTGTTCGTCTCAACCAGGAGATCCTCGAGACCTCTCAGACCGATGTTGATGCCTACAATCGCCTCGGCAAAGCTCTGACCGAGCTCGGTCGCTTTGGTGAGGCCCGCCAGTCCTACGGCAAGGCACTTGAACTGGATCCAATGAACCGGATTGCGGAGCGTAATCTGGTGCGCCTCTCAACCATCAATGAGACCGAGGCGGCCGGTGTACACCGCCGTCAGATAGATCCCCGCTTGCTGATTGAGGAAACCGGCAAGACAGGATACGCAACCTTGGTGCGCCCAGGCGCCAAAGAGGCGCTGGCCACGGTGGCGGCCGGGGAGCAAGTGAATCTGGTGATTGAGGGCCGCAGCCTCACCGTACAGTCGCTCACTGGTCTCTACCTGGGCAAGGTCGACCAGAAGTTGAGCCAGCGGCTGATTGCGCTGATGAACGGCGGCAATCGCTACGCTGCTGCCGTGACGGCGCACGGTGACAACAGCATCACTATCATCATTCGGGAAATCGAGCGTCACCCCAGTCAGAATAATCGTGCCTCCTTTCCTTTCAAGCCAGGCGATGCCCCGGTGATTAGGGCCTACATTAAGGGATCGCTGCTGCACCAGTACGACCTGGATGATGACGATGAGGACAGGGAAGTCGATGATGAGGAGGATGACGAGATGATACACGAAGAGGGCGAAGAGCCACCTTCGTCCGATCTCGAACTCGAACCTGACGAGACGACAGTCTGATCAAGCCCTCGTTATTGCTGCACTGCCTCGGAGCACCGAGTCCCGCTGCGGCGTTTCGAGGCTAATGCGAGGGAATTAATGAAACGAGTTTCGGTAGTTACCGATAGCACTGCCAACATCCCCACCGCTCTGGCCGAGCGGCTTGGAATCACCGTAGTGCCGCTTACCGTCACTTTCGGCCGAGATAGCCTGCGCGATGGCGTCGAGTTGAGCACGGCGGAGTTCTACCAACGTCTGCGGAGCGCACCCGAGTTGCCTACCACCTCGCAACCGGCGCCAGGGGATTTTTCAAGCGTTTACAATGATCTGCTTGCCAAGAACTGCGACATAGTCTCGATTCATCTCTCTCGCAAACTCAGTGGCACTGTCGACTCGGCCGAGGCGGCGAAAGACATACTGGGAAACAACGAGATATGTGTGATCGACTCCAACACCACTTCATTTGCTCTTGGATTCGCGGCGTTGCGTGCTGCTGAGGCCGCTAACGCCGGTGCGCCGCTGGCCGAGGTGGAACGGGTAGCCCGTCAGGTGCTGCTCAGGGTGCGGATCAGCTTCATTGTCGACACACTGGAGTACCTTCAGAAGGGTGGGCGCATTGGTGGCGCGCAAGCCCTGCTGGGCAGCCTGCTTAGCATTAAGCCGGTGCTGACGGTCAAGGATGGGCAGGTTGAGGTAGTGGACCGGGTTCGCACCATGG
>CAZMKF010000009.1:42131-49732 GCA_964566935.1 uncultured Dehalococcoidales bacterium | reverse complement strand
GAGGAGTTACGCGCGCAACTGGACACCGAACTGCGCCTGGTGGAAACTCACGTAGTTGATGTTGGTCCTACCATAGCCACCCATATTGGTCCGGGTGCCCTTGGCGTCGCTTACTACTTGGATTGAATGGGCAGCGGTGATGGTTAGCGGCGTCCCGGTCTGAAGAGCAGCGCCAGTACTACTGCCGCTACCAGGGCAAACAGCAAGGCCGGCGCCACAAATGAATTGCCGCTGGCTGGCTGGGCCGTCTTGCCGGCAGCCGCCTGCACAGTAGCAGCCGCTGGCGCACCACGAGCGTCCGTTCCTCCTGCCGCCCGGGCCGCTCCTGCCGCTTGGGTGCCTAACTCCTCGGTGGTGGTCGTCATGGCAGTGGCGGCTTCATTGTCGTGCTTTGCCACCTCCAGCGCCGCGAACTGGGTCGCCTGCGCCGCCGCCGGCGCCACGGGCGGACTGGCGACCGTATCCTGCTGCAGGAGCAGGTTAATGCCTACCGCCCCGAGGACGAATACCGCTAACAGGGTAACCGCCAAACCCCGCAATGGCGCCCACCAGGGTAACATCTGCTGGGAGGGCTCAAGGTCGGCCTGACGCAGGGTGAACGAGCGTGGCACCGGAAACGCTGGCAATGCTGCCAGCTGCGCCTTCAGCGTCAGCTCAGCGGCGAGCGTTTCCTGGCACTGGGGGCATTGCTCGAGGTGCCGGGCCACTGCCTGACGCTCAGCTTCAGTCAGCTGATCGTCCGCGTAGGCGGATACCAGGCCCTCGATTCGCCTGCAGTTTCGTGTCTCTCTTGGTTCTAGTTCGCCCATTCCGACCTAACTCTCACTATTGAAACGATCGCCCTGCTCGCTTAGTTCCCCCAGCAGTTCCCCCTGGCGATTGAGAAGTGTGCGCAGGCGCGCCCTGCCGCGGCTGATGCGCGATTTGACCGTGCCCACGTTGGTCTGTGTGGCCGTGGCAGTCTCCTCATAAGTCAGGCCTTGGACGTCGCTGAGGATTATGGCCAGCCGCTGCTCTGCCGGCAGCGCAGCCAGCGCGCGCTGGATGTTGTGCGCCTGCTCGCGCGAGAGAACTACGGTCTCGGGGCTCGGGTTGATGTCTGGCAAGCCTGGGTCTCCCAGGTGGGTGAGCAGCTCGTCCAGGGAGTCGGCTGGCCGTCGCTTCTGGGCGCGCAAACGGTCGTAGCAGAGGTTGGTGGCGATGCGCAGCAGCCAGCCGCGAAATGAGCCCCCACGAAAGCGGTCCAGGGAGCGGTGGGCTCGAATGAACGTCTCCTGAGTGACATCGGCTGCCGCACTCCAGTCACCCAGTGTCCGCACGGCAACGTTGAACACCATCTGTTGATGGGTCTCAACCAGTGCGTTAAACGCCTCCAACCTGCCTTGGCGGCTGAGCTCCAGCAGGCGGGCCTCGTCAATCATCGGCGGTAGCCGTTCGCATAATGGCACGAATATATGTTTGTTGTTACGCGAGTGTCAAGTATTAGTGCGGCGTGAGGCAGTCAGGTGTGATGACTGGTTATGCTAATGGGACGGTGGCCCGGCGTTCGGTGGAGTACTTAGGGTGACACCGCTGGCCTCGGTACGTCATAATGCGTATATGATGAGTATGTACATGCCTACACTGGCATGGCAGCTTATATGAGCCTATTATCGGGTGGTGTGACGTGAGAATCGGAGTACTTACAGGTGGCGGCGATTGTCCTGGACTTAATGCGGCGATTCGTGCTGTGGTTAGACGTGCCTTATCGTTTGGTTGGGAGGTAGAGGGAGTAGAAAACGGCTGGGCCGGTATGCTCGGTGAGGGATCGATGAAACCCCTGACCGCACAGTCGGTCTCCGGCATCCTGCACTTGGGCGGTACGATACTCGGCAGCTCCCGCACCAATCCCCTCAAGCGCGAGGAAGATATGCAGAACGTGCTTGACACGATGGTTTCCAGGGGTCTGGATGGACTGGTTGCCATCGGTGGCGACGATACGCTTAGTGTGGCGGCAGGGCTTTACGAACGTGGCGGCAAGGCAGTGGGTGTGCCCAAGACGATGGATAACGATATCGGTGTGACCGAGTACTGCATTGGCTTCAACTCGGCCGTGACGACGGTGGTTGACGCGCTGGACAAGCTACACACCACTGCCAGCTCGCACCACCGGGTCATCGTGTTGGAGGTGATGGGTCGTTACGCTGGTTGGGTAGCGGTGACCGGCGGCATCGCTGGTGGAGCCGACTACATTATTGTGCCGGAACGGCAGACTGATCTCGACGAAGTTGTGGCGCATTTGAAGTTCCGCAAGGAGCGTGGCAAGAGCTTCAGCATCATCGTGGTGGCCGAGGGCGCCACTGTAGTTGGCATGGAAGAGAGGCGCCCAACCGACGTTGATGCCTTCGGCCACATTCGTCTCGACCGGCGCAATCTGGGAGAGCGGATCGCCGAAGAGCTGGAACGGCTCACCGACTTTGAGACCCGTTCGGTGGTGCTCGGTCACATCCAGCGTGGTGGCACGGCCTCTGTAATCGACCGCCTGCAGGCCAGTCGCCTGGGTGTGGCGGCGGTGGACTACGTCAACGACGGTCGGTTTGGCTACATGCCGGCCATCGTAGGCGGCAAAGTGGTGCCCGTGCTATTGAGAGACGCCATCGCTACCACGCGCACGGTCGACCCCGAACTGTTGGAACTGGCCAGGGTCTTCTACTAGAAGCAAACCTCGCATCAAATGAGCATGGCGGCCGCCATGCTCATTTGATGCTACCCGGCCGCTCAGTGCGGGGGCGCTTTCTCTCCAGTAGAGAGCGGACGAATCCCTCAACGGCGGCGGCTTTCGCGTAGATCTCAACGTTTGGTTTGATCACTGCCCGCCCGGCCTTGTCTGCGGTTCTGGCCGCTGCCGAGCTGGCACCCCGCGCCGAGGTCAAGCCGCTGTGGGTGGCGCGAGTAGCGATGGGCAATCCTTTCCAGAACAACAGGAAGTTGAGCAATAGTGATACGGCAGCTGCACCTACCATACCCCCCAAGAACCAGACATAGGCCCAATCTGCTGCACCGCGCAGGCCGCCGTTGAACCAGGAGATGCCTAGCACAACCAGCGGGATCACTATGAGCCCGAGCACGGCTGCCCAGATTGCGTAGTTCACATATTTCATAGATGCGGTCTCCCTAGCCCATTTTGACAATTATATCGGTGATCAGGTTTGCCGCTTCGTCCACGCGGTCGGCGGCGTTACTGAGATGACGGTAGGTCTCCCGCAGTTTCAGAATGCGTACAATATCCTGCACTGTATCGGCCTGGTCGAAAAGGTGGCTCAACGCCTCACGATAAGTGCGTTCCACCTCGTTTTCGTACGCCTTAGCCCTGAGCGCATGTCTGGAACTGATCGCCTTCTGCCTTTGCAGGTTCTCCATTGCCAGCCGCAGTTCGTCCGCGGCTGCCGCCAGTGAAGCCATCATGCTTCTGATCCAGGGATCGGCCTCCAGTTTGAAGAGCGCCATTTCTTCCACGGTAGTTGCTGCGTAGTTTAGTACAGCATCCAGCGCGCGGGAGAGGGCGTGGATATCCTCGCGGTCCAGGTCCGTGATGTAGGTGAGGCTAAGGTTCTTGATCAGCGCCCGGCGGAAATCGTCTGCTTCCTGCTCGAGCTGCATTACAGCGTCAGCGTACTCGGCAGCGCCACTTTCTGCGTAGCTCTGCAATGCCTTCATGCCCTCAGATGTGAATTCGGCCTGAGTCGCCAGCAGGGGGATGAAGTCGTGCTCCCCTCTCCAGAGCAGCGACTTTACCTTCTCTCTCACTTCGTCCATAGCAGTGATAATACCCAATAGACGAGGGCCGCCGCCACGGCGCTAACCGGAATCGTCACCAACCAGGCCAGGCTGATCATGCGCACGATACGCCAGCGCACGGCAGCGGGCCTGTGTGAGGTCCCCGCTCCAACAATGGCGGAGCCAGTGACCTGCGCGGTGCTAAGTGGCCAGCCCAGCAGGCTGCCAACGATAACGGAGATGGAAGCAGCGGTTTGTGAGGCCAGGGCATGTAGGGGCCGCACCCGAAAGAGCCGCCTGCCCAGGGTACGAACCACCCTGGCGCTACCGGCAAGCACACCGAGCGCCAGGGCAGCAGCGCAGATCAACACAACCCAGGTTGGTAGCTGGAAACCCGCCTCGGGGCCAGATGTCATTAGCGCCATGGCGATCACGGCCATGGCCTTCTGAGCATCGTTGCTTCCGTGTCCGAGCGCCAGGAAAACCAGCGTCATCTCCTGCCCGTTATTCGCCACTCTTCTGACGATGCGAGGATAGCGCTGGCCGGCATAATACAGCAAAAGCGAGCCAAGCGCTCCCAGCACAAAACCTACGGCGGGCCCGGCCAGCAGGCCGAACAGGACCACCGCCAGACCTGAGGGCAGCAGCGCTTCCAGGCCGCCTGAGGCGATGGCGCTGCCTATGAGAGAGCCCACCAGGGCGTGCGATGAGCTGGTTGGCCAACCATTGCGCATCGCGAGCAGGTTCCAACTCATGGCGCCCACCAGAGCAGCAATCAGAACACTCATGTCGATGATGTGCGGCGCGATCAGCCCACTGCCGATGGAGAGCGCCACAGAACTGCCCAGCAGGAACGGCCCTCCGAAGGCAGCCAGACCGGCTAACGCCACCGCGCGTGGCGGCGAGACACAGCCCGCTGCCACCGGCGCAGCAATCAGCGCACCGGTGCTAAGCGCGCCGTTTATGCTCGCATACAGTAACGCCAGGCCTATTACCAGGTAGGATTCGATCAGTCAGCACCTCATTTATGGCGAAATTGTTGACATCGTGATAAATTGGTCAATATAATCGGATGCAACGGACTTTCTACTGGACAGGGGTGCATTTCAAGGGAGGTGCGTTCACCAGTCAGTCGTCTTCTGTGTATACTAACTGATTGTGTGAAGGAGGCGCTGTTGGGAACCAGCATGTACAAAGAGAACGGTGTGCGGTTCCCATGTTGAGCTATAGAGCCGTTCGCATTCTTCCGCCTGGCCTGTTGCTGGTCGCGCTGCTCGCTGCCCTGATTCTTAGCGGCTGTGAAGCAGTGGCCGAGCGCTCCCGCATCGCCAGCAGCACCACCCTGTCGCGCTCTCTCACCGACATGCCTGCTGCCCTGGATCCCCACGGGCCGGCCAACGCCAGCACTAATGTGATCTTGCCTCTGATGTACGATTCCCTGATATGGCGCCAGGCCGATGGCAGCCTTGTGCCGTACCTGGCTGAGAGCTGGAACGTAGAAGATGGTGGTAAACGGCTGCGCTTTAAACTGCGCCGCGATATCAAGTTTCATGATGGTTCGCTGGTGACTTCGGAATCGGTGCGGAAGAGCATCGAGCGGATGCAGCGCGTTGGCACTAGGTCGCCAATATACGGTAGCATGATGGAGATCGTCCGCGTGGACACGCCGGATGACTTCACGGTAGTGATCAATCTTAAGGCCCCCAATGCCAGCATTCTTAGTATGTTTGCCATGCCACACGCCGCCATCATCAAAGAACGCGCCCCATTTACGAGCGGTGACAGCCTTGACTCGCTGCTCGGCACTGGCCTCTTCAAGCTGGGCAGAGTACAGTCGGGCGTATCGATTACTCTGTACCGCAACCCGGATTACCATTGGGGTCCGCCAGAAGTGAGCAACCGCAGTATGGCTGGCTTTGAGCAGCTGGTATTCAAGATAGTGCCCGATGCCAGCACCCAACTGGCGGCGCTACAGAAGGGCGATCTGGATATTGTCTACACCAACGACCCGGGTCAGGCCGAGAAGATGCGTAATGACGATCGCTTCGGCGTGCTCGATGTTAACTTCGAAGGCCTGGTCTTCCTCGGTTTCAACTGCCGCCGCGCTCCCTTCGACGATATCAAGGTGCGCGCCGCCTTCTCGCATGCCGTAGACAAGGACCAGATCATTGAGACCGCGCTCGGCGGCCTTGGCAGTAGGGCTGACGCGCTGTTGGCGCCATCCGTACTTGGCTACGACGAGTGTGTCCACCAATGGGCAAAGCCTACCGACCTGGTCAGGGCGCGAGCCTTGCTGGCCGAGGCGGGGTTCGTTGAACGAGATGGCGGTTGGTGGCGGGACGACATGCAGCTTAAGGCGAGTCTGCTGGCCTCATCGCGAGCGCCAAACGACTCCGTTGCCACGGTACTGCAGAACCAGCTGGCGCGGCTGGGCGTTCCGGTGGAGATTAAGCAGATGGACTCGGCAGCGGCGATCAAGGTCAGCAGCGAGGGACTGTTCGACCTGTTGCTGTGGCGTTACGAGTGGAACGATCCTGATGGTCTTAACATGTTCCTTGGTACGAGTCGTATCGGTCAGACTAACCGGGTGTTTTACTCCAACCCGGAGGTAGATAAGCTGTTCGAGCAGGGTCTGCGCGAGTTTGATGAGAATAAGCGCGCTGACCTGTATATTAAAGCGCAGAAGATCGTGTTGGAGGATGCCGCCTGGCAACCCCTCTATCATCCTGAAGAGGCGCTGCTGTATAACAAGAGGGTGAACGGGCTGCAAGTGGGCGCCCTGGCGCGCACTCTGTTCAACGACGTCACCCTGGAGCCAGAATAGCGCTTTGCTTGCTCACTTACTACGGCGCCTGCTGTTGGTGGGCGCAACTGTAGTTGTGGTCGCTTTCCTCACCTACGCTGGCATGACCTGCGCCCCCGGAGACGCGGTCGATTCGCTACTGGGTGATAGCGCCACCGCGGAGCAGGCTGCCTTGCTGCGCCGGCAGATGCGGCTTGATTTGCCTGTTTGGCAGGGCTTCCTTGAGTATGCCAGCGGCGCCTTGCGTGAGGGAGATCTGGGCAACTCGCTAAGTAGTGGCCGGCCGGTGGCGACGGAGATAAGCGATCGTCTAGCCCCCAGCGCCGAGCTGGCTTTGGTGGCCATCCTGCTCGCCCTGTTGGCCGGCCTGCCACTCGGTTTCGCTGCTGCCGCGCGTGCAGGAGGCCCACTGGACCTCCTGTTAAGTGGCTTTTTTGCCATAGGCCTGGCGATACCCAGCTACTGGGTAGCTATTCTGTTGGTGCAGCTGGTCGCCGTTCGGCTCGGCTGGCTGCCCGTGATGGGCGCAGGTTCGCTGGCCCACCTGATCCTGCCGGCAGTCACGCTGGCGCTACCTACGACGGCGGTCATCGCACGGCTGATGCGGGCCAGCGCCATTGAGGTGCTCTCCACCGAGTACGTGCGCACGGCGCGCGCCAAAGGTCTTGGACAACGCAAGGTGATGTTTCAGCACGTGTTGCCTAATGCTGTGATGCCGGCTCTCTCTCTGCTCGGGCTGTATCTGGCGCGGTTGATTGGTGGCGCCTTTGTGGTGGAGACTATCTTCGCCTGGCCCGGCCTGGGCCGCCTGGTGGTGGAGTCGATCGCGCATAGAGATATACCCTTGATAGTGGGCTCCGTGCTCGTGGTGGCGCCGCTCAGCCTCAGTGCCATACTGTTCACCGATATCCTGCAGGCAGTCCTCGACCCGCGTGTCCGTCGGGAGGCGTTATGAGAGGCGAGTGGCTCCGAATGACAGTAAAAGGGCGCGGCCGTTGCCCGGGGCGTCGCCGGCCGGCACGGGCCGGTGTAGCCGGCAGAT
>CAZMKF010000009.1:35724-42061 GCA_964566935.1 uncultured Dehalococcoidales bacterium | reverse complement strand
GAGGCCGAATCGCCGCAAGCCCACTTCTTTCGGTTTGCCCGTGCAGCTGGTCGTTGGCGGG
The DNA here is from genome assembly GCA_964566935.1 of uncultured Dehalococcoidales bacterium. Taxonomy (GTDB): domain Bacteria; phylum Chloroflexota; class UBA6077; order FW602-bin22; family JAMCYS01; genus CAZMKF01. The sequence continues at coordinate 42,000 of CAZMKF010000009.1, read as the reverse complement.
GTACTGCTGAGTGTAATGGCGTTGGCCTGCGTGTCGGCGGTCATGATCTCGCCTTACGACAGTTACGAACTACTGCCGGCGATGAGGCTGCGGCCGCCCAGCCTGGCGCACCCGCTTGGCACGGACATGCTGGGTCGCGATATGCTGGCACGGATGGGCGAGGGAGGGCTAGTCGCGGCTGCTATGGTGTCAGGTAGTTGCGCGATAGCACTGGGGGTGGGCGTGCCCCTCGGCTCGCTTTCCGGCTTCTACACTGGCTGGTTCGATCGGCTGATGGCACGCCTGGTAGATGGCTGGATCGCGCTGCCTGGTATGCTGGTGGCGCTGATAATCGTTGCGCGCCTTGGCTCGTCGCTGACCAACCTCATTCTGGCGCTTGGCTTCATCGGCGTACCGATCGTCTACCGGGTGGTTCGCGTGGCCAGCATGAGCAGTCGGAGTAGTGCTTATGTGGAGGCGGCCATTGCTCTGGGAGCAAGTGATGCGCGGGTGATGTGGCGGCACGTTTTTCCCAACGTTCTGCCGTTGTTGGCGGTGGTAGCCACCATGCAGATGGGGGTCGCCTTGTTAGCTGGCAGCAGCCTCTCGTTTATTGGCTTGGGGGTGCAGCCACCACAACCCGAGTGGGGCGCGATGCTGGCGGCGTCGAGGGCGTACTTCGATCCAGCCTGGTGGCTTATGCTCTTCCCCGGACTGGCGGTGACGCTCAGTGTAATGGGCCTGAATTACTTGGGCGATGGTCTGCGGGAGCTGTTCGACCCGCTGCGCCATGCCGTGTCGTCAATTGAAGGAGACGATGACTAGTCAGTGGCTTCCAGTTCACGGCAGTATGGAAGGGACGGCCGTGTTGCTGCTTTACTTTGGTGCTCCGCGCACGCCGGCCGGGGCGCCCGCGTTTCTACGCGAAGTGACCAGTCAGCCGAATCTGCCCGCCGACGCCGCTACGGCACTGATCGAACGTTACCGTGCGATCGGCGGGTCTCCGTTGCCTTCGGCAGTGGAGGAGCTGCGCGTGGCGCTGGCGGCTGAGCTGGCCCGCCGCGGCCTGAGCATGCCTGTGGCCGCCGCTGCCCTGCACGGAGAAGACCACATTGATGAAGAGCTAAGGCGCTTGCGTACCATCGGCTCACGCCGGGTTGTGGCCGTTGTGCTTACGCCACAGTACTCTCCGGCAATCCACGGCAACTACTGGGCTGCGCTGGAACCGGCGGCCGCTTCGTTGGGGTTGGCTGTCAGCTGCGTGCGAGATTGGTCTGACAACCCCTCACTGATTAGTGGCTTGGTGGAAAGACTGGCGGCGGCGCTACCTGAGCTGCGTGCGGACTGGCAGGTAGTGTTCACCGCCCACAGCCTGCCTCAAGCACATCTGCAGGTGGCGGATCCGTTCCTCGGCAACCTGAAGCTGACGGCAGCACTGGTGGCAGAGCGACTGTGTATTGAGCGCTACAGTCTTGCCTTTCAGAGCGCCGGGCGGCGAGGCGGCGACTGGCTTGGCCCCAGCGTGGAACAGACGCTGGACAGGCTGGCGACGGAGGGTGTCAATAAGGTGTGTTTAGCCCCTATCCAGTTTGTGTTGGAAAATCTGGAAACGCTCCACGACCTGGATATTGAGGCGAGAGGCCTAGCCTCCAGGCTGGACATGCAGTGGCGTCGCAGCGCTACAGTGGGCGTAGGCCCGTGGCTGCTGGCCGCCTTGGCGGATGAAGTGACGGTGCAGCTGGCCAGATGTAGTTGACGCTGAGTTCCGCCCTATGCTGGCGCCTCGACTGGGATTCGGTGGCAGACCTATAATGGCATTTGGCTTGGAATGGGTAACGATTGACGGAGGTGAAGTGCGATGCCACTAGTGGGAGGGAGGGAACTTCTCTACGAGGCTATGGAGGGAGGGTATGCGATTGCCGCTTTTAACGTCGCCTCTCTCGATCTGCTCAATCCGATTGTAGACGCGGCGGAAGCGGAGTCGGCGCCTATTCTCCTGGCGGTAGCGCCGAAACAGCTGGAGCTGAACCGCACCCACGTGATCGCCGCCGCGGCGCGAGCGGCCGCCATGGCGGCGCGCGTGCCGATCGCCTTGCATCTCGATCATGGAGCCAGCTGGGAGATGAACGTGGCTTGCCTGCAGGCTGGTTTCACCTCCTTGATGTTCGACGGCTCCTCCCTTCCCTACGAGGAGAACGTAGCGATCAGCCGGCGGGTGGTGGAGCTGGGCCATGCCGTCGGTATCGGTGTCGAGGCCGAGTTGGGTCGCGTGTTGCGCATCGCCAACAACCCCAGCGCGGACGAAGTAAGGTCGATGCTGACCGTGCCCGAGGAAGCGCTGCGCTTCTCTGAAGAGACGGGTGTGGACACTCTGGCTGTTGCCGTGGGTTCTGTACATAACATGGTGAAGAGGACAGCGGAGATCGACTTGCCTCGCATTGCCGCGATCCGCGACTTGGTTCGCAAACCGCTGGTGCTGCACGGTGGCTCGGGAGTACCGCACGAAGTGCTGTCCCAGGCGATAGCCAATGGCATCTGCAAGATCAACGTTGCCACGGAATTGTGCAAGCAGTATCGCCAGGGTATGGAGCGGGTTTACCAGGAGATGCCTGCAGAGGTGATGCCACCGGCATTGCTGCCACCGGCGCAGAGCCTGGTGACTGAGGTGGCGCGAGAGAAGATTCGTCTCTTTGGCTCGGCAGGCAAGGCGCGCAGCGCCGGTAACTGCAGGTCACAGAAGCGCATCGTGGTCGACGATCCGGATAGCGAGTAGTCCGTAAAAAACAAACGACCTGGCGAAAAGAGCCAGGTCGTTTGTTGTGCGCGCAGCGCCGCCCTACTGGGCAGCCAGTTTCTGCTTCAGTCCCTCAAGGATCGGCTCGGTGTAGCTGGTGCCAAAACGGCGGGCGCCCGCCTCATACAGCTCCAGCACCTGGTCGATATTGGTAACGAATCCTGAGGCCTTGACCACCACATCCGGGCTTACGTTGGCGCGCATTAGCCGGATATCGGCCGGGGTGGCTCCTCCAGGCATGTAGGCAGTTGAAGTCTTGACGAACTTGGCGCCGGCTCGCTCGGCGATCTTACAGGCAGCTACTTTCTCCTCGTCGGTCAGCACGCAGGTCTCAAGGATCGCTTTCACCTTGACGCCCTTGGCGGCGGCAACCTCAACCACGCCACGTACGTCCTCTTCCACGAAGTCATATTCACCCGACTTCAGAGCGGACGTGTTCATCACCATGTCCAGCTCCAGGGCGCCTACTTGGCAGGCCAGCTCAGCCTCGTATTTCTTGACGGCGGGCAGATTAAAACCGTGGGGAAAACCGACGGGCAGGCAGAGGAAAAGGTCCGATCCCGCCAGCATCTTGAGTGCCTTCTCACCCTGGTATGTCTTGGGTACAACGCACTTGACGTTGTACTTGAGCGAGATCTCGATGCCGCGCTTGAGGTCATCGTCTGACTGACCTGGCATGAGGATTGAGTGATCGATCATCTTGGCTAGTTCGGCTACTGAAAGCATATCTGAGCTCCTTCGCTTGGCGTTGCTTTGCGTTCATTCTAGCACAGCGCTCGAGTCTCAATCCGAATTTCGCTTAGGCGATTTAGACTGACCGCCCTCCGAATTGCCGCTGATAGAGCTCTGCGTACTTACCGCCACGAGCCTGCAGTTCGGCGTGGGTGCCACTCTCTACGATCCTGCCGTTCTCCAGCACGAGAATGAGATCGGCGGATCTGATAGTACTGAGGCGGTGAGCGATGACGATGTTGGTGCGGTCAGCCAGGAGGCGGGACAGTGCCTGCTGGATCAATGCTTCCGTGCGGGTATCGACGCTGGCGGTGGCCTCGTCGAGGATCAGAAGGCGGGGGTCGGCAAGGATGGCGCGCGCGATGGCGATCAGCTGGCGTTGGCCGGAACTCAAGGCTATTCCCCGCTCACCGATCTCAGTCTGGTAGCCCTGTGGCAACTGAAGCACGAACTCGTGGGCGTTTGCAGTTTTGGCAGCAGCCACCACCTCATCATCATTTGCCGTCAGTTTGCCGTAGCGGATGTTGTCGCCTGCGGTGCCAGAGAAGAGGAAGGTGGTCTGTGGCACCACGCCCATCTGGGAGCGGAGCGAGGCAAGCGTGTAGTCGCGTATGTCCATGCCGTCCAGGGTTATCCTGCCGCGTCGCACGTCGTAGAGCCGTGCGATCAGGTTGGCTACCGTAGTCTTGCCCGCGCCGGTAGCGCCAACCAGGGCGACAGTTTCACCCGGCCTGGCGGTGAAGGAGAAGTCCTTAAGTACGTCGTTGCCCTCGCTGTAGCCAAACCAGACGTTCTCGAACTTCAGTTCGCCTCTTACTCGCTCAACGGTGGTCGCGCCTTGCCGGTTCACGACCTCGCTTGGTGTGTCCTCCAACTCGAAGATGCGCTCGGCCGCCGCAAAAGCGGATTGCGCTCGCGTGTACAGCTGGCCGAGCATCTGAATGGGCATGAAGAACTGCTGCACATAGTTGAGGAAGGCGACCACCACGCCAACCGTGATCAGTGACTTGACCACCATGTAGCCGCCGAAGCCGGCAACGATGCCGATGGCCACAGCGCTGAGCACATCCATCGCCGGCTGGAAGGCGGAAGTAACCGCCATGGCGCCGATGTTGGCGTCGCGATTGGCGGCGTTGCGGGCGGCGAAGCGCGCCTGATTGACTTCGGTGCGGTTGAAGGCTTGAGCAACCCGAACCCCGGCGATGTCCTCCTGCAGATTGGCGGAAACGTCGCCGATCGTCTTGCGTGTTTTGCGGAACGAGCGACGAGCCAGGGCGGAGAAGAACTGGGTGGTGACGAACATCGCCGGGATGATGAGCAGCGATGCCAGGGCCAGCGGGATGTTGAGTAGTAACATGGCGATGATGATGCCGACCAGCGCGAACGTACCGCTCATTGCCTGTACGGCGCCCTGGCCCAGTGCGGAGCTAAGCACTTCGATGTCGTTCACCAGCCTCGACATCAGGTCACCAGACTCGTGCTCGTCGAAGTAGCGTACCGACTGCCGTTGCACGGAGGCGAACATGCTGGCACGCAAGTCGGCCAGCGTGCTTTGGGTTACTCGACCCATGATGTAGCCCTGGGTCACGCGGGCCGTGGCCGCCACCAGGTACGTTAGCAGCAGCAAGAACACGATGGTAAGCAGTCCTGCCTCATCGCCGCCAACTATGAAGCGGTCGATGGCAACGCCGATCAGGAACGGCGAGGTGGCCGATGCAGCGGATACCAGAATGACCAGTGCCAGCACGGCCAGCAACTCGCGCCGGTAGGGCTGCAGGTAAGTCAGCAGCCGCCACACCACCGCGCCTGTGTTCTGAGCGCGCTGCTCGCCTGCCGGGATCGGGCCGCGTCTGCGCATCATGGCTTCGCCCCTCCCGGTTCACCGGCGCCGGCTTCGTTGTCTGTGGATGGCACTTCGTCCCTGATCAGCTGTGAATCGACGATCTCACCGTACAGCTGGCTTGTTGCCAGCAGCTGGTCGTGTGTGCCACTGCCGACCAACCGCGAGCGGTCGATTACCAGAATGAGGTCGGCGCGGCGCACCGTACTGATCCGCTGGGCGATAATGAAAGTGGTACGTCCCATTGCCAGCTGCTTAAGCGATTGCTGGATCTGGTACTCCGTCTCAGCGTCCACGGCCGAGGTGCTGTCATCCATGATCAGGATGGCGGGCGAAAGCAACAGCGCCCTCGCTATGGCGATGCGCTGCATCTGTCCGCCGCTCAGGCCCACTCCCCCCTCGCCTATGCGGGTCGCGTAGCCTTCCGGCTGCTCGATGATGAACTGGTGGGCGTGTGCCAGTTTGGCGGCCACCTCTATCTCATCTTGAGAGGCATCGGGATCGCCATAGGCGATATTCTCGGCGATGCTGCCGCTGAACAGCAGCGTGTCTTGCATGACGACGCCGACTTGGCGGCGCAGGCCGGACAGCTTGAGGCTGCGCACATCGTAGCCGTCGATCAGGACGCGGCCGGCCACTGGGTCGTAGAAGCGGGGGATGAGGTTGACGATGCTGGATTTGCCCGAGCCAGTTGGGCCGACGATAGCCACCGTCATCCCTGGTTCGATGGCGAAATCCACGTCTGTGAGGGCGAATACATCGCTGCCCGCGTAGCGGAAGCTCACCTGCTCGAAGCGCACGGCGCCCCGCAGATGGTGAGGCTCGATAGGGTTCTCAGGGTCCTGTATGGTGTTTTCGGTGTCCACTACCTCAAAGATGCGCCGTGCCGAAGCGCCGGCGCGCGACATCATGCTGGAAACCATACCGAGCG
>CAZMKF010000009.1:26961-35633 GCA_964566935.1 uncultured Dehalococcoidales bacterium | reverse complement strand
CCACCAGTTCGCCGAGCGTCAGACTGCCGGCAATCACTTGCCTGCCGCCGAAGTACATGACAAGCGCTGTGCCTATGCTGGCCACCAGGAAGATCAGCGGGAAGACGGTGGAGAAGGTGCGGACCACCTTGATATTGGTGCCGAGCAGCAATGCGTTGGCCGAGCCGTATCTTCCGTGTTCGTAGGGTTCGCGTACGAACGCTTTGACCACGCGTACGCCTGCCAGGTTCTCCTGCAGGATGGTGTTGAGTGCCGCCAGCTGCTCCTGAACGAGGGTGAAGAGCGGTCGGGCGCGCACGATGACGAGAGCAAAGATGATCATGATCGCCGGGACGATAGGAAGCACCAGTAACGCCAGCCGCCAGTTGATCAGCAGCAGCATGGCTGTAGTGCCGATGATGGTCACCAGAGCACCGAGGAAGTGCAGCACTCCTGAACCCAGGAAGTCCTTGACCAGGTCGACGTCACTGGTGACGCGGGTCATTAGCTGGCCGGTCTGCGAGGCATCGTGGAAGGCGAACGAGAGTGACTGAATGCGCCGGTAGATCAGGTTACGCAGGTCATAGGTGGCGCTCTGGGCGGCGCGTTCCGCCAGGTAGTTCTGAGCGAAAGTACTAAGCCCTCGGATCAGTGACACCAGCACGAGGAGGACGGAAGTAAGCAACACTTGGGAGAGGTCGCTTGGGATAATGCCCCGGTCGATTACCATGCCGATCAGACGTGGGAAGGCGAGGTTCGCCGCGAGGGCAATCAGTAAGGCCAGCATCGCGCCGAGCACGGCTGGCCAGTAGTGAGTCAGGAATCCGATGGCTCGCCAGAGTGATTTCAAACGCCGCTTCCAGAGCATCCGCCGCGGGCACGCGAGGCCGCATCAGCTGCGATTCTAACTACTTCAGATTAATACAGCACCCTACGCTTTTGTTCAAGCACAATGGAATGCTTCTTGTCATATAATGAGGCAATCTCGTGGCATAGCAGGAGGATCTGGGCATGGGTCTGTTGTTAGGCATCGACGTCGGCACAACCAACACCAAGGCAGTGCTCTACGATCCCGCTCTGGGCGGGGTAGCAGCGGTCTCAAGCAGGCCCACTGTCACTCATCACTCCCGGCCTGGGCGCAGCGAGTTCGACGCCGCCGAGATCTGGCAGGGTGTAGTTGAAGCGATCCGTCAGACGGTCGGCACGCGTGGCACAGACGTGAAGGCGGTAGCCATCGCCAGCTTTGCCGAAGCAGGTGCGCCGATAGACGCACAAGGTAACTACCTCTACCCGATCATCGCCTGGCACGATCCGCGCAGCGAACCGCAAACTCATCTTTGGCGGCAGTGGCTGGGCACAGAGGGAGTGTACGAGATCACCGGTCACCCCATTCAGTTCAAATACACCGCGGCCAAGCTGCTCTGGCTGAAGGAACACGAGCCGGACGTATTCGCCAGGCTGTATAAATGGCTGTGCGCCGAGGACTTTGTCATCTGGAAGATGACCGGTGAGTTCGCGACGGATTACACGATCGCCTCGCGTACCATGCTTTTCGATCAGCGCAGCAAATCGTGGTCGAAACCGATGTTGGAGATGATCGGCATCGATAGCAGCGTCTTCCCCAAACCCCACCAATCTGGGACGCAGGTGGGGCAGCTGAGCGACGCGGCTGCTGAGGCGACCGGTCTGCGTGCAGGTCTGCCAGTGGTGACGGGTGGGCACGATCATTTGTGTGGCGCCCTTGCCGCAGGTATCACAGGGCCTGGCGCCCTGCTGAACTCACTGGGCACGGCTGAGGCTTGCCTGGTGCTGACAGAATCGTTCCGACCCAACGCGCACTTGGCAAATGGTGGCTATTCGCACTACGCTTACACGGCGCCCAACCTCTTCGTCCTGCATTTTGGGCTTACTGCCAGTGGTGGCATGCTGGAATGGCTGGTGCGCCAGCTGGAGCCGATGGTGGCCACTGATCCCGCTGTCCGCCGCAGCACGTTTAACACCCTGATTGACGAGGCGGCGGCGGTGCCGGCCGGCTCACAGGGGCTGGTCTGGCTGCCGCACTTGAACGGGGTTGCCTCTCCCTGGACCGATGAGCAGTCACGCGCCTGTGCCGTGGGCTACGGCCCTGGGCACGGGCGTGGTCACTCAGTGCGAGCCCTGTTGGAATCACTCTGTTACTGGATGCGCGAGAACCTGGAGGGCCTGACGCAGGTGGCGGACCTGCCGGCGGATGCGCCGATTACGGCAATCGGTGGCGGCTCGACCAACGAGCTGTGGATGCAGATTAAGGCGGATGTTACGGGCAGGCCGGTGCGCGTAGTGGAAGTGCCGGAGGCCGTGGCGGTGGGCGCGGCGTTGTTGGCAGGCGTGGGCTCGGGGCACTTCGCAAATTACGAGGAGGCCGCCGGTACCGTGAATCGCAGTGGCAACAAGGTGTACGAGGCCAATAAGGCACTGAAATCCACTTATGAAGAGGGCTTCGGGATCTACCGATCGCTTTACCCGGCCTTGAGGGAGATAAACCACCGCATCCATAAGCTCAACCAGGAGTCGAAAGCGGCGGAAGGCGCGGGATAGACGGAGACTACCAGGACGGAGGGCGCGGCGCGGCTACTTCTGGTTCGTTACCCATTGGCACGCCGGACAGTTCCGCGATCTGTTGCAGGGCCTGCAGTGTCGCCTGCGCCTCCGCCTCGTCCAGCCTGCTGATGGCGAAGCCCGCGTGCACCAGGACATAGTCACCCAGCCCGGCCTCGGGTACAAAGGCCAACGACACCTCGCGCTGGATGCCGGCGTAGGTGACCTCGCCCATTCGTGTCAACTCGTTACTCTCGTCGATCGCCGTGATCTGCCCGGGCACCGCAAGGCACATGCGTTCTTCCGTCCCTAGTGGTTAGTCACGGCAATCATAATCCAGCTGCAGTGCCCTGGCAAACTGCCAGTCGACATAAACATTCTAAGCATTCGCGGTTGTCAGTCAGCTTGATATAATGGTCGCATCTTGAAGCGTCGCTGTAGAGGGGCAGAGTGGACAATCGGCCGACGATGAAGGAGTTGCCGGATTCTGAGCGCCCGCGTGAGCGGCTGCAGAGCCGGGGCGAGAATGCGCTTTCCGACGCTGAGATACTGGCGATCATCCTCCGCAGCGGCATAAAGGGAGAGAACGTCATGGCCATGGCACAGCGCTTGCTTGCCAACCATGGTGGTTTGCAGGGCCTCGCACGCCTCTCATTTCAGCAACTGCAGGAGGAGCGAGGACTGGGTTTCGCCAAGGCGGCGGAGTTGAAGGCTGCTCTGGAGATCGGTCGTCGCCTGGCCGCGGAGGTTGTGGACCAGCGCGCTCAGATTCGTACCCCAGTGGACGTCTATCCACTGGTCTCGGATATGTCTACCATGGAGCAGGAACACTTTCGTGTCCTCTTGCTGGACGCCAAGAACCGCGTTATTGCCTGCCGCGATATCTACAAGGGCGCCGCCGACCGGGCGGTGGTGCGGGTGGCGGAGGTGTTCCGGGAAGCGGTGCGATATAACGCCCTCGCATTGATCATGGTGCACAACCATCCCAGTGGCGACCCGTCGCCGTCAAGTGACGACCTTGCCTTGACCGAAGCTTGCGTGAAGGCCGGCCGAGTGCTTTCGATCGACGTCTACGATCACTTCATCGTGGGGCGGGGGCTGCCGTACAGCCTGCGGGAACATGGCATTCCTTTCTGCTGAGCTGGACTGCATGGGTCGGTGGTCATAATTCAATTGTGAGATTGTCGGGGGTGAAGCGTGAGCGAACTGAGAGTTGGGCTGGAAGCGGAACTGTGTGAGCTGGTGGACGAGCGCAACAGCACTTCTCATCTTAGTGGCGAACAGGTCTACACTACGCCGCACCTTATTGCTCAGATGGAGCACACTTGCATGAAGTCAGTGCACCCGCTGTTGCCGGAAGGGCAGGCTACAGTTGGTGTTGGTATCAACATGAGGCACCTGGCCGGCAGCCCGCGTGGCATGACGGTGCGTTGCAAGAGCGTGCTGGTGGAGGTCAAGCGCCGCATCTTGCAGTTCGAGGTGGAAGCCTGGGACGAGTTCGACAAGGTGGGGGAGGGTACCCACTGGCGAGCCATCGTCAACCTTGAGGAAGCCGCCGCTCGCACACGGGACAAGGCACAGCGCTTCGCTGCTGTGAAGGGTACGAAGACATCGTGAAACTGATCAACTCGGGACAGCACCTGCTGCCCGTGCTCGCCTCGCTGCTGCTGGTGTTTACCAGCTTCGCAGGCGTAGCGGCGGAAAGCGTGGGCATGCCCGAGGTCACGGCTGAGGCGGTGGCGGTGCTTGATGATTCCGGTCGACTGCTGTACGGCAAGAATGAACACAAGCGCTTCGCCATGGCAAGCCTCACCAAAACGATGACGGCTGTCATCGCCCTTGAGCAAACTGATATCAAGAGGCGGGTGTTGATTGATGTCAGCTGGGACGAGATCCCCGACTCGTCGGTCATGGGTCTCAGTCTGATGGAGTCGCTAACCATTGAGGATCTGCTCTACGGCCTCATGCTGCCTTCAGGTAACGATGCCGCCAGCGCGCTGGCTCGCACCATCGCCGGTGATGAGTATCGCTTCGCCCGTCTGATGAACGAGAAGGCCCGGCAGCTTGGCATGCGTGATACTCACTTCATGAACCCGCATGGCATGGATGAAGAGGGGCACTACTCCAGTGCCTACGATCAGGCGCTTCTGGGACGCTACGCCATGCAGAACCCCACGCTGGCGGAGATTGTGCAGACGCGGGAGATCACCATCCGGGGCAGGGGTGTCTACCCGCTAGTCAACATCAATCGCTTCCTCAACAGCTGTGACGGGGCGAACGGCGTCAAGAGTGGTTACACGGAGGAGGCCATGGCGGCGGTGGTTGGGTCGGTGACGCGTGGCGGTACGAGTGTCTTCATCGCCGCCTTGCGCAGTCAGGATTACCCCGGAGACGCTACCGTCGTGGTTGACTACTACTTCGCCCACCCCGAGCTCTTTCCCGCGATGACGCCTGCTCCCGCTTCCACCGCAACCGCCGGGCACTGACGGCCGCTGGTGGAGTAACGGAAAGTCCCCCTCCTGGTGAGGGGGACTTCGTCATTGCGCCGGTAAAACTGGCTCTATAGGCTAAGCACCGATTTAATGGCCACGTCCTTGTTGTTGGCGGTGAACTCAATTCCTTTGGCCAGCTCGTCGAAGCTGAAGTAGTGGGTGACCATGGCATCGAGGTTCACCTTACCGGCCGCGGCCAGCGCCACTGCGACGGGGTACTGGTTGACATAGCGGAAGCAGCCATGTACACGCAGGCGGGTGCGGACGATACGCACGATGTCCAACTCGATGATCGACTGGCTCGGCACGCCGGTGAAAACCACGGTGCCGCCGCGTTTGGCAGCCCAGAGGCTCTGTTGCACGGTGGGCGGCACTGCCGCCGTTTCAATCACCACGTCGGCGCCGCGGCCGGTCAACTTCGTTACTTCCTCGACTACATCGACCTCTTTGGAGTTAAACACGTGGGTGGCTCCCAGTTCCTTTGCCAACCGCAGGCGCTTCTCCACCATGTCCACTACGATCAGTTTAGTGGCGCCGCGCACCGAAGCCGCCTGCATTGAGCTGAGGCCGATGGGCCCAGCGCCATAGATAACGACTGACTGGCCCGGACCGATGTTGCCCTCTTCGGCGCTCTGCAGGCCAACCGTCAGCGGTTCCAGCATTGCCCCCTGTACAGAATCGAGGCTGTCCGGCAGCTTGAAGGCGAAATCCGCCGGTACCGTAGCGTACTCTGTGAATAGGCCATCCACATGGGGCACTCCCATGAACTGCACGTCCGGGCAGAGGTGATACTCTCCGTGTTTGCAGTATTCGCATTTACGGCAGGGGATGCCAGGCTCAATCGCCACCCGATCTCCCACCACCAGGCTGGTCACCCCATCGCCAACCTCGACTACCTCGCCAGCGGCTTCGTGGCCCAGCACCATCGGCTGGCTGACGACGGCGTTACCAACCTTGCCTTCCTGGTAGAGATGCATATCCGAGCCACAGATGCCGACCGCTCGCACCTTGACAAGCACTTCACCTGGCTTTGGTTTAGGCCGCTCGGTTTCCTCGATGCGCAGGTCAAATGCCTTGTGTAGTACAGCTGATTTCATCCTTCACCACCGCCTCCTGAATTCGGCCGCACGGGCTTGTTTTGAGCGTACCATCAGCGCTTTTGAGTGTCAACGAGTATGCCCATTGGATCGTCGAAGCAACGCAGGCAGTGGACTCGAGGCTAGCGATCCATCTCTGCGGCCGGTGGCGGGTAGGAGCTGATTGTGGCGCAGTCGTCGGGGTGGGACGCCGTCACTCGGCCGCTCGCCACCGAAAAGGTGTTGGCTTGCAGCAGCTGTATCGGGAAGACAGAGGAGTCGGTACCGGTCAGCAGCACCTGCTGGTCGGAACCGATCACCGAGGCGACAAAGCGGCGTCGCGGTTCATCTAACTCACTGAGCACGTCATCCAGCAACAGCATGGGTTTCTCGCCCGTTCTGGCCGCCAGGAAATCACTCTCGGCCAACTTGAGAGCCAGCGAGACCGTGCGTTGCTGGCCGCGCGAGCCGTAAGTTGTGACGCTGACGTCATCCACCTCCAGCAAGAGGTCGTCGCGGTGGGGCCCTACCACGCTCATGCCCTGGGCGATCTCGCGCGGCCGCTCGTCTGCCAGCCGCATTCTGAATGCTTCCCTCAGCGCCTCAGTGCTTGCCGGCTCACTCACCTGGTGCTGCTTTTTGCCTCGCAGGATGCTCGGTTGATACGTGACGCGCAGGCGTTCGGTGCGACCGGCCAGCGCCGAATGTTGACGCTCCGCCAGAGGAGTCAGGACCTGGATGGCGGTTTGCCGGGTCGCGGTGATGGCGGCGCCGTACTCGACCAGCTGATCATCCCAGAAGGCGAGCTGGTCGAGCCGCGCCCTGTGATCTCGAAGCTGGCGCAACAGGTGGTTGCGCTGAGTGAGCAGACGCGTGTAATGGGAGAGCCTACGTACGTACGCGGCATCCACCTGGGAGAGTGCCAGGTCGAGGAAGCGGCGGCGAAGGGCGGGCGCGCCAGAGACGAGCTGCGTATCTTGCGGGGTGAACATCACCACCGTCAGGTGGCCGATCAGGTCGAGGGCGCGGCAGGCTCGCCGGTTCACCCGGATGCGTTTGCTGCACTGACCGGCTGAGTCCGCTTCTACCCCATCGCCACAGCGCAGGGCAACTTCGCTGGTGAGGTCGCGTTCCTGGCTGCGACCAACGCCAACCAGGCGGCAGTAGGCGGGCGATTCCGCAAGAGCCAGCCAGTTGATGACCTCCCTGTCGCTATTGGCGCGAAAACTGCGGCTGGTTGCCAGGTAAAAAACCGACTCCAGCAAGTTTGTTTTGCCTTGCGCGTTCTCACCCAGAAACACGGAAACGCCCGCTGGCAACTCGAGTTCCAGACGGGCGTAGTTGCGGAAGTTCTCCAGGGAAAGGTGCGTCAGTTGCATCGCGGTTTTGGCGGTTCAGGGGCGGACCCGACGTCCAGCAATCTACTCTGGGCGCCGCAGGCAGGGGGTGACTCAGACAAGCCCCACGCCTTTCAGAGCAATACCTACCCGTTCACTCTCGCTCAAGTCCTCGTCCAGCTTGCCGAAGTCTCCCCGCAAGGTGCGCAGGGCATTGGTCTCCGCCATGATTTCACCTTTGGTGCGCACGCCGAGCTGCCGGTAGAGGAGCAGGCCGGGGCACCAGCCCTGGAAGGCGCTGTTCAGCAAGAAGCCAAACACCACCAGGGGAATAACCAGCAGTTTGCGGCTGATGGTGGCGCCCAAAAAGAGCCCGAAGAGCGCCACTACGGAGCCATGCACCTGCAACACCCGTTCCACATCCCACTCAGTGGCGAGGGCCTCAAGGCGCGCGTCGATAATCTCCGCCGGCTGTTGAGCCAGAAAACGTACCCTCTCCACGCTCTCTTCGTCGATGCGCTTGTTTGTCTCCGCCGCAGTATTGGCACGCATGCGGTCCGACAGCAGCTGCCTGGCGCTTGTTGCTCCACTGTAGTCATCCATGCCTGCATCTCCTCCGCTCATATTTCACCGCTCGCGGCAGGCGCCGCAACAATCTGATCTAATCAAACAGGTCACGCATCTCCGGTACGATCCACAAAGGCTTGTCGCCGGCAGCAACCCGCTGCAGGTTGGCATAGGCGTTGCGCAACCGCTTGGGCCAGCTCTCGACGGTTGGTCCCGCTGTGTGTGGCGTTATGGTCAGGTTCGGCAGTTTGAGCAGCGGCAAGTCTGCCGGCGGTGGTTCCGGCTCGGTCGTGTCCAGGCCGGCGCCCCACAAACGCCCATCGCGCAACGCTTCATAGAGTGCGTCCTGATCGACCAGGCCGCCGCGGGAGGCGTTGATGAAAATGGCGCTGGGCTTCATCAGTGCCAGCTGCTCTGCCCCGATCAACTTGGTCGTTTCGGCGCTGACTGGCACGTGTAGCGTCAGCACGTCCACTCTGCGCAGCAGCTCGTTGAGCTCCATGTACTGCACGTCGAGGTCACGTTCTACTTCGGCTGAGGGGCGGAAGGAGTCGTAATAGACGGTGTTGGTACCGAAGCCGCGCAAACGCTTTGCCACTTGGCGGCCAATCATGCCCAGGCCTACGATACCGACTGTCTTCCCC
>CAZMKF010000009.1:13015-26951 GCA_964566935.1 uncultured Dehalococcoidales bacterium | reverse complement strand
GCCGGACTGCCAGCCGCCCGACTTCACTCGGGCGTCCAGCATGGTCAAATGGCGGTACACCGCCAGGATGAGCATGATGGTGTGCTCTGCCACAGCGACGGCGTTGGCGCCGCCGTTCGTGGCCAATGGCACGCGCAGCTGGCGCAGAACCTTTAGGTTCACCTCGTCGTAGCCCGCGCTTAGAACCTGGACCAGTTTGAGATGCCCCATGCTCTGCCAGACGGGCAACGGGTGCGGCTGCAACAGCATACCCATCAGGGCATCTGCCTCGCCGATGGCGGAGATCAGCTCCTCCTGGCTGGCGTCTTTGCCAATGAAAGTCACGTCCAGATCGGGCGGACGGAGGTCTCGAGCCATCTGGAGCACGTTTTCAGACAGGCGGGGAATAAAGAGGACTTTCATTGAGTAGCTGCCTCCAATAGATAGGTGCGCTGGCATCGGGCCGATTGTGCCGAATTGTAGCATACGGCAGGGGCAATGCCGTCGTTCTTGAGACCTCCGCCTCCGGGGATCGACCTGGTCGATTAGCCGCGCAGCCTTGGTTGCGATCAGGTGCTTGATAGCCAGCACGCGCATGGATCACTTGGAGGGCTGGTATGTCACGATCCTGTGGCGTAGTTCGCATAGGGCTGAACGACAGCGCGGGCATGCCGCCTGAGCGCAGTTTCTCGGCCTCTATCGCTGACGTTGACTGGGCACGTGTGTTATTATTCTCGTACCGAAATGCCAGCAACTACAGCCGGTTGCTGCAATCTGGAGGGAGCCTCGGCGCATGGGTGTGTTGCCAGATCAGGTTAGTATGCGGCCAATGGTCACAGGCATCGCCACTCCGGAGCTCGCTGGCTGAAGCGCGGGGCGCCCTATGGGCGCCTTTTCTAATTCGTTGCTGATAGCAGTCAGGACAGCCTAGCCGTACACGACACTGTGGACGGACTTTCAATAGCGAAGAGGATAGGACTGGAATGGTACAAGCGAGAAGGATCAGTGAACTCGAACAGCTGAGACAGCGCGCAGAATTGGGTGGCGGCGCCAGAAGGATCAACCAGCAGCACGCCCGTGGCAAACTCACCGCCCGCGAGCGCATCAACCTGCTGCTGGATAGCGGCTCCTTTCAGGAATTCGACGCGTTTACAATGCACCGTGCCACTGACTTCGGTCTCGAGGAACAGCACTATCTGGGTGATAGCGTAGTTACCGGCCACGGCACCATCGACGGGCGACCGGTTTACGTCTTCTCGCAGGATTTCACCGTTTTCGGTGGCTCGCTGGGAGAGGTGCATGCGCAGAAGATCTGCAAGGTGATGGATCTGGCGCTTAAGAACGGCGCGCCGGTGATCGGACTGAATGACTCCGGTGGGGCGCGTATCCAGGAAGGCGTAATGAGCCTCGGCGGCTACGGCGATATCTTCCTGCGCAATACGCTCGCCTCCGGCGTGGTGCCGCAGCTATCGGCCATCATGGGACCGTGCGCTGGTGGGGCCTGCTACTCTCCCGCCCTGACGGACTTCATATTCATGGTGCGCAACACAAGCCAGATGTTCATCACCGGCCCGGCGGTAGTCAAGGCCGTTACTCACGAGGATGTGACAGCCGAGGCGCTGGGTGGCGCCGATGCCCACAACAGCATCAGCGGTGTCGCCCACTTCGCTGCCGACAGCGAAGAGCTCTGCCTGGAGGACATGCGCACGCTGCTCAGTTTCCTGCCCTCCAACAATATGGACGATCCGCCCTTCGTGCCCAACGATGACCCGATCGACCGTGAGGTGCCGGAACTGGATAACATCGTGCCGGACAACGCCAATATGGCGTACGACATGCGCTCAATCATCCTTCCGCTGGTCGACAACGGCTACTTCTTTGAGGTACACGAGGGTTATGCCCAGAACATTATCGTGGGCTTCGCGCGCATGGGTGGGCGCACGGTCGGCATCGTGGCCCAGCAGCCGATGGTGCTGGCGGGTGTGATCGACATCAACGCATCCGACAAGGCCGCCAGATTCGTGCGCTTCTGCGACTGCTTCAACGTGCCGCTGGTGACGCTGGCCGACGTGCCGGGCTTCATGCCTGGGGTGGATCAGGAGCAGGGCGGCATCATTCGCCATGGCGCGAAGATGATCTTCGCCTACAGCGAGGCCACCGTGCCGAAGATCTCGCTGATCGTACGCAAGGCCTACGGTGGCGCCTACATCGTGATGAGCAGTAAGGCGCTGCGCGGCGATGTCAACCTCGCCTGGCCGTCCGCCGAGATCGCGGTCATGGGGCCGGACGGCGCCGCGAATATTCTCTTCCGCAAGGAGATCGACGCCTCGCCGGACCCGGAGGCGGCTTTCCGCGAGCGTGTGCAGGACTACCGCGACAAGTTTGCCAACCCGTACGTGGCGGCAGCACGCGGCCTGGTTGACGATGTGATCGCGCCGCGGCAGACCCGTGCCCGGATCATCGCCTCTCTTGAGATGCTTAAAGACAAACAAGATACACTGCCGCGCAAGAAGCACGGCAACATACCTCTGTAAGCGAACTAACGTGGAGGATTTGATGGAACAACGACCGTTAGCAATAACCGATACCGTACTGCGCGACGCACATCAGTCGCTGCTAGCGACCCGCATGCGCATCGAACACATGCTGCCAATCGCCGAGACACTGGACCAGGTCGGCTACCACTCGCTTGAGGTATGGGGCGGCGCCACCTTCGACAGCGCCATGCGCTTCCTTAATGAAGACCCCTGGGAAAGGCTGCGGCAACTGCGCTCGGTCATCAAGAAGACCCCACTGCAGATGCTGCTGCGCGGCCAGAACATACTGGGTTATCGTCACTACCCAGATGATATCCTCGAGAAGTTCATCGCCAAGGCACGCGAGAACGGCATGGACATCTTCCGTGTTTTCGATGCGCTTAACGACTTGCGCAACATGCAGACGGCAATGCGCATGGTTAAGCAGGTAGGCGGACACGCTCAGGGCACTATCTGCTACACACGCAGCCCCTATCACAATATCGCCGTCTTCGTGGAGATGGGCCATAACCTTAAAGACCTTGGCGCGGACTCGATCTGCATCAAAGACATGGCTGGTTTGATAGACCCCACCGAGGCGTACGAGCTGACCAAGGAACTGAAGGAGAAGGTGGGGCTGCCGGTGCAACTACACTGCCACTCCACCAGCGGCATGGCGGCCATGGCCTACTTGAAGGCTGTTGAGGCGGGCGTCGATGTTGTAGACACCGCTATCTCCACCATGTCATCCGGCTCCTCGCAGCCGCCCACTGAGAGCATGGTAGCGGCTCTGCGCGGCACCGAGCGTGACACCGGCCTCAATCTGGAGCTCCTCTCCGAGATCGCCGATTACTTCCAGGGTGTGCGGCGCGAGTACTCGCAGTTCGAGTCTAACCTGCCGCCGGTGGATACCAACGTACTGCAGTTCCAGATCCCTGGCGGGATGATTTCTAACCTGGTCTCGCAACTGCGTGAGCAGGGCGCTGAGGACAAACTGAAGGAGGTGCTGGCGGAAGTGCCGCGCGTTCGTAAGGACCTCGGCTACCCGCCATTGGTCACCCCCTCAAGCCAGATTGTGGGCACGCAGGCGGTGCTTAATGTTCTGATGGGCGAGCGCTACAAGATGGTGCCGAACGAGGTGCGCCAGTACGTCAAGGGTATGTATGGCAAGCCTGCCGCTCCCATCGACATTGAGGTGCAGAAGGCCATCATCGGTGACGAAGAGCCGATCACCACGCGCCCGGCGGACTTGCTGGAGCCCGAGTGGGACAAGATGGTCGAGGCGACCAAGGATTACGCCAAGAACGACGAAGATGTGCTTTCGTACGCCCTGTTCCCGCAGGTGGCGATGGATTTCTTCAAGAAACGTGCGGGCGAGATCGAAGAGCCCCCGCAAGCCAAGGGTCTCGATCCGCAGCTGGTCGCTACGATTGCAGCGGCCCTCAGCGCTCAGCCTCAGATGGTTCAGCGGGTACCTGAGGCGTTGGTTGCTGTCTCCAACTGGCGGTTGGCAGGCCGCATGCGCATCTAGTAGTTGACTAAGCGGTGGAGTGATAAACGATGAAACTAACGATCGACGGCCAGGAGTATGAAGTCGTAGTCAGCGGCCAGGCTTTCCCTGTGCGTTCGATAAGGACCGGTAATGAAGTCAGCGTCGAGATTGGCGGCGAGACCGTGCAGGCGCAGCTGAGTGGCGACAAGGTGATCGTGGGCGGCCAGGAGTATACGGCCAACCTCGAGCAGCCCGTAGCGGCGCCTCCGCCTCCGCCTCCGGCGCCTCGTCCAGTAGCGGCGCCCAGGCCAGCTGCCCCGCGGCGGGCGCCGGCCGCCCGTCCTGCCCCCGCGCCTCGCCCGGCTCCGGCTGCAGCGCCTCGTCCGGCCGCCCCGGCGGCCGCCGCGTCAGCTGCAGCGCCGGCCGCGCCAGCCGCAGCCTCGGCTCCCGGCGCAGGCGCTGAGGTTAAGGCCCCCATGCCGGGCAAGATCCTGCGTGTTAGCGTCAAGGTGGGAGACAAGGTTAAGTTCGGCGACTCGCTTATGGTGCTGGAAGCGATGAAGATGGAGAACGAGATTCGTGCCTCCGTCGGCGGCACTATCACTGGTATTACGGTGGCGGCTGGTCAGACCGTCAATGCAGGCGAGGTTTTGGCCACCATTAAGGAAGGGTAGCTGCCATGAGCCAAGAGAGCAGTTACAGCCAGGAGCGCGATCGCTGGCTTAAGGAAGTGCGCGGTAAGGCAATCGCTCGCTATCCCGAGCGCCAGAAAGAGTTCGTCAACTCCTCGCAAACAGTCATCGAACCCTTGTACGGTCCATCCGACCTGGCCGAGCTCGATTACCAGCGTGACCTCGGTTTTCCCGGGGAATTCCCCTTCACCCGAGGCGTGCAACCGACCATGTATCGCGGCCGTCTCTGGACGATGCGCCAGTACGCTGGCTTCGCCTCGGCGGAGGAATCCAACGAGCGCTATCGTTACTTGCTGGAGCAAGGACAGACCGGCCTTTCAATCGCGCTCGATCTGCCAACTCAGATGGGCTACGACTCTGACGATCCACTCGCCTTGGGTGAGATAGGCCGCGTCGGTGTGGCTCTTTGTTCCATCGATGACATGAACGTGCTGTTCAAGGACATACCGCTGGATAAGGTCAGCGTCTCGATCACCTGCAACTCCACTGCAGCGCCGCTGCTAGCGATGGTGATTGCGGTGGCCAAAGAGCGTGGCGTTGAACTCACCAAGTTAAACGGCACCGTCCAGAACGACATCCTCAAAGAGTACATCGCTCGTGGTACATATATTTTCCCACCCGAGCCGTCGTTGCGGCTGGTGGTGGACTTGATGGACTACTGCAGCAAGAACGTCCCCAGGTGGAACACGATCTCTATTAGCGGCTACCACATCCGTGAGGCTGGCTCCACCGCTGTGCAGGAGCTGGCATTCACCTTTGCCGATGCTATCGCCTATGTCGAGGCCGCAGTCAAACGCGGTCTGCCAGTGGATTCCTTTGCCCCGAGGCTTGCTTTCTTCTGGAATTCGCACAACGATTTCTTCGAAGAAGTGGCCAAGTTCCGCGCTTCCCGGCGCATTTGGGCCAAGATCATGCGCGATCGCTTCGGCGCTAAGGACCCGCGCTCGTTGATGTTACGTTTCCATACCCAAACCGCTGGCTGCACGCTGACGGCGCAGCAGCCGGAGAACAACGTTATTCGCGTTACTCTGCAGGCCCTGGCGGCAGTGTTGGGTGGTACCCAGTCGCTGCACACCAACTCGATGGACGAGGCGCTAGCCCTACCTTCGGAGCAGTCGGTGAGGGTGGCTTTGCGCACTCAGCAGATCATAGCCTTCGAAAGCGGCGTTGCCGATACGGTCGATCCGTTGGCCGGCTCCTACTACGTTGAGAATTTGACTAACCAGTTAGAGAAGGGCGTTGAGGAGTACCTGCGCCAGGTGGATGAGATGGGCGGTACGATCAAGGCGATCTCCGCCGGCTACTTCCAACGGGAGATCAGCAACAGTGCCTACCGGTACCAGCAGGAAGTGGACGAAGAGAAACGAGTGGTGGTAGGCGTGAATCGTTTCCAGACTACCGATCCGACCCAGATGGATCTGCTGCAAGTCGATCCTAACGTCAGCAACGTTCAGTTGGCCCGCCTCAAGAATCTGCGTGCCACCCGGGATGAGGCACGCGCGCAGGCGCTGCTTGCTGAGTTGAAGGAGGCGGCAGCAGGTGACGACAACCTGATGCCGTATTTAGTGGGTTGCGCCGAGGGACGCTGCACTTTGGGCGAAATGTGCAATGTGCTGCGAGATGTATTCGGCACCTATCAGGAGATAGTTGTCGTCTAGGACAAAAGACGGCAGTATAGTTATCGGGGTCAGCACCAGTGTTCGCGACAATGGGCTGACCCCTAGTTGGCGCGAGCCAAGCGCCGGGGTAGAAGAGTAGTGGAACTAGTTTTCTGGGTAGCGTTCCTGCTCGGTCTCGGTTACGCACTGGTAGCGGCCGTAGGCCATGGTATGAGCGATGTCTCGCATGAAATCTCGGTGGAACATGGTCTCGAACATGATCTGGACGCCGTTTCACCCGAGCACGACGTCTCCCCAGTCAACTCTCTAACCATCGCCGCCTTTGCCGCGGCCTTCGGTGGTTTTGGTCTCTTGCTGACACGGGTTGGCGGTGTGGCAGCGGGGCTGGCGATGCTGATCGCGGCCCTGGGAGCGTTGTTGCTGGCGGCGCTGTTCTTCTTTGCCGTGCTCCGTCCACTCTACCGTTCGCAAAGCAGTAGCAGTCCCACGGCCACCGATCTGCTGAGCGCTGTGGGCAGGGTGACTGTCGCGCTGCCCGACCAGGGAGTTGGCGAGATCAGCCTTAACCAGGGCGGCACCCGTTTCAGCCTGCCGGCGCGCAGTCAGGACGGCAGCGCGATCGCCTTGGGCAGACAGGTGGCCATCCTGCGCCTGAAGAAAGGGGTTGCCTACGTTGTGGATTTGCAGTCTGGCTCCGTAGAGCTAACCTCCGGTGAGAGTGGGTAGAATTGAGTCAGTACTCCAGGCAGAGATGCCTGTAAGGAGACGATGATGGACATTACGAATATCCTGATCGCCGCTGGCATCGTAATCGCGTTTCTGCTACTGCTCGGCTTGGCGGCCAGCCGCTATCGCAAGGTTGGCCCTAATGAGGCGTTGATCATCTTCGGTCGTGGGAAAACCATGTACGATGAGGATGGACACGCACAGAAGGTCGGTTTCCGCATCGTCAAAGGCGGTGGCACAGTTGTCTGGCCGGTCCTGGAAGAGGTGAAACTGCTGCCTCTGGAGACAATGACGATCGATGTTGGTACGCCAGAGGTCTACACCTCGCAGGGTGTGCCGATCCTGGTTGATGGCGTGGCTCAGATCAAGGTGCGCGGCGACGAGATCGGTATCGCCACGGCGGCGGAACAGTTCCTCTCCAAGAGCGCACAGGAGATGAAAGAGGTCGTCAAGCAGACGTTGGAGGGCCACCTGCGTGCCATTCTCGGTACGATGAGTGTAGAGGAGATCTACCGTAACCGTGAGGCCTTCGCCCAGCGTGTGCAGGACGTCTCCGCCACCGACCTGGCGAACATGGGCTTCATGATCATCTCCTTCACTATTAAGGATGTGCACGATAAGCAGGGTTATCTGGAAGCGCTTGGCAAGCCGCGTATCGCTCAGGTGAAGCGTGACGCCGCTATCGCCGAGGCCGAGGCCACGCGCGATGCCCAGATCCGCCGAGCGCACGCAGAACAGATGGGGCGGACCGGTGAGATAGAGGCGCAGACCCTGGTGGCCGAATCGCAGCGGGACTACGACGTCAAGGTGGCGCAGTACAACGCGGTCGTCAACCAGCAAAGGGCCGAGGCGGACCTTGCCTACGATCTGCAGCGCTTCAAGACCGAACAGCTGGTGAAGGCGGAGGAGATCAAAGTCGCCATCGTCCAGAAGGAGCAGGAAACCGAGGTCGAGCAGCGCGAGATCGCTCGTCGCGAGAAGGAGCTGATCGCCAGCGTGCAGAAGCCAGCGGAGGCCGAGCGCCAGCGCATTCAAACCATCGCCGAGGCGGAGCAGTTTCGCTTGAAGACAGAAGCGGCCGGTCAATCCGAGGCGGCCCGCCTGGTAGGCCAAGGTCAGGCCGATGCGGAGCGGTTCCACGGCCTGGCTGGTGTGGACATAACGAGAGCGAAGGGTCTGGCTGAGGCGGAGGTCACCCGGGTGAAGGGTGAGGCCGAGGCCGAGGCGATGGCCAATAAGGCGAGCGCTTGGCGGCAGTACAATGAGGCGGCCATCGCCCAGCTGATCGTCGAGCGCATGCCTGAGCTGGCGCGCGCCGTGGCAGAGCCGCTGGCCAAGACCGAGAGGATCGTGTTGATCGGTGGCAATGGGGAGGGCGCCGGCGCCTCACGTATCACCAGAGACGTCACCGACATCATGAGCCAGCTGCCCGCTGTAATGGAGGCGCTCACTGGCATCAAACTGGAGCAAATGATCAAGAGCGTGCCCGGCCTGGGACACGACAATGATCAGGCAACGCCTGGCGCAACACCTGTGGATTCCTCAACGGAGAAAGGGTAGGTAGGTACTGGATGAGTAGGATCAAGCGCATCAACCATATTGGCATTGCGGTGCGAAACGCCGAAGAGGCGCTTAAGTTCTACGCCGATGTACTGGGTCTGGAAGTGGCCCACACTGAGGTTGTAGAACGCGAGGGAGTGAAGACGGTCTTCCTGCCGGTGGGCGAGTCCTCCATTGAGTTGCTTGAGCCGCTCAACGCTGACAGTCCGATCGCCAAGACGATCGAGAAGCGCGGCGAGGGCATCGCCCACATCTGTATTGAGGTTGAGGGCATCGATGAGATGCTGAAGCCGTTGGGCGAGATAGGAGCCGTGATCGGCGAGGCTAAGTCACGCCCCGGAGCGCACGGCACCAAGGTTGCCTTTCTGCACCCCAAGGCCACCCGCGGCGTGCTGATCGAGCTGGCTGAACCGGCCGGTGAGGAGCACTGAACGCTGGTCGGGATAAGGGACTCAGCGGGTGATCGCCGTTGAACATCGAAGTGCTGGTCGAAATACCGCGCGGCAGTCGCAACAAGTACGAGTACGACGAGGAGAAGCACATGATCCGGCTGGATCGGGTGCTCTACTCGTCCGTACACTATCCGACAGACTACGGCTTCCTGCCGGGAACGTTAGCTGAGGATGGAGATCATCTCGATGTGCTGGTGCTGAACGAGGAGCCGACCTTTCCGGGTTGTCTGGTGCCGGCGCGGGTGATCGGTGTGCTGCGGATGTCGGATGATAAAGGGCAGGACGACAAAGTACTGGCGGTGCCGCTGGGCGACCCCCGCTTTGAGCAAGTCCATGATCTGCCGGATATATCGCCACATTGGCTGAGCGAGATTGCGAATTTCTTCCGCACCTACAAGTACCTGGAGGGTAAGGAGACAGTCGTCGTCGGCTGGGCCAACGTAGACGAAGCATGTGAGATAATCGGGTCGAGCAGAGCGCGCGAGCGTGAACAGCGTGGGCTGTGATTCGGGGAGACCTTAGGGGTCGATCGGGCGCGAAGCGTGGTCCGTCGGCAGCTCTCGAATGAACCCGTTTAGGTTGATTATAATGGCGCCGGCGCCCGATCGGGGCGGGCGGCAGACTGGTGAGGATTGAGGACATGGAAGAAAGCAGAACCAGAGTATTGGTCGCCAAACCTGGTTTGGATGGTCACGACCGGGGCGTGAAAGTGATTGCCAGGGCATTGCGCGACGCCGGCATGGAAGTGATCTACACGGGCTTGCGGCAGACGCCGGAGATGATCGTCGAGTCGGCCATCCAGGAAGACGTGCGTGTGATTGGACTAAGCATCCTCTCAGGCGCGCACATGGAGTTGGTGCCGAGGGTGCTCGACCTTCTCAAGGAGAACAAGGCTGAGGATATCGTCGTGCTGGTCGGTGGCATTATTCCGGATGAGGATCAGGAGAAGCTGAGGCAGATCGGCGTGGCTGAGGTGTTTGGTCCGGGCACCGCGATGACCACCATAGTGGACTTCATCAACGGCGCCACCAAGACGGCTGCCTAGGACTGCCTGCGGCCTCGCCAACTGAAACACGTTGGCGAGGCCAGGTAGTGTCTGACCAACATAAAGAAAGAGCCGGCGCCTTCTTCTTAGGGCGCCGGCTTCAGTGTGTCCAGTCATTAAGTGGGGGTGCTAAGGCAGGTACGGCAGTGGGTCAACCTTGACGTTGTCGATGCGTACCTCGAAGTGCAGGTGTGGCCCGGTGGATACGCCTGTGCTACCAATGAAGCCAATCACATCGCCCTTCTCCACGCGCTGCCCGGTCTGGCAGTTGAGCTCCGACATGTGGGCGTAGAGGGTGATGAAGCCGTTGTGGTGGTTAATCTTGACGTAGTTGCCGTAACCATTGTTCCAGCCGTACTCTGCTTCCATTACGGTGCCTGCCTCGGCAGCATAGATGGGGTTGCCCCAGTCGGTTGCGATATCGAGGCCCTCGTGGTAGCCGTTACGCCACCATGGTCCGTACTCGTGCCAATATGAGGAGATTTCCCCGTACGCCGGCCATGTGAACGAGAAGCGTGAGCCGCTACGGGCGCTGGGGGTCGATTCAGCCTGCCGCCCTGGGATGATTATCTGGTCGCCAACATGAAGTGAACTGGCATCACGGATGCCGTTGGCTGCCACGATGTCAGAAACCGGAACGTCGTAACGTTGTGAAATGCCGTTGAGGGTGTCACCTCGCCTGACGGTGTAGGTAAAGCCGGCAACAGGCGGTGTTGCCTGGGCAGCAGGTGCTGCCGTGGGCGACGGGGCATTTCCACCGTTGATCTGCAGGCGTTGCCCCACGTAGATACATGCCGGGTCGCTGATATTGTTGTCCCTGGCCAGCGATTCGACGCTTACCCCGTAACGATTGGCTATGCGGATCAGGGTATCGCCGGTCTTCACCTCGTAGATGGTGCTCTCCCCTGAGGTTGCCACGGCAACCGCCACCGGGGTGCCTTCCTTGCCGGGGATGTTGATGTTCTGGCCGACGAAGATTATAGAGGGGTCTTTGATGCTGTTAGCTTTGGCGATCTCTTCAGGATCGACGCCGTAGGTGGATGCGATTCCGTACAGGGTATCACCGGGCTGTACTATATATGATTGTGCGACTGCTGGAGCCGCCCAGAGCAAGAGGAGGACGAGGGTTAGTTTCAGGGCCCAACGAACGGATAGGCTCTTGCTCGGCGTTGGCCTAGACTGCAATTATTGCCTCCGCAAGTAACATAGTGCGCCGCCCGGCACCGCATCGTGCAGGGGTAACCAAGTCTTTCTAACACAGCGGCTGCGAGTCTGTCCAGTATGGCCCATAATCCGCAGGTTTTCTTGAGAATGGCGGCACACAACAGCGTGTCGACGGCATTTGGGTGAGTGTGCCGATAACGGAAGGCCACGGTCCTAACTAGTAGGCCTGTACAGGTAATCCTTGCAAGCGTAATCTTGTTAGCGAGCCATTGGAGGTCTGGGTCATGCTTCTCTCTGAACCAGTGCGGTTGTGCAACGCACCTACTGAACCGCTACAATTCGTTGACAGTAACCCCGGTGATTGCTATAATCTCCTGCGGCGGTAAGTTCCGCAGGAACTCTGCCGCTGTATTTTTGTCCAAAACGCGGGTTCCACCGGCAAGCAGCTGCTGATCCGCCGTAGACCCGGACGCCATGGGAGTTGACAGTTGTACGCAGTGATAGAGACTGGCGGCAAGCAGTACAAGGTTGCGGTGGGCGACGTCGTGGATGTTGAGCTGCTGCCTGTTGAGCCGGGTGAGGCAGTCAATATTGATCGGGTCCTGATGCTCAGCAATGGCGACGCCATCCAAGTCGGACAGCCGCTGGTGGAGGGCGCCAACGTCCTCACCCGTGTGGTAGAGCACGGCAGGGCCGACAAGGTGATCGTCTTCAAGTACAAGAACAAGACGCGCTATCGTCGCCGGCTAGGTCACCGCCAGCCGTTCACCCGCCTCGCGGTGGAGGAGATTACAGTCTAAGGAAGCTGAACACTCCTGGTCGAGACCAGCAGAGTGTGGAGGAATAGAGGATGGCACACAAAAAGGGAATGGGCAGTTCGCGCAACGGTCGCGACAGCAAGCCCAAGATGCTAGGCGTTAAGCGGTACGACGGTGAGCTTGTGCGCGCCGGTACGATCATCATGCGCCAGCGCGGCACTCAGATCCATCCTGGTACCAACGTTGGTCTGGGTAGAGACCACACTCTCTTTGCCCTGATTGATGGCAGTGTCAAGTTCGAACATGCCACGCGCGACAAGAAGCGTGTGAGCGTTTACGCAGCAGCGGAGTAAGTGGGCAGGATGAAAGAAGGAATTCACCCCAAGTATCAGAAAGCCACGGTGACGTGCGCCTGCGGCAATACCTTCGAGACAGGCTCCACCCGCTCCACGCTGAAAGTCGAACTGTGTTCAAAGTGCCACCCGTTCTACACCGGTGAGCAACGCATTGTCGATACCGCTGGCCAGGTGGACCGCTTCCTGAAGCGCCTGAACAAGGCCAAGAACGCTCCGGCCGCCGGGGCAAGTAGCGAGAAGCAGGAGACCGCCTGAGGATACGGTTGGACTTAGTGGCAAGGCAGCGGCAAGCACGCTGCCTTTGCTTTTTTGTGCGGGTGTGTTGAGTGAGTAAACCCACCTACGGTGGTCAGGCCGTTATAGAGGGCGTGATGATTCGCGGCCAGCGGCACTACGCAGTGGCCGTGCGCCATCCTGACGGTTCCGTCGTTACGCGCACCGAGCCGCTCAAGGGTGGCATCTACTCGGGGAGCTGGCTGAAGACGCCGCTGTTGCGCGGCCCTCTCATCCTCTGGGACAGCCTTTCATTAGGCATGAAGGCCCTGATGTTCTCGGCCGACGTGGCTATGTCCGAAGACGAGGAGGCCGACAAAGCGGTCGATAAGGCGGGCAGCGACAAGTCGATCTGGCTGACTATGGCCTTCTCGCTCGTCTTCTCGATAGTCCTGTTCTTTGTGGGCCCCGCGTGGGTGACGAGTGCCTGCCTCGACCAGTTTCTCAGCTCCTCTCTGGCCAGCAACGTGATCGAGAAACTGATTAGGATGGGGCTGTTGATCGGCTACATCGTGCTGATCGGCCGCATGTCGGAGATCCAGCGGGTGTTCTCCTATCACGGCGCTGAGCACAAAGCCATCTATACCTACGAGGCTGGCTTGCCGTTGACGGTGGAGAACGCCCGCGACTATTCGCCCGCACACCCGCGTTGCGGTACCAATTTCCTGCTGGTGGTGATGGTTATTTCGCTCTTCGTCTTCCTGCTGCTCGGCCAGCCGCCGATTGTTGAACGCCTGGTCTCGCGCGTGTTGCTGATCCCGGTGGTGGCCGCGCTCGCCTACGAGTTCATCAAGTACGCGGGCGCGCGCGAGCACAATCCACTGTTGCGCGCGCTGATGGCGCCGGGATTGTGGTTGCAGCAGCTGACCACGCGCGAGCCAGAAGATGGCATGATCGAGGTTGCCATCGCCGCCGTGGAGGCAGCGGTAGCGGCGGATGGTAACCCACTGCCCGCTGCAGACGGGGTGATCAATACGCCGGTGGCAGGCGCCACTAGTGAAGCTGGCTGATTTGCAGCCCGAAGATGTCGACAACGCGGCGCCGGCGGCAGCAGACGCGCGTGCGCTGGTAGTTGGCTTCCCCGGTGGCGACTGGGCGGCTCCAGCTGTAGCGGAGGTGCTTGAGCTACTGACGCTGCGGCTGGCTGGCCGGCGTGCAGTCTCGGTGCAAACCCTTGTCGAAGCTGGCCTGGAGCTGGCGGATCTACTGGAGGACTTCGATTACCTGCTGGCGCTGGACTCGGCCAGCCTGGCAAACGGCGAGAGTGGGGTTTGGCTTACGCCATTGTACGAGTTCACCCGCAG
>CAZMKF010000009.1:1962-13005 GCA_964566935.1 uncultured Dehalococcoidales bacterium | reverse complement strand
CACTCTGGAGTTGCTGGACGGGCCGCGTGAGGCAGACCTGGTGGTGATCGGTGCGGATCCGTCGTGCTTGCCGGAGGTAGGCTTTGTTGGCCTGACCGCCCAGGCGTTTGAGGCGGCGCTGGTTGCGCTGCAACGGCATGGCTTCGTCACCGCCGACCACGCCTAGAGCGCGGCGGGCGGCTGGCAGCGCCTGTATAATCGAGCCAGATCGAGTGGAGGTACAAGCGTGTTAAGCAAAGAGTTGCTGGATATACTGGTATGCCCGGTAGACAAAGACAAACTGGTGCTGGAGGGTGAATTCCTGCGCTGCACCAATTGCGGCCGCCGTTACCCCGTGCGTGACGGTATTCCGGTGATGCTGGTGGAAGAAGGGGACAAGAACCGGCTCCCCTGAGCTGGCGGGTTCCGGGTGAGGCGGGATTGGCATCGCTGGGAGACGCCGGATTCCTGGCAAGCTCGCCGCCGTTGCCGTATAATACCGCCAGCTGAGAAGAATCGGGGCGTAGCGCAGCTTGGTTAGCGCGCAGCGTTCGGGACGCTGAGGTCGGTGGTTCAAATCCACTCGCCCCGACCATAGAATTGGCCCCTGCCATAGGCAGGGGCCATTACTTACCCGCTCACCGCTTATCTGGCAAAGAGAAGAGGATGGCCCACAAAAGGTGCGCCATCCTCGATCGCAATCAGCGGTAGTGGTTTACCAGCGGTTGCCACCGCCACGGCCGTAGCCACCGCTCGGGCGCCGGGTGGCGAAGCAGTCGGAGCAGTACACGGGCTTGTCGCTACGCGGCTGGAACGGCACCTGGGTGTCTTTGCCACACTCGGCACAAACGGCGGGGTACATCTGGCGCTCTGACGAGCGGCCGTAGCTGCTACCGCCACCTTGTGCGGCCTTGCGCGCGGCACGGCATTCCGGGCAGCGGCCCGGTTCGTTTGTGAAGCCCTTCTGTGCGAAGAACTCCTGTTCACTTGCGGTGAACGTGAACTCGCGGCCACAGTCGCGGCAGGTTAGGGTCTTGTCTTGCATCTCGATTTCGGTGACTCCCAGTTTTCTTATTTGCCGTTAGCGTTCCGGTAGCGTGGATCCGACTTGCGATCGCCGATTACGGTTGCCAGCCGCATCTTGCTTCTCTGCCTTGAGCGCTCTCGGAATGACTTGAGCCAGCGTATTATATACTCGCATTCGTCAACAAATCAATTTTTGTCAAGCGGTCACATTCATCCCCTGTATTCATTGATGGTATGGCGCCTCTCGTAATCGGCAACCAGTGAGGTTTCGTTGCCGTTGCCGGGTGCCGCCGGTTGCGATGCCGTTCATCGCAGCCGATAATGGGGCGTCATCAGCAACAGTTGGCTCAAGGTGAGGTGAATTAATGTCTACGACCGAACGCCCATTGACACAAACCTCCCAGTGGCAGGTTCTCCAGCGCCACGCAGAAAGAATGGCAGCCACGCATCTGCGCCAGCTTTTTGCGGACGAGGAGAATCGGGTGGAGCGCTTCAGCAAAATGGCAGCTGGGCTCTACTACGACTTCTCCAAACAGCGGATCGACGCGGCAGTGCTTGACAGCTTGTTCGAGCTGGCCAGGGTGCGAAATCTGCCGGAGCAGATCGAGGCCATGTTTAGCGGCGCCGTGGTCAATACTACCGAACAGCGTGCAGTACTTCACACTGCATTACGGGCGCCGGCCGACAGCTCAGTGCTGGTTCAGGGCGTAAACGTAGTGCCTGAGGTCCACGCCGTGCTGGCCAAGATGTCCGCGTTCGCACAGCAGGTGCGCGCCGGCGACTGGCTCGGGCATACGGGTAAGCCGGTGCGCAACGTGATCAATATCGGCATTGGTGGTTCCGACCTCGGTCCCGTAATGGCTTACGAGGCGCTGAAGTACTACAGTGAGCGCCGCCTGACCTTTCGTTTCGTCTCCAACGTCGATGCCACTGATCTGGTGGAAGCGCTGCGCGACCTTGATCCGGCGGAGACACTCTTCATCGTCGCCTCCAAAACATTTACCACTCAGGAGACGATGACGAACGCTGCCAGCGCGCGCCAGTGGCTGCTGGCTGCTCTGGGTGACGAGGCGGCGGTGGCGCGACATTTCGTAGCTGTCTCCACCGCCGCTCCGCACGTACGTAAGTTCGGCATCGATACCGCCAACATGTTCCCCTTCTGGGATTGGGTGGGCGGTCGCTATTCCATGGATTCGGCCATCGGTCTTTCCACTATGCTGGCTATCGGCCCGGAGCAGTTCGGCGAGCTGCTTGCCGGCTTCCGGGCGATGGACAATGAGTACCGGCACAACCCTCTGGATCAGAACGTGCCGGCGATCATGGGTCTCCTCGCCGTTTGGAACACCAATTTCCTCGGCGCCCATTCCACTGCCGTGCTGCCCTACGATGCCTATTTGAGGCGGTTTCCCGCCTACCTGCAGCAGTTGACGATGGAGAGCAACGGCAAGCGGGTGAACCTGCAGGGAGCAGAGGTAGATTACCAGACTGGCGCTATCTACTGGGGCGAACCTGGTACCAACGGGCAGCACTCTTTCTATCAGCTAATCCACCAGGGCACGCGGCTGATACCGTGCGATTTCATCGGTTTCAGTCGCTCGCTCAATCCGGTAGGCAACCATCACGATCTGCTGGTGGCCAACCTGCTGGCGCAGAGTGAAGCGCTGGCCTTCGGCAAGACAGCCGCTGAGGTGGCGGCCGAGGGTGTGCCCGGCGAACTGGTGCCTCATCGCACCTTCCCGGGTAATCAGCCGAGTACCACTATTCTGGGCGAGCGTCTGACCCCGTTCAGTTTGGGAGCACTGGTGGCTCTCTACGAGCACTCTGTGCACACGCAGGGCGTGATCTGGGGCATCGATTCCTTCGACCAGTGGGGGGTGGAATTGGGCAAGGCTCTGGCCCAGCGTATCGCCCCCGAGCTGTCGGCGTCCGGCGAGATTGAGCTGGCACACGATGGTTCGACCAACGCGCTGATCCGGCGCTACCGCAGCCAGAAAAGCTAGAGGAGAGGTGTTAGAGCATGGCATACAGGCTCGCGATCACGGCGACACCCGAATTGGGGGGCTTTGGGCCACTACTGCTCCGCGCCAAACCGGCGGAGGTTTTTGCTTTCGCGGCCGCTCGCGGTTACCAGGGTGTGGAACTGCACCTGAGGTTAGCCGGGGATGTGGAAGAATCGGAGATCCGGACGCTGATGGCGGAGACTGGCCTGGCAGTACCCACCATTGGCACCGGCATGATGATGGGCATGGACGGCCTCTCATTGGCCGATCCAAAGACGTATGAGGCGGCGGTGGTGCGGTTGCAGGCGCACATTGAGTTGGCGGCAAGCCTTCAGTCCGCAGTTACTGTCGGTTTAGCGCGCGGCCAGCTGGGTTCTGGTGGCGAACGGGAAGCGCGCCGGCAACAGCTGCTGCGAGGCTTGCGAGAGGTCGACGCCAAGGCGGAGCAGGCTGGCGTGTTGTTGTTATTGGAGCCATTGAATCGCTACGAGGCGGACTACCTGCATACCCTGCGGGAGACGCGCGAGTTGATTGAGGAGCTGGGCTGTAACTCGCTGCGCATCCTCGCTGATACTTTCCACATGAACATTGAGGAGCGCAATCTGGCCGAGGCGATCCGTGAGGCAGGGGAGCTGCTGGGGCACGTGCATCTGGTCGACAGCAACCGCCGGGTGCCGGGCGATGGGCACATTGATTTCGCCAGCATTCTGGCCGCTCTGGACGAGATAGGCTATCAGGGGTTCCTGTCGTTCGAGGCGCTGCCCTTGCCAGACAGCGAAACGGCGGCTGCCAACGGCCTGCGGGCGGTGTGTTCTCTGTACAACAACTGAACGAATGGTGTTAAACTAAGCAGACAGTGTGGAGAAGGGCGCCTGCGTTTAGGGGCGCCCGCTTCCCGCGGAGGAACAACAAGTCACGAGTTCAGTTTGGTGTCGCGATCAATTGGTCTGGCTTGCTGGCCGCAGGAGCCAGTTTTTTTGTGCCCTGACTGTGAGCGGCCTGCGTATGCCAAGCTCGGATTACGTGGCTATGGGAGTGGGTCACTGATGTCCAAAGTTGGTAGTAGCGGTTCCGAAAGCAAACCTCAAAGTATGACGGCGGCGGCGGCGATTGTTCGCATCCTCGAACAAAAGGGCGTCAAACGCCTTTTTGGCATTCCTGGGGCTTCCATTCTGCCCGTGTTTGATGCTATTCAGCAGGGCTCCAGCATCAAGCCTTATCTGGTTCGACACGAGCAGACGGCCGCCTTTGCCGCCGACGCCCAGTATCGGACGATTGGCACAATCGGCGTTTGCGCTGTGACTTCCGGTCCTGGCGCTACGAACCTGGTCTCGGGACTATACGGCGCCTGGTTTGACCGCATCCCGATGCTGGCACTAACCGGCCAGGTGGCGGCTGTCGCCATCGGCACTTCCGCCTTTCAGGAGGCGCCGATCGTCGATATCGTGCGGCCAGTGACCAAGGCGGTCTACCAGCCGCGCACACCGCAAGAGGTTCCTACCGTGATGTACGAGGCGCTGCGTTGCGCCCTCTCCGCGCCGATGGGGCCCGTGTTGGTGGACTTGCCGGTGGACGTGCAGCAAGGCGTGATCACCACCGATCTGGTTGACCATACTGAGGAGCAAGTGCTGCCTGAGGCGAAAGACGCTGAGGTGGAACAGGCCTGGCAGATGTTGCGGGAGGCGAACCGCCCGGTGATCATCGCCGGTGGAGGCGTGATCCTGGCTGGCGCCACGGCTGAATTGAGACAACTGGCGGAGATGCTTTCGCTACCAGTGGTTAACCCCTACATGGGTAAGGGCTCCTTTCCGGCAGACCATCCGCTGTGGGCAGGCATGATGGGCACCATGTGCAACACTCCCGCCGGCAATCGCACCGTCCTCACTGCCGATCTGTTGCTCAACCTCGGTGGTCGTTTCGCGGACCGCAGTGTCGGCTCGCCCAGCGACCTGCTGGCTGCAGGTGGGAAGACGGCCAGCAAGGTCGTTCACGTCAACCTCGATCCCGTAGAGATCGGCCGCAAAGTGCCGGTGGACCTCGGGGTGGCAGCCGATGTCAAGTCCTTCCTTGTCAAGTTGATTGCGCTGGTGCAGCGTTCAGGAGAAGCAGAGAGATACCGCCAGCGGCAAGTAGCCAACGTGGCCGAACTGAGCGAGAACCGCGCCAGGCTGGACCGCCAGGTCCGCTTCGACAGCGATAGCATCAAACCCCAGGAGGCGATCAACCGCCTGCGTCAATTCCTGGACAGGGACGCCATCGTTACCCACGACTGCGGCATCAGTCAGATCTGGTCGGCGCAGTTGTTCGACTCGTACGAACCGCGCACTTATCTGGTGACGGGTGGCGCTGGCACGATGGGCTGGGGTCTGGGCGCCGCTATTTCAGCCAAACTGGCGCTGCCGGAGCGGCAGGTGGTCAACCTGCTGGGTGACGGTAGCCTTGGTATGTCGATTCAGGAACTCGCCACCGCAGCGCAGCACAATGTGCCAGTGGTAGTCTTCCTGCTCAACAACACCTGGCTTGGTCTGATTCGCCAGCAGCAGAATTGGTACTATGGCCAGCGTTATCAGTCAACGCGCCTGATCTACAGCGCCGGCGAGGCGCAGAGCGGCATCGATTTCATCACGGTAGCTCGTGGCATGGGCGTGGCGGGCGAGCGTGTCGAAAAAGTGGAGGATATCGTGCCCGCACTGGAGCGGGCCTTCGCCGAGCAGCGGCCCTACCTGGTGGAGGTGATGGTCGATCATGACGCCGTCTGCTCCATGTCGAACGATGGCACTATCTCGGGTGTGCAGGAGACCATATAACTTCAACGCCATGGAGATGGAACTGCTCCTGCCAATCGGCGGGGGCAGTTTTCGTTTCGAACTCGATGCTAATTCAGCGGGCTACGGTCACTAATTGTCGCTAACCCGGTAGCGAGCCACGGTGTCTTCGTTGAGCTCGATGCCGAGGCCTGGCCGATCGTTGAGCTTGACCAGGCCGTCAACCGGTAGTGGCAGCGGCTCGGTCAGCAGCTCGTCCCGCAGAGGGTTGGGAGACATGCGATCGTATTCCAGCCAGCGGGCGTTGCTCACGCCGCCGATGAACTGCATGCCCGCAGTGATATTGACGGCCGAGGAGAAGCAGTGCGGACAAATGGTCATACCCCAGGCCTCGGCCAGGGCGGCGATGCGCCGGCCGCCACTGAAGCCGCCCGCCCAGGCCAGGTCTGGTTGGGGATAGTCGATAATGCCGCGCGAGATCAACTCGCGGAACGGCGCCAGCGCGTTGACGGTTTCGTAGCCGGCGATGGGCACGCCAACGGACCTGGCGACCAGCTCCGCGCCGTCGAGGTTGTCTACCTTCACCGGTTCTTCCATCCAGGTAAGGTTGACATCTTGCAGCCGCTCGGCCATGGCGATCGCCTGCCTGGGGCTGTAGCAGGAGTTGACGTCTACCATCAGGTCGGCCTCCGCGCCCAGGGCGTCGCGCACTGCCTCGACGCGGCGGGCGTCCTGCTCCAGGGTCAGGGCGCCGATCTTCATCTTCATGGCGCGGAAACCCTCTTGCAGATATCGCTTCGCCTGGGCCACCAACTCAGTCTCGCCCTCGCCTTCAACATAGAAGCCGGCGCTGGCATAGGCAGGCACTGCTTGACGAAAGCCACCGAGCAGCCGGTGGACGGGTGCGCCGTAGTACTTGCCAGCTAAGTCCCACAACGCCATCTCCACGCCGCTGAGCGCCAGGTTGGCGGTACCGCGGCGGCTGCTGGGGAAACTGTTTTCGTAGATGCGCGCCACCAGGCGTTCGATTCGCAGCGGGTCCTCTCCCATCACGGCGGGTTTTGCCTGGTGTTTAACCGCCGCGGCTACAACCAGCGGCGAACTGCCAGCCAGGCCGGCCTCGCCGACGCCGGTTAGCCCCTCATCGGTGAGCACGCGCACCAGTACCATGCCGCGACTGAGATGAGGGTGTCCCCCCTCTGACACCGGCACAGATTTGCGTCCGCTCCAGAACGGTTTCTCCAACTTGCAGACCAGCGCGTCTGCCTGAACGTCTACGATCTTCATCTCACTCTCCTGCAAAGTGGTATTGGCGCCTTTGCCAGCTTAAAGTCAGTTAGCAGTTGAACTTCTCCGGGAACAGCTCGCGTAATCGTGGGTTGTTACGGTCACGCTCCGAGATTACCGGCTGTTTGATTGGCCAGTCGATATTCAGGTCCGGATCGTCCCAGGCAACGGCTCGAAGGTCGCTGCCGTCGTAGTACGAATCGACCAAGTAGAGGTAGTGTACGGGCTGCTCGCCGACGACACAGATGGAGTTGGCCAGGCCGCGTGGGATGAACAGAGCGCGGCGGTTGTCGTCGTCAAACTCGAACGTGGCTACTTTACCGAAGCAGTCTGACTCCGGGCGAATGTCCACGATGGCGGCGAACATGCGGCCGCTCACCGGATAGACCAACTTGTTCCAGTTCTCGGCGTGCAGGGCGCGGATGACGCCTGCCTGGGAGCAGGAATGGTTCCACTGGCAAATCCGAAACTCGCCCTGTATAGCCTCCTCCAACTCGTCGCGATGGAACACCTCGCGGAAGTAGCCCCGCTGGTCACGGTGCGTGGGGCGAGTAAGCACCAGCAGACCGGGTATGTCGGTTTCAGTAACAAACGCCATGCCACCCTCCAGTTGCGAGGTTAGTACGACGGCACCGTCGGCCGCTCGCTACAGTATAGAACGAGCGGTCGCCGCGGGTGGTCAGTTGATCAGTCGGCGGCGATAATCTGGACGGGCAGCCGTTGGTTCGTGCCCTATAATGAAACGCAAAACGCCGCACGCGCAATGAGGTTCAAATATGCAACTGACCGTGTTGGAGTATCCAGACGTTGAATTCGACCGGGAGGCATTGCTCAAACGCCTTCACCTGGAAGCAGGCTCGCCTCAAGCGCTTGAGTTGGATCAGCTACTGGCAGCGGCGAAGAAGGTGGCCAAACCGAAGGCGGCCTTTGGCCTCGGCTACATCAGGGAGCGTGGCGATGATTTCGTCGTGCTTGATGATGTGCGCTTTGACAGCCGCGTGCTGGCCGTCAACCTGGCCAAGGTGGACCGGGCATTTCCGTATCTGGCCACCTGTGGCGCAGAGTTGGAGGAGTGGGCAGCCGGCATCGACGATGTGCTTTATCGTTTCTGGAGCGAGGCAATCAGGGAGGCAGCGATGCGCAGCGCCATGGCTGGCATGGCTGGTGAGATTGACAGGACTTACGCCCCAGGCCAGACGTCGCGGATGAGCCCCGGCTCGCTGACAGACTGGCCTATTCAGCAGCAGCAGCCGCTCTTCAGGCTTCTAGGTGACGCCGATAAACGGGTTGGCATAACCTTGACGGAAAGCCTGCTGATGATCCCAAGCAAGAGCGTCTCTGGTATCAGATTCGCCACCGAGGCGAACTTCGAGAGCTGCAGGCTTTGCCCGCGTGAGGCTGGCCCGGGGCGCCGGGCGCCGTACGATCCTGCGCTCTTCCAGCAGCAGTATCGCAGGGAATAGCCGTGGCAGAGGGAGAGGTGCAGGTCGAGCGGTTGCAGTTTCAGGTTGAGCCGGAGGTGGTAGCGCTCGGGGTGCGAGGCGTCTACTTCACCTGGCGGGGAGCGGACAACCGGACCGTTCCGCCGGGTTTCGATACGTGGTTCAGCCGGCAGCAGGATGAGCTGGGAGCGTTCTACAGTGACGCCCAGTTCGTGCGCAGCGATGCGATACTGAATGGCTTCCGCCGCCTGCATGAGCGGGTGGGCCGTTCCAATCGTCGCTACGTGGCGTCGCCGGAGGCGTTGATCGCCCGCCTGCAACGGAGCGGTAATCTGCCGCGCCACTCACCGGTGGTAGATATCTACAACCTGGTCTCCGTGCAGAGCCGCCTGGCCCTGGGCGCCCACGACGTGGACAAAACAGACGGGCCGGTATCGCTGCGATTGACAACCGGTGAAGAATCGTACCAGCCGATCGGGTCGGAGCAGGCGCTGGCGCAGCCGGCCGGTGAATACGCCTACATAGACGCCGCCAATGACGTGATCTGCCGCATGGAAGTAATGCAGGTGGAAAAGACGAAGGTGACGGCAGCCAGTACCGATCTTTTCTTCATCGTGCAGGGCAACCTGGCCGTGGATAAGGCGGCGCTCGAAACAGCTAATCAGCAGATGCAGCAGTTGCTCGCCAGATTCTGTGGCGGCGAACTGGTGCGGCAATGGTGGGTATTGGGCGCCTGACCGGGCGAAACGGGAGCGGACTCTCTGAGGAGGAGTTTTGTAGTGGATATTAATCGCAGTTTCAGCCTTGAGGGGAAGGTCGCGCTGGTTACCGGTGGCGGCAGGGGTATCGGCGCAGCCATGGCCGAGGTGTTCGCCGAGGCGGGAGCGGACGTGGTCCTGGTCTCGCGCACGGTTGAGCAACTGGAGGGCGTGGCTGCGCGTATCCGTGGTCTGGGGCGGCAGGCGCTCATCGTTACCGCAGACCTATCCGATCTCAGTGTCTTGCCGGCGGTATTTGAGCAGATAAGGCAGCGCTACGGCCGGCTGGACATTCTGGCCAATGCCGCCGGTGTCAATGTGCGGGCTGACATGGATGGGGTTACGCCGGAGATTTACGACAAAGTGCTTAACACCAATGTGCGTTCGGTCTTCTTTGTCTGTCAGGCGGCGGCCGAAATCATGAAAGAGCAGAAAAGCGGCAAGATCATCAACATCGCCTCCATGACCACCTACAGGGGCTTTTCCGGGCTGGCGCCGTACTCGACCAGCAAGGCAGCCATCGGCGGTCTGACGCGCGCTCTGGCGCTTGAGCTGGCGCCGCACAATATTCAAGTTAACGCCATCGCCCCCGGTTGGATCACCACCCAGATGACTTCTGGCATGGCGCCCGAGCGCGTGCAGTGGGTGATTGAGCACACGCCCCAAGGCAAGTACGGTGAGCCGCGTGACGTGGCCTTGCTTGCCCTCTACATGGCGAGCGCGGCGGGCGATTTCATGACCGGCCAGGTAGTGGCCGTGGACGGCGGGTTTCTGGCGGGCCACCCGTGGCCGGAGGTTGCCAGTAGCTAGCAGCCGGGGCCGCGGCCCGAGCTGAGCTGTTGCAGGCGGGTCAGTAGTTGGTTGGTGTTGTCATGGTGCGGTGGCCACAGCACCCGGTCGACCGCTGGCAGCATGGCCTCAGCTGTTGTCAGCAATGCCGGTCGTACCACCACCAGCGCGAGGATGAAGCAGCGGCGTTGCAGCAGCGGCAAGGCGGCTATGAAGCCCTCGCCGCGCTCAAACTCCAGTGGCCCCAGCTCGTCGATCAACAATAGCTCCGTTTGGTCGATACCGGCGAGGTGGCCGTTCACCTCATCCACCACCGCCTGGTCAAACTGATAGCCTAACTGCTCGGCATTGGGATTTTGGCGCAATCTCGCCAGCTGCAGGCTATTGCCGCCGGGTAAGAGAGTGGCCCGGATCAGCGGTTTGGTGTTGTTGACGTAGGGCGAAGGACAGACAACGCCTGCTACCCCATGGCCCAAAGCACGCGCCGCAGCCACCACCGCCAGCATCAGTTCCGTCTTGCCACTGCCACGTTCGCCAGTGACTAGCCAGATCTCTCCTTCCGGGTTTTCTGATAGCTCAGACATGTTCAGGCCCCACTCTCGACCCCATCTCCCTTTCTACAATTACCGGACTCGTACGCTCATCCTCCAAGGGCGATCACGCTCAATCATAGAGTACCGCCGCTTGGTGTAACAGTCCTGTTCTTCCCGGCGCTTGTCGGCTTCAACGAGCCAGTGGTATGCTAGTCGGTAAGCGACAACTGCGATGCGGCAGGATTGGGAGGATACGGTTGAAAGCAGCGGTACTATGGGAAAGAAACACTCCACTCAAAGTTGAGGAACTGGAGATCGCCGAGCCAATCGCCGGTGAGGCTCAGGTCAGGCTGATGGCCAGTGGTGTGTGCCACTCCGACCTTCACCACATCAAGCGGGAGACGTGGGCAAAGCCCCCGCTGGTGCTCGGGCACGAAGGGGCTGGCATCGTCGAAAAGGTTGGC
>CAZMKF010000009.1:0-1952 GCA_964566935.1 uncultured Dehalococcoidales bacterium | reverse complement strand
CGGGCGTCACCAGGGTAAAGCCGGGTGATCATGTCATCATTGCCTTCGGCTCGCGCTGCGGTGAGTGCTTCTTCTGCGAGCGCGGCCAGCCTCACCTTTGCGCCACGCCAATGCCTCAGAATGTGCGCCTGCGCAAGGGAGACCAGGTAATCACGCCGTTCCTGGCGGTTGGCTCCTTTGCCGAGTTCGCCAATGTTGAGGCCCGTAACCTGGTGGTTATTCCCGAGGAGATGCCGCTCGACAGGGCTTCGTTGATGGCATGTGGCGTGGCCACTGGTATCGGCGCCGTAGTGAACACCGCCAAGGTGGAGCCGGGCAGCAATGTGGTGGTGATCGGCATGGGTGGCGTTGGCCTCAACATCATCCAGGGCGCACGCCTGGCGGGCGCGGCCAAGATTATCGCCGTGGACCTGCTGGACAACAAGCTCGAGATGTCCCGCCAGTTTGGCGCCAGCCACCTGATCAACTCCAGTCGCGAGGACGTTGTTGAAGTGGTCAAGGGCCTGACGGGCGGATGGGGCGCCGACTATGCTTTCGAGGCGATTGGCCTGCCGCAGACGATTCAGACGGCCTACGACTCCGTCTGCAAGGGCGGCACGGCAGTGATCGTCGGCCAGTCGGCCGAGGATGCCATCGTTCCGATCAACGCGGTTGGGATGATGCGCAGTGGCAAGCGCCTGATGGGATGCGCCTACGGCTCAATCCGGCCGCACTTCGACTTCAAGCGTCTGGTTAATCTGTACCTGACCGGTCGCATCATGGTGGACGAGCTGATCAGCCGGCGCTACGATCTCACTGAGGTCAACGATGCTTTCGATGCCATGCAGGCTGGTGAGGTAGCTCGGGGCATTATCGTTTACTGAGTGCCGCGATAAGTAAGAAGGAGGGGGCTTCCTGACGTCGTCAGGAAGCCCCTTTTCCCGTTGACGGGCTACTGCTTGGCAGCAGCCACGCGCTCTTTCAGCGCCTCCAGCTGGCGGCGCATCTCCTGGGGTAACCTGTCACCGAACTGCGAGAAGAAACTCTCGATGTCGGCGATCTCGTTCTCCCAATCCTGGGGACAGACGCGCAACAGTTCATCCAGGGCATATGAGTCAGGATCCATGCCGGTGACATCGATATCCTCTGGTTTTGGCATCATGCCAATGGCTGTCTCCCGCGCGTCCAGTTTGTTGTCGACGCGTTCGCACATCCACTTGAGCGCGCGGCTGTTCTCGCCGTAGCCGGGCCACAGCCATTCGCCAGCCTCGTTGCGGCGGAACCAGTTGACGTAGAAGATCTTGGGCGCCTTGTCGCCAAGGCGTTTGCCCATATCCAGCCAGTGCTGGAAGTAGTCGGCCATGTTGTAACCGCAGAAAGGCTTCATGGCGAACGGATCGCGGCGCAGCGCGCCGACCGCGCCGATGTTGGCCGCCGTTGTCTCTGAGGAGGCGGTGGCGCCCAGGAAGACGCCGTGCTCCCAGCCGAACGACTGCATCACCAGTGGGATGACCGTGGTGCGACGGCCGCCAAAGATGAAGATATCGATCGGCACGCCCTGGGGGTCCTCCCAGTCGGGTGCAATTGCTGGGCACTGGCGGGCCGGCGCGGTGAAGCGCGCGTTGGGATGGGCGGCCGGCTTGGAGCTGGCGGGCGTCCAATCCTTGCCCTCCCAGTCGATGGCATGCGCTGGTTCAGGGCTCATCTTCTCCCACCAGACATCGCCGTCGTCGGTCAGCGCGCAGTTGGTGAAGATGGTGTTGGAGGTTACCGTATCCATGGCGAAGGGGTTGGACGAGTAGGAGGTGCCAGGCGCCACGCCGAAGAAACCCGCCTCCGGGTTGATGGCGTAGAGACGGCCGTCCGGGCCGATCTTCATCCAGGCGATGTCATCACCGATCGTCTCCGCTTTCCAGCCCTCAATCGTCGGCTGCAGCATGGCCAGATTGGTTTTGCCGGAGGCGCTGGGGAAG
>CAZMKF010000008.1:63867-65468 GCA_964566935.1 uncultured Dehalococcoidales bacterium | reverse complement strand
GTTGATGACGCGGCGGTAGAGGTCGTTCAAGTCCGAGGTGGCGAAGCGGCCGCCATCCAGTTGCACCATGGGGCGCAGGTCAGGCGGCAGCACCGGCAGCACGGTGAAGATCATCCATTCAGGGCGGTTACCACTGCGGCGGAAAGCCTCCACCACGCGCAGCCTTTTGTTGGCCTTCTTGCGGCGCAGGCCGGAGGCGGGGGCGTTGCGAATCTCGCTGCGCAAGAAGTCGCGCAGCTCTTCGAGATCGGTATTCGCCAGCACCTGGCGGATCGCCTCGGCCCCCATCGCCGCTTTGAACACGTGGAAGTCACCATGACGGTCGTTGAGGTCACGGTACTGGCTCTCGGTAAGCAGCATCAGCGGTTTGAGGCTTTCCAGCTCCTTGCGCGCTCCGTCAGTGCTGCTCTGCATGCTGAGGTTGCGTTCTTCGTACTCGACGTTGATCTGGGCACGCGCCTCTTCGTTGTTGCGGCGCGTCAGGTCTGCCTCGGCATCCAGACGCATGTCAATATCGGCTCGTTTGGCGACGCTGGCAGTCTCTGCGCTCTCCAGGCGCGCGTCAAGCTGATCCTGCACCTTCTTCAGATGAGTGGCCTTAACGGCCGCCGAACGCTTGACTACGGTCTTGCCGTTGTACTTGTAGTCCTGATCGGCCGCCTCTCCCTGGAGTCGCTCTAGCGCCTCCAGAATGGGGCTCGCTTCGTCCTGCAGCGCCTGACGCTCCTCCTGCAAGCCTCGTTCGCATTCGGCCAACTCAGACGCCCTGCGTTCCTCAATCTCGGCCAGGGCAGTTTCCAGCTCGGCGGTCAGAGCGGCCAGTTGCTCGTTCTGCTCGGCGGCTATCGCTTCGCACACGCTACTGTAGTTCTCGTCCAGAGCCGCCAGAGCGGCCTGGCGCGCCTCGTCGTCCACTTCGGTGACGATGTAAGAGGCGAAGTAAAGCACACGCTCCAGTTCGCGCGGCGACTTGTCCAACAGTAGACCAATGCGGCTGGGCGTGCCCTTGACGAACCATATATGACTAACCGGCGCCGAAAGCTCAATGTGTCCCATGCGCTCGCGCCGCACCTTGGCGCGCGCTACTTCCACGCCGCACTTGTCGCAGATGATGCCCTTGTAGCGGACACGCTTGTATTTGCCGCAGTAGCATTCCCAGTCCTTAGTCGGACCAAATATCTTCTCGCAGAAAAGTCCGTCCTTCTCCGGTTTCAGGGTGCGGTAGTTGATCGTCTCGGGTTTGGTAACTTCACCGTGCGACCACGAACGCACTTGCTCCGGGGAAGCGAGGCTGATGCGGATTGCGTTGAAATCGTTAACCTCTAGCATTCAATTCCACCTCAGTTGCCAGGTAAAAGGACAAGCAGAAACGGCGCGAGCCGCCAGCCGCCCGGACATCATGCCCAGGCAGCTGGCGGAGCTGGCGCCCCGTAACGAGTCTAATTTAGATCTCCCTTTTCAAAACCAGAGAGATTTATGTCGAGGCGAGGCGTGTCGAAGTCACTGCTGCTGGAGTCTTCCACCAAAGTCATCCTCTCCTCTTCTTCGTTTAGTACCTCTATGGACAGGCCGAGACTCTGCAACTCTTTGACCAGCACCTT
>CAZMKF010000008.1:63073-63857 GCA_964566935.1 uncultured Dehalococcoidales bacterium | reverse complement strand
CGGGCACGCCGGGTTCGAGGATGTTCTCGCCCTTGACGATCGCCTCATAGGTCTTGACCCTGCCCACCACGTCGTCCGACTTGACGGTGAGGATCTCCTGCAGGATGTGGGCGGCGCCGTAGGCCTCCAGTGCCCACACCTCCATCTCGCCAAAGCGCTGGCCACCGAACTGTGCCTTGCCACCTAGCGGCTGCTGAGTGATCAGGCTATAAGGGCCCGTGGAACGGGCGTGAATCTTGTCCTCCACCAGGTGGACCAGCTTGAGCATGTAGATGCTGCCCACCGTCACCGGCTGGACGAAGCGCTCGCCGGTCTTGCCGTCGTACAGCACGGTCTTGCCGCTGGTCGGCAGAGGCTCGTTCAACTCCCGCGCCTTGCTTTCGGCAAGCTCGAACAGCTCATCGCGACTGAGGCCGCCGTACTCCACACCGTGGTCATCGAGCCAGATGCGATAGCAGGCGTCGGTCGCCACACCGTCGGCGGCACGGCCATCAAAAACCTTGTCTGGATCGTAGCCTTTCTCTTTCACCCAGGCCCTGGCTGTCTCGAGGCGGGCTTTAACATCCGCTGGCTTGTGGCCCGGAATGGTGTGCTCGTTCATGGCACGACTGACCAGCCAGGCGCGAGACAGCGACTCGGCGATCTCTCCCTCCTGGGCGCCGTCAAAGACCGGCGTCGCCACCTTGATACCTAGCGCCTGCGCAGCCCAACCAAGGTGCGTCTCCAGGATCTGGCCGACGTTCATGCGCGAGGGCACGCCGATCGGGTTCAGCACGATGTCGAC
>CAZMKF010000008.1:62751-63063 GCA_964566935.1 uncultured Dehalococcoidales bacterium | reverse complement strand
GAATGGCATGTCCTCTTCCGGCAGAATGCGTGAGACGACGCCCTTATTGCCGTGGCGACCGGCCATCTTGTCACCCTGCGAGATCTTGCGCTTCTGAGCGATCGAGACGCGCACCATCTGGTTGACGCCCGGCGACAACTCGTCCTGGTTCTCACGCGAGAAGACGCGCACGTCTACCACCTTGCCGTACTGGCCGTGGGGAACGCGCAGCGAGGTGTCCTTAACCTCACGCGCCTTCTCACCAAAGATGGCGCGCAGCAGACGCTCCTCGGCACTCAGCTCGGTCTCGCCCTTGGGCGTGATCTTGCCGAC
>CAZMKF010000008.1:48747-62693 GCA_964566935.1 uncultured Dehalococcoidales bacterium | reverse complement strand
TATCCCGCGTGATTTCCTCGGGCCCCAGCTTGGTGTCGCGCGCCTCAACCTCGTGCTTCTCAATATGGATTGAGGTGAAAACGTCCTCGCGCACGATGCGCTCACTGAGCACTATGGCATCCTCGAAGTTGCAGCCCTCGAAAGACATGAAGGCCACCAGCACGTTGGCGCCCAGCGCCAGTTCACCCGCGTGGGTGGATGAGGAGTCGGCCAGCGGCTGGCCGGCCCTGATCCGCTCGCCCACCGAGACAATGGGGTGCTGGTTGATGCAGGTACCTTGGTTGGAGCGCAGGAACTTGAGCAGCGGATAGGTCTTCTCAGCGCCCGTTTCGTCGTCGTCGTAACGGACTACCACGCTGCGCGCGTCCACTCGCAGCACTTCACCA
Source organism: uncultured Dehalococcoidales bacterium (assembly GCA_964566935.1). Lineage (GTDB taxonomy): Bacteria > Chloroflexota > UBA6077 > FW602-bin22 > JAMCYS01 > CAZMKF01. The sequence continues at coordinate 62,307 of CAZMKF010000008.1, read as the reverse complement.
TCGCCCTCTGCCAGAACTACCTGACCGCTATCACTGGCCGTCTGGATCTCCATGCCGGTGCCCACCAAGGGCGCCTCCGGCCGCAACAGGGGCACCGCCTGGCGCTGCATGTTGGCGCCCATCAGGGCGCGGTTGGCGTCATCATGCTCCAGGAAGGGGATCAGCGCCGTCGCCACACTCACCGTCTGCTTTGGCGAGACGTCCATGTATTGGACCTTCTCCGGCGAAGCAGACATGAACTCCTGCTTCCAGCGCACCTCGACCCGTTCGTCCATAAACTCACCGAGGTGGTTGAGGCGCGAGTTCGCCTGGGCAACGTAGAAAGGATCCTCCTTGTCGGCCGACAGGTACTCGATCTCCGCCGAAGCGTACGGAACGACCTTGATTTGGCGATCCGGCAGTGCCGCAATCTTCCTGGCGATCTCCTCGGTTACCACATCGCCCTTTTCGGCGATCAGCTCATCCTTGTCATCCACCACCTTTTCGCGTAGCCGGCGACCCGGCAGCTCATACGAATCATTGGCCAGGCTGGAAATGACGCGGCGGTACGGAGTCTCAATAAAGCCGTACTCGTTGATCATGCCGTAGGTCGCAAGCGAGCCGATCAGGCCGATATTCGGACCTTCTGGGGTCTCGATGGGGCAGATGCGGCCGTAGTGGCTGTGGTGCACATCGCGCACATCCATGCCGGCGCGCTCGCGGTTGAGGCCGCCCGGGCCCAGTGCCGAGAGACGGCGCTTATGAGTGAGCTCGGCCAGCGGGTTCGTCTGATCCATAAACTGCGATAGCTGACTGCCACCAAAGAACTCCTTGACGGCCGCTACCACGGGGCGAATGTTGATCAGGCCGGCCGGGGTAGCCACGGTCGGATCCTGGATGCTCATCCTTTCCTTGACCACGCGCTCCATGCGCAGCAAGCCCACCCGGAACTGGCTTTGAATCAGCTCGCCCACAGAGCGCACCCTGCGGTTACCCAGGTGATCGATATCGTCCGGCTCGCCCTCGCCGTTGTTCAGTCTGATCATGGTACGCACGATCTCAACCAGGTCTTCCTTGGTCAGAACGCGCGGCAGATCGGACGAGAGGCCCAGGCGGCGACTAAGCTTGTGGCGACCCACCCGGCCCAGGTCGTAACGGCGGAAGTTGAAGAAAAGCGAATTGAGTAACGCACGCGCGTTCTCGGCGGTCGGCGGATCGCCCGGACGCAAGCGGCGATAGAACTCCAACAGGGCGTCCTCTTCGCTCTTGGCTGGGTCACGCGCCAGTGTCTCGGACATATAATGGCGCTGCTCGTTGGTATCCACGTCTTCCACAATGGCGTACAGGTCATCGTCCTCGCTGTAACCAACGGCGCGCAGCAGAGTGGTGACTGGCAGCTTGCGCTTGCGGTCCACCTTGACCGAGAGCACGTCACGGTTGCTGCTCTCGAACTCCAGCCAGGCGCCACGACTTGGGATCAACTTGGCGCTGCAAAGCATGCGGCCGGTGGTAGCATCCTCGTCAAGCTTGAAGTAAACGCCCGGCGAGCGGACCAGCTGGGAGACGACGACGCGTTCGGCTCCGTTGATAATGAAGGTGCCGTTGCTGGTCATCAGCGGGAAGTCGCCGACAAAGATCTCCTGCTCTTTGATCTCGCCTGTCTCTTTGTTAAGCAGGCGCGCCTTGACGCGCAGCGGCGCGGCATAGGTCGTGTCGCGTTCGCGGCACTCGAGTTCGCTGAACTTGGGCTCGCCGAAGTAGTACTCGCCGAACTGCAGTTCAAGCACGCGGCCAGTAAAATCCTGGATCGGGGAAATCTCGGCGAACAGTTCCTTCAGGCCCTGTTCTTTGAACCATTCGAAGGAATCAATCTGAACCTGGATGAGGTTCGGCACGCTAAGGACTTCATGAATGCTGGCGTAGTTTTCTCGTTCGTCGTTAATCGCCGGGAGGCTGTTAGCGGGGATGGTTGCGATCTCGTCGGCTCTCTGCACGACCATATAAGCGTACTCCTTAGTGGCTGGGTGAAAAAGCGCAGTAAAAGAAATATTAATGCATTTTTTGACGCAGTGCAAGGGCAGGACGTGCATATACAGCCGTCCAGCCCTGACTTCGCGTTAAGTTCAGCTGCCGCTTGCTTCTTCGCAGTATGTATTTCGTGGACCTATTGTAACACTACGCGCGGTCTTATGCAAACTGACGCTACTGCTACTTCTCCTCAAGTTTCCGCCGGGCTTGGCGCCACCTAATCGAGACCCACCGGCCAGACACATGGTGCTGACGCCACCCGCGCAGTCTCCATTCCAAGCCCGCCGTGTTGTTTGATGACACGTCCGCGCAGGCTGGGAGCATGCAGTTACCGTACCCACGATCCAGAGACCCGAAAACCGGGAGGGCAGCGTACTCTCCTAGCTGGCGAGCTCGCCCACGCCTCGCCGCTGGCGCCGGCGGCGCATCAAATCGACAAAGGCCTCCAAGCGGGTCTGGAAACCGGCTCGGCCCATCTGCTCGTCGAGCACGATGCAGAGGACGGGAATGTCGTGCTCCCGACTGACTTTGGGCAACATGTTCTGAGCGATGATCTCCGGCATGCAGGTGAACGGCTGCAAGTGGACGATGCCATCGAAGCCCTCGCTGGCGTGCAGTACTGTCTCGCCGATCGTCTGTACGGCGTCACCGGAGACATCACGCGCCAGATAAGGGCTGGCCGCCTTCTTCACCTTGCGGCCGTGGCTCAATCCTACCGCCTCCATGAAGAGCCAGATCTTCGCCCAGTCGCTGATGAAGGCGGAGCGTTCTATCTCCACTCGCATGCCGTTCAACTCGCGTTCGACGTCCATGTTGGAGAAGGGGTCAATCACGGTGAAGTACTCACCCAGCAGGCCGATGCGCAACGGCTGCACGCGCTCATCCAGCTTCACGGCGTCCAGTTCTGCGGTGACCTCGCGCCGCACCTGCTTCAGCTGCTTGGGTGAGTGGGCAGCGCAAACCCGCTCCGGCACGCTGCTCCAGATGCGCGATACCGTACCCCGCTCCTCCTCACGCGCCCGCAGTTTCAGCACCCGCCGCTCCACATCGTCGAGCAGCACGAGTTGCTGGATGCCGAACTTAATGTCGCCGGCGATCTGCAGCAACGAAGCGCCTGGGAAGAGCTCGCGTAGCAGGTCCACCAGACCGAGGATCTGCCTGTCCTGCCAGTTGAAGGTCTTCATTTCGAACTGGTAACCGAGTTCGTTGAGCCGTGAATACTGAAGGTCCGAGTAGCAACCGAGCCGACAGAGTCCCGGCCCGGAGACGCCCAGCACGGTATCTGCGCCGGCCTCCAACCCCTCGATGATGTTGCCAAGACTCAGCTTATATGGAAGGCACATCCACTCGGGCGAGTACTTCGTCCCCAATGACATGGTGCGCTTGCTGGACGGCGGCGGCACCACGCATTCTACGCCTCGCTTATCGAATACGGTCTTAAAGGCCACCCAGGTATTGGCCAGCAGGGGGAAAGTTACTTTCAATGCGGTCTCCTGTCGCCGCGCACCCTCGCGCGCAGTGCCTGACGCAACGCCTCGTGGTCGCTCCACGGATACTCAATGCTGCCGATGCACATAGATTGTTCGTGTCCCTTACCAGTAGTTACCACCAGGTCACCCACTTCTGCAAGCGCCACAGCGAACTCTATGGCGGTGGCGCGGTCGGCGATGCACCAGTAGGTTTCACCCTCAATCCCGCCGCCCAGCTCAGCGCCACGCGCCACCTCCGCCATGATCGCCCCCATGTCTTCCGTGCGCGGATCCTCGGAGGTGATCACCACCCGGTCGGCCAGCTCGGCGGCGATCTGCCCCATCACCGGCCGCTTCTCGCGATCGCGCAGGCCGGCGCAGCCGAAAGTGACGATCACTTTGCCGGGCGTCATCTTGCGCACCTGTAGAAGCATGTTACGCAGTGAGTTGGAGGTGTGAGCAAAGTCAACATAAGCCTGAAAGTCCTGACCTTCATCTATCGCCTCCAGCCGGCCGATGATCCCCTTTACAGACGCGATTCCCTCAGCGATCTGGGCCGGCTGCAGCCCCTGGGACAAGGCGAGGCCGGCGGCGCACATCATATTGTAGGCGTTATAGCGGCCCGGCAGGTTGCCGCTCACCTGCCAGGTTTGGCCCGCATAACGCATATTCATCGATACACCGCCTATGTGCTCCTCCACAGCCTCGCCCACCAGCGTCGCCTCGCCACCAATGCCGTAACTGATCACCCAGTCGGCCGCGAATTGTCGCAAGTAGTCGTATGAGCTGTCGTCGCGGTTGAGGACGGCCGTCTTCGTCACCCCGGGCTTGCGCCGGTTGCCAGCTAGGTCACGGAAGAGGCTACCCTTGGCCTCCCGATACGCCTCGAAAGTGCCATGGTAGTCGAGATGCTCACGGGTGATGTTTGTCACCGCGGCCACGTCGTACTCGGCTCCCAGGGTGCGATGTTGCTCGAGCCCGTGTGAGGTTGTCTCCAGGATAGCGTATTCCATGTGCGCCTCAACCATGCGCGCCAGGTAGGCGTGGAAGTCCAAGGGATCCGGCGTGGTGGTATGCAGCCCTGGCTCCAGACGCTCGTCACCGAAGAACACCGCCACCGTAGTGAGCAAACCGGCACGCTTGCCCGCCGCCTGGAAGATGGCGTGGGCCAGAGTGCCGCTGGTTGTCTTGCCGTCGGTACCAGTGATGCCCAGAACCGTCAGCTTGCGGCCGGGATTACCGTACCAGGCGGATGCCATGCGCGCCAGCGCCGCCCTGCTGGAGGGCACGCTGACCAGCACCGGCGGCTTCGCTGCTACCTCGCCCTGCGCCACCACGGCCACGGCGCCGCGCTCCAGCGCCTCACCGATGTAGCGATGGCCGTCGCTGTCGCTGCCGACCAGAGCCACGAACACCTCGCCGGGCTTCACCAGTCTCGAATCGATAGCGATGCCGGCAATCTCCACTGCGTCGTTGCCGGTGACCTTAGCGAAAGGAACGTCGGCCAGCAGTTCGCACAATCTCATATGCCACCATCCCCTTCGCTGCCAGTCCCAACGCTGCCGCGCGGGTACGCCAAACCCAAAGCCCGCGCTGCCGCGTTGCGCACACCCGGGAGCACCCTCGTGGATATCCAATAGCGGGTAGGCGAATACACGTAGTCGTATGAGCCCAGCTTGCGCACCAGCTTGCCGCCGAAGCCCCGTTTGAAGTGGTAGACGCCCTGCATGGTGCCGGCCACGCTAGCGGCCCCCTGCTTGCTATCAGGCTCCTCTAACTCCTCCGGTACGCCCCACAGATCGTAACTGAGGCAGCCAAGCTCGCGCGCGCGGAGCAGAGCATGCCACTGCAGCAACTCGTTCGGCTTGACGCGCCGTCCGCTGCTGCTGGAGGCGCCGTAGAACTGGTAAGCCGCCTGACCGTAGACCAGAAACATGGTGGCAGCCAGCGGTTCCTTGCCCTCCACTTCAACCACCACCAGGTGTGCCCTCCCTAACCTGCTCATCCGCTGCCACAGGTCCACGTAGTAGTCGTAGGGATGCACGGCAAAGAGCCCACGACGAGCCGTTTCCACCAGCAACTGATAAAAGGCGGGCAGGTCTCTTGCTTCGCCAAGGCGTGCCCTGACACCTTTTCGCTGGGCCAGGCCGATGTTGTAGCGAACGCTACGACTGAGACCGGCTCTCAGCTCTTGCTCGCTGCCCCGAAGATCCACCACCAGCGTGGTGGTAGGTTGTACGGATCCGCCGCGCACGAAGCCACGTTCGCGCAACGCACGCTCGTTCTCCGGACTGCGCTCCAAATCCGGTTCTGCTTTGAGGAATACGGCGCCGGCCCGGCGCGAGAGCCGATGTATCTCCGCCAAAAGGACGTCGGCGGCCTGGGGGGCGGCAAAATCGACCAGCGGACCACGTGGCAGGTAGGCCAACGCTCCGGCGGGCGAGGCACGCAACAGCAGCTGCGCTCCGGCCAGCGGTTGACCACACTCCTCCACCACCAGACGGCGACTGCTCCAACCGTACTTGCGTTTGAAGTCGCCCCACTCAGAGGACTGCAATATGTTACCGCTTGGCAGTCTGGCTACCAGTTCATCCCAGGCATCGCTGTTTTCCACCAAGCGAACGCGCACACGATTTACCATCCGCAAGTCGAGATGTGGCGATTATAACACGGCAAAACCTTGCCCCTGCGCTTCTGCCGGCGGTGCGACAACGCCTTGTTTGAAAGGGCCATCGCTCGATGTTATAATCTGCCTCTGTTTGCTTGGAGGTGACAGTTGGCTCCGTACGTAATGGTAGTGCAGATCATCCTTTCGATCACGCTGATTGTGCTCATACTGCTGCAATCGCGCGGCGAGGGTTTCAACGCCAACTTCCAGTCGGACAACTCCATCTTCCGCACCCGCCGTGGCGTAGAACTGAGGCTGTTCCAGCTGACCATCGTGGTAGCGGTGCTCTTTGTCCTCGCCTCAATCATGGCTGTAATCGCCTCGCGCACCGGCTAACCGGGCCGATCATGGCTCGCTCGCGCCGACCTCTCTATACCGTAATTGGCGTTATCGCCGCTTTCGCGCTCATCGCCGCTGCCATCTGGCAGTACGCTTGGTCAACTTCCAAACTCGTGCCTGACCAGGGTGGCGTCTACATCGAGGCGGTAGCCGGCCAACCCAACCTGATCAACCCGCTACTGGCGCATTTTAACGGCACCGACCAGGAGCTGAGCGCCCTTGTTTTCAGTGGACTGACCAAAGCCAGCGCCGACGGCGCCATCGTCCCTGATCTTGCCACCGGCTGGGACATATCCAGCGACGGCCTCAACTACACTTTCCGTCTCGACCCGTCGCGCAAGTGGCACGATGGTCAACCGCTGAAGGCCGATGACGTCATCTACACCGTTGCCACCCTGCAGGATCCGGACTTTCCAGGCCTGCCAGATCTGGCACGGCAATGGCAAGGGGTGAAGACGAGCAAAGTCGACGACCTGACAGTGCGCTTTACCCTGCCGGCGCCTAACGCGCCCTTCCTTGGGCAAACGAGACTCGGCCTGCTGCCGTCCCACCTGCTGGCCAACGTTAAGGCGGCAGACCTCGCCAGCCATCTCTTCAACGCCAATCCAGTTGGCAGCGGTCCGTTCCGTGTGACCGCAGCGAGTGTGGAACAGGTCAGTCTGGCGCCAGACCCGGCCCACCCGGCCGCCAAACCGTTGCTGGAGAGTCTGGTTTTTCGTTTCTACCCGTCTTCCAGCGCGGCCGTTGCTGGGCTGATGCGGGGAGAAGCGCAGGGCGTGCGTAGCGTGCCGATCGCGGAACTAAGCGCGCTCAGCGGCAACGCCGACTACCGCGTTACCAGCGGCCCCAACTACGGCAGGGCTTCGCTGCTCTTCATTAACACCAATCGCGCGCCACTCTCCAACGCCCAGGTCCGCAAGGCGATCTCGCTTAGCCTCGACCGGCAGCGCCTGATCGATGAGGTGGTGGCTGGCAACGGCTACCCGGCCTACGGCCCGTTGCCACCCAACAACTGGGCTTTCGATGGGGCAAGCAAGGCCGCGCCCGATCTGGTTGAGGCTAAGCGCCTGCTGGACGCGGCTGGCCTGCGCGACAGCAACAACGATGGCTGGCGGGAGTTCGAGGGCAAACCTGTCAGTCTGAAGCTGTCAACCAGCAACGCTGAAGACAGAGTGCGCCTGGCTGCGGCGATAGTGGCGCAGCTGCAGCCGCTTGGTCTGCGCGTGGAGAGCGAAACGCTCAGTTGGGATGATCTGAGAGACAATCGCCTTGTGCCTCGCCGTTACGATCTGGCGTTGGCCGAGACTCTGCAAACCGATTTCGATCCCGATGTTTCGGCCTTCTGGCACTCGCGCTACGCGGAGGAAGGAATCAACTTCTCCGCCTGGCAGAACGCTCAGGCTGACGCCGTGCTGCAACGAGGCCGCGAGACAACTGCTCAGGCGCAGCGACAGGTAGCGTATGTGGAGTTCCAAAAGCTGTTCGCCAGCGAGGCGCCGGCGATCTTCCTTTACTACCCGCGCACGAACTACGTCCAGTCGGCCGCCGTCAAAGGGGTCCAGTTCGCCTCCGTGATGGCGCCAGAGGACCGCTTCCGCAACTTCGCCGACTGGTACATGCGGGAGAAGCGAGTCTTCTTTCAGTAGGGCTGGGGCGCACCCAGACGGGCGCCGATCAGACCACTAGGCGGTAGCCTACGCCCCTCACGTTGGCAATCATACCAGAGCCGCGCACGTCCGGGCTGAGCTTGCGCCGCAGGTGACTGATGTGTACCTTGATGATGTCCTGCGCCTCCTGATCACCGGCATCGTAACCCGCCGCTTCACGCAGCAGATGGCGGAAGCCGACCACGTGGCCTGGGCGAGCCGCCAGTAGCTCCAGCAAGCGGAACTCAATGGGCGTGAGGTGTACGTGTTCGCCACTGCGGAATACCATGCGCGAAGCAAGGTCGATGGTGATCACACCCAAGTTAATACTATTACGCGGGGGCAGCTGGTCCTGACGGCGCATCAACGCCCCCACCCGCGCCACCAATACCTTCAACGAAAACGGCTTGGCTAGATAGTCGTCGGCGCCGCTCTCCAATCCGCGCACCACATCTTCATCCTGGGCCAGCGCAGTCAGCATGAGGATGGGGATCTCCAGATGCTCCCTGATGCGCGAGCATAACTCAAAGCCATCCATGCCGGGCAGCATCACATCGAGCACGGCCAGATCCGGCTGACGTCGCAGGGCCAGTTCCAGGCCCTCTTCTCCGGTGGAGGCGGAGATAACCTCGTATCCCGCCTGGCTCAGGGCAAACTCAACTATCTCAAGGGTGCGTGGATCGTCCTCTACAGCAAGCACCACTGGCTTCAGCTCAGTCACTTCCAGCCTCCACTAATCGCGTGGGATTACCTTGGCAGCATCCACAGCTGACAGGATATACGAAAAGAGGCACAATCGCCAGCTGGCGTGAAGGAGAAGCGTCGATCGAGGAGCTAGCAATCCTTCTCGCCGTTGGCAGCTTGCAGCTCAAGCAGATGGTCAATCACCCTGCTTAACTGACCAGCATCCTCCAAAATGGCGGTGGCCATCTCCCGAGTGCGCTCCTTGGACAGGTCGCTCATCTGCAGGATTTCCGCATAGCCACTTAGAGTGGTGAGCGGCGTGCGCAGCTCGTGCGACATGCGCTGGACAAAGCGGCGCTCCGCCTCACGCTCCAGTGCCACCGTATCGACGAATGCCTCACCACCGCGCGTGGCCGCCAACCCCATTGCCGCCCAGCGAGCCGAAGCGAGAATGTCTTCCACTTCAACGCCCAGTGCCTCCTCAAAATAGAGCAACAGCACAGCTCGGTGCGACTCACCGGGCACAGGCACGGCCAGCAGGCCTCCTTTGGCGGGCAAGCCAAGGTAGCCGGCCTCCTGAGGCAGATTGCGCCAAACGAGCTCGCCCTGCAGATGGCGAACCCGGCCAGCCAGCTGATACTCCGCCTCCGGCGCCAGCAGACAGACCCCATCAGCGGCGCTACGCGACCAGCTCGCCTGCCCACCCGTGCCGTGCCCAAGGAGGGAAGCGTACGAGGCGCCGGTCTCTTTGCGCAGCGCCGCCAGCAGCTCTCGCCGGGAGGAAACGACATTCGACCTCTCGTAGCCCGCCTCCGCACTTATCGTTCTATTTGGCACTACGCGGGGACGACGAATCAGCAGGAACAACAACACCGCTACCGGCATCAGCTGAAACAGGGGTGGGAGCGCTAACGAAAGGTAGAAGGCCAGCAAGAGCCCGCCAGCGCAGGCCACCGCCACTTGCGCCATCGCCGCTGGCAGCGAGCTGGACCGGACGATACCCCAGAGCTGCTGCCCGAGGCTAAGCAACCCCAGTTGCAGAGCGAGATAAAGCAGCACAGCAAGAAAACCAAGAGGGAAAGCGAACGCCTGCTGCGGCGCCGGCGCGAACGCCTGCGAGGCGAGCAATAACGCCACAGCACTAGCCGCGATCAGGCGCTCGGCGACGCTCCAGGCAGACTGCGCACCTGCCACGCCGCGCCGCCAGTTTATGTGGAATAGCGAACCGGCGCCGATCGCGCAGAGTGCCAGCTCGGGGCGCAGCAGGAGGAGAATGGGCAAGTCCACCAGCGCGTAAGCAGCGTGCCACTCATCATGGCCGGCACGACGGATGGAACAGGGCACTAGCCATGCGATAGCTGCAGCCGCCAGGAGGAGGAAGACATCCTGGCTCTGCCGCCACAGTCCAGCTCGCCAACCGACATGACCGGCGATCAGTACGAAGAGCGCACCGAGAGCGACGGCGGCCCAACTGGCGACCACTGGCCACTCCAGTACGAACTCTCGCTCCCGCACAACTACACGCACGCCTAGCCCTCACAGTCTGTCCACGCCAATGCTAAAGCAGTCATTAAGGCAAGGTACTAGCAGGGATTATGCCAGTTAGCGGGGGAGGGGGCAATATGGGCTAGCCCATTTGGGGCATGCCTTTACCTAATCTTATCCGGCGGCGGTGACTTTAGTCGTCGACGCCTACTTCAACTGCGGCGTTGGCAACGAGCACCTCGTCGTTCTTGTCGCCAAGGGCCTCGCTGGCGTGCCCGCTGCGCATTACCATACCGCCGGCCACCACTTCGATCGTCTTGTGGCCATGAGGCAGTGCCTTCGCCAGCCGCTCCTTGTCCACTAGCTCCGGGTAGGGCACGGCAACGGTCGCTCGCACCACCATGTCATCGACGTTCTTGAGGCCGAGAACCTCCCGCAGGCCGACCAGGTAGTTCCAACTGATGGCATCCTTAATAGCGCGCTCCGCAGCTACGGTGGGATCCTGACCGTGCTGATCGATACCGTTACCGAATTCAATCAACAGTCTGCGCATGACGTTCCTCTCACTCCAGGCGGATCAGTTTGTAGTAGACATAGCCGGTGGTACCCTCATACTCCACATGCCACCAGCGGCTCTCCACCGGGTCGATCGCTTCACCCTCCACCTGTCCAAGCACGCGCACCGTTTCGCCTTGAGGGATACTGATCAGCGCCGCGCCTTCCGTGGAAGGCTCAGAGCGCATGACGGCGGCGCCACCGTAGGCTGGCACCGCCACGCCCGTGCCGAGAAAGTCACCACTGCTAGTGGGCGTTGCCGTGGGCGCCGGTGGCTTGGCGGTGGCTGTAGGCGGTAGAGGCGCCGGCGTCGCCACCGGTGTGTGTTGTGGCGTAGCATGTGCGGACGGTGAGCTGGCCACGGAGGTGGCGGGTGGGGCTGAGGTAGCAGTGGTGCTTAGTTGAGCTGTGGCGGTGGGCGTAACGGTGACCACAGTCTGCGTGGAACCGCCTACCACAGTGCCATTGACCACTACGGTGGCATTAGGGCTGGCAACCCGAGTCACTTTTGTCCGCGGCGCATCCAAACCCATCAGCTGACGAAATAGGTTGTTTACGCCATTGTCGCCAATCCAGTTCAGCAGGAAGAAACCTGGTCCAACAAGGGCAAGCAAAGCAACCAGCATTACCAGACGATAGCGTGAACCCTTGTCCTCCGGACCGTCCAAACTCAACCTCCGCTGCCCCCGGTGTGGAACTGACTCGACTTAGACATGCCAGCCTTGAGACAGGGATATGGCCTGCCCGCCGTCAGCTTCTACCATATCGCACGAATTGGTGTCAACATCAGGCGGGTGGCCAGCCGTATTAAATGGGAATCAACCGCTGGTGAGCTGGATGGACGCGTTGGCGCCGGTGCTATAATGCTGCCGCATCAGCGTTTTACGAAGAGGCCGACAGCCATGAATATCGCTTTCGTCAAGAAACTTTATTCACCTGTCGGCGGCTCCGAAGCGTTGACGTACCAGCTCTCCACACAGCTGGCGGCGCGTGGGCATCGGGTGCGCGTGATTTGCCTCTGGCCGCCTCGCCGTCAGCGCAGTTTCCCTCCCGCCACTGACCTGCTGTGGCAAGAGAACGGGGTGCGCGCCTACCTGCACCGGGGAGTGGAGATTATCCAGCTGCAGCCTTATCTGGGCCGCGCCGGCCGCTACCTCGACGTACTGGCGCCATTCCGGCTGTTGCGGAAACCGTTGGCGCTGCAGTGCCTGCAAGGCTTTGACCTGGTGCACAACGTCTGCCGCGCGTACGCCAGCCAGACCCTTTCGATGGCGCGCCAGTTGCAAATACCGTATGTAGCCACTCCGCTCACCCATCCCGGTCAGCTGTGGGGTGGCGCCAGCCGCCACGATCTTAAGATCTACCGCCAGGCCGACGCGGTGGTGGCCCTCACCCGGTACGAAAGGCGCTGGTACGCGGCCCACAAAGTGGCGGCGGATAGGCTGCAAGGAAGCGGCCTGGGACCAAACGGCGATGGCTCGGGCGATGGCGCCAGGTTTCGCCATAGACACCAGCTGATCGGCCCGCTCGTGCTCTACGTGGGGCGCAAGGAGGCCTACAAGGGCGTTTATCAGTTGCTGGCGGCCTGCAGACTGGTCTCCCACCAGCGGCCCGGGCTGACTCTGGCCCTGCTGGGGCAACCCTCGCTCGCCTACCGGCTCGAGTTGCGTCGGCATCGCAGCAGTTCGCTGAGGGTGCTCGATCTGTCCTCGGTGAGCCAGCAGGATAAGGCCGACGCTCTCGCCGCCTGCGACTTGCTTAGCCTCCCCTCGCGCTACGAGACCTTCGGCATGGTGCTGGCTGAAGCATGGCTTTACGGCAAACCAGTGGTGGTCAGCGACACACCGACGCTAAGCGAGGTGGTTGGCAACGGTGAGGCCGGCCTGGTAACCTCTCCCAGTCCAGTGGCGCTGGCCGAGACCATCCTCACGCTGCTCAACAATCACGAGCTGGCGAGCCGACTCGGCGCCGCCGGCAAGACTAAGGTGGAGGAGATGTACAACTGGCAAGCCGTTACTGACAGGCACGAACAGCTGTACCTCAGCCTCCTGCGCGGGGAGGTCGGGTGCGGTTGACCCGCATTTGGTCATAAAGTATGCTCGTAGCGCCCCGCTTGATTCGATACTGTCTGACCGCCGAAGAGCGGCAAGAGAAAGGAAGATGCACATGAACGGAGCGGCATTGCTGGTTCGTCTACTTAAGGCGCAGGGAGTTTCGTTCGTGACGACGCTCTCGGGCAACGGACTCAACCCCTTTTATGTCGCCTGCAAACAGGGTGATCTGAGCTTCGTCGACTTCCGCAACGAACAGGCGGCGGCTTACGGCGCCGACGTGTACGCGCGGCTCACCCGCAAGCTGGGCGTTTGCGCCGTCAGTAGCGGCATCGCCCACGCCAACGCCTTCGCCGGCCTGCTCAACGCCTATTACGATGGCTCGCCCGTGCTGTTGATCACTGGCGCCAGTGACCAGCACTACCGCGACGCCGGCCACTTCCAGGACCTTGATCAGGTGGCGATGGCGACGCCTTTCTGCAAGTACTCGAAGTACGTGCACAGCGCAGCACGCATCCCCTTTTACCTGCGCGAGGCATGTGCTCACGCCCTCTCCGGCAGGCCTGGTCCGGTGCACCTGACCATTCCGCTTGATGTACTTACAGAGGAAGTGGACGAGCTGGACGAGCGATCGCTCAGCACCCTGCCGGCTGCGG
>CAZMKF010000008.1:34193-48701 GCA_964566935.1 uncultured Dehalococcoidales bacterium | reverse complement strand
TACGCGCCCGCTGCTGATTGCCGGGGCCGGCATCTTCTACGATGACGCGGTTGACGAGCTCGCCAACTTCGCCTCCCTAACCTCAGTGCCGGTACAGATGCCCATCTGGGATAGGGGCGTCATTCCCGAGCCGACCGACTACTACATGGGGGTGATCGGCGCCGCCAGTGGCGGACCGCAGATCCTGGCCGATGCCGACCTGATTCTAGTGGCGGGCCCGCATCGTGCGCATCGACATCGACCCGGGTGAGCTGCGCCAGGGGGCCGACCCGCAGGTGGCCATCCAGGCGGATCTCAAATCGGCCCTGGCCGCCTTGACCGCCGAGGCGAAGCGGCGGCAGCTGCAGTCCTTCTCCGCCTGGTGCGAGGAGGCGCGCGGCCGCTACAACGATCACCGCAAACGCTGGGCGGCGGGGCCGCCGGCCGGCAAATGCACCAGCCACCACCTGGTAGAAGCGCTGCGACCGCTACTGGACGAGGATATCCTTTTCCTGGTGGACGGCGGCAACATCGGCCAGTGGGTGCATCAGCTGTTCGGCGATCGCTACCCGGAGAACTGGGTGACTTGCGGCGCCAGCGCCGTCATCGGCTGGGGACTCGGTGGAGCGATCGCCGCCAAGAAGGAGTTCCCGGACCGCCCGGTCTTGCTGCTCAGCGGTGACGGCTCGTTCGGCTTCACGATCGCCGAAATCGAGACGGCGGTGCGTCAGTGCACGCCGTTCGTCGCGGTGGTGGCCGATGACCAGCAGTGGGGTATCGTCGCCTGCGGCCAGCGCAAACAATACGGTAAGGAGGGAGTATTGGCCAGCGCCTTGGGCCCAACCCGCTACGACCAGGTGGCCAAAGGCTTCGGCGCCAACGGCATCTACATAGAAAGCATCAATCAGCTGCTGCCAACGGTGCGAGAGGCGCTAACGGCGCCCTGCGTCACCGTCATCCACGTGCCTGTCCTGCACGCGGGGCCTTCCGATTGAGCTGCACCACAGACAAACGGCTACCTCGGAGGAGTGGTTAGGACTGGAAGATGATGGAGACTGAGCAGACTCAGCCACAAGTGAATAAGCGCCGGATACTGGTGCCCATGGACACCAACCGCATGGGCGAAAGCAAGGTAGCCGTAGCCGTGCAGCAGGCGCAGGCACTCAACGCCTCCTGCATCCTGCTGCACGTAGTGCCCAGCGCGCCCCCGGGCGAAGATACGGTGTCTCTGGCGGAGGCGCAGGCGTTGACCTACCTCAATGCGGTGGCAGCTCGCCTGCGTGCCGAGGGGGTTGTGACTCACTGCCTCGTCCGTCACGGCAACGTGGCTGACGAGGTGGTGCAGCTCGCGGAGCGTGATGACGTACTGATGATCATCATCGGCTCCAATCCCCGCCGCGGCCTGCCAACGCTGCTCGGCAACAACCTGGCCCACGAGATCATGACTCGCTGCAACTGCCTGGTGCTGGTAGTGCCACCCGATCTGGACAACATCGAGCAGACACTGCCCATCCGCTCCTTCGATGAGGACGTGGCCCGTACCGGGCCGGTGGTGCCACGCTCGCTTGGCATCAGGACGATTTCGCTCTCCCGCATCGTGGGCAGCGTGGGCCGGGCAGCGGACTTGACCGCGGACTTCCGTATGCGCAACCCAACTCCGATCGAACGCGAGCGCTACGAGCGAGTGCGCGCCAGGATGGACGAGGGGGTCGGCCTGCCGCCGATCCAGGTCTACAAGCTCGGCTACGGCTTCTACGTGCTCGACGGCAATCACCGGGTGGCGGCGGCCAAGGCGATCGGTCAACTGGAGATCGAGGCTGAAGTGACTGAGTATGTGCCCATAGAGGACCCGCAAGCCCAGCGCGTTTTCCTCGAACGGCGCGCTTTCGAGCTGAACACCGGCCGTACCCAGATCGGCGCTACTCTGCCGGGCTCCTACCCACGGCTGGAGGGCATGATCCGGCACTACGCCCGTACTAAGGACATTTCCGATATCCACGAAGCGTCGCACCGCTGGGAGGCCCTGGTCTATCGCCCTGTGGCCCGTCGCATCAGGGAAATGCACATGGGCCATATCTTCCCTGACCACCGCACCGCCGACGTTTTCGTCAGGTTGGTCGAGTTCCGCGAACAGCAGCGCGCCGAGACAGGGGTGGAACCGAGCTGGGAGGAGGCGTTAGTAGCCTTCCGCGACCTCTACTGCCCACACAACAGTTAAGAGCCTCGCCCGAAGCGGGCGGCCAGACGGCGGCGAATCCGCAACCAGCGGGTGGCAGCATGCACCAGTGGGTTGGCCAGGCGGCCGCCCACTCGTGCCCCCTCCAAGCTGGCCAGAAACTCCTGTGGGCCCGCAAAGACATCCAGCTCAAGCCAGGTGCCGCCGATCTCGGCGGCCAGATGGGCGTCACTGCCGGCACCGCGGCGCAGCCCGTGCTCGCGCGCGAACCTTTCGGCCTGCCAGTTATCCCAGGGGATGGTAACGCGTGCGTTGAAGACTTCCAGCAGGTCGATCTGGTCGATCAGCCGCTGCAGCGCTTCGGTCTTGAGGGCCGAGCGGCGCCGTACCTGGTCGAACGGATGCGGCACGTAGACCAGGCCGTTCTGCTCCCGAATGCGCGCGATCGTCTCCGCCGGGCTGAGCCGCGGCGGAATGTGGCGTTCCAGAAAGAGGCCGATAATCTCACCCTCGCTAGTGCTGATCTCCTCGCCCACGATCACCTGGTACGGCGCCAGGTCGCGCAGCCGCAGCGCTCCCTCGATCTCGTTATGGTCCGTTATCGCCAGGGCGTGCAGCCCGCGCCGCCTGACGGCGGCGTTGATCGATTCAAAGCTCGAGTCAGAGTCGGGAGAGAAACAGGTGTGGCTGTGCAGATCCACCCGCACCCGCGCTTTTCCTTCGGTCACGGCAATCACCACCTGGGCTGTTGTAGCGGGCATCTTACATCAAACGGGGAAAGTAGGTGACAGGCAGCCTCTCGTGGTACCATCTGAGCTGGCTCATCACTACCCTCCCAGAGGTGCAGTTTGATAATCGGCGCTCACGTACGCAGCAGCCTCGGCCTGCCGAATTCGATCGATCACGCCCGTGCCATCGGCGCGGACTGCCTGCAGATGTTTGTCACGGCGCCGCAGACGTGGCGTTCACCGCGTCATAGCGATGCCGATGTGGCGCTGTTTCGCGCCCGCCGTCAAGAGCATGGTTTCGGACCGGTGCTGCTGCACAGCATCTACCTGATCAACCTGGTTTCAGCCGACCCCGCCCTGCGCGAGCGCTCCGCTAAATCGCTGGTCACCTATCTGACCTGGGCGCATCGCCTTGGCGCCGAGGGAGTGATTACCCACCTGGGTAGCGCCCGCGACACTGGCATAGAGGAAGCCGAGCGCCTGTTACCGGCTGCGTTGGAGCAGATTCTCAACGAGGCTGAGGGGGACGCGCTACTGTTGCTCGAGTCAACTGCCGGCCCAGGCGCCACCTACGGCAGCACCATCGCCCAACTGTGCGGCGCCATCACCGCCACCGGCAGTCACCGCCGCCTGGGAATCTGCCTGGACACGGCCCATGTCTTCGCCTCGGGGATCTACGATGGCAGCGAGCGCGGTCTGGAAGCCTTGCTGGCGGAGGTCGATCGTTCCGTCGGCCTGCAGCGCCTGGGAGCCGTACATCTGAACGACAGCAAGAGCGCCTTTGGTTCGCGCGTGGACCGGCACGCCAACGTGGGGGAGGGGCAGTTGGGACTGGCCGGCCTCTGGCCCTGGCTCAACCACAAGAGCCTGGCGGCGGTGCCATTCATTCTGGAGGTACCGGGCGAGAACCGTGCCGGGCCGGCGGCGGCTGACATCAGTGCTGCACGCAAGCTGGTGGGGGCGGCCAGGCCGGACGGGGGCCAGGCGGCGCTACTCTAGCGCCACCGCATCCTGGCCCAGCACCACCCGAATATCTACGTCCACCCCAGCGGGCCGCGCCACCCGGTTGATGCGTGACTTGTCCACATGCAGGATGCTCGCCAGTTGATTGACCGTGTGATCCTTGCCGGTGTAATTGTAAATGGTGGTGAACTTCTGCGCGTTGGTCTCTGCCTGCCGCACCCGCTGCACCTTAAAACCGCGCTGTTTGAGCATCTCGCTGGTGTTAGCAGCCAGGCCATCACGCGTGGTGCCGTTTTGCAGCTCGATGGCGGCATTCTCCTCGCTGACAGCTGAATCAAAGAACAGCTTGTCGATCAGCTCGGCGATCAGCTCCTGGTTGGGGCGCAGCGCCTGCGCATCGGGCGCCGGCCAGAACTCCTCCACCAGAGGCGGGGCGAAGTCGGCCGAAGAGATGCTCTGCGAAGGCACGTTGCGCATGATGTTTGCCAGGTTGAGAATCTGGTCCAGCGGAATATCCGTATCCATTGAGTCTTGCAAGGTGGAGATCAGCTGCGGCAAGCGGGGGATGAGATCGAAACTCATGCCCCGATCGCGCAGCGCTGCCAGCACCTGACGCTGACGTTCCATACGGCCAAAGTCGCTATCCTGATGCCGCGTACGTGCGTACTGCAGCACTCTCTCGCCGTCCATATGCTGCAGGCCTGGCTCAAACACCAGGGTCATGATGCCGGCGTCGTCCTCCAGCGGGTACGCCTCGTCCACGATTCGCTTCGGCACATTGATGTCCAGACCGCCAACCAGGTCTATTGCCTTCTCGAAACCTTTGAAATCGATGCGCGCGTAATAGTGGATGGGCACGCCCAGGTTGTACTCCACCGTGCGCATTGCCGCATTGGGTCCGAGGTCGGTGCCGGTGATGAAGTTGCCATTGTTGTACTCGGCGAAGAAGTGCGCCGTGTTAAGCTTGTTATGAATCACCACCCCGTCAGACTGTGGAATCGGCACCCAGAGGTCGCGCGGTAGCGAGAGCAGCACTGCGGTCTTGGAACGAGGGTCGAGCGACGCGATGATCATCACATCTGAGCGAGCCGGCTCGTTAACCTCGGAGGGACGGCGGTCGAGACCGAGCAACAGCACGTTCACCCGCTCTCCCGGACGCGCGGGATTGGCGGGAGCAGCGACTGCGGTATCGGGGTTGGGATTGATCGGCCCCACCGCAGGCGCCGGCGGCAAAACCGGCACGTTGGCGCCGGTCTGCAGGGCCAGCAGTTCGAAGCCGATGGAGACAAAGATGTAGCCGAAGTACAGTCCTCCCGCGATGAAAACGGCAAAGCCCAACAGGATCAGGCGCAGGCGCCAATCGACGTTTTGACTTTGAGAACGGGAGCGGAATACGGGTCTGGTAGAGCTATCCATACAGTAAGTTACTTCCAATTGTTGCGGCGCCTTGCCATTTGAGGCAGGCACGAATCTGCCCAACAGAGAGCAGATTATATCATAGCCCTTTGCGGCCCTCCGAAACAGGTGAGAAGTTTTGCCCACCTTTTACATTAGACGAAATAGCGAGGATGTGGTTCCTCTGCTCTATGAGCTGTTGAAAGCGCGTTACGGGGAGCAGCACTGGTGGCCCGGAGATGGCCCTTTCGAGATAGCGGTGGGCGCCATCCTCACGCAGGCCACCGCCTGGACTAATGCCGAGCGCGCCATCGCCAACCTCAAGGCGGCCGGCCAACTCTCGGCAGTCGCCATCCACCAGCTGGAGACCGCACGCCTGGCAGCGCTCATTCGTCCCTCCGGCTACTACAACGTCAAGGCCAATCGCCTCAAGCGCTTCGTGGCGCTGCTGGTGGAGCGCTATGACGGCTGCCTTGAGCGGCTGTTCCAGTTAGCCACGCCAGCCCTGCGAGCGGAGCTGCTCGCGGTACGTGGCATTGGAGCCGAAACGGCAGACGCGATAGCGCTCTACGCCGCCAACCGGCCGCTTTTCGTGATCGACGCCTACACCACACGCCTCTGCATCCGGCTGGGCCTCGTCACCGGCGAGGCAAGCTACAAGCAGCTGCAAGCGTTGTTCGAGGCGAACCTGCCGCGCTCGGCGGCTCTGTACAATGAGTGCCACGCCCTGATAGTGCGCCACGCCAGGAGCCACTGCCACAAGCAGCCCCGATGTGACGGTTGCCCCTTGCTGGAGATCTGCCGGCATGCCGGCGCGGGTAAGAGCTAAGCCCCTACCTGCTTGGCCGGCCCCTCCAGCAGCGACTTGCGCAGGATGGCCATCGCCGCCAGCGAGGCGCGCCTGCGCAGTTCGTTGCGGGTTGTCTTCCAGACCGAGGTTTCGCTCAGCACTCTGCCCCTGTTGTTGACGGCCACGTGGAACTGGCCGATGGGAGCCACCTCGGACTCGGTCGGACCGGCCGCCCCGCATACGCCAAGACCCACGTCGGTACCCAGCAGCTCGCGGACGGCGCTCGCCAGCGCCACCGCCAGCTCCTCGCCCGTCAACTGATCATCGCCCTCCGGCAGCTGCAATAGCCGCCGCCCTTCCTCGCCGTAGGCAATGACGCTGCCCTTGAGATACTCGGAGCTGCCCGCGAAATTGGCCAGGGTTGAGGAGACCAGGCCAGCCGTGGCGCCTTCCGCCACTGCCAAAGTCAGCGATTGCGCCTGCAGCAGTTTGCCCGTCACTTCCTCCAATGTCTCATCGTCCACGCCGTAGACGGCGTCGCCCAGGATCTCCCGCACCCGTTTCTCCGGCACGGCGATCAGTTTGTCTGCCGCCTCGACGCTATCAGCCTTGGCGGCGATGCGCACGTGCACGCCGTCGTTCTTCGCATAGGTAGCCAGGGTGGGGTTGTCGCTCTCCAGCAGCTCGGCGATCAGGTCGCCAACTGTCGATTCTCCCAAGCCAATCGTCTTTAGATTATGGAACCTGATCACCTGGCCACCTGTGCTCTCGCGCAGCAGTGGCGCCGCCTGCTCCTGCCACATGCGCTTCATCTCCACCGGCACGCCCGGCATGGCGACGATGAAGTGGCCATCCTTTTCCACGAACCAGCCGGGGGCGGTACCGATCGGATTGCTGAGGGGTTTGGCCGAGGGGATCAGAGTGGCCTGTTTGACGTTACGCGCGGGCATCTCCACCCCGCGCCGTTTGAAGAAATCACGCAGGTCCCGCTCCAGCTCGGGTTGTACCTGCATCTCCTCGCCGAGCACGGCGGCTATCGCCTCCCGCGTCAGGTCGTCCTCGGTGGGGCCCACACCGCCGGTAATGATCAGCAGATCGCTTCGCTTGAAGGCGCGCGCCACTATCTCGGTCAGGCGCTCCATGTTGTCGCCCACCGCCGACACCCAGTACAGGTCGATCCCCAACGGCGCCAGCTGCTGGCCAAGGTACGACGCATTGGTGTCCGTGATCTGACCAAGCAGGATCTCAGTGCCAACCGATAGTATTTCAGCTTTCATCTGCCCCTCCCGACGCTCAGGCGTGCCACTGTCTCGCATTCTTTAGAGGCAGCAACCGGCGCGCATAATAGGTCGAGCGCCTTTTCACTGTCAACGCTCGTAAGCGCAGCCCGGATAGCTTACGGCGCCACCTGCCACAATCAGGCCACTGTCCTACTGTCGTATTCCCGTGGCAGATGACGTCATCTTCGCTTTAACGGCCTCCGCAGTGCCTGCCGGTCAGGGGCTCCCCGCCCCGGACCCTGGCGCCCTTAGCAGCATCCGGCCGCCTGGATCTGCGGGAACCGCACGCTCTGCCCAGCGGCAATGGCGCGGCCAACTAAGCCAGTCTGCTGGTTTTGCCAGCGGTGCTTGCTATACTATCTTCAGCCCGGGGTCACGTCCGTTGACCCCTTTGGGCCCTGACAGAACGAAGCGCCGCCCCGTTTTCGGCCTGGAGGACTGTGACACATGATCGAGGTTGTGGTCGAAAGCATCCGCGTCAGCCTGGTTAACTACCAGCGCGTAGTCATCCTTCATGAGAAGCAAGGAAGCCGCTACCTGCCTATCTGGATCGGCTCCGGCGAGGCTGACGCTATCGCCATCAAGCTGCAAAACGTGGCCGTCTCGCGCCCGCTCACCCACGACCTCTTTAACGATGCCCTGCAACGCCTGGGGGTTACGGTCACCCGCGTAGAGGTGACCGCGCTGGAAGACGACGTCTTCTACGCCGTGGTGCACCTCAATCAAGGCGAGCGCACGGTCAGCATCGATTCGCGCCCCAGCGATGCCATCGCCCTGGCGGTGCGTTGCGGCGCCCCGGTCTTCGTGGCCGAACAGGTGATGGACCGCGCTGGCATTCAATCCGAAGAGGAAGGCCCGCAGAACGAAGCCCCTGCCTCAGACACCGCCAGCGATGAGGAGCGCGCCAAACTGAACGTCTACCGCGACTTCATCGAGAGTCTGGATCTCGATCAGCTGGACCCGCCCTGAGCGCCTCGACCGCTTAATCCACGCCGATACTGAGCGCGGCGTAACCGACCACATTGGCGTAGTTGCCCGAGCTGTCACCCGAGTTGGCATATTGCAGCAGGCGCACTTTGGCGGCGCCTTGCAGCTGGCTGGCTCGCAACGCAACGCAGGCGGGCCCGGGACCACACATCGACATCCCCCCCGCCACCAGCTCCTGCAACGAGCGGCAGTCCCCGCCGAGCATGGCATCAATGAGCATGCTGTCGCGCCGCACACTCTCCGGCCCGCTGAGGTAATGGTTGAGGTCGGTGCTGGCGATCACCACCACCCGCCGCCCCGCCAGCGAATCCACCAGGGCAGTGGCCAGCCTTTCCGCGAACTGCTGTCTCTGGTCCGCCATCACGATTGGCAGAATGCTCACGGCGTCATCAAACAGAAAACGCAAAAACGGCAGCTGTACTTCCAGCGAGTGTTCTCGATCCGCCGTCGCGGCGGAGAGCACCGGCAGATCCAGGCGCGTGGCGATGCTCCTGCCCAGTTCGCGCTCCACCCGCAAGTCACCAAGCGGGGTCTGCCAGCAGTCGACCTCGGAAATGGCACAGGGGCGATCGATGCCCCGGTGATCGGGGCCGATGATGATCGCGCAATCGGGTGGCCCGTCGGCGGCCAGGGCCGCGTAGGCATGGGCGGCCACCGCGCCGGAGTAAACGAAGCCCGCGTGGGGGCTGATCAGGCCCCTCAGTGCATGTTCACCGGCGGCATTGACCTGCGGCGCCGCTCCCGGGCCCAGTGGGTGCAGGAAAAGCGCCTCCAGCTGGCGCCGCAGGGCAGCCACCGAACCCTCGTAGAACATCCCTGCCACCGCAGGGCGCCTAACCGTGTGCCCCTCGCTCATCTCACACCCCCAACCACAAAGTCCGGCAAAGCAGAAGCCCCCTCCGGCTGGGAGGGGGCCACATCACAGGTCACTCTATTTGCGGAGCGGGCTGCCTACTTGCGCAGTTTACCAACCAGGCCCCACGCCACCGGGATGCCGCCGGCCGCCACCACGAGCTTGACGGCGTCGCCAACCACGAAGGGGAGAGCGCCAAGGCTGAAAGCCGCGGTCAGGCTACCGCCAAGGAAGAGGGCCAGCCAGGGAACGCCGATCAGGTAGACAGCCACGTTGCCAGCCGCGAAAGCGGCCAGCGCCTTCAGCGGGTTTCTGTCCCATCCACGCTCGGCCAGATAGCCAACAACGAAAGCGGCCAGAACCATGCCCAGCAGATAACCGCCGCGCGGACCCGCCAGAATGGCGATACCGGCCATGCCGCCGGCGAAAACAGGCAGGCCAGCCAGGCCCTGAGCAATATACGTCATGACCGCCAGCGGGCCGCGCCTGCTACCCAGCGCCGCACCTACCAGCAGGACCGCGAAAGTCTGTCCACTAATGGGAACCGGGGTGAACGGCAGCGTCACTGCCACCTGGGCGCTCAGGCCGATGAAAGCCGACCCAGCCAGAACGAAGAGGACCGCACGGGCTACTTCGTAGTAGCGCCCCGCCAGCCCCGACATGGTCAACGTCAACGTACGCAATTGCTTACCTCCCTACTCAGTTACCCGGCATGATACTCGTGCGCGCCGAGTAGTGTCAATGCGGCCCAGCCGCCATCTTGAACCATGCCCTCGAGGCTCGTCTGGCGACCCCAGAAACGGCGAAAAGGGCTCCGTCAGCGGCCGCCAGGCAGCATCACCAGGTAGTTGAAGCCGTTCATGTGCAGCGACTCCACCACGTGGTAGTTCTGCCCTATGGCCTGCAAGACCGGCGGCGGGTACTGCTGGG
The DNA here is from genome assembly GCA_964566935.1 of uncultured Dehalococcoidales bacterium. Taxonomy (GTDB): domain Bacteria; phylum Chloroflexota; class UBA6077; order FW602-bin22; family JAMCYS01; genus CAZMKF01. The sequence goes on along the minus strand of CAZMKF010000008.1, from coordinate 38,620 downwards.
CGTTCAGTACCACCACATCCAGCTGGCGCTCGTTCAGCAGCCGCACCAGAGCGGCGGGATCGTGTCTTTCGGCCAGCCAGAGGTTCCGCTGCTGGGTGGCGTTGCCCAGCACCTTCTTGCCCGCCACCAAAGCAAAGGCGCCCTCCTCGCCCAGTACGTCGCCAGGAGCGCTGCGCATATGGGTGGCGATGCGGTAGCCTACCGCCACATCCTCGGTGGTGGGGCGCCGGGTGAGCACCGAGGCCTGGATGCCTCTGTCCACCAGGCCGTATTGGGGAAACGACCAGGCGCCGTGCCAGAACCAGTACAGCTGCGGCCGCGAGCCCGCCACAATCAGGAGCAGACAGGCGGCATAGGCCAGCGTGGCCCGCAGATCCGCCCGCGCCGTTTGCACAAACAGCTCATAGCGGTACGCGCTATCCTCCAGCCAGGCGAGACCAAAACCACTCAGTACCACCGCCGCCGCGATGGAGGGCAGGAAGTAGGACTCGCCGGCCCCCCACTTTCCCGTGCCCACCGCCAGCAATAGAGAGGCCAGCAGGTACCACGTGTAGACACTGATGCCGCGCAGACCACTCCGCCGCCAGTGCCAGAAACTGACCGCCAGCGCCACCAGCAGGATCACCAGGTGCAACCGCACGAAGTTGCTGTAGTAGGAGGTCAGCTGCTCGAAGCTGAATTCGTTTGCGTTCGCCCAGAAGACGTTCAACGAAAAGCCACCGCCGGTGAGCAGATCGATCAGCAGATAGACCGCCCCTCCCAGAGAGGCGATGGCGACGGCGTAGGCGAAAGCGAGGCGCCAGTTGCGCACCAGTAGCAGCAGGAAGATGGAGGCCGCCGCGTCTATCGACATCTGCTTGGTGAACAACGCGAGCAGAAGCAGCAGACCCGAGGCATACAGCCATGACCGGCGCCAAGGGCGTTGATCGGCCACCGCCCGTTGCGCGCTGTACAGGGCGGCGAGCGCAAACAACAGGGTAAGCGCGTTGACTCTGGCCAACGGCGTGACATGGTAGACGTACGGCGAGGCCAGAAACAGCAGCGCCGCCGCCAGTGCGGCCCGGCCGCGACCGGCCGCCCAGTAGACGGCAGCGAAGATAATCAACGAGATGCCGGCGGTCGCCGCTATCGAGAGCAGACGGCCAAGCGCCAGGCTGGGACCGAAGAGATACAGCAGGGGCGCCAGTATGAAGGAGTAGACCGGCGGATAGTTGGATGAATAGAAGGGGTACTCGTCCGGATTGCCGTAGAGCGGCAGGCCCTGCACCAGGCTCCAGGCGCTGTTTACATCGTAGCCCTCACCCTGATCGTAATCAAAGGGAAAACACAGCAACCCATAGCCGTGATGGACGTAGACGAAGAGGTAGCAGGAAAGCGCCAGGATTAGCAGTAACCAGGCCAGATGGTAGCCGCCACCGATGGCACCTCCCCACTGACGCAACCCTACACCTCTCTCGAAAACAGTGATTATGTGAGGCAGTATTGCCGTCGTCGCCGGCCGCTGTCAAACCGGCCGCCTTCAATGCGCCGGCTGCTTTCGGGGGAAAACGCGCCAAACTGTCCGGCGATTCAGCCGCCCGATTCAGTCTCTCGCTGAGGTGTAGGGCCTGGCCGGGGCCCGGCTGGCATGCTCCCAGCCGGCCGTACCGGCGGGGCGCCGCCGTCGGCGAGCACGCGCAGCAACAGCGATTCCAGCTGGCTTTGCCGTTCCAGCAAGGAGCGATTCTGCGCCTCCAGAGCGGCCATACGGGCGCTGAGCTCCTGCTGTTTCTTGGCTTGCTGGGCTCGCAACGAGGCGACTTCAGTCCTGACCAGCGGCAGCTCGGCTAGATTCTCGTGGCTGGCCAGGCTGCGCACCACCGGCAAAACCGCCTCTGCGATCGTCCTCAGCGCAACCGGATTTCGTATCACGCCGGCCACTACCTTCTGCCAGACCACGGCGACACCTGCCTCTTCTCTGTTTGACTGCGTAACAGGGACAGTATAGCGGTTATGAGGACCGGCTTGCCGCGCGACGGCGGAGCCCGTCTAATCCGGCGCGGTAGTGGTAGGCCCCACTACAGGCACGGGCAGGCCCGGTTTAGCAATCACGGCCAGCGCCGTCACCGGCGGGGCGCTGTCTGGGGCTTCGCTCGCCGGCGGCTGGGTGTTGGTGAGCCTCAAGTAGGCCAGCGTCCACAGGTGCCAAAAGAAAGTGTTGGCGATGGCGGTCAGCACCCAGGCCACGAAGATGAAGAAAGCGAGCGCCAGCACCGCGTAGGCGTTGGTGAGCGGCCCGGCGGCCCCGCCCAGATAAAGGGCCACGCCCGCGCCGCCCAGGGGCAGGGCGATCAGCAGCGTCGCCAGACTGAGCAGGATGCCCGCCGCCAGCCCCAACAGGAGCGAGAGCAGCCACACCAGCAGGCTGGCGCCGGGCCGGCGCCGGAAGAGGCGCCATCCGTCCACGATGGCGCGCCTCACACCGGCGTCCTGCACCACGATGGCACGCTGCGCGTAGGCGAACACGATCGTGTAGATGATCACCAGCGGCAGGAAGAGGAGGAGGGCGGCGATCACCAGAATGGTGCCGAAGGTGTACATCGCCACCGCCGCCTCTCTCACCACATTGGCGCCCAGGCCGAGCGCCACGATGACCAGCACAAACGCTATCAAGATCAGCAGCCAGATCAAGGCGGAGAGGATCCAGAGCCGCAGATAACGCCAGAAGTAACGCAAACCCGCGTCCCAGGCGCGGCCCAGGCCGGTGGGTTGCCGCCAGGCGGCGTCCGTACTGGCGCGGGCCATGGCCCCCTGGGCGATGAAGGTGAGCACCACGAAGGTGGTGAAGGCGAGCACGACGAAGACGATCGCCGAGACGATCAATGCGTAATTCTCCAGCACCCAGTTCAGCAGGAACTGGCCGGTTTCGCTGTCAGAGGGTATGGCGCCGCCGAGGTCGCGCACATCAGTGCGCCACTGCACCCCAGCGGAAGGACTCATGCTGCACGAGCCGACGCTGGTGGCAGCAAACAGGCCGATCAGCCAGAGAGACTTGTGTTTCCAGGTGAGCCGCCAGGCGCTGATGACGAGCCCGACGTAGTCCATTGAGATGCCGCCCCCGATAATGTGTCAGGCGCGACCGGCGTGGAGTTGCCCGGCCTCTTTCTCGAAGTTGCGAACAGCGTAACCAGGAACACCGCCGTGCACACCAGTACTATCGCCGCTCCGGAGGCAACGCTGAGATAGTAAGAAAGATAAAGCCCGCCAACTGCCGACAACGCGCCCACCGCAGCAGCGGTAAACATCATAGCGGGAAGGCGCCGGGTAAGCAACTGCGCCGTCGCCGCCGGCGTCACCAGCATCGCCGCCACCAGCCCGGCGCCCACCGTCTGCAGCGACACCACCACCGTCACCGCGATCAGCACCAGCATCAGACTGCGCAACAACGCCACCGGCAAACCCATGGTGGCGGCCAGCAGCGGATCGAAGTAGACGACCAGATACTCCTTGTACAGCGCCAGCAGGATGATCAGCACCAGGCCACCCAGCGTGGCCGACAGCCAGAGATCGGCCTCGCTTACCCCAAGCACGTTGCCGAAGAGGATGTGAGCTAGATCGGTGCCGTAGCTGCGGGTGGTGCTCAGCAAGGCCACGCCCAGCGCCAGGGCGGCAGCGAACAGGATGCCGATGGCGGTGTCCTCGCGCAGGCGGCCGTCTTTGGTGAAAACGCCAATGGCAAGCGCCACTACCAGCGCCGCCGCCATGCCACCGGCCAGGATGTTTGCCTGCAAGAGGTAGGCCACCGCCACACCTGGCAGTACGGCGTGGGCCAGCGCGTCACCCAGGAAGGCCATCCCTTTCAGCACTACGTAACAGCCGATCACCGAGCACAGCAGTCCCACCACGGCAGCGGCCAGCATGCCGCGCTGCATGAACGCGTGACCCAGCGGCTCCAACAGATAATCCAGGGGGTTCATCGCTTTAGCGCCCCCTCCGCTGGCTGCTGGGGGAACGCTGGTTCGACGCTGCAACTCTCGTTGGTAACGGCGAAGTACGGGCGCCCATCCGCCCCCAGCAGCGCCTGCGCGCCGAAGGCGGCAGTCAACAGCTCCGGCCGCATCACTTCTTCGGGCGGGCCAGCGGCGATCACCCAACCGTTAAGCAGCAGCACGTGGTCGAACCTGCCGGCAGCGAGCGCGAGGTCGTGAGTGGAGACCATCACCGCCACTCCGGCCCGCTTCAGCTCGTCCAGTAACCCGAGAATCGTCTCCTGGGTCGGGGCGTCCACCCCCGCAAACGGTTCGTCCATCAGCACCACCGCCGGCTCCTGAGCAAGCGCCCGCGCCAGGAAAGCGCGCTGCTGCTCCCCGCCGGAGAGGTCGCTGATCGGTCGTGTCGCCTTGTCGCTGAGGCCCAGTTGCGTCAGCAGGCTGCCGACCATCTGCCAG
>CAZMKF010000008.1:30054-34122 GCA_964566935.1 uncultured Dehalococcoidales bacterium | reverse complement strand
CGCCGCCCGGGGCGGCGCAGCCAGCCGAGCCGGCGCGTCCTCCCCATCATCACCACGTCCGCCACATTGACCGGGAAGGCCCAGTCTACCTCCTCACGCTGCGGCACGTAGGCGATGCCGTTGCGGCCGAGCTGCATCGCTTCTCCCTGCAGCGCCACGGCGCCCGCTTGCAGGGGCAGCAGCCCCATCAGCCCCTTGAAGAGGGTCGATTTACCCGCTCCGTTCGGGCCCACCACCGCCAGCAACTCGCCGGCGCTCAGGCAGAAGTCCACGGCCTGCACCGCCAGGGCGCCACCGTAGGAGAAAGAGGCGCCGCGGGCCCTCAGCACGCAGGCGGGCTCCGAGGCAGAAACCACTCCAGTCTGCCGGTCTGACGCTAACGGAAACATCGGCGAACGCCTCGATGATACTTAGTCTCAGCACAATCGTATCAGGGCGTCAGGGGCTGCGTCAAAACAGGGTGGCGGAGGTTCTACGCTGCAAAACGCGGGGGAAGCCGGAGGCGCCGGCGATATCGAGGTTGTGGTGATCGATCACGAAGCCGGTGCGCCGCTCCACCTCGCCCAGATAGGCCGAGATCGGACAACCGGAGAGATGCAGCACCCGGTCGCAGCTGGAGCAGACCAGATGATGGTGGTGCCCGACGTCGCACACGGCGTAGCCCGGCCGCCCCTCGCCACGCACTCTGCCCACGTGACCCAGACTAACCAGCAGGTCGAGCGTGCGGAAGACGGTGGCGCGGCTGATCGCGCTCTGGCGCTGCCGCAGCTCGGCCAGCAGCTCCTCGGCAGTGAAACGCCGTTCTTTACTCATGATCAGCGACACGAGCTCACGGCGTTGCTCGGTCAACGGAAAGCCTTCGTTGACCAGCTCGTCCAGCACTTCGTCGGTGGATGGTTGCGACACGACCGCCTCTACATTTCGTCCTGGCCCGTGGCCGATGCAGCTTCAATATACCCGTTTCCCTGTTTGGCTTGCCAGCTCTGTCGCGCACAGAGCGGCAGCCTGACTTATAATGCGGCGGTGCTGACGCCGGCGGGCCGGCAAACTGAACGTGGGAGTGCCCTCATCGGACCGATCGTCATAGATATCAACCCCATAGCTTTGCAGCTTGGCCCTCTCGCTTTGCGCTGGTACGGCATCATGTACGCCGTGGGCATCGCCGGCGGTGTCTCGGTCGCCTTGCCCTTTGCCAGGCAACGCGGCCTGACCGATGACGACATCTGGGACGCTGCCTGGCCCACACTGCTGCTGGGCCTGCTCGGCGCCCGCCTCTACTACGTAGTGCAGCAGCCGCTGGAGCCGTTCCTGGCCGAACCGTGGCGCATTCTGGCCACCTGGGAAGGCGGCATGGCCTTCTACGGCGCCATCTTCGGCGTCATTATCGGCCTCGTGTGGGTGGCACGCGCCAAAGGGATCAGCGTCTGGCATTACCTTGACGTGGGCTCCATTTTCGCCATCGTCGGCCAGGCTTTCGGCCGCATCGGCAACATCATCAATGGCGACATCGTCGGCGCCCCCACCACTCTGCCGTGGGGTTTCCAGTACGTTCATCCTGGTTCGTTTGTGGCCGATCGCACTATCGCTTACCAGCCGGCCGCCGTCTACGAGCTGCTCTTCAACATCGCCTTCTTCGCCGTCATGTATCCCTTGCGCAACCGCTTCAAGCCGGGCGTACTCTCCTCCCTCTACCTGATGATCTACTCGCTCGGCCAATTCCTGCTCTTCTTCCTGCGCACCGAGCCACTGGTGGCGCTGAACCTGAAGCAGGCGCAGCTGACCGCGCTGGTGGTGTTCGTGGCCGGCGCTCTGCTCTACTGGTGGCTGCACCGCCACTACCAGGGAAACGTGCGAGCCGATCAGAGCGGCGCCTGAACCCGCCCTCAAGGCCCGCCGGAGAGACGGCGCCCAGTTTGCATCTTTGCCCCTCTTCGTGTACCATTCGACTGCTTGAGACTTAGTATCAACAGAGGCAGTCTTGCCTCGCGGGGTGTGTCCGTGTTTCCCCAGCTCAGAAACCTGTTGTTCGTGCTGTTCGGCGTGGCCTTCGTTCTCGCGGGCTGCACACAAGCGCCGCCGGGGCGCGCCACCAGCACGGCAACCTCGTTGCGGGTAGTGGCTTCAACCAGCTTCCTCGCTGAAATGACGCAACAGGTCGCCGGCGACCTGCTGACCGTACGAACGCTGCTGCCGCTGGGCGTGGACCCCCACGGTTTTCAGCCCACTCCCGCCGACGTGGCCCTGCTTGACAGCAGCGACCTGCTGATCGTCAACGGCAACGGTTTGGAGTCGTTCCTCACGCCCCTGCTGCGCTCCGGCCAGGTCAGGAGGGTAGTCGAGGCCTCGGCAGGGTTGACCGCGCACGCCGCCGCGCACGCTGATGAGGCGCAGGAGGGGACAGCGCCCGGGCGCCACGCCATCCACTACGTCGATAACATCGCGGCTGCCCTGAGCGAGCTGGACCCCGCCCACGCTGACCAGTTCAGCCACAACGCCGCCGCTTACAAGACGAAACTGGCCGCCCTGGACGAGGAGATCGAGGCCATTCTGGCCTCGATACCGGCCGCTAACCGCAAACTGCTGACCAACCACCAATCGTTCAACTACTTCGCCGACCGCTACGGCTTCACGGTGGTGGGCAGCCTCATCCCTTCCACCAGCGTCGAAGCCGCCCCCTCGGCGCGCGATGTGGCCACCATCATCGATCGCATTCGCGCCACTGGGGCCAGGGCCATTCTGCTGGAAGAGGGAGCGGACAGCAGACTGGCGGAACGCGTGGCGGCTGATACGGGCATCAAGCTGGTAGGCGGCCTTTACACCCACTCGCTCACCGACGCCGCCGGCCCGGTGCCCACCTACGAGGCGATGATGCGCTACAACGCCGGCCTCATCGCCAACGCCCTGCGCTAACCGGCCCCGCCCTGCGCGCTCCGCCCGTAACGGGGGCCAACCACCACGTAGCTGAGGATGAACGCGCTGACCAGCGCGAATACCACCGCCGCCAGGAAGACGGGCAGGTGACCCGCCAGGTCGGCCAGCCAGCCGCCACCGAGCGGCGCCAGCAGGAGCAGCGGCGAGAGGATCAACCCTCCCAGGCCGGTGTAGGTGGGCCTGTCCTCCGCCTGGGCAAACTCCACCAGCAGCGCCTGGTGGGAGACGTTGTTGGCGCTGGTGTAGCTGCCGGAGAGGAAGAAGGCCGGATAGAGCATCGCCGCCGAGCCCGCCAACAACGCCGCCAAGTTGCCCGCGCCCAGACACAGGATGCCGGCCAGCGCCACCGACTTGAGGCCGAAGCGATCGCCCAGCCAGCCCCAGACGAAAGTGCTGAGCGAGTGGGCCAGCAGCACGATGAAGGTGTAACCGGCGATATCGCGCTCAGCGGCGCCCAGACTGCCCAGCGCGTAGACGGCGAAGAAGGCCGGCCCCATGGTGGCCGCCACGCCGATGCCACGCGCCAGCAGGTAGCGGGCGAAGGCCGGGTCGGCGGCGATCACCCCCGGCAAACGCCGCAAGTAGGCCAGTTGACCGAGCCGCTCCTTCCGCGGCGGCGCCGCCGGCTCTCGCACCGCCGCCAGGAAGACGAAGGAGACGACCATCACGGCAAAGCAGCAGACAAAGCAGTAGCCGTAACCGTCCGGAAAACCGTAACTGGTTAGCAGATAGCCCGCCAGCAGGGTGGCAGCGGCGCCGCCCCCACCGGCGATCAGGTTGCCCACCGCGAAGTAACGCCCTCGCACGCGCACGGGGATCACCTTGGCCACCACGTCCATCCAGGCCGGCATGATGACGCCGCCCGCCACCGCCATCAGCAGCACGCAGGCCAGCGTTATCGCCAGCGCCAGCTGCGGCCGGCTGACCGCCAGACCGAAGGCCGCCGCCGCGATCAGCAGGTAGGGCAGCCGCTCCATCAGCGTGATCCACAGCACCATCGGCAATTTGCGCGGCTTGCGCTCGGTGTAGTTGGCGGCGAGAATGGCCGGCAGGGCCAGGCCCAGCATGTGCAGCGCCGGCAGCAGGCCGATCACCAGATTGCTCGCCCCCAGCCGCTCGATGAAGGCGGGCATGATG
>CAZMKF010000008.1:29343-29973 GCA_964566935.1 uncultured Dehalococcoidales bacterium | reverse complement strand
TCGAGCGAGAGCGCCATGAAGTTCCACCTGAGGTCGCGTTCCACCTGGGAGTTCAGCGGTGGCGCCGCCCCGCTACCAGCCATTTCGCCCTGAGCCATCTCACCTTCAGCGTATGGGCCGCCGGCTTGCCGCCGGCCGTTAGATCGATGAGGAACATCTTACTCCACCCCGCCCTCGCTGCGGAGGAGCCCAACCCGTTCACCAGCCTGAAGCGCTGGCGGCGGAACCGTTGTCGAAAGAGGAGCGGCGCCAGGCCTAGCCGCCCAACGCCTTTGCCTGCCGCGCGAACAGCTCGCTGATCCCCTTGTCGGCCAGATCGAGCATGGCGTTCAGCTGGGCGCGGCTGAACGCCTTCCCCTCCGCCGTTCCCTGTACCTCCACCAGGCGATCGGCGCCGCGCATGACGATGTTGAGGTCCACCTCGGCGCGGCGGTCTTCCTCGTAGGCCAGGTCCAGCCTCGCTTCGCCGTCCACGATGCCCACGCTCACCGCCGCCACCGCGCCCTGCAGCGGGTCGGCCTTCAGTAGTCCCTGCTGCCGCAAACGCCGCAGCGCCAGTGAGAGCGCCACGTAGCCGCCGGTGATGGCGGCGGTGCGGGTGCCGCCGTCAGCCTGAATAACGTCGCAGTC
>CAZMKF010000008.1:22858-29318 GCA_964566935.1 uncultured Dehalococcoidales bacterium | reverse complement strand
GTGATGGTGCGCTCCCCCAGTTTGGTCAGGTCGACGGCGGCGCGCAGCGCACGGCCGATCAGCCGCTGGATCTCCTGGCTGCGGCCGCTGATCTTGCCGGCCGTGATCTCGCGGGTGGCGCGGCGGTCGGTGGCATGTGGCAGCATGGCGTACTCGCTGGTGATCCAGCCCTGCCCCCCTTGCGAGCGCAGCCAGGCGGGCAGGCCGTCCTCCACGCTGGCAGCGCACAGCACCCAGGTGCGGCCCATGCGGATCAGGACAGATCCCGCCGGATTCTCCGTGTAGTCCGTGATTATCTCCACCGGCCGCAACTGGTCGTTGGCCCGGCCATCGCTTCTGCTCAAACCCTCTCCCCCTCTGTGCCCGCGGGCGCCACCGGCAGCGCCGCCAGCAGCAACTCGCTGAAATCGCGCACTGCCAGTTTATCAGCCGCCTCCAGGTCCGCCACGCCGTTAACCAGCATGCTCATGCAGTAGGGGCAGGCGCTGACCACGGTACCGGCGCCGGTGGCGATGGCCTCGGCGGTGCGGCGCTGGTTGATGCGCTCGCCGCTGCGCTCCTCCAGCCAGCTGCGCCCGCCCCCGCCGCCGCAGCAGAACGAGTCCGCCCCGTGGCAGGGCATCTCCACCAGCTCGGCCCCCGCCGCCCGCAACAGCTGTCGCGGCTGCTCGTAGATGCCGTTGTGGCGGCCGAGGTAGCAGGGATCGTGGAAGGTAACCTTGCCGGCGCCGCTCTGCGGCGTCAGCTTCAGCGCGCCGCTCTCCAGCAGCGAGGCGAGCAGCTCGGTCGCCGCCAGCACCGTGAAGTCGCCGCCGAACTGCGGGTACTCGTTCTTGAGCGTGTTGAAGCAGTGCGGGCAGTGCACGATCAGTTTCCTCACGCCCGCCTCCTTGAGGAACTCCACGTTGGCCTGGGCCAGCATCTGGTAGAGGTACTCGTTGCCGGTGCGGCGGGCGGGATCGCCGCAGCACTGTTCCTCGTTGCCAACGATGGCGAAGTTGACCCCCGCCGCCTGCAGCAACTGCAATAGGGCCCGCGCCGAGCGCTTATTGTGCTCGTCCACGTCCGCCGCGCAACCCACCCACCACAGATACTCGGCCTCGGGGTTTTCCTCCAGGGTGGGCACGCTCAGGCCCTCGTGCCAGCTACCGCGCTCGCCGGCCGGGATCGACCAGGGGCAGCCGCTCGTCTCCAGGCTGCGATAGGGCGCGTTCAGCTCGGCAGGGAAGCGGCTCTCGCTCAGCACCAGGTAACGGCGCAGGTCGACGATCTTCTGGATGTGCTCGATTGAGACGGGGCAGTGCTCCTGGCATGAGCGGCAGGTGGTGCAGGCCCAGATCTCCTCCTCCGTGATGCGGCCGCCGATCAACGCCGCCCGAGGCGTCTCTCTCGCCGCCGCCTCGCTCTCCAGGCTGGCCACATCGGCCCGCTCCGCCTCCATGGCGTCACGCACATCCAGCACCACCTGGCGGGGACTGAGCGGCTTGCCGGTATTCCAGGCCGGGCAGACGTCCTGGCAGCGGCCGCAGCGCATGCAGGCGTCGCTGTCCAGCAGTTGCTTCCAGCTGTACTGGCTCGCCTTGCTGACGCCGTAATCCTCCGCTTCCTCGATATTCTCGATCGGCGCCAGCGCTCCCGCCGGCAGCACGGGCGGGTAGAGGGTGTTGAACGGCGCCGTGAGGATGTGCATCAGTTTGGAGTAACCCAGGTAGGCGATGAAGACGAAGGCCAGCGCCAGGTGGCTCCACCAGGCCAGCGCGTGCAGCCCCAGAAGGGCGCCCTCGGCCAGTCCGCGCAGGGGCGCCGCCAGCGCCCAGCCCACCGGCGACCAGACGTCGAAACTGTTGTTGGTGGCAGCTATGCGCATCCCCTCCACCAGGAAACCGCCGGCGAGGATGAGTGCCAGCAACACCAGGATGATCAGGTCCTCGCGCTTATTGAGCACCAGCTCCGGCTTGCGCAGGTAGCGGCGGTAGATGAAGTAGAGCACCGCCAGCAGCGCCGCCAGGCCGGCCACGTCGAGCACGAAGGAGAAGACCAGATAGAAGCTGCCGTGCAGGAAAGTGGCGCTGAATAGAGGCCGCAGGAAATCCTCCTGCAGGAAGATGAGGCCGGTGCCGGCGGTGAGCAGGACGAAGCCCCAAAAGAGCAGCAGGTGGGCCGAGCCGGGGATGGGCAGGCGCAGCACGTCGCGCTGACTGAAGGTGCGCCACAGCGCCGGCAGCAAAGCCATATTACGGCTCTCCTTGACGCCCGCCCGCCAGAGCCGGTAGCGGCCGCGCAGACCGTGGACCAGCGCGCCGAGGGCGATCACGAACATGGGGTAGATCAGCCAACGCCCCAACTCAGCGTTCCAATAGAACTGGCGACTTATCTCTTCCATTTCTTGCCCTCACCTCGGCATGGCGTTAACAAAAAGCGGCGCCCCCGCACGGAGCGCCGCATCCTCACCTCTAGCGGCCGAGCCGCTCGCGCAGCCGTTTCACCAGGTCGGCGGGAGAGTCGGCCACCATGGCGCCGGCGCCCTCCAGCGAAGAGACCTTGCTCTGCGGCGTGCCCTGCCCGCCGCGGATGATGGCGCCCGCGTGGCCCAGCTTCTTCTCCGCCGGAGCGTTGCGGCCGGCGATCAGGGCAACCACCGGCTTGGCCATCGTCTTGATGAACGGGGCCGCTTCCTCTTCGGCGTTGCCGCCCACTTCGCCCACCATCACCACCGCCTCGGTATCGGGGTCGGCCTCGAAGAGGCGGATCACGTCGAGGAAGCGCGAGCCGGTGACCATATCGCCACCCACACCCACGGCGGTGGACTGACCCAAGCCGGCGGCGCTCAGATTGCCGCACACCTCATAAGTGAGGGTGGCGCTGCGGCCGACCACGCCGATCGGTCCCGGCTTGAACAGGCTGCCCGGCATGATGCCCAGCTTACCCACGCCCGGCGTCAACAGGCCGGGGCAGTTGGGGCCGAGCAGCCAGGCGCCGGCCTCCTGCGCCATCCGTTTGATGCGCAGGCTGTCGTGCACCGGCACGTGCTCGGTGACCACCACCACCAGTTTGAGGCCGCTATCCAGCGCTTCTTTCACGGCGCCGATGACGAACGGCGGCGGCACGAAGATCACCGAGGAGTTGACATCGTGTTCGCTCCTGGCCTCGGCCACCGAGTGGTAGACGGGCAGCCCATGCACTACCTGGCCGCCCTTGCCAGGGGTAACGCCCGCCAGCAGGTTGGAACCGTACTCGAGCATCCACTTCGTCTGCACCGAACCGATGCGGCCGGTGATGCCCTGCACGATGCCGCGCGTATCCTTATCCAGCAGTATCATGCCTTGCCTCCGTTGTCAGCCGCGATCAATTCGGCCAGTTTGTGGGCTGCCTCTTCGGTGCGCACCACCTTGGCCACCGCCACGTTTTCGGCCTCGAGGATCGCCCAGGCCTCCTGCTCGCGGTTGCCCAGCAGCTTGACCACGATCGGCTTGCGCCTCGGCATCTCCTTCAGCGCGTCCACGATGCCCAATGCCGCCTCAACCATGGGGTTGATGCCGCCGTAGAGGTTGATCAGCTCGCCCCGCACGCTGTCCGGTCCCAGGGTGAGCAGCACGGCGCGCCGCATCAGCTCGCGATTGATGCCGCCACCGGTATCGAGGAAATTGGCGGGCTCCAGGCCGGCCAGCTTGAGCATGTCGAGGCTGGCCATGCCAAGGCCGGCGCCGCTGGCGATCAGCCCCACGTCGCCCTCCATCGCCACGTAGGTGACGCCGATCTCCTTGGCCAGGCGCTCTTTGTCGTCCAGCAGCGACTCCGCGTAATCCTTCAGTTGCGGCTGGCGGTAGAGCGCGTCGTCGTCCACCTCCATGCGGCTGTCGGCGGCGATCACCCGGCCGTCCTGCAGGATGACCAGCGGGTTGATCTCGGCGATGATGGCGTCGCGCTCGACGAAGGTGGCGAACAGCTTGGCGACGATGTCAGTGAGCGAGGCCACCACGCTGACGTCTTTGACCAGCCCCCCGAACAGCTTCTCGCCCACGTCCAACGGCAGGCCCCTGGCCGGGTCTATCTTCAGCCGCCGCACCTTATGCGGCGTCTTCGCGGCCGTCTCCTCGATGTTGATGCCACCCTCGGTGCTGAACAGCGCCAGGTAGCAGGACTCGCCGGGGTCGACCGCGAAGCCGAGGAACAGTTCCTGGGCGATCTGCAACTGCTCCTCCACCAGCACCGCGCCCACCTTGTGTTTGAGCATGGTGCTGCCCAGCAGCCTGGCTGCCGCCGCCTCCGCCTCATCGGGGTTGGCGACCAGGATGATGCCGCCGGCCTTGCCGCGGCCACCCACCGGGATCTGCACCTTCACCACCGCCGGCGCGGCCAGGCGCTCGGCGGCGGCGCGGGCCTCCGCCGGGGTGGTGGCCACGATGCCCTGCGGCGCCGGAATGCCGTGTGCCTTCAACTCGGCCTTGCCGAGGTGCTCAAGCAGCATCATAGGGCATCGCTCCTCGCCTGCTGGGCGGTGGCGTAACCGGCCAGGAAAGCCTGACGGTTGCTCTCCTCGCTGCCGCGCGGCGAGCGCGCCAGCACCGCCGCCTCCAGGGCGTCCTTGCCAGCGGCGCCGCCCAGCGCCGCAACCCCGCCCAGCGCCACCATGTTGGCGGCGATCTTGCGGCCCATTTCCTCCGCTATGCGAGTGGCCTCCACCGGGTAGGCCCGGGCCAGCCCCTCCGGCAGCCGCTTGACCAGCAGCGGATCGTAGATGAGCACGCCGTCCGGTTTCAGATCCTTGGCGTACCTGTCGCAGGCGTCCTGGGTGAGGCAGACCAGCAGGTCCATCTGGCGCACGCCGGGATACTTCACCTCACTGTCGCTGATCACCACGTCGCACTTGCAGGCGGAACCGCGCGATTCGGGGCCGTAGGACTGCGTCTGCACGACCTGCTTACCCTCCTGCACGCCCGCCGCCTCGGCGAGGATGATGCCGGCGAGGATGATGCCCTGGCCGCCGGAGCCACTCAAGCGCGCTTCGAAACGCTTCACGCCCGCACCTCCTGCTGATACTGCTCGACCATCTTCATGTACTCTTCCACGTATTCAGGTTCCTGCTTGTTGACGAACTCGCCGATCACGATGCGGCCCTTCAGCTCTTCGTCACTCAGTTTGGCGGCTTCGGCCACGCTGATCGCGTTTTCCTTCTGCCAGCGCAGCATCTCTGCCGGCGTCTGCGCCCCGTGGTAGCGGCCGTAGTAGACGGGGCACTGCGACACCACCTCCACCATGGCGAAGCCCTTATGGCTGAGCATCTTGCCGAACAGCCGCTCCAGCTGCTTGATGTGGTAGCTGGTGCCACGGGCCACAAAGGTGGCGCCGGCGCCGATCACCAGTTTGCAGAGGTCGAAGGGGCGTTCTTTGGAGCCGTAGGGCGAGGTGCTGGCGCGGGCGCCGAACTCGGTGGTGGGCGAGGTCTGGCCGCCGGTCATGCCGTAGATGCGGTTGTTGATCACCACCATCTTCAGGTCTATGTTACGGCGGGCGGCGTGAATGAGGTGGTTGCCGCCGATGGCGCCGGTATCGCCGTCACCGGCGATGCAGATCACGGTCATTTCGGGCCGGAACAGTTTGATGCCGGTGCCGAAGGCGATGGCGCGGCCGTGCGTGCCCTTGAGCACGTCGAAATCCTGGTAGGAGCCGACCCGCCCCGAGCAGCCGATGCCGTTGATCTGGGCGATGCTGTCCCGGTCGATGCCCGAGGCGTCCACTGCCCTGGTCAGTGCCGCCGCGATGGAGCCGACGCCGCAGCCGGGACACCAGATGTGCGGCAGCTTGTCGGTAAGATAGTACTTCTCCAGCAGTTCCTTGGTATTCAACATGATCAAGCCAACTCCTTGATACCGGCCAGTATCTGTTCCGGATTGGGCAGCAGGCCGTCGATGCGGCTGAAATGCGCCACCTTCGTCCTGCCCTCGTTGACGCGCTGCACTTCGCCCAGCAGCTGGCCGAGGTTCATCTCCGCCACCAGGATGCCCTTAACCCGCTCGGCGTACTTGCGAATGATCTTGTCGGGGAACGGCCACACGGTCACCGGCCGCAACATGCCGGCCTTGATACCCTGCTGGCGCGCCATGTCCACCGCCTCCGAGGCGCAGCGCGCCACCGAGCCAATGGCGACGACGGCGATCTCCGCGTCCTCCATCTGGTCTTCCTTCACCTCGATGAACTCGTCGGCGTAATCGTTGACCTTGTTCACCAGGCGCCGCACCAGCCTGTCGGCGATGACGTGGTTGGTGGCGGCGGGGAAGCCGTACTCGTCGTGCACGTTGCTGTCCGGGTGCCAGCGGTAACCGGAGCCGAAGTCGGCCATGGCCGGGATGCCGTTGGCCAGGGGCCGGTAGGGCGCGTACTCCTCGCGCGGGCCGGTGGGGCGCACCCGGTCCACAATCTCCACCTGTTCGGGCAGGACCACGCGCTCGCGCATGTGCCC
>CAZMKF010000008.1:9914-22848 GCA_964566935.1 uncultured Dehalococcoidales bacterium | reverse complement strand
GGGCGGGGTGAAGACCTCGCGGTTGTGGGCCACTTCCGAGTCGGAGAGGATCATCACCGGCGTGCGGAAGCGCTCCGCCAGGTTGACCGCCTTGACCGCCACCGTGTAGCACTCGGCGGTGGACCAGGGCGCCAGGGCGATCGACGGGTGGTCGCCGTGCGGGCCCCACTTGGCCTGCATGATATCCATCTGGGCCGGCAGGGTGGCCAGGCCGGTGCTGGGCCCGCCGCGCATGACGTTGACCACCACGCACGGCACCTCGGCGATCACGGCGAAGCCGATGTTCTCCTGCTTGAGCGAGATGCCGGGACCGCTGGAGGCGGTCATCGCCTTGGCGCCGGCCACCGAGGCGCCGATCACCGCCGCCATGCTGGCGAGCTCGTCTTCCATCTGGATGAACTTGCCGCCACGGCGGGGCAGCCGCTGCGACATCAGCTCGGTGATCTCGGTGGCGGGGGTGATGGGATAGCCGGCGAAGAAACGCACCCCGGCCGCCAGGGCGCCCTCCACCAGGGCCTCGTTACCTTGCATCAGTCTCGGTTTGTTGCTCATTCCTGCTCACCTCGGACCAGGTTAATCGCGTAATCCGGACAGTACAGCTCACACATGCCACAGGAGGAGCAATCCTCCGGGCGGGCGATGATCGCCTTGCCGGTGCCCACCTCCGGATCGAAGACGTTCTTGGGGCACATCGCCATGCAGATGCCGCACGCTTTGCACCACTTCTGGTTCAGCTCGATGCGCACTTTGCGCGCTCTCGCCGCCTTGGTTGCTTCTGCCATTCGTTACCTCTCTTTACTGATCGGGTGATGTTCAGGCGCTATCGGCCACTCTGTGCAGGGCGGCCGTGGTTTCTCTGACGTGTCTGCGCAGCACCGCCGCGCAGGCGGCGGCGTTCTTCTCCGCCAGGTGGCGGGCGATCACCTGGTGATCGCGACTGGCGTCATCGAGGCGGCGGCTGGAGACGCTGCCGCCGCTGATCTCGCGCGCCAGGGCCACCCGCACGTGCACATTGAGCTGGCGATACCAGTCCTGGATGCGCGGGTTGGGCCACAGCGCCAGCAGCTGCTGGTGGAAGGCCGAGTCGGCGCGCGCGAACTCCAGCCGCTGCGTGGCCGGGTCGGGCTCCTGCAAGGCGGCTCGGCAGCGCTCCGCCAGCTCGTTCAGCTGCCGCAGGAACTGCTCGTCCACGTTCTTCACCCCCTGGCGCACGGCGTGCACCTCGCACATCAGACGCGCGTCGTGCCAGTGGGCCAGGTCCTCATCGGTGGGGGAGACGACGAACGGTCCCAGGCCGCTGTGCAGCTCCACCACGCCCTCCCCCGCCAGGCGGGCGATGGACTGTTTGACCGGGGTGGGGCTGATACCCATGCGCTCCGCCAGTTGCACCGGGTTGAGCCGCTCGCCGGGCTTCAGTTCGTGGGCGAGGATGCCGCGCAGGATCTCCCGGTAGGCGAGCTCGGCGAGGCTGTTCTTGGCGCGGCGCAGGTCGACTCTGGTCAGTGACAAGGCGGCTCTTGCTCCTGGCGTTATGTCGTCTCGAAAATCCTGGGATTTATTTGACGGCATTGTAAAAGCGGCCGCCCGCCCCTGTCAATATCTGTGAACGCGCTGTTCTCTCTCAAACGGGGCCACTGCCCAAATTAGCCCGCGGATGCTATAGTCTGGCCAACGCCCGCAACCGGAGGTAGTGATGGACAAGCGGCCAGTGGTGCGCATTTGCCGCGGAGACGACCCGCTCACCACCGTCGCCGCCTGCGCCGGCGGCGACCTGAGGGCCCTCATCCGCCCGGGCGACCGCGTCCTCCTCAAGATCAACCAGGTCTTCGGCTTCCCGCGCGAGAACGGCGCCACCGTCAGCGCCGAGCTGGTGCGCAGCGTCGCCCTGCTGGCCAGGCAGGCCGGCGCCGGGGCCATCGGCATCGCCGACGACGTGGGCCGCTACCAGGACACGATGAGCGTCTTCCGCCGCTTCGGCACCAGCAAGGTGGCTGAAGAACTGGGCGCCGAGCTGATCGACCTCAAACAGGCGCCTCACCCCATGACCGCGGTGCCGGGCGGCGGGCTGGCGGTGCGCCAGGTGGAGATCGCCGCGCCCCTCCTCGAGTGGGACGTGCTGATCGGCGTCACCAAGCTGAAGACGCACCACCAGGCGGTGATGACCGCCGCCCTCAAGAACATGTTCGGCGCCGTGCCCGACCACCGCAAGCGCTACTTCCACCGCCGCGACCTAGAGCAGGGCCTGGTCGACATCAACACCGTCCGCAAACCTGACTACACCATCGTCGACGCCTTCCCCGCCATGGAGGGCCTGGGGCCGCACGCCGGCACGCCCCTGCCGCTCAACCTCACCCTCGGCGGCCGCGACCCGGTGGCCGTGGACAGCGTTGGCGCCGCCATTATGGGCTTCGACTGGCGCCAACTGCGCACCCTGCGCCTGGCGGCGGAACGCGGCCTCGGCGTGGCCGACCTGGAGGGCATCACCGTCGCCGGCACGCCCATCGCGGAGGTGGCGCGCCCCTTCCAGACGGCCCTCTCGGTCATCCAGCAGCGGGCCGAGGGCTTCATCCGCATTGCCGGCCACTCGCCCTGCAGCGGCTGTGTGGGCGTGGTGGGCACCGTGGTGATGCTGCTCATGCGGGCCTACGGCGCTGAGCTGGACCGTTTCGCCGGCAGCGAGCTGCGCTTCGGCCCCCTGCCCGAACCACCCGACCTGAAAAACGAGCGCCTCTTCCTGGTGGGCGACTGCATCAAGGGCTACTGCGACCACCAGCGTTTCATCCCCGGCTGCCCGCCCACCATCACTGAGGTGATGGCCTGGCTCTCCCCCGCCGACGTGCCCCTCACCCTCTGGGCGAAGACGGCGCTACCGGGAGCGGTCTAGCCCGCGGCGCTCTGGACCCACTATTGTGGAGTTGTGTGTGTCAAGTTCTGCGAGAACAGATGCTCACCTTCCCCGGTGGCGTTTGGGCATTGCATGGCCCGTCAACCGCTTTCAATGCTGATAACGAACGCTGGTGTACGTGGGTTTAGCCAATTCACTCGCATATGTCTGTGAACCGAAAGCGCCCCCTAAAGGCAGTAGTCATCCTGCAGTGTCACAGCGAATTGCGTTTGCCAAATCACGCATTCTCAAAACATAGGGACACGGCTGTGTACCGGCCGCAGGGGCGGTCACGATGTTCCTTCACCGCCTCCTCATGAGCCTGGCACCCATTGACAGCTTTCCTTAGTGGATTACCCTGCTTCTCAAGATGACGGTGCCATCAACGAGGCGCGTCACCTCCTCTGTGAGAGCTCCCATTAGCCGAAACTCCAGGAACATCTTGGTGTCTGGCACCTTTGTCCATGACAAACGAGTCCTTGTTTGCGCTTGCTCGCTTGTCAGGAAGGTCTCAAATCCGGGCGACCCGGCTATCAGCACCTCACGCGTAGGACCTGAGTCAACTTCGGGCGAGTAGCCTGAGACTGCGCCATCACGTGTACTCGGAAACAGGGAAACGACAAGCACAGCAGTAGGCAACCGGTATTCCTGAGCAAAAAACCCCCACTCTATAGTCTTGGAGATGTCACTGTCACTCATCACTTCCGGATTTCCCCAGCTCGCCGGGTATTTGATTGTGGTGGTAACTCCCCGAAGACTGAGCATCCGCGATATGTATCCGTTGCCAGGTGAACTACTCTTTTCAGCAGTCGCCATTCCGCCCGATGTTACCGTGCCGTGCTGCGGTCTCGACTGACACGCGATAACCAGTCAAATTAGGCTCGCAACCAGGATAGCGGTAATCGTAATAGAGCGTTTTGACACCGCCTACCTCCAGTAAGGGTATCAGGGCTCTCTAATGTAATAACGCAACCTTGGATCTGCATTTGCCATACTATGCTGGTTGAAGATCACGAGTACTGGCGCGCTGCGATCGGAGGTTTCAGCGCAGCCGCAAGGGCCAAAGGATTGGCGCCACCGAAGTGGACGATGCCAATCCACTCAACTATTTGTGCAGACCGAGGCCTATTTGACGACCAGGTTCCACTCGCGCACGGTGTACTCGGGCCAGAGGCCGGCCTTGAAGTAGGCGTCCTCTTCGATCATCTTCACCACTTCTTCCTTGTCCTCCGCCATGAAGACGATCAGCGCCCCGTCGGCGTTCTCCGCCCAGGCGCCGGCCGCGTACAGCTTGCCCTCGGCCAGCAGCCGCTGCAGCCGCTCCAGGTGCTCCTGGCGATACGGCGCCCGCTTCTCCACCATGCCGTCGACCGATTTGATGATTGCCGCGAAGTACTTCATCCCTCTTCCCCCCTCACAATTTGCGGCAGTATAGCATCGCCCTGCCGCGATTGACTCCACCGCGGCCGCCTCTCTAGAATAGGCGCGCCATTCCGCCGCTCGGAGAAGTCGCTTTGCCCGTACCGCGTCTGCTGCGTTCCCGCCAGATCCAGGCCGACCTCAGCCTGCTGCTGGTGACGGTGATCTGGGGCACCTCGTTCGTGCTGGTCAAAGACGTCACTCGCGCCATTCCGCCCCTCACCTTCATCGCCGAGCGCTTCAGCCTGGCCTTCGTCGCCCTGCTGCTGCTCTTCGGTTATCGCTTGCGGCGCTCCACCCGCGCCGAGTGGCGGGGCGGTGCCCTGATCGGCGCGCTGCCCCTGCTGGCGCTGCTCGGCGGCATCGTCGGCTATGCCGTCTTTCGGACCACGGGCTGGCTGGGCGCCACGATCGGCGTGGTCGTGGGCGTCTTGATCGGCGCGCTGCTCTATCTGGGCTTTCTCACCCAAACCCTCGGCTTGCAAACCTCGCCGGCTTCGGTGGTGGGCTTCATCACCGGCCTCTCCACCGTGATCACGCCAGTGCTCGCCTTTCTCATCCTGCGCTACCGGCCCGGCCGCATGGTGATGGCCGGCGTGGCCCTGGCCACCGTGGGCATGGGGCTGCTGGCCTTTCGCGACGGCCTCCAGCTGACGCCGGGCGACTCGCTGGCCCTTTTGTGCGCTTTCTTCTTCGCCCTGCAGATAGTGGCGGTGGCCCGTTACGCGCCCCACCACGACGTGATCAACCTCTCGGTCATCCAGGTCGGCGTGGTGGCGGCCCTCGCCTGGCCTCTGGCTCTGGCGCTGGAGCAGCCCCGCTTTGACGCGCCCCTGGAGGCCTGGTTGATCGTGGCCTATCTCGGCCTGGCCGCCACCGGCCTCGTCTACTTCATCCAGACGGTCGCCCAGCGCTTCACCTCGCCGGTGCACACCGCCCTCATCTTCACCATGGAACCGGTGTTCGCCGCCTTCTTCGCCTGGCTGTGGCTGGGCGAGCTGATCACCGGCCAGGCGCTGCTGGGCGCGGCGCTCATCCTGGCCGGCATGCTGGCCGCCGAGCTGCGGCGCGCCTAGCCGCTAGGCGGGCCAGAGCTGGCCGCCGCCGTCCACCCGCAACACCTGGCCGGTGATGAAGGTGTTGGCTGGGTCGAGGAAGAAATCCACCGCGTTGGCGATCTCCTCCGGCCAGCCGTAGCGCTCCAGCGTACCTTTGTGCACCATCTTGCTCTCCTGCAGGTCGCGGGTGGCCTTGATGCGCGCCGTCATCGTCAGGCCGGGGGAGACGACGTTGGCCGCCACGTCGTAGGGGCGAAGCTGCGCCGCCAGACAGCGCGTGTAGCTGATGGTACCGGCCTTGGAGACGCAGTAGATGGCGCCGTCCTCCCGCCCCACCGAGCCGGCGATGCTGCCAATGTTGACGATGCGGCCCGAGCGCCGCTCCATCATCTCCGGCGCCACCGCTTTGCACATCATGATGCAGGAGAAGAGGTTCCTCTCCAGCACCGCCCGCACGTCCGGCATGGGGATGAAGACGGCGTCGTTCGGCTGCGGCTTGCCGCCACGCGGGCCCGAGGTGCCGGCCGCGCCGATATCGCCGCCGGCGTTGTTGACCAGCAGGTCGGCCGCCACTTCACCGCCGCTCTGCGTCGCCAGTTCGACCGCCACCGCCTGCAGGCCGCTGCCCTCGCCGAAGGCGCTGCCCGATTGCGGCGTGGTCCCGTGGATGATCACCCTGGCGCCGCCGGCCAGCAGGCGGGCGGCGATCACCCTGCCCAGCCCCCGCGACGACCCCGTCACTAACGCCACCTGACCGTGGTACTTCTGCTCCGCCACCGTTTCTGCCCCCTTTTCTCCGACTGAGCGGATCATACCACCCTGCCGGCTCACCGCCGATGGTATAGAATCCGCAATTGGAGAATAGCAGCAAATCAATGGCGTGCAAGGAGTGTTGCTGTGAATATCCTCTGGTTACTGCTGGTGCTGATTCTCGTCGCCGTACTTTTTAAGGTGCTCGGCTTCTACTGAGAATCGTCAACAGACCGCGCCACATGAATGCCGGCGCCGCCGCTGGCGGCGCCGGCCTATTCTTCCTCTTCAGGGCAGCGAACCGCGGCTTACAGCCGGGTCAGATCCGTCAGCTGCTGCGCCGCGCCGTGCGCCTTCACCACGGCACGCGGCAGCAGCGTCACCTTCCCCTCGATGCAGGTGCCGGCCAGGCCGTCCCAATAGGTCGAGGTCCGCGGCAGCGCCTCGAGCACGGTGACGTCGGCCTGCACGCCCACCTTCAGCGTGCCGGGGCTGCCTTTGCCAGCGAGCACCCTGGCCGGTGTGACCGTCGCCATTGCCACCACCTCTTCCAGGCTGTAGCCGAAGGCCAGCATCTTGGCCATGGTGTGCACGAGGAAGTAAACGCCATCCTCCGGATGCTCTTCGTCAAACCAGGCGCTGTGAGCGCCCGAGGGCACGGTGGTCTTGGCGCCCGGCAGGTTGAAGACCGAGGCGTCCGTGCTGACGATGTCGGCGCGCACGCCCTGCGCCATCATGCTCAGGGCGGTGGGGCTGGCGAAGTTGGTGCGGCCGTGCGCCACCTCCATCAGCACGCCGCGCTTGATCGCCCGCTCGAGCTGCGGCAGCACCGTGCCATCTTCGGCCAGCAGGTTGCCCTTCTTGGGCGAGTAGACGTGGGAGACGATGTCGCCCGCCTCCATCAGATCCAGCAGGCCAACGCTGTAGCCTTCGATCGCCTTGAGGGCGCGTTCGTCGTTCAGCTCGCTGAAACAGACGCCCACGTGCACCAGCAGGGGCCGCCCTTGGCCAGCTGCTGGCTCAGTTCCACCGCCCGCAGGCCCATGCCATGGGCCACCGTGCCGATGGCGCGCAACTTGATGCCGGCGATCTTGTCCCCGTGCTCTTTCAGCAGCCGCTCCGTGCCGGCGAAATCGACGTCCGCCTCGCTGGCGATCTCCGGCACCTGTTTCAAACCCCTGGCGGCCAGGTTGACGAACCAGCGCACCTCCGTCTGCTGGCCTTGCTCGATCGCCGCCACCTCATCGAAGGTGCGGCAGCCGAGGCTGCCACCCTCGCCCAGGGTGGTGACGCCCTGGCGCAGGCCGATCACGTCCGGCTCACCCGCTGGCTCGCCATGGACAGCGCCCAGGTGGCAGTGCATGTCGATCAGTCCCGGCAGCACCAGTTTGCCGCCGGCATCGTACACCTGCGCGGCGCCCTCGCCGCTGATCTCCTCGGCCAGCGCCAGCACCTTGCCACCGCCAAGCGCCACATCGAGGCGACCGCGCAGGTCCTGCGCCGGATCGATTACTTCGCCACCCTTGATCAACAGCTCGCATTGCATCTTTCATCCCCCCACTCGACAAGATCGAAGACTGTCCAACCTCAGCCCACATCATACTCTGTCACCCCGGTGAAGTAATTGACAAACGGCGGAGCAGAAAGCTATCATCGCCTGCAATCACTGCGTCGCTCATCAAACCACTTGCCCTCTGGCCTGGGAGGTCGCTCATGCCCTTCAACGAAAACATTCGTCTCGACCCGGCACAGGTGGAGGACGTGCGCGGTCGCGGGCTGGCCGGCGGCATGGCCCTGCGCGGCGGCCTCGGCCTGGTGGCGGTGGTCGTCGCCGTGCTGCTCGGCATCAACCCGGCCGACCTCGGCGTCCTCATTCAGACGCCGGCCGCCCAGCCGCGGCAGACCAGCTACCAGACCACGGGCGGCGCCATCGACGACTGCAAGACCGGCGCCGACGCCAACCGGCGCACAGATTGCCGCGTCGTGGGCTACGTCAACAGCATCCAGGCCTACTGGAACGAGGAGTTCCGGAGGCGCGGCGCCCAGTACCGGCCTGCGCGCACCCAGCTGTTCAGTGGCGCCACCCAGGCCGCCTGCGGTTACGCCACTGCCGCCATGGGGCCATTTTACTGCCCCTCCGACGGCAAGGTCTACCTGGACCTGACGTTCTTCGACGACTTGCGCAACAAATACGGAGCCAGGGGCGGGCCGTTCGCCGAGGCCTACGTGCTGGCGCACGAGTACGGCCACCACGTCCAGAACCTGGCCGGCGTGCTCGACCAGCGCGGTGGCGGCGCCACCGGCCCGAACAGCGTGGCGGTGGCCATCGAGCTGCAGGCCGACTGCCTGGCCGGCGTCTGGGCCCACAACGCCGCCGCCACCGGCTTCATCAAGGCGCCCACTAAACAGGAGATCGGCCAGGCGCTGGACGCCGCCGCCGCCGTGGGCGACGACCGTATTCAGCGGCAGACCCAGGGCCGCGTCACGCCGGAATCGTGGACGCACGGCTCCTCGCAACAGCGGCAGCAGTGGTTCACGACCGGTCTCCAAACGGGCAACCTGGACGCCTGCGCCCCCGGCAGCCGCTGACAGCCAGCCGCCTGACAAGCGAGAGACCTCCCCGATAGGGCGGTCTCTTTTCGTTCTGGAGGATTCCTCCTTCGGCCAGTGAATGCCGTCGGCCGTCCTCTCCGCACCCCGCTCAGGCTGGACGCTCCAGCCGCAGCAGGCGCGGCAGACCGGCCAGATCGGTCAGCAACGCAAGCCGGCAATCGGACAGTTGCTGGCCCGCCAGTGACAGCGCCGCCTCCGCCTGGACGCTGCCGATCTCGAGCAGCGCCAACCCCCCGGGCGCCAGCTGCCGCTTCAGCCGGCCCAGGAGCCGCGCCACCAACTGCAGGCCGCCGGCGCCACCCCGCAGGGCCAGGGCCGGCTCGAAGCAGCGCACCGCCGGCGCCGCCTCCTCCCATTCCCGCGGAGAGAGGTAGGGCAGGTTGGCGCAGACCAGCTGGTAGCGGGCGTCGCCGGCGGGCAGCAGGTCGACCCGGCAGAGCGATACCTGCCCGGCCACGCCGTGGCGGCGGGCGTTGCGCCGCGCCATCGCCAGGGCGAAGAGCGAGACATCGGTGGCGAGCAGCCGCAGACCGGGCAGACTGTGCGCCAGGCTGACGGCTATGGCGCCACTGCCCGTGCCCACGTCCACCACCGATGGCCAGGCGCCGCGGCGCGCGCGATGCGCCCGGCACCAGGCGATGGCCATCTCCACCAGCAGCTCGGTCTCCGGCCGGGGCACGAGGACGTGATGGTTGACGGCGAACTCGAGGGCGAAGAACTCACGCCGGCCGAGGATGTGGGCCAGCGGCTCGCAGCGCGCCGCCCTCGTCAGGCCGGCCTGGTAACGCCTTGCTGCCGCCCGGTCCACTGGCGCCTCACCGTTGGCCAGCAGCCAGGCGCGGTCCCGGCCTAGGGCGTGGGCGAGCAGCAGCTCGCTGGCGAGGCGCGCCTCATCGGCGAGGGCGGCAAGCAACTGCGCACGGCCGGCGCGCAGGAGCGTGGCGACGCTGGCGGGCTGCATGCCGTCAACTGGCGAGGCCGGCCGCCTTCAGCTGCTCGGCGCGGCTGGCGGTGGCCAGCGCCTGCAAGAGGTCGTCGATGTCGCCGTCCAGGATCGACTCCAGCCGGTGCACGGTCATGTTGATGCGGTGGTCGGTGAGCCGGTCCTGGGGGAAATTGTAAGTGCGGATCTTCTCGCTGCGATCGCCCGAGCCCACCTGCGAACGGCGCGATTCCTCGATCTCCGAGCCGCGCTTCTCGCGTTCCATCTCGTAGAGGCGGGCACGCAGCACGGCCATGGCCTTCATCTTGTTCTTCAGCTGCGAACGCTCGTCCTGGCAGGTGATGACCATGCCGGTGGGGATGTGGGTGAGGCGCACCGCCGTGGCCACCTTGTTCACGTTCTGGCCGCCGGCGCCGCTGGAGCAGAAGGTGTCGATCTTGAGATCGTCTTCCTTGATCTCCACTTCCACTTCCGCCACCTCGGGCAACACGGCCACGGTGGCGGTGCTGGTGTGGATGCGGCCGCTGGCCTCGGTCAGCGGCACCCGCTGCACCCGGTGCACGCCGCTCTCGTAGCGCAGGCGCGAGTAGGCGCCTTTGCCCTTGACGCCGAAGACCACTTCCTTGAAACCGTCGAGGCCGGTGCTGTTGGCGTCGATCAGCTCGACCTGCCAGCGCACCCTCTCGGCGTAGCGGCTGTACATGCGGAACAGGTCCGCCGCGAAGAGCGCCGCCTCGTCGCCGCCGGCGCCGGCGCGGATCTCCACGATGCAGTTGCGGGTCTCGTCCGGATCCGCCGGCATCAGCAGGCCGCGAATGACCTCCGTCAACTCGTCCAGCCGCTGCCGCTGGCTCGCCGCCTCCTCCGCCGCCATCTCTTTCAGCTCTTCGTCGCCCTCCGCTTCCTCAAGCAGCTGCTCCGCCTCGGCCAGCTGTCTGGCGGCGTCCTCGTACTCGCGATAGCGGCTGACGATCTCGCTGATGCCCGCCTGCTCGCGCGCGTACTCGGTGACGGCGGCGTGATCGGCGATCACTTCCGGCCTGGTCATCAACTCGTTCAGTTCGTCGTAGCGGCGGGCTACCGCCGCCAGTGTTTCCTCAATCAACAGCGTGGACTCCCGGGATGGAAAAGTCCCTCATCCGGTCGACAAGGGACTGCTCGCCAGCAAAGTATAGCATAGGCGTTGGCCCCGGCCGGCTAGCGCTTGCCCCACGCGCCCTCCAGCACCTCGGGGTTGACTACGTGGCGGGGCGCGCCATCGAGGTAAGCGAGCACGTTCTGCACCGGCATGCGCATCAGCCTGAGCGAGGCCTCATCGGTCACCCAGCCGACGTGGGGCAGCAACACCACGTTCTCCGGCTTGCGCAGGGGACTGTCGGCCGGCAGCGGCTCCGTGCTGTAGACATCGAGACCGGCGCCGAACAGGCGGCCCGCCAGCAGCGCCTCGGCCAGCGCCTCCTCGTCCACCAGGGCGCCCCGGGCCGTGTTGACCAGGATGGCGCCGGGCTTCATCTGCGCCAGCTGCTCGGCGCCGATAATGCCGCGCGAGCGCTCGGTGTTGCGCAGATGGAGCGAGACCACGTCCGCTTCCCGCAACAGCTGCTCGAACCCCACGGCGCGCGCCCCACAGGCGGCGGCGCGCTGCTCATCGTGCGTGTAGCTCCAGGCAAGCACCTTCATGCCGAAGCCGCTGCACATGCGCGCCATCGCCTGACCGATCAGCCCCATGCCGATGATGCCGGCCGTTTTGCCCTGCAACTCGACCCCCATGTGGTGCCGCCAGTGTCCCTCGCGCAGCTCCCGATCGGAGCGGGGCACGTGCCGCGCCACCGCCATCATCAGGGCGAAAGCGGTCTCCGCCACCGAGTCGGTGGAGGCGCCGGGCGCGTTGCTCACCACCACGCCGTGCCTGGTGGCGGACTCCAGATCGACGTTGTCGGTGCCGGTGCCGAGGATGGCCACCAGCTTCAACTCCGGCAGCGCCTCGAACAGCGGCTCGTCGAACTTCGTGTAGGCGCGGATGTTGATCGCCACCTCGGCGCCCTCCAGGCGCTGGTACAGTTCGCCGGCATCGCTGGGCAGCGTATCGAAAACGATCACCTCGCCCCGCTCCCGCAGGGGCTGCAATTCCTCGGGCGCGCCGCCGTAGGTGGCCGGAAAATCGTCGGGCACAACTATTCGCGTCATCTGATCATCCACCTTTCAGAGATTCTTGACCGCATCGTTCGGGGCAAGGGCGGGGCAGTGCGCCAGCAAGGCCGCGATTTCGGGCAGCAACAGATCCGGCTGCTCCGCCGCCAGGTCCCGTTCGTCGAACGGTCCCCAGAGAGCGGCGCCGGTGCGCGCCCCCGCCGCCCTGCCGGCGCGCAGATCGAACACGCTGTCACCGACCAGCAGGCACTCTCCCACCGCCAGCCCCAGCTGCCTGGCGGCGATCAGCACCGGCTCCGGGTGGGGTTTGTGGTGCGGAGTATCCTCCAACGCCACCACCACGCTCATGAAGTGGCGCAGCTGGTAGCGCGCCAGGCTCAACTCCGTGGTGTGGCGGCCTTTGGAGGTGACCACACCCAGCCGGTAACCGCGCCCCGCCAGCGCGGCCAGCGTTTCGTTCACCCCCGGGAAGGAGCGGATCAGTTCGTCATGTCTGGCCAGGTTGAAGCGCCGGTACTGCTGAACCAGGTGCTCCAGCAGCTCGCTGTCACTCGCCTCTTCCCAGGCAGCGGCACCCAGCTTGCCCCTCTCCCGCCGGATCTCGTCCACGAAACTGCGCATCGTCTCCAGTAGCGGCTTGCCATACTGCGCCAGCAGCTGGGCGTGCGAGGCCTCGTAGCCAAAGACGCTGGCCAGGGTGTGGCGATAGGAGGCGAAGATGAGCGTCGTCGTGTCGACCAGCGTGCCATCGAGATCGAACAGCACGCAGCGGCAGTTGCTCACGAGAGGCTGCCGCCGCGGCCTCCCCGCCCGTCAGAGGCGCCGGGAATCTCCGCCAGCAGGGGCAGACCGACCACCTTCTCCAAAGCGGCGCCGCCGGGCACCGTGTCGTCCAGATACTCCAGGAGGAAAGCAAGCGCCAGGGCGGCGAACACGGCCAGCAACACGCGCGCCAGCATGAACAGGTACTCACGGCTGGCCGGCACCGCCCTCTCGGTCCTGATCTCGTCCACCAGAGAGACGTTGGCGTCGTTGGAGAAGAACTTGCCGAAGATGTCCGCGCGGGGACCCGTAAGCATGGCGGCGATCGCCTCGCCCAGCGCCTTGGCCTGGGCC
>CAZMKF010000008.1:2135-9904 GCA_964566935.1 uncultured Dehalococcoidales bacterium | reverse complement strand
GTGAAGAGCATCAGTTTGTGCGCCTTCTCGCTGCGGATGCTGCCGGAAGCCGGCCGGCCCAGGGCGGCGCTTGCCCGTGACGCTACCTCGCTCTTGAAGGCGCCACCCTCGACCACTTTCATCACGTCATCGTTGAGGTACTCGGCGGCAAGGTACTCGTAGTACTGCTGCTCCGCCATTGACGAGCTGGTGGAGGCCTCCGTCAGCCCCGGCAAAAGCGCCAGCCTCACCGTTGACACGTAACTAACCGGCTCCCGCGTCTGGATGGTGAAACTGGCGGCGAAGGTGAGCAACCCCGCCAGCAGCGCCAGCCACTTGTGGCGCCAGATCACCGACCAGTAATATCGCAGTTCCATCGTGGCTTCTCCCTATTCGTAGACGACGAGCACTCCGCCCGCCCAATCGGTGGGAAAGAGGTGATCGACGATTTCGATCTGGACGGTCGTCACCAGGTTGGCCAGCAGTTCCAGGATCGGCCAGCACCTGATCGTCTTCACCACCGCCAGCGCCAGCCTCAACAGGCGCGAGCGTTGGGCGTACTCGTTGTCGAACTGCTGCTGCAGCCGCCCCGGGTACATCACGCCCCGATAAGCCGCCACCTCCTCCACCGGCCAGAAGCCGGCCCGGCGAAACCTCTCGAAGATGGCGCTGGCCCGCTCCAGACCGATGTGGCCCTCGGGCTCCAGGACATGCCTGGCGTAAAGATCGGGATGGCGGCGGGCCCAGTTCATCAACGGGTCGGTACCCTCCGCCTCAATATAGTGCATGGTGAGCCCCCCCGGCTTGAGCACGCGCCGGATCTCCGCCAGCACCTTGGGCTTGTCCTCGAACCGGACGTGGCCGAGGACGTCACTGGAGACGACGAAATCGAAGGAGTCATCGGCGAAAGGCAGGGCCTCCAGCCGCGCCTGGGCCACGCCCGCGTACAAGCGGCCGGCCTGCTGCAGCGAGGCGTGCGAGAGGTCGATCCCCACCACCGGCCCCACCCTGGTGTACAGCTGCCAGCCGCCGCCACAACCGAGGTCCAGCACCTTGCCGCGCTTACCGCGCAGTTCCCTGAGAAAAAAGCGCTCCTTCTTGACCAGCCAGTTGCGCAGCGAGCCGCTGGAGGTGTTCCGCTCCGTCCACTTGCCTTCGTAGAAGCCGCGGTCGAACTCGGCGCTCATCTGGCCGCGCCCTCCGCCAAACCGCCGTCATCATTTGCCATGGCGCCGGCGACGAAGCTCCTGAACTTCTCCTCGAAGCGGGAGACGTCGAACCGCTCGGCCTGCGCCCTGATGGCACGGGGATCGTAACTCTCCGCCTGGAAGCTGGAGACCACCTCCGCCAGGGCGTCTGGCGAACGCTGGCTGAAGAAGGCGCCCGTTTGGCCGGGCAGCACCGTATCGAGGGCGCCGCCAGCGGCGTAGGCGATCACCGGCCGGCCTGAGGCCTGCGCCTCCACCGGAGTGAGGCCGAAGTCCTCCTCGCCAGGGAAGATGAAGGCGCGGCAGCGCGAGTACAGCCGCCGCAATTCCTGCTCGCTCACCCGGCCGAGAAAGCGCACGTTGGCAGCGGCCAGCCGCTCCAGCCGAGCACGGTCGCGCCCATCGCCGGCGATCAGAAGCGGCACGCCGAGCTTGTTGAAGGCCTTGATCGCCAGGTCCACCCGCTTGTACGGCACCAGGCGGGAGACGATCAAGTAGAAATCGTCCACCTCGTCACTCAACTGGTAGGTGGCGCAGTCGACCGGCGGGTGAATGACCGTGGCTGGCCGCCGGTAGTACTTGTTCACCCTGTCCGCCACCGCCTCGGAAATGGCCACGAAGTCGTCCACCCTGTCCGCGGAGACTCTGTCCCACACCCGCAGCGGCGCCAGGAAGAGTGGCAGCAGCAAGCGGGCCGGACGCCCCAGCGCCTCCTGGCGGCTGTACTCGGGGTAGTTCCAGATGAAGCGGGTGGGCGTCAGGCAGTAACAGATGTGGCGGGTGGCCGGCGTGGTCATGATGCCGTGGCAAAAAGCGCTGGCGTTGCTGATCACCAGGTCGAACTCGCTGAAATCGAACGACTCAAAGGCGAACGGGTAGATCGGCATGAACGGCTGATGCTTGCGCTTGACCAGCGGCAACCGCTGCATGAAGCTGGTGCGAATGTCCCACTGGCGGTAGGCGCGCGGAAAAGCGGCAGGCGCAAAAATGGAGGTGAAAACCGGCGCCTGCGGGTACATACGATGAAACAGCTCGAGCACCCGCTCGGCGCCGCCGTACTGGTTCAGCCAGTCGTGAACGAGGGCAACTCTCAAGAAAAACACCTGCGGACTAGTTGGGTGATCGCCGCCATTTTAGCATAGGCTCACAGCGGCCGCCGCCCGCCATGGTTGACAGCCACGGGAGAGCGGGGCAGAATGCGGCCGAAGTTGCCGACCCGAGGTGAGAGATGACCGTGTTAGTGATCGGCTCGCCCCAGGAGCCTTTTTGGGATGCGCTGGCGCCGGTGCGGCAGCATGGCGAAGTAGTGATCACCGACGACGAGGCCACCGCCCGCGCCGCCGCCGGTGAGGCCGATGTGATCTACATGTGGGACAACTGGCCCCTGCTGGAGAAGATCTGGCCCGCGGCCGGCCGCCTGCGCTGGGTACACTGCGCCTGGGCGGGGGTGGACCGCATCCTCTTTTCCGCCCTGCTGCAGAGCGAGGTGCCACTCACTCGCACCGTGGGCATATACGGCTCCGCCCTCGCCGAGTACGCCCTGGCCTGCATGCTCCACTTCGCCAAACGCATCCCCGAGATACAGGAGGCGCAGCGGCAGCGGGCCTGGCGCAAGCTGAACGTGTACGAGCTGGCAGGCAGAACGCTGGTGGTGCTCGGCATGGGCGACGTTGGCCTCACCCTGGCGGGCAAGGCCCGCGGCCTGGGGCTGCGGGTGATCGGCGTGCGCCGCCGTGAGGAAGGCGCCATCCCCGCCGAGGTGGACGAGGCGTTCGGTCTCTCACAATTGGGCGAGGCCCTGGCGCAGGCGGACTACCTGGTGATGGCCTTGCCGCTCACCGAGGCAAGCCGCCACTTGATCGGCGCGCCCCAGCTGGCCCGCCTGCCTGAGAGCGCCGTGCTGATCAATATCGGCCGCGGTGGCACGGTGGACGAGGCAGCGCTGATCGAGGCGTTACGCGAGGGCAGGTTGCGCGGCGCGGCCCTCGACGTATTCGAAGAGGAGCCACTCACCGCCGACAACCCCGTCTTCAACGCCCCCCGCTTGCTGATCTCCTCCCACACCGTGGACACCGTGGCGGGCTGGGAGCGCCGGGCCATCGCCGTCTTCAACGAGAATCACCGCCGCTATCTGGCCGGCGAACCGTTGCAGTACCTGGTCGACAAGGCGAAGCATTACTGAGCCCGGCGCAACCACCGTATCGCCGTTGGGCGGCCCAGGGCGTTGAGATCGCCGCCCTCGGCCGCCCAGCAGCGGGTTGGCCTACACCCTAAACGCGGAACAGTCTCCGGGGCCGGCCCGTCAGCACTGACAGCCGGCGGCGTAACCCTCGTGGATCGCCTCTAGGCCCCGGCGCGAGCGAATGACATCGCCCGCCTCGATGACCCGGTACGGCTGCCCGGCCAGTGCCTCTGCAAGGCTGCGATCGGCACGCGAGCCCACCGCCATCACGATGGTGTCGATGCCGCTCATCTGCTGCGGCAGGCCGTAGCGCTCGAAGTAGACCTCGTGCTCGCCCAGCGCCGTCACCTGGGCGCGGGGGATGAAATCGATGCCCATGGCGATCAGGTGGTTCATGAACGGCTCGCGCGTGCGCGGGCTCATGTCGGCGGCAATCTCGGGCAGCATCTCCAGCACCGTCACCTGGCCCTCACGATGGGCGATATACTCCGCCGTTTCGCAGCCCACCTGGCCGCCGCCCACCACCACGGTGCGCGGCCCCGCCTGCACTTTGCCGGAGAGAATGTCCCAGGAGAGCACGGCGTGCTCAGCGCCGGGCACCGGTATCACCAGCGGCTTGGCGCCGGCCGCCAGCACCACCACGTCGGGCTTCAGCGCAGCAAGGGATTCCACCGTCGCTTCGGTATGGAAGCGAACATCGACGCCACTCTGATGCACGCGATCGATCAGGAAATCGATGATGCGGTGGATCTCGCCCTTGCCGGGCGAGGCGCCAGCCAGGATGAACTGACCACCGAGGCGGTCGCCGCGCTCCAGCAGGATCACTTCGTGGCCACGCTGCTTCGCCACCCAGGCGCATTCCATGCCCGCCAGGCCGCCGCCCACCACTACCACCTTGCCTGGGGTGGGGCTGGCGCAGACGCTGGCGTACTGCTCGCGACCGGTCTGGGGATTGACCAGGCAGGCGATCTCCGTCTGCACGGCCACGCGGTCCAGGCAGCCCTGGTTGCAGGCGATGCAGGGGATGATCTCGCTCTCCCGGCCCTCTTTGGCCTTGATCGGCAAATCGTGATCGGCGATGAGACCGCGGCCCATCGTCACCGCGTCGGCGGTACCCGAGGCGATCACTTCCTCCGCCATCTCCGCCGTGACGATGCGGCCCACGGCAAACACCGGCTTGGTGGCGCTCTCCTTGATACCCCTGGCCAGCGGCAGCAACAGGCCGCGCTCGAACATCATGTAGTGGCTGGTGACGAAGTGCGTTTCGATCGTGCCCGCCGAGACGTCAAAGGCGTCCACGCCCGCCGCTTCGTACCAGGGCGCCACCGCCTGCATGTCCTCCAGGGTGAAGCCACCCGGCATGAACTCACTGCCCGAGAGGCGGCAGATGATGGGGAAGTCGGGTCCCAGCTCCGCCCGCAGCCGCTCGCTGATCTCCAGGCCGAAGCGGGCCCGGTTTGCCAGATCGCCGCCGTAGCGGTCCTGGCGCTGGTTGGCCAGTGGTGAGAGGAAAGCGCCGATCAGGTAACCGTGAGCGGCGTGCAGCGTTATCGCGTCAAAGCCGGCCTCTTTGGCCCGCCGGCCGGCCGCCACGAAGTCGTCCTGAATGGCGGCGATCTCCGCCAGGGTCAGCTCGCGCGGCGTCTCGCCCCCCTTGGGCGGCAACGCCGAGGGAGCCACGGGCTGCGAACGTGCCACCGCCGCCGAGGTGCGCCGCCCGGCGTGGTAGATCTCGGTGGTGACTTTGGCGCCACCGGCGTGCACCGCTTCGGTCAAACGCTTCAGCCCGGGAATATAAAGGTCGTCGTAAATGCAGAGGTTGTGGTGAAACGAGCGCCCGTTAGCGCTGACCACCGTGGCCTCCACCGAGATGAGACCGGCGCCACCGTGGGCGCGGGCCGCGTAGTAGGCGATCAGCCGATCGGTGACCTCGCCACGACTGGTGGCGTAGTTGCTGACCATCGGCGCGAAGTTTATGCGGTTGCGCAACTCCATGCCATTAATGCGTAACGGCGAGAACAAGTGCGGATACTTCTCTGACATTTCCCTCATCTCCAACGGCCCTGATATGTTGTGGTCGCCCATAGAGCAACAGGGCCGACGGCGTTCACACAGAAGACGCCGTCGGCCACGTTGCAGATGAATTATATAGGTTGCGCCGCTACTTGGGCGGCTGCATGAACTCTATGCTTACACCATCGGGATCGTAGAAGTACATGGAATACCAGTCCTTGTGCGCCCCGGAGGTGATGAGCACCGGCGCCGCCGAGCGGATCTTGACGCCCGCCTCGCTCAGCTTCTTGTGCCAGGCGTGGGCGTCATCCACCTCATAAGCGAGGTGCATGCTGCCGGAGTTTTTGGACTCGGGGTCTATGGCGACCCCCTTGGGGAAGATGTACTGGATCAACTCCAGCTTCTCACCGCCGCCGCGCAGGAAGACGAGCTTCATCTTCACATCCTGGTAGCCGACGATATCACAGATGTAGCCGCCGTCCACCTCACGTTCGAACATGAACTCCATGCCGAGCAGGTCGCGGTAGAAACGCACCGACCTCTCCATGTCCGCCACGGTGATGGAGGCGTGGTGAAAGTCGTTGATCTGAGTCATCGTTTCACTTCCCTTCGTATACGTCCGGGTTGACCACCAGGTACGGCTTGCGGCCCTCGATCACGTCGATGGCCGACTGCACAGCCGAGGTGAACATCTGGTCCACCGCCTGCAGGCTCAGCCCCGCCACGTGCGGGGTGGCGATGAAATTATCCATTTTGAGTAGCGGGTTGTCCGCCGGCGGCGGCTCCTTGGCGAAGACATCGCTGGCAGCGGCGGCGATCACCTTCTCCTGCAGCGCCCAGGCCAGCGCCTCCTCGTCCACCACCGGCCCGCGGGCGGTGTTGATGAGGATGGCGGTTGGCTTCATCAGGCTCAGCCGCTCCCGGTTCATCATGCCGCGGGTGGCGTCGTTGAGCGGCGTGTGCAGGGTGACGTAGTCGGCCTGCGCCAGCAGCTCGGGCAGATCCACATACTGCATGCCTAGCTCGGCGGCGAACTGCTCGTCCCTGACCACGTCGTAGCAGAGGATCTTCATCTGGAAAGCAGCGGCGATCCTGGCCACCTCGCGCCCGATCCGTCCCAGGCCGATGATACCCAGGGTCTGATGGAAGAGGTGGTAGCCCATCATGCGCTGCCACTTGCCAGCCTTGACATTGGCGTTGGCCTGCACGATTCTGCGGCTGCTGGCGATCATCAGGCCGAAGGTATGGTCTGCCATCGCCTCGAACAGGCCCTTCACGGGCGAGGTGGTCACCACTACCCCCTTGGCGGTCGCGGCCTGGGTGTTGACGGCATCGTAGCCCACGCCCACCCGGCAGATTGCCTTGAGCTTGTCCGCCGCGGCAAAAGCCTCCGGCGTGTACCTCTCGCTGCCGGCGATGCAGGCGGAGACACCCACGATCTCGGCCGTCACTTCATCCGGCGTGAGGTTGCGACCCCGATCGTTGTAGACGACTTCCCAACCCTTGTCCAGCATCATCTGCACTGCTTGCGGTGAGGCGGGAACGCTTCTCGCCCAGGAAAGGTTTACCAGGATTCGCTCACTCATAGAATCTCCATTCCCATAATCAAACTGGTCCTGCCGGTCAACTGCATTCCTGCCAGTTGCCGTTCAATCTTCCGTTGACCCGCCTTGTTTCGCCTCGCTGTTTACGCCACTGACGACAAAACTGAGGGTGCGGTCGCGCCCGTTGTGGATGTGATCGATCAGGGCCGCCGCCGCCGCCTCGCCGTCACCCTCGCGATAGGCGGCGATGATGGGGTAGTGCTCGCTGATCACCTGCGGGATGTCGTGCAAGCCAAGGCCGTATACGAGGCCGATCTGCGTATGATAGGAGAGGCTGTTGTACTGCTCGCTCAGTACGCGGTTGCGGGCGCTATCCACGATAGAGCGATGGAATTGCTGGTTGAAACGCAGATAGCCAGGCGTGGCGTTTGGATCCTGCAGATCCAGACTCTCCATCATCTGTTGCGCCTGCTCCAGTTCCTGCAGACTGTCCTGATCCCGCAAATCGGCGCCGATGCGGGCAGCGTAGGGCTCCAGCAACAGCCGCACCTCGAAAAGCGAACGCAGCCACTCCTCATCGGGGGCTGGCGTGACGCTGTAACCGCGCTTCGACTGAAAAACCACCAGGCGCTCTGACACAAGCCGCGCCAACGCTTCGCGCACCGGCGTGCTGCTCACGCCCATCTCCCGTGCCAACTGGTCGATATTGAGCCGCTGTCCCGCCTGGTATTCGCCCGTCACGATACCATCGCGAATAGCGTCGCACACCTGCTCGTGCAGGCCCGCCCGGTTGAGTACGATACCCGCCATGATGCCTGTCCGGCTCCTTCCCACGCACGCTGG
>CAZMKF010000008.1:0-2119 GCA_964566935.1 uncultured Dehalococcoidales bacterium | reverse complement strand
AATACGGCCCTAAAGTCAATCCTCTTGTGAGGCGCCCTGGCGCCGCGGCATGACAATCTACAGGCGATCAAACCGACGCCGTTTTGCTCTTTGAGGCAGGTTGGACGTCCTCAGCCAGTTGCCGCCGCCCCGCGGGCATCGTCGGCTACCAGCATCTCCGCCACCCGGTTGCCCAGCTCCACGCTGTAGTTCTGACCTCGGTCGTGCGGATAAACCTGGAACATGCTGGCCAGATAGAGGTTGCGCCAGGGCGAGCGAATGGGCGCGATGTGCCGCGGGAAATCGCGTGTCACGATCGGTTGGGCGAAGGGCGCGCGGAACAGCCACGACTCCGTCACCCACTCGGGTTTGAAAGAGCCGTTCAGGCCGCGCAGGTACGGCAGAAACTCGTCGAGTAACTGTTGCCGGTCCATCTTGGCCAGATCGCTGCTCATCGGCATGTAGTTGCCCAGATAAAGCAGATGGCGGTTGCCGTAGTCTGAGATGGGCATCATGTTGGTGTGCTCCACCGCCGCCATGAACGGGTAGCCCGGATCGGTGACGCTCAGCCAATAGGTTCCGTCGGTCATCAACTGCCGGTCCAGCGCCAGGATCAGACACTGAGCGCCAAAAGCATCGCCCCGGCCGAACTGGCGGCTGAACGCCTCAGACATGCCCTCGCTCAGCTGGAGCGAGACCCTGGTCGGCAGGGTGGAGACGACGTTGCTGAACACCTCGGCGCCTCGCG
The DNA here is from genome assembly GCA_964566935.1 of uncultured Dehalococcoidales bacterium. Lineage (GTDB taxonomy): Bacteria > Chloroflexota > UBA6077 > FW602-bin22 > JAMCYS01 > CAZMKF01. The sequence continues at coordinate 1,392 of CAZMKF010000008.1, read as the reverse complement.
TGCTGCCTACCTCGATGCCGCTGGCCACGCGCCGCAGAGCAGTGACGGCCTCACCGAGCCGAATCTCACCACCCAGGCGCTCTATCTCCTCACCCAGGCGGTTGTAGAGCAGCTGGAAACCGCCGTGCAGGTAGCCAAGCGAGGGGGTGCGGTCGTGTACCCGCGCCCACATCCAGGCCATCGAGATCTCGGCGTAGCGGTCGCCGAACTTGGCCTCCAACTGCGGCCGCCAGACCGCCTCGTAGGCAGCCTTGCCCATCCAGCGCCGCAGCCAGGCGTCCGCCGTGATAGATTCCAGGGGCCGGTGGGCGGGCGTCAACTTCAACGCCGCCAGCGCCATGCCCATACGCAAACGGTCCGCCAGCGGGATGGGGCTGAAGCGCAAGACCGCCAGCGGCGAATCGAGGCGGTACCGCTTACCGCGATTGAGCACTGCCGTCTGCGGCTTAAGCCAAAACAGGCGTCGACTCAGGCCTAGCTCGTCGATCAGTTTGATCACATGCTGGTCGCTGCGGAAGATGTGGTGGTAAAACCGGTCGAGGTAGTTGCCGCCCACCATGAACCCGGCGGCGAGGCCACCCACGACCTTGTCCTCCTCGATCACCGTCACCCGGTAACCGTGGCGTGCCAACCGGTAGGCGCTGGTCAAACCCAGGGCTCCCGCGCCCAGTACGGCAACCCGCTTGTCAGTTCTTTCCATCAACGCCCCCTCCCGTAATCTCGCGAGACTGTCTACAGCTTAACAAAGCTCAGCGCACCGGCGCAATGCGCACGGCGGCAGCAGTGCCGGCTGGTCCAAGTTCGCCCTCGCTTGATGTATACTAAATGTCCATTTTCAGTACCGTACAAAAGAATCAGGAGGGTAAGAGTGAAGATAGTCTGCACCCAGGAGAACCTGGCGAGAGGACTCTCGATCGCCAGTAGAGCGGTGCCATCGCGCAGCACTCTGCCCATGGCAAGCAATATCCTCCTGGCGACCGATGGCCCGCGCCTCAAACTGGCTGCCACAAATCTCGAGATCGGCATCACCACCTGGGTGGTGGGCCGCGTGGAGAAAGAAGGCGCGGTTGCCGTGCCCGCCAGGCTGCTCAACGAGTACGTGGCTTCGCTGCCGGCAGAACAGGTGACGATGGAGCTGCCGAACAAGAGCCGCATCCTCAATTTGGCCTGTGCCCGTTATCACGCCGACATTCGCGGCGCCGACCCCGAGGATTTCCCGCCGGTGCCCACCGTGACCGACGAGCCCACCACCTCCGTGGCCATGCCCACCCTGCGCGATGCGATCACGCGCGTGGCCCTGGCCGCCGCCCCCGACGACACTCGCCCCGCTCTGGCCGGCGTGCTTTGTTCTTTCGAGGGCGACGAGCTCACCCTGGCCGCCGCCGACGGCTA
>CAZMKF010000007.1:59911-65516 GCA_964566935.1 uncultured Dehalococcoidales bacterium | reverse complement strand
AGAGAACTTCTCCACTACCGAAGCCGGTTGTACCGAAGCTGGCTGACTGAGTACTACCGGTGGGTTCTCCGTCGGTTGAGGGGATGGTGCGGCAGAGCAGCCGCATGCTATTAACGCTACCGTAAGTATTGTGCCACCGGCGAGCCTGGCTCGCATAGCGGTAGAGGCACCTTTGCATCGGCAATACTTACCAACGCCTGTCGGATCAAGTCGCAAAACCAAACTATTGCCTCCCATTTCCGCGCTGAGGACTTCGGGCAACTGCCCGCAGTCAGCGACTATGCAGCGGAAACTGTTTTGGTTTGTTCCTCCACGACAATCGCGGTGGATGTAGTCTCCTCGGCTGGTAGCGGCTTTTCTTATGCCGGCGTATGACTTTCCCCCCACTGGGGAGCACACACCCGGCCGCACCCGCTTCGGAAACAGCCTGCGGCGATTATACGCACATGATGCCAGTCTGTCAATTCTGAAACGCGATCATGCTGGTCCTCTACACAAGGGTTTTGATCTCTGTTTATCTTCAGCGCCGTTGCCGTAGTAACATTCGCCGGCGTCGGCCAGCGAGTGAGTGAATTGGCGCCGTTGGCTGGAAGCCGTACCGGTTTGAAGAAATCGTTGGCGCGCTTACGAGAAACTGCGCAAACACAGATCCTGAGTTTGTATTGAGTGGCCGGCAACCGTCGGGTATACTAATCCTGATTAAATTGGTGGTATTTGATGCGGTGAAGGTCTCGGCAAAAGCACATTACGGTCTGAGGGCATTGGTGCGGCTTGCTTCCTACGACAGTGACCGGCCGATATCGGTCTCGGAGTTGGCGCAAGACGAGGACATCCCCGCTCCATTTCTGGAGCAGATCTTCGCCGATTTCAAACGAGCCGGTCTGGTTAGCAGCAGTAGAGGGGCTAAAGGCGGCTACTCGCTGCAGCGGCCTAGCGAGGAAATCAACGCTGGTGAGGTGTTGAGCGCGCTCGACGGACCACTCGTGGTGGCAAACTGCCTCAACGAGGATCACGAGATGTGCGCCAGAGGCAGCAGTTGCTCAACTAAGGGGGTGTGGCAACGTCTGTACGACGCCATCTCCAATACTCTTGAATCGATTACGGTGGCGGAACTGAGCCAGGCCACGGGCAGGAATCAACGAGCACAGGCGGAAGAAGGATTGAAGCGATGACAAGTGATCAGTTCACATATCTGGACCACGCGGCGACCACACCGCTGGATCCACGGGTATTAGAGGCGATGTTGCCGTATTTCAGCCAGCATTACGGCAACCCGTCCAGTATTTACAGCATCGCCAGAGATTCACGCCGGGCGCTTGATGCCTCACGGGAACGGGTGGCGGCCGCCATCGGTGGGCGTCCGAACGAGATCATCTTCACGGGCTGCGGCAGCGAAGCCGATAACCTGGCCTTGCGCGGTGTCGCCCTGGCGCGACGCGAAAAGGGTAACCACCTGATCACCAGTGCAATTGAGCATCACGCTATCCTGCATACCTGCGAGGACCTGGAGAAGCGCTTTGGTTTTGAGGTCACCTACCTGCCGGTGGATGAATTCGGCAGGGTGGATCCGCAGGCCGTGGAGCAGGCGCTGACCGACCGCACCGTGCTGGTCAGTATCATGATGGCCAACAACGAAGTGGGTACCGTGCAACCCATCGCCGAGATCGGCGCCATGCTCAGGGAGCGCAAAGTGCCGTTCCACACTGATGCGGTGCAGGCGGGTGGCAGCCTGCCGATCGACGTGGATAAGCTTAACGTGGACTTGCTTAGCCTCTCCGCGCACAAGTTCTATGGCCCCAAGGGGGTTGGCGTTCTCTACGCACGCCGGGACGTGCCGTTCCTGCCCCAGATAACTGGCGGTGGGCAGGAGCGTAGTCGCCGGGCCGGCACCGAGAATCTGGCAGGCATAGTGGGAATGGCCACGGCACTGGAGTTGGCTGTAGCGGAAATGGAGAAGTCCACGGCTCACGCCAGCAGGATGCGCGATATCCTCATCAACGGCGTGCTTGAGCAGGCGCCCAACTCTCACCTCACTGGCCATCCGCACTTGCGGCTGCCCAACAGCGCCAGCTTTGTCTTCGACTTCGTAGAGGGGGAGTCGATCCTGCTGAATCTGGATATTCTTGGCATAGCCGCCTCGAGTGGTTCAGCCTGTACCTCCGGCTCATTGGAGCCCTCACACGTTTTGAGATCGATGGGGGTGCCGGTGGAACTTGCCCACGGTAGCCTGCGTCTGACTACTGGCGCGAGCAATACAGAGGAGCAGATGCGAAGGGTGGTACAGGTATTGCCCCCCATTCTTGAGAAACTGCGTATGATGTCGCCACTTACTGTTCCGGCTCAGCGCAGCACGGCCTAGCAGCACATTTGGTAAGTCTAAGAGGATTGAGTAATGTATAACGATGCAGTGATGGACCACTTCATGAATCCGCGTAACGTCGGGCAAATTGATGATGCGGACGGTGTTGGTGTAGAAGGAAACCCCGTCTGCGGTGATGTAATGAAGATCTACATCAAGGTGGACGACGAGGACCGGATTGAGGATATCAAGTTCCAGACGTTCGGCTGCGGTGCTGCCATCGCCACCAGCAGCATGGTGACGGAGATCGTCAAGGGAAAGACTCTCGATGAGGCGATGGACGTCTCCAATAAAGATGTGGCAGAGGCGCTTGGTGGCTTGCCCGGCAACAAGATGCACTGCTCCAACCTGGCGGCGGATGCATTGCATAAGGCGATTGCCGACTACCGGGAGAAGAATCCTGTAGGTTAGACTCTCGCTCCTCGACTCCATGGTCGTCCCTGGGCAACGGCATGCAGGTGAGGTTCCTGACGGATATGTGCCGCGTCTTGTTCTATAGTATCCTTAGCGGGGCTATTCCGGCCAGCTTGGCCGGTCACCAGTTTGGGGGAGGTACGGAATGGATTTCGAGAGAGTGAGACGTGGGGTGAAGTTCGCCGGTGTCTCTTTGCTGCTGTCGATCCTCATCCTGCCTTTTGCCGTAAACGCCATCCTCAGTTCTCCCCCTGTCGGCTTGGGACAGACGCTGCTCTGGATTGTGATTCTGAGCCTTACGGCTGCGGGGTTTTATGCCGGCTACACAGGCTGGGGCGAGTGAGCGGAGTCGGATCATGACGAAGAAATCGATTGGAGATCAGGTAGTTGAGTGGGCGCTAGCCCGCCCTGAGTTTGCCGGCTGTGAAGTAGAGCGCAATGTCGAGCTGAAGGGCCAGCGCAAAGACATGGTCTACAAAGTGGAGGCGGTGCTGCGCTATCGCGGCCGCTTCGCCCGCTTCTTCAAAAGGGGCCCACTCAGTGGCAGGGCAATGGCGATTACGGTTGGCAAGGGCTACGCCACCATGGGCGAGCGCGACGTCTCCGGAGTGCAGGTAATGGCGGCAGATGTGTTTCAGGCCGTCTTCAAGGGTAAGGAAGCACGCCCTGTACAGATGTGGATGCACGTCACTACCCAGCCGTATGACGCCATGGCGCGCTCACTTGCTGGCCAAATGCGCCTCACCTGGTTCGGCTACCTCGACGAAAACGGCAACATCGAGCAGATGTACTAAGGAGCGCAGCCCACGCGTTTGGGTTCGTTTTCCTCGTGCCGCAAGCTGTGAGGAAAGCTCGGGTCATGGGCACTGCAGTTTGCGCAATCGGATGCCGGTAAAGTACTGGTCGTCCACCGTGTAGCAGTTTGCCTCCACCCACTTTTCCGTGTGTCGACCCGGATCTACGACCTCGTAATGCGATTGCGCAAACCAGATTGTGCCGTCGCCCCGTTTGCTTAACGGTTCCAGCGCGTGTTTCACTTCCTGCGCATCAGCTACATCACCCAGGGGCGTGTCTCCGTCCACACCATAGTAGAGGAACGCATATTCGATGTAACCGGCCATCAACAGGATTGGTTCGTCTGGCTGCGCCTGTTGGCGCAAGTAGCCGGCCGCACCGCGAAAGTCCTCTTTCAGTGGTTGGGTATAGATGGCGTGTAACACCGGCAGTACCGAGATTATCAGCGCGATGACGCCACCCGCCGCCAGCAACCAGTGGCGATTCCACAGGCGCTCCAAGGCGAGACCCACGATCAGATAGAGCGCCGGCGCCGCCACTATCAGGTAGCGTGGGGCGAAGATGGGGGAGATGAACGAGGCTACCCAGCTGATGAGCAGCGGCCCGCTGAACCAGATCACTATGAAGGCCAATCCGCCTCGGGCGCGGCGGCCAACCAGCACGGTGAACACGGCCACAAGTAGCAGCGCGCTCCACACAAGCCAGCCTTTGCCAGCGGCGTCCCACAGGAACTGCTCTCCCATGGGCAGCGTTTTCAGCGCCTGTCGGAACATCTCTATCAGATCCACCTGCGAACGCCATTGCGGTTCGCCGAACTGATTCAACAACGAATGCAACCAGGGCAGGTAAAGCAACAGGCTGGCGAAGAAGGTCGCCAACGCTTGACGGATGTAGTTGGCGAGCGGGAAGCCCAGCAACGGACTGGCCAGAATGATCGAGACGATGGCGATGAAGCCAAACAGGTGCAGGTACATGGCCATCAATGAGGCGAGGAAGAAGGATAGCCACCAGCGGCTGCTGTCGAGGCGGGCAGCCTCGTGCAGCGAAAACGCTGCCCAGAGTACCATTAGGGTGAGCAGGGCGAAGGCACGCGCCTCCTGCGACAGCCAGATATGGAAGGGGCTGATCACCATGGCAAAGCAGGCCGCAAGGCCGGCTGTTCTGCCAAAGAGCCGGCGGCCAATCAGCCAGACGATCGGCAGGCTCAGGCTGCCCGCCAAAGCAGAGGGGAAGCGCACGCTTACCTCGCAGTCGCCGAACAGATCCATCCAATAGTGAAGCACGATGTAGTAGAGAGGCGGGTTGGGCTCCTTGCTGAAGGTGAAGCGCATAATGTAGTCGAGATCACCGCTGGCGAAAGCGACGCTGGCGGCCTCATCCAGCCACAGGCTCTGCAGTCCCAACTGGTAGAAACGCAGCGCGGCGCCAAGCAGGAGCAGTGCGATCAGAACAGCCAGTTCGAAAGGTGTTACAGGCAGGGGCAGGTGTGGCCGTGGTGGCGGCTCAACGGGCATCTCGAACGATCGGACAGTCAAGCTTGCCTCTCAACGGGTTCTGTGTGCGCTTATACTACAACATCGGCCGGGGGCTGGTAAGCACCGCTACCAGCGATTAACGTCTCTGCCCGAGCGTGCTTCGGGCGGGGGTTTTGGGAGGGGCGAACGCGATGATACTAGGATCAGAAGTGCTTCTAGAGCTCGTCAAACAGCAGGCGCTGGTGGAGAACCTGGCGACTCGAGAGCTGGAAAACCCGGAGGGCGCCGGCTTCGATTTGCGGGTGGCGCAGTTGTTTCGCATCAGCGGCAAAGCACTTCTGGGCGTTGAGCAGCGTTCCACCCCGGAGATTGAAGTGGTCGCCGACATCGCCGAGCCGGAACGGAGCAGCTACGTCATCAAACCGGGCGAGTTCTTGCTGGCCAGGACGATCGAAGCAGTGAATACGCCGGAGAATCTGACTATTAACTTCAAGCCACGGACAACTACGTTCCGTTCGGGCCTGCACATTCGCTCCGGCAACGTGGCGCCCGGATACTGCGG
>CAZMKF010000007.1:51605-59901 GCA_964566935.1 uncultured Dehalococcoidales bacterium | reverse complement strand
CGTTGGTATTTGCCATCAAGAACGAGGGTCCATGCGAGGTGGAACTGGAGATGGGCGCCCGTATTATTCATGCTCAGTTCTATGAGGTCGCCGGCGCCTCCAACCTCTACCGTGGCCAGTGGCAAGGTGGCAGGGTGACCACCGGCGGTGTCGAACAGCAAATCTGAGCGCACGCGAGGTAGAGGTGAGCTGATGGAGCTGGAGCTGTACAAGGCGGACGAATACCCGGTCGTGACCGGTAATCAAGAGGCCAGTGCGGCGCTCTGCGTGTTGTGGCAAGATCCTATCCGTGTCGCCTCGGCGGCGGCGCCGCATTATGCACTGATTGGCAGCCTGCGCTCGCCTTTCGGGGTAAACGTCATCCTCTATAACCTCGCGCTGAATCCGCAGATCACACAGCTGGTTGTCTGGGGGCCGGATCAACTGAGCAACACAGATATCGGGCGCCTCGGTAAGAGCACGCTATTCGATCTTTGGCAGCATGGTGTGGATGAGCAGGGGGCGACGAGCGGCGGTTACCGGGTGTTGCCGGAGATTGAGCTCGGGGCGCTGCGTGAGATCATCCGTAATGTCGAGTTGGTTGACCTCTCGACGAGCGCAGAACTGCCTCTGCCGCCGCCCTTGGCTGCCGGTTGCGCTCGTCGTCAGGTGAGGTTCCCTGCCTTTGTGGTCACTTCGCCGCGTGTCTGGCCGTCGGAGGAAGTGGCGATTGCGGTTCGCGAGCGCACCGGCGCCGAGGCTTATCTTCGCCTGCTGGAATGCATCTGGCGTTACGGAGCGGAGACACCGATCGACCATGATGGCGAGGAGGTCAAAGAACTGCGCGGTCCGGTAGTCACCGTCGAGGCGGAGGACTACTCGGAGATCAAGGTGCCGGACTGGCTCTGCCAGATCAGTGAGCTCGGCATCAATCGCGAGGCACTCGAGAACTATGCACGCAGTCAATTCTCGCCGGAGCCGTATCTTTACGAGCTTTTCCCCGGTGTCAGCGCCTTCAGGCGGGCCGCCCCAGGCACTTACCTGTACGCCGAGCAGCTTTTTGCCTTCCCTCGTCCGCTTGAACTGGAAGCCACTGCACAGTGGCTGTTGCGCCAGCACGGTCTTGCTGCAACGGCAGAATGGTTGCGGGCCGTCAGCTGCCGCAGTGGGGACTGGGCTGAGAACAAGGCATCGCAGGTCCTGACGGCGTCACTGGGCGATGAGGAGAAGTTGGCGGCTCTGCTGCAGATCTATCTCCCTCCCACCGATCAGATCGCCAACGTAATTGAGCGCCTGCGGCGCAAGCCCGAGGACCTGGATAAGGAATGCCTCACCTGGGATCCGCGCTACCATTCCTTCCTGGAAGGTGGCCGTCCCTGCCTGATCAAGCTTTCCTACGTCATGCGCGCCGGCAAACTTGACTGCCTCGCTTTCTTCCGCAGTCACGATATATTCGGCGCCTGGTTCCACAACTACTACGGTATTGCCACTTTGCTGCGCCGTGTGGCGCTCGCTGGCGGTGTGCAACCGGGAAGAATCTGCATCCAGTCCGAATCGGCTCACATTTACCCTCGCCACTGGTCCAGTGTTGAGGTTCTGTTGGAGGAGCAGCTGAACCAGCAGGCGCCGAGGCAGTACTTCGTGGCCGAGGAAGATGCTGATCCACGCGGTAATGTGCAGATCGCGCTGGTTGAGGGGGAGATCAGTGTGAAGCTGATCAGCCCGGATGGCGAAACGGTTGTGACGGAGCTCAAGGGCAGAAACAGCCGGGAACTACACCACCGCCTGCGCCATGCCCGCTTGCTCTCGCGCCTGGACCACGCCATGCTGATCGGCGCCGAGTTGGAGAAGGCGGAGCTGGCGTTGCGTCTCGGCATTCCCTACCGTCAGGACCGCGCTCTGGATTTCTCCCGCTTGCGAGAAAGCGGCGGCGGGATCGAGTCTTGATGGCCGACCAGGAAAGACAATCGGCCGACGCTCTGGTACTGGCTGCAGAGCGGTTCGCGCGCGAGTGCCACGAGGGTGCACACCTTCACTTCTTTCAAAGATAGCGCTGTGGGTGCGGACCGCCTGCCGGTAGAGCTGGCGGCCCTTCTGCACGACGTTGGTGACCGCAAACTGGCCGGCAGAGAGTTCCGGCTTGAGGATCACCCGGCCAACCTGTGGCTACTCGCCAACGGTGTGGACGCGGAGTTAAGGCTGCAGGTGATGGAGATTGTGCTGGCGGTCTCCTTCAAAGGCGCAGGGGTGGAAACACGGCCAGATACCCTGGCAGCACAAGTGGTGCAAGATGCCGACCGGCTTGATGCCATCGGTGCTTTGGGGATAGCGCGCACCTTTGCTTATGGCGGGGCGCGCGGTCAGGCTATGCACGACCCCGGACGTCCGCCTCAGTTGCACCAGACTGCGGCTGCCTACGCCAGGGGAAGCACGACCTCAATCAATCACTTCTACGAGAAGCTGCTGTTACTTGGCGAGCGCCTAAACACCCGCCGCGCCAAAGAGATTGCCCGACAGCGCCATGAGTTTATGCAGAACTTCCTGCGGCAGTTCCTCTCCGAATGGCAAGGCGAGGACTACCTGCGCCCAGGGCGCTAGTTTTTCGATTCGCAGTCGTCCGCTTGTTCCATCCAAAGCTTACTCGCCTCGGGGCCGGACGGGCTGCTGTATTTGCTTTGCGGCCGGTCGCAGTAGGGTACTGCCGCAGGCGATGTCAGTTGATGGAAGGTGATAGAGCAGACCTGCATCATCGGGTAGAGCGCTACCGCGATCCGGCCCAGGTTGGCCAGCTCGAGGGTGGGCCGGCCAGACCAGCCCGGGTGAAAGACACCGGCGGTACCGTGGACGATGATGCCCAGTCTGCCGAGGCTGCTGCGTCCGTCGAGCCTCACCATCAGGTCCGAGGGGATGGAGATGAACTCGTGGGTGGTTGCCAGTACCAGCTCTCCCGGCTGCATATGGAAGGGGTGGTTTGACTCGACCGTAACCTCCTGCAACAGCTCTTCGAAGTCGAACTGGGCTCGGGTGTCGATGTGCCCTCGCGCGCTGTATTTAAAGACGCGGAAAGAGTGTCCCAGGCGCAGGTCGAGCGAACACGGGTTCAGCTGACGCGAGAAATCGGGTTCAGGTTCTACCACCACCTTGCCGGACTGAATCGCCTGTTTGATGTCGATATCTGAGAGAACCATCTCACCCCACCCTTTCCCTGCAGTCAACGAACTGCATTCGTAGAACGCCATGCGGCCATCGGATTATAGCGGCGACCGCCCGGCCAGACAACGCGCGTTTCCGCCCGTGCCGGCACGGTCCGCTTTCGCCGCAGGCAATCAAGCGGTATAATGAGCGGTACTGTGCCAATAGGGACGGGCTACTGCGCAAGTTCATGGCAACCCATGGGAGGATAGATAGTTGACGGAGAATAAAACCGCTGAACTGGTGGCGACGCCGCGTGAGGTTACCGGCAAGGCTACGCGATTTCTGCGGCGCGATGGCTGGCTGCCTGGGAATATCTACGGGCAGGGTAAGCCCTCAACAGCGGTCCAGGTCGATGCCAAGGAGTTTGACCTGCTGATTCGGAGGATTGGCAGTGGCGGTCTGATGACGCTGCTCGTCGATGGTAAGGGCCGTTCGGTGATGGTGCGCGAGATTGAGCGCAATCAGATAACTCGGGCGCCAATTCACGTGAGCTTCCAGGAAGTTAACCTGAACGTGCCCATCAAGGCGACGGTGCCGATCGTCATCGTCGGTGAGTCCGACGCAGTCAAGGGCAACGTGATGATGCTAGCCCTGCTGGATCGACTGAACATTGAGGGCCTGCCGGCAGCGATTCCCACTGCGGTTCATGCGGATGCCGCGGCGCTCTCATTGGAGAACGATTCCCTCTATGTGCGCGACCTGCAGATCCCTGAGGGGATAACGGTTCACGATGACCCCGATGAGGTGATTGCCAAGCTGGCGATCGGTGGCACCAGAGAGGCCGAGGAAGAAGCGGAGGTTGAGGAAGGCGCCGAAGTGGCAGAGGAGACCCCAGCAGCGGTTGAGCAGGAAGAGGCTGGCGAGCCGAGCGAAGCCTGATCACTCGCGGTACTTGATTATTAAGGGGCGGCCAATGGCCGCCCCTTTGCCATGTATAATTAGCAGGTAAAGACGCTGCCCCGCAGCGCTGTCGCCTCCTCGGAGGCCATGAAAGCGAGGACTTCCGCCACGTCCTCCGGTTGCACCAGGTTTGCCGCTGCCATCGCCTTCTCCACCGATTCGCCGGTTGCCCTGGCTCGGTCGGCCACGTTCTGAATCTTCATCGGGGTGGCAACCGAGGATGGGATGACATCGTGGACGCGGATGCCCGCCGGCTTCAGCTGTGCCGCCAGCGTCATCGTGAAGCCGTGAACTCCTCCCTTGCTGGCTCCATAGGCGAGAGAAGAGCTGGGCACTTCAATGCCGGCCTCGGAGGCCAGCAGGATGATCACCGGCCGGTTGGCCTGCCTCAAAACAGGCAGGGCACTGCGCACGCAGTTCAGCTGACCCTTGAGGTTGATCGCCAGCACAGAATCAAAGACCTCAAGTGGCAACTCCTCGGCCTGCTGCATGGCGCCGCGTAGCACGCCGTGGCAACAGAGTAGGACGTTGATGCCGCCGAAGCGCTCCACAGCGGTCTGAACAAGGTGCTCGCAAGCGCTTGGTACGGTGACGTCGGTGGGAACGAATTCCACCTCGCCGCCGGCCTTGATGATCTCGTCTTTAGTCACCTGCGCCTCGGCTTCCAGAACGTCGGCAATGACAATACGGGCGCCCCGTGAGGCCAACAGTTTCGCCGCCGCTCCGCCGATGCCGCGCGCGCCTCCTGTGATAACTACTACTCGTCCTTTCACAACGCACCTCCGAAATCCGCCTGATTGTATTCTAGTCTGAGCGGCGCTTCCATGCCCAGCGCGCGACAGGAGCATGCCGGGTGTGCGCCTCCGCCGCCTGCAGTGTAAGATTTGATGAGCAACTTCGTTTTCCGAACTGCCAATTCTAGAAAGCGGGGGACCGTGAAATGAAGATAGTAAGCGACCAGGGCATGGACCTCGTGCCCAGCCAGCGCGAGGGTTTGGACTTTCGACTGGGGGCTTTGACCTTGACTCTGGATGGTCGAACCTACCAGAGCGGAGTGGATATTCAGCCGGATGAGTTCTACCGGTTAATCAGGCAAACGAAGTCGTTCCCCACTACCTCACAGCCATCCCCAGGGGATTTTCACACCATCTACAAGGAACTGGCCAAAGAGGATGACGAGATCCTCTCCATCCATATCTCCAGTGGCCTCAGCGGTACAATTGAGGCGGCTCGGCAGGGCGCTGCGATGACTGAAGGGGTTAAGGTGCACTTCTACGACACCAAGACACTCTCCGCCGCGGAGGGGTGGCATGTTGAGGCAGCGTGTCGGGCGGCCAAGGCGGGCTGGCCGGTGGAGAGGATCATCTCACTCCTGGAGAAGATCTCCGCCAACAGCGAAACGCTGTATACGGTGGCCACGCTGCGCTATCTGATACATGGCGGGCGGATCAGCCACATCAAGGGTCTGCTGGCCTCAGTACTGGACATCAAGCCGATCATAGCCGTGGACAAGATCACAGGCAAGTACGTGCAACGTGGGCAGGCGCGCACGATGAGGAACGTGCTGATGAACATAGCCGACCAGATCGCCAACCGCCACCCACTGGGTTCCAGACTGCGCATTCAGATCATGCACGGTGATAACCCGGAAGGGGAACAGCTGTTGCACAACAAACTGGACAGCATGTACGACGTCAACTGGCTGCCAGGCGGCCCGATCGCGCCTGTACTTGGCGCCCACACTGGCCCCGGCCTGGTGGGCGTTGTCTTCGCACCGGAGGAGATTTTCGCTGAGGTGCCGGCATAGGCATGCTCCAGATAAGAAAACCGAATCTATGCCTGAGCAAGCTAGTGTTTGTTCTGCTGTGGCTCGTTGCCGCCCTGTTCGTGGTCAGTGCCAGTCCTGCGCTGGCCCAGCAGGTGCGCGGTAGTACAGAAAACGTGGTCAACTACGACATCCGGGTCACGCTGAACCCCGATGACAAAACTTTGTCAGGCACGGAGCGTATCACCTACCTGAACAACTCATCTGACGATCTGAATGAGCTCTGGTTTCGCCTCTATCTCAATGCGTTTCGGTCTGCCGATACGCAGTGGATGCTGGAGGCGGGCCCTGAGCATCGCGGCTTTGCCCCCGGCGAGCCCGGATGGATTCGCATCGAGTCGATGACCCTCGCCTCGGGGGAAGCGCTGGCGGTTCCAGCGGCGGACTACGCCGACACGGTCTTTCGCCTGCCTTTGACCGCGCCCGTTGTCGCTGGTGGAAAACTGGAGCTGGATGTCAAGTGGACCGCCCAGCTGCCGAGGGTCTTTGCCCGCACAGGGTTCAGTGATGACTTCTTCATGGCAGGGCAGTGGTACCCGAAGCTGGCGGCCTACAATAACGGCGAATGGGACAGTGAACCCTGGCGAGCCAACGCGGAGTTCTTTGCCAACTTCGGTGATTACCTCTTGGAGATCGATGTACCGTCGAACTATGTAGTCGGCGCCTCCGGCGTACGAATGGCAGAGCAGGAGCAGGCGGGCAGGCGTTTGCACTCATTCGCGGCTGACCGCGTAACCGACGTGGCCTGGACCGCCTGGCCGGGATTCCAGCGGCACACCGTGGCTGTTAACGTGGCCGGTGAACAACGTGAGATAGAGTTCCTCCTGCCGGCGGCCGAGCTGCCGGCGCTTGACCGCCATGTGTACGCTGCCTCCTCGGCGCTGGATCTCTACAGCCAGTGGTACGGTGTCTATCCGTGGCCAAAACTCACCGTAGTGGTGCCGCCAGCAGGAGCGGGTGGCGCTGCTGGAATGGAGTACCCCACCCTGGTTACTACTGGTGATTCAGTTACCACCGGCGCGCCTACAGTGGATAGCGGCTTGCGCATGCTTGAGATGGTGACTGTGCATGAGATTGCGCATGAGTGGTTCCCCATGCAGGTGCAGAGTAACGAGGCGGCCGAGGCATGGCTTGACGAAGGTTTCGCCGAATACATGACGATAAGGGTGCTGGGTGAGATGTTCGGCCCGGGTAACTCCGTGCTGGAAGTCGGCCCGCTTCGCCTCGGTTACGAGGCACAACAGCGGATATCGGTGGCTGGCACACGCGTGGCCGATAGCCCCCTCACTCTGCCAGCCTGGCAGTACGGTGATTTCAACTCATACGCTGGCGCCGTTTATGCCAAGGGCAGCCTCACTCTCCTGACGCTGCAGAACCTGTATGGGGATGAGGCGTTCACGGCGGCCTTGCGTGCCTATGCGGATGAATGGCGTTTCCGGCACCCAATCACGTCCGATTTGCAGGCAAGTCTCGAGAAAGCGCTGGATGCTGATCTGACTGGATTCTTCGACCAGTTTGTCGACGGACACGCGACGATCGACTTTGCCATAACGGAGATAAACAGCAAGAGGGCCGTCGTAGAGCGGAGCGGTGACGGTATCGTGCCGGTGGAGATCCTGGTCGAGTACAGCGATGGTAGCAGCGCCACGCAGGTTTGGGACGCCTCTTCGCCACAGCTCGAACTTAATGCCAAGGGCAAGTTCATCGCGGCCGTCAAGGTGGATCCAAGGCAGTTGCTGGCGCTGGAGGTCGACCGCCTCGATAACTATCGTACCGTCGCCCCCGACAACAGCGCGGCTTCCTCAATCAGCGCGCGAGTACTGTGGTTCTTCCAGATGCTGCTGCAGTTCCTGGGGCAGATCGGATGAGTGGTGAGATGACGGAGCGTTCCTCGGCTCTGGCCAATGTTACCGCGATGCTGCCGCAGGCTGTTAAACGCAGCTCGCTGATACTTTGGCTGTGGTTGCCCAATCTTTTTCTGGCCAGTCTGGCGACGATACCAGTCTTCTACGCGGGGCAGGCGCTCTCGCAGACCGGGCCCTGGTTGCAGCAGCTCGCTGGTGGGGAGGGATTGGCGGTTCTTCTGGAGATGGGCGCCGGCGCGGTAAGCGGCGGCGACATGAGAGTGGTGACAGAGTTCTGGCGCGGTGGCATGTTGAGTATTGTGCTGGCATTGGTGGCTGTGCCGCTGCAGTGGCTGCTCTACAATTCGCTGGTTGGCGGTGTGCTGGCCAGGCTGAACGGCGGTACCGGCAGCTATTGGTCCGAGAATCGGCGCTGGCTGGGGGCGATGCTACGCTTCGGTTTGCTCTCGCTTCTCCTCCATTGGATTCTGTTTCCGTTGGGTTTCGGCGTGGTTATGTTGCTGATTGAATGGCCCGCCGGCACTCAACTGGT
>CAZMKF010000007.1:51065-51595 GCA_964566935.1 uncultured Dehalococcoidales bacterium | reverse complement strand
ACCGTTCGGTCTGCTGCTTATCTACACAGCGTGGTTGAACGGGTCGTTCTCAGCAGCGCGCGCCAGCATGATCGTGCTCGACGACAATAGCGCCTTCGCCGCAGCGGAGAGAATGTTCGGTTTGCAGGTGAGGCTGCGTTCGTTGTGGGTGGGCGTGGTCTTCTGGGTTCTGCTCAGCCTCATTGGTGTGGCAGCCAGCTTCCTGGCGGCGACGGTTCAACAGTCAGTTGGTCTGGATGGCGGATATGTATCGTTAGCGGTAGCAGTCATCGCTGGTTTACTGGCTGCGTTTATCAGTCTCTTGCGCCTGGGGGTGAGCATTGGAGTGGCCCGCCACGCCTGGCGGGATGATCTGCCGCCAGTGCTGACGGAGCCGGACAGCTCCCCGTATTTCGCCTTTGATGGGCAGCCGGGCTAAAACTGGTTTCGCGACATTCCGGCGTGACTGATTGCTCGCGCCGGACGTTCTTGAGGTGCAGCGTGAGTGAGAGGCAAGAGAGTATGCGACGTAGTGAGGTGATGACAGCGGG
>CAZMKF010000007.1:20630-51055 GCA_964566935.1 uncultured Dehalococcoidales bacterium | reverse complement strand
TACCAAACAAAAGCGGGGCGCTTTCGCGCCCCGGCGCGCTCTCTGCTCAAGGCGGCCGGCTTCACCGAAGCCGAGATCAAGCGGCCGTTTGTTGGTGTGGCCAGTAGCGCCACCAACGCCTTCGGCGGTCATGCCCATCTCGATCAACTGGCGCAGGCGGTTGAACTGGGCGTCACCTCCGCCGGGGGTACGGCAATCAGGTTTTCCACCATCGCCGTCTGCGATGCGCTGGCCACTGGGCATGCGGGCGCAAGGTATTCTCTGCCTAGCCGCGATCACATCGCCGATTCGATCGAGATTATCGCGGAGTCGCACTGTCTTGATGCGCTGGTACTGATCGCCAGTTGCGACAAGATCATCCCCGCCATGATGATGGCGACCGCGCGACTCGACCTGCCTACCATTGTTCTGGCAGGTGGGCCGATGCTGGCCGGGCGTCACAAAGGCCGTGATATCAGCGTTGTCCACTTGGCGGAGGCGATGGGCGCCACTCAGGCCGGGCTGATGGATGAGGATGAGTTCCGCACCATCGAGAACGAGGCCTGCCCCAGCTGCGGCGCTTGCGCAGGCATGTACACGGCTAATTCCATGGCCTGCCTCACCGAGGCGCTTGGTCTGGGGCTGCCCGGCAACGGCACCATCCCGGCCGTTCATGCCGCCAGGATGCGCCTGGCAAAGCAGGCTGGCGTGCAGGTGATGGACCTGCTTGCCAGGCAGATCACGCCGTCAAGGATTCTCAGCCGCGACGTTTTTCTCAACGCGGTGACGCTGGACATGCTGATCGGCTGTTCCACCAACACCACCCTGCACCTGCCCGCCATCGCGCGGGAGGCGGGCATAGAACTCGGGCTCGAGGATTTCGACGCCATCAGCCGCACCACCCCCACGGTATGTCGCATGGCGCCGGCTGGCAGGCATCACCTGCAGGACTTTCATGAGGCCGGCGGCATGCCTGCCCTGATGAATCAGGCGCTGGTGGCAGGGCTGTTGCGCGAACAACCGCTCACCGTCAGCGGCCGAAGCATGCGGGAGAACGTACAGGCCGCTACCGTTGGCAACGCCGAGGTCATTCGACCGCTGGACGCCCCCTACCTGAACGATGGCGGTCTCGCTATCCTGCACGGCAACCTGGCTCCGGACGGCGCTGTGATTAAGAGCGCGGCGGTGGCGCCGGAGATGTTCCAGCATTGCGGGCCGGCACGCGTGTTCGAGGGCGAGCGTGAGGCGTTTGCGGCGGTGGCCGATGGCCGGATCAAGCCGGGCGATGTTATCGTAGTGCGCTACGAGGGCCCGCGCGGCGGCCCGGGTATGCAGGAGATGATTCTGATCACCACGGTGCTGGCGGGCATGGGGCTCGATAAGGACGTGGCCCTGGTGACCGACGGCCGCTTCTCTGGGTTGACGCGCGGCGGTTGTATTGGCCATGTTTCTCCGGAGGCGGACGCAGGCGGGCCGATCGCCCTGGTGGAAGAGGGCGACCGGATCGAGTTCGATATAACCAGGAGAACTCTGAATCTGCTGGTCGACGACGAGGTTTTGGCGCGGCGTCGTGCCGCTTGGCGGAGGCCGGCGTCCACGGTCCGCAGCCGCGTCCTCGGCGCCTATCGGGCGCTAGTTGGTGAAGCGACGCGAGGCGCGCTGCTGGATCGCTTCGGCAGCGAAGCGGATCGCCCGGCAAACGACAAGAGTGACATGTGGGATGGTGGATGATGAGCCTGACTGAGGATATCCGGGACTATACGCTCAACCTCGGCTACGCCGCCTGCGGCTTCACCACGGCGGATCCGTTCGGGCAATTCGCGGAGTGCCTGGCGGAACGCGGCGGCGAGTACGGCACCCTCGATTACCTTGGTGACTTCTCGGAGCCTCGCAAAGTCCTGTCTACCGCCAGGTCCATCATGGTTGCCGTCCGTGATTACTCTCAGCTGGCTTTTCCCGAGGAACTGAGCCAGCGCATCGGCAGGCTGTTTCTCAGCCGCTGTTACATGGCTCCCCCCGCAAGTGTTGATGGTCAGCGGCTGGCGCTGCTCCGCCGTTTCCTCCAGGACAGGGGCATTACGGCTGCCGAACACGTGAATCGCCGCAGCGGCGTTCCAGATCGGCAGGCGGCTGCCCGCGCCGGCGTGGGGCGATTTGGGTGCAACAACTTCATCTGCATGAATGACGGCGTCAGTTTCGTTCATCTGACCGTGCTGGTGCTGGATGCCGAACTGGAGCCAGACGAGCCGACCTTGGCACTGCACTGCCCGGAAGGTTGCCGGCTCTGTATGGACGCCTGCCCCACCGGCGCATTGATCGAACCCTGCCGGCTGGATCCCCGGCGCTGCATCGCCTACAACACCTTCGTCAGACGTGGCGAGGAAAACGGCATCGATGCCGTGATCCCAAGCGAGATTCGGGTGAGCATGGGCGGTTGGGTTTACGGTTGCGATGTCTGCCAGACTGTCTGCCCGCGCAACCTGCCACGCCTGCGCAGCGCCCTGCCGCCGGACGCTTATCTGCAACGCAAGGCGGCCGAATTCGACCTTCGCCGCCTCTTGCAGTTGGACGATGCCTTCTATGGGAGTTTCGTCCAGCCTCTGATGCACCAGCACACGGCTCAGCGCGCCGTCTTCCGGCGTAACGCCGCGATTGCGATGGGCAACAGCGGGGACCGCTCTTTTGTTCCCGCCCTGCGGGAGAGCCTGCGGGACGATCAGTCGGCGATCGTGCGGCGTCACGCAGCCTGGGCGCTCGGTAGGCTGGGTGGGGGTGAGGCGGTCGATGGCCTTCGTCAACAGCTAAGCGTTGAGGGGGATACCGGCGTGCGGCAGGAGATAAACGAGGCGTTGTCTGCCGTCAGCGCCTAGCTCAACCTCCCTGTTTCCGGGGGATTAGTGCCACCAAGCCCGATAAGGCGGCGATGGCCGACGCCACCCAGACGGACGTGAAACCGAAGGCGTTCGCCAGCAGCCCAAAAGCGATCGAGCTGGCGGCGATGCCTACGTCGAAGCCGATGAAGAAGGTGCTGATGGCGATGCCTCGCCGTGCCAACGGCATGTTATCCACTAACATTGCCATGGTGGCGGGTTGCGCCATGCCGAAGCCCAGGCCAAATAGAGCGGCTGCCAGCAGGAACTGAGGCAGGCTATAGGCAATCGTCAGTCCGAGCAGTGAAATCGCCATCAGTAGCAAGCCTGGAATCAGCACATGCACTCGCCCCATGGTGTCAGCCGCCTTGCCGGCGATGACCCGCGCCACTATCAAAGCCAGCGCCTGCGCGGCAAAGTAGAGACCTGGCTGTTCCATGCCGCGCTCCTTAGCGTAGAGCGCGATAAAGGCGTTCACAGGCCCGAACGCCAAACCCATGCAGAGCGAGATCCAACCCTCACGCAGCGCCTCGGGCGCGATGATGCCAGTGCGATAGTTCCATCTTGGCCGCGCCGCCTGGCCAGGCGTGTAGCGCTCCCGCGCCAGCAGAGAGGCGAGTGTGGCCAGCCCGGCCGAGGTGGCCACAGCGATAAACAGCGTAGAAAAACCCCGCCAATCGAGCAGCGCGAAGCCGGTGGCCGGCCCCAGGATCAACCCCAGGCCTTGTGCCGCCGTGAAGTAACCGATGGCCTCGCCTCGGCGCGATGGCGGTGCGATGCGCGCCAGATAGACGTTAGCGGCTGTGGAGTAGGCAGATAGCCCGAAGCCGTGCAGGACGCGGCCGGCCAGGATGACGATGACGTTACCGGCCACCATATAGATCAGGCTGGCCAGTCCAAAGCAGAAGGTTCCTGCCATCACCAAAGGACGGCTGCGCCAGGCGTCCACCAGGTAGCCCACCAGTGGTCTGAATGCCAGGGCGACCACGGCCAGCGAGCCCGCCACCAGCCCTGCGTCGGCCACGCTGCCGCCCAGCGCGATTACGTATAGCGGCAGCACCGCCACGGTTGCCTGCGAGCCCATGGAGTAGAAGAAATTGGCTATGGTGGAGGCAGCGAAGTCCAGCGTGAGCAGCCGTTCTTCGGGTTCAGTGCCATTGAGCTCGCTCGTTGGAGGATGATTCATCAGCTGCTTCTGCCCTGCCCCCAACGCCGGCTAATCCTGCCAGTAGAGGGCGTGCAGGCTGGATGGTCCAATGGATGTTGGCCTGTGGTGGGAATTACCCCGGCAGTGATACGGTTCATACCCTCAAATCGCATCAGGTGGCGCAGCTCTCATGCCTGTACTCACTCCTTGCCGAGCGACACAGCTTGATCGAAGGCATCACCCGATCCCACCGGCAGCCTGCCGCCGGAGATGCCATCGTACACCACCACCCGCAGCGTTGTAACCTGCGGGCGTTGCTTCGGATCCAGCGGCACGCTATGGGGATCGATCACTACCTCACCGCTTTCCCAGACCCGCGTGGGATAAGTGCCACCGCGCGGTTGAGCGTCATGCTGCGCCACGAGACTGCCGGCCCGGTCAAGCAGCTGAACCGAGACGGTGTAGTTCTGGTGCATCGTTGCTTCTGCCTGCCAGTGCAGGGCGACGTTGAACGAATCTCCTTCCCGGCTGTCAATGCTGTATCCCAGTAGCGTCAGTTGTTGGCTAAAAGACGCCCTGACGGGGATATTCGGTTGCGCAGCAGCGGCAGGTTTGGCGGTGACCACCGTCTCGCCCAGGTCGAGATATAAACTGGTTTGACCTGCGCCAAGTTCCCACTTCACTTCCGCCCGGTCGTAGCGGCCGTAAGCGCCGACCCGCACGGTAAGAGCCTGCTGGCTCAGCTCCGGCGGCGCCTTGATCGGGATGATGCTCAGCATGCAGTCTTCCTCGCGCCACGAGGCAAAGCGATAGAGCTCCTGATCGACGCTCACCACCTGTTTGCCGGAAGAATCCAAGAGGTGAACGAAAAGGTTGTACTCGAGCGCCGGCGAGGGATCTATCACCTCTGGCAGCTGCCACAG
Source organism: uncultured Dehalococcoidales bacterium (assembly GCA_964566935.1). Taxonomy (GTDB): domain Bacteria; phylum Chloroflexota; class UBA6077; order FW602-bin22; family JAMCYS01; genus CAZMKF01. Next base: position 46,136 of record CAZMKF010000007.1, on the reverse strand, counting down.
CAACCGCAGCTCGCCGGTTTGCCCGGGCGCGAGACGAGCCGGCGGGTTGTAACCCAGCAACCTCAGGCCGGTCTGCAATTGCACCGGGTTCTGAGGCGCCGCCAACTGAGGTGCTCCATCCCCCACGGAATCAGCGCCGGTGGAGACGAACAGACGATAGTAGGTGTGATCGTAGGGCCCTACTACCCTGTATTCGGGCAGTTCACGAAAGCCTTGCTCTTTCAGGCCCCTGACCACTGCCCCGTCATCCGCCGGCGCGTTGTAGCTGTGGCCACTGACCGCGATCTCGTCGGAGGCGAGCAGCGCCAAAGATGTTCTGGTTCGATCGGCCGGCGCCACCGCCGCCGTGGGCGGGTCGATGTGTCTGACGGCGGGGTTGTCGCCGATCAGGTAATCGAGCGGCTGGCGCTGCAGGAAAGAGTAGATGTAGATCGCGTCTGCACCCGTCTCGACCATCGCTGTCTGCAGGTTTCGCGCTGCCGCAGCGCTGTAGCGGTACGGCGGACCATAAACGCCGATGGGCCCGTTGCTCACCAGATACTGCACGTAGGTTGAGAAGAACCAAACCTGCGAGATGGCAAGGTAAGCGACAATCCCCACCATCGCCAGGCTGGCGGCTCCAGATACCACATTCAGCCGCCGAGCCAGTCGCGTCAGTTGCCAGGCGCCAACGGCAATCAGCAGAAACTGCAGTGGATAGGTGATCAGGAAGTAGTGGGGGTAATAGGGCATACTGTGGCGCAGGCTCATGGCCAGCGCCACCAGGAAGGAGATTGCCAGCAGCCCGTGCGCCTGGCCAGGCGGGGTGCGATCGCGCAGGGCGTGCCAGGCGCCACCTATGAGACCCAGCGCCAGCAGTAGCATCGCCAGCTCGTTAGCGTAGGGCAGCACGGGCAGGCGCCACTCGCCGCGGAAGGAGATGCCCGTCATGGTGGGGAAGTACTGCCCGCTGGCCAGGGTGAGGATGTACTTCGGCCCCTCCAGGTCGACCACCGCCGCGCCGGCACTGATGAGGTAGGAGCGAAGGCTGGGGAAGCCGCGTCCGGCATCGTGGTAGAGATAGGGCAGCGCCACCAGCAGAGCGGCGGCGAGTCCCGCCAGCAGCCGGCGCCAGCGACCGCGCCGCAGGGCGATGAACACGGGCAACAGAAGCAAAGGCGCCAGAATGACCGCCGATGGGTGGGTGAGGAAGAGCACCGCGTACGCTGGATAGCAGGAAGATCGCCGCCGGCAGGGCAGTCATGTCAGGCGTCCACATCTTGCGGGCGTAGAAAGCGGCCCACGGGTTGGCGGCATAGAGCAGGGTGGCGGCCAAACCCACGGCGGGGCTAAAGAAACGGCGACCGACGAGGAACGTCACCACCACGGCCGCCATCTGCAGCAGACCCACCCAGGCTGTGGTAATTAGGGGATCGGTAGAGAGCAGCGCTGGCAATGCCAGCAGGTAAAGCTCAACCGGGCCATGTGCTGAGCTCAGACTGGAGCTGAAGCCGGTCACCGGCAACTGTCCTTCGCGGGCAATCTCGACGGCGCGCGACAGTGGCCAGGCCTGGTCGTTAGTGAACTCCATGTACTCGAGCTGATGCCAGCGCAGCCAGAGTCCGAGGCCGAGGATTGCAGCCATGGCAAGCAGCTCAAGTGGCCACCGGCTGCGGTTACGCTGTTTTGAGTTCTCCAAACTGCTGGTTGCTGCCATTGTCTCCTGCCGGCCGATCTGACGCACCATTCTAGAATATGACGACCAGCAAAGGACGTTCCATGCGTGACTGGTCATTTGCTCAAGCCCGAGTGCGAGCGGATATGTCCGGAGCGTACCACCTCAATCGGCTTGCCACAAACGCAGCCGATTCTCACCTTAGGTTCCACCGGTTTTGCGCTGGCGAGGGCGAACCGTCATACTAGGTTACAGCAAGCGCTTAAGGAGGACGCAAGAGAATGGAAGTTCGCAAGAACGGCAGCCAGCCGTCCAGAGTAGCGCCGGCGGATCATTTCACCGGTAACGTTCGCCAAGATCCTTTGTTTGAGGCGCAGGCGCCCGCCCGCGCCAGAGCAACGCATGTCACCTTCGAGCCCGGCGCTCGCACCGCCTGGCACACTCATCCCCTGGGGCAGCGATTGGTGGTAACGGCCGGTTTTGGCCTGGCGCAGGGGTGGGGACAGCCTGTTCAGGAGATCCGGCCCGGCGATGTGGTCTTCATCGGCCCGGAGGAGAAGCACTGGCATGGCGCGTCGCCCACCACGGCCATGAGTCACTTCGCCACCCAGGAGGAGCTGGATGGCAAAAACGTGACCTGGATGGAATACGTGACGGACGAGCAGTACTCCGGCAGCTAGCCAGCGGCAGGGTAGCAAATGTTCACAGCAGCGCCCCGAGGCATGTCCCGTCTCGGGGCGTTTTTCGCCCGAAGGGCACTCGCCAGCCAGAATGCGGGGTTGAAAGGCTCGTCGAGCAGGGTCCGGGCGACCAAGGCGCCGATGCTGGGACGCGGTGGAGAATCAGGCGCCGGATCCTTGCAGGCCAGGACCGTGTTTACCCCACTATCCAACTGTCTGGCCGGAATTGAGGTGTAGGGCAATCGTCAGTCAGCCTATTGCCGCAGCCAGCACTCGCAGAGTGTTCTGGCCCAGAATCTTCTTCAAATCGCTTTCACTGTAGCCGCGCTTGAACAGGGCCTCGGTGATTAGCGGTGTCTGGCTCGCGTCCTCGAGAAGGTTGCCGCCACCGTCGAAGTCACTACCCAGCGCCACCGTCTCGATACCAGCTATCTGCACGATATGGTCGACGTGGTCCAGCAAGCGCTCAAATGTGGGTTGCTTCTCGTCTACGAACGTGGGTACGTAGCTGACTCCGATTACCCCGCCGTTGTCGGCCAGCGCGCGCAACTGATCGTCGGTCAGGTTGCGCGGGTGAGGGCAGAGAGCGTGCGCGTTGCCGTGGGAGAAGATGACGGGCTTGTCGCTCACCTCCAGGGCATGGTAGAAGCCACTTGGGCTGATGTGGGCCAGGTCTACCAGCATGCCCAGGCGGTTCATCTCTCGCACCAGCTCCACGCCAAAGCGGGTGAGTCCCACGCCCTCTCGCTGCTCCTTGCAGCCATCGGCAGCGTAACTGCTAATGTTGTGGGTGAGTCCGATGCTGCGCACGCCAAGCGCGTAGAGGGCCCGCACTACGTTGAGGCTGCGTTCGGTGCAGTTGGCGTGCTCCAGCGCCAGCACCGCCGCCAATTTGCCCTCCGCCTTGGCGCGCGTGATGTCGGCTGCCTGACGCACCATCACCACCTCGTCCGGATGCGCTTGCAGGTCGGCGAAGAGAAAGCCCAGTCCGTCCAAGGCGTAGGCGAGGTGATTATGCCTGGCCAATGTCACGTCGATGGCAAAGAAGCCTGCGTCGATGCCACTCTCGCGCATCCTGGCGAAGTTGATCTGAATCGGCCAGGCAGCGGCGTCCGGATACTCGCCACGGGTGAACGAGATCACACCGTCGAAACCGCTTTTGGCGTTACTCTCTTCCGAGAACAGGCTCAAGTTGCCCCTGCGGATGTGCATAACGATGGTGTCGTTGTGAGAGTCGATGACCAGTGCGTCCTGATGGAACTGGCGATAATTCATGAAGCTTCCTTTCGTTTGTAGGATCGATGATGACGCAGGCGGCGGCGATAAGCAAAACGATTCCCTGAACGCCGGCAAAGCCACGTCGCAATATGGCCGATATCATAAGTCGCCCAACCCCTGGTATGTTGAACACGGTTTCGGTTGTCAGGGCTCCGCGATAAGGCCAGCTGGAATCAGGCCGATCTTAGTTAGAAGTAGAATCATCGCGTTCCGCAAGCTGTGTGAGAGCAGCGTTCCTGTTGCCATTCGATCTTAGATGCCAGTGCCTTCCAGTTGCTGTGACTGGAGCCGGTCGGAGTCAGGCACGCCACGATCAGGCGCGGCTGGATTGGGTCATCGCCGGTGAGGGTGATGTGTCCGAATCTGGCGGCAACATCCGCCGGCGCCGCATCTGGCGTGGGCGACAGGGCCTCGATCTGCAGGTCGGCGGATTAGAGGATAGCGATGCCCCCCAGTGTGGTGCCTCACCTTGGGTCATAAGGCAGGCAAGTAAGGCTCACAGACATTGGAGAGCAGGCGTTGAGTGGGATATGATGGCAGGAATCTACTGATCTGAGGACACTGCCCGATGCTTGCCGCCAGCAGAATTGCTGTTCTCTACGCGCTTTTCGCCGTCGTTGCCACAGTAGCGAACATTGGCGCGCAAGACCTGGTAGTAAGGCTGTACCGCGGCCCGTTCGACATAATTGTGTCGGTGCTGGTGGGTACCGGTGTGGGCCTGGTGGTCAAGTACTGGCTGGACAAGCGCTACATCTTCAAGTTCCGCGCTCGCAGTGTGGCGCACGACACCCGTATCTTCATGCTGTACAGCCTGATGGGAGTGGCGACCACGCTGATCTTCTGGGGCTTCGAGTTCGGTTTCAACCACATCTTTGAGACGAAAGAGATGCGGTACCTCGGTGGTGTAATCGGCCTGGCCATCGGCTACCTGACGAAATACCAGTTGGACAAGCGGTTCGTTTTTAAACAACGGGCGTGATGTGTCGTTAGATACGTCCAACGAAGCGGCGGTATGCGTCGGCATCGCCAGAGGGAATGTCGCCACTCAAGCGCCGGGCGCTGAGTAGCGGCAAACCAGGGATGCAAGGGATTCGCCGGCTGATGAGAATACAGCGTTGAGTCGCTAATCCACGGGCTTTGTTTGTAATAGCTTTGGGCCGTGGCCACTTCTGCCTCGTGATGTGGGAGCGCGTCCCCTCGTTTGCGCCGATGTATGCATTGATCGCCGACGGTCTTGAGCACCCGCTTATCCGTCGCCGGCGGTCGCCATGTGAGGTTTACTGTTCTCCCAATGGGTTGTAGGTAATCGTCACTCCATCGCGGGTGACGCTCGTCAGCCGGCCACTCCAGTTGCAGGCGAAGGTGACTGGTGTGTTGATTGCGAGGCGGTGGGGTACTGGGACGTCCGCCGCGCTTGTTCCCTCGTACGACATAGCCCTAAATAGGGTCGAGGGCCGTGCTGGAGCGGCTCATCAGGTGGGGATTGCAGTACAATGGTGGTACTGGTCTGGCGAGAGCCTCGTCATTGCTCGGAGGGATCCTCTTGAAGATACTGGTAGTTGGCAGTGGCGCGCGCGAACACGCGCTGGTCTGGCGCTGTTTGCAGAGCCCCGCAGTCTCAGACGTCTATTGTGCCCCGGGCAACGGCGGTACTGGCATGATCTGTCGCAACGTCGAGCTCGCGGTAACGGACCAGATCGGTCTGACCGCCTTCGCTCGCCAGCAGGGGATTGACCTGGTGATCATCGGCCCCGAGACGCCTCTGATCGCCGGCCTTGCCGATACGCTGCGCCAGGCGGGGCTGGACGTGTTCGGCCCCTCGGCGGCCGGGGCCAGGCTGGAGGGCAGCAAGGCCTGGGCGAAGAGCCTTATGTTCAAGTACAGCCTGCCGTGTGCCCAGAGCGAGTCGTTCGATTCCTTTGAGGCCGCGCGCGATTATGCGCTGGCGGGCAGTTTTCCCCTGGTGGTGAAGGCGGACGGCGAAGCGGCGGGCAAGGGAGTGGTGATCGCCACCGATGCCGCGCAGGCGGAGGCTACCTTACGGGAGCTGATGGTAGAGTGCAGGCTGGGCGAATCGGGCAAGCGGGTGGTCCTGGAGGAGTTCCTCACCGGCATGGAGGTCTCGGCCATGGCGTTTTGCGACGGCGAGCGCATTGTGCCGATGACGCCGGCATGCGACTACAAGCGCGTCTATGATGGCGATGCCGGGCCGAATACCGGGGGCATGGGCGCCTACTCGCCGCCTTCGGCGGTGAACGAACTTCTGATGCAGCAGATAACGGAGACGATCCTGGAGCCGACTCTGGCGGCTCTGCAATCAGAGGGCATCGACTACCGTGGCGTCGTTTACGCGGGTCTGATGCTGACGGCAGACGGCCCGAAACTGCTGGAGTTTAACGCACGTTTCGGCGATCCCGAGACCCAGGTTGTGCTGCCGCGCCTGCAGACGGATTTCGTCAGCGTGGCCAGAGCGGTAGCCCGGGGCCACTTGGACGAGGTTGAGCTGGTGTGGGATAGCGGCGCTGCCTGCGGCGTAGTGCTGACTGCCGCCGGCTATCCAGGAAAGTACTCAACTGGCGCACCCATTTCAGGCCTGGACCGGTTAGACGCGGGAGTACTGGCGTTTCACGCCGGCACCCGTCAGCAGAACGGACGCTTGCTGACGAACGGCGGGCGAGTGCTGACGGTGGTGGCGAAGGGCAGCTCCGTCTCTGAGGCGCGACAAGCCGTCTATCGTAACCTTGAGAGAATTGATTTTGGTGGCAAGACATACAGATCAGATATAGCAGCGCGGGAGGAAGACCGATGAGCCCGAGAGTCGCGGTATTGATGGGTAGCCAATCAGATATGGGTTTCATGCAGCAAACGGCGGAGATACTGAGCCAGTTGGGCGTGGAATCCGAGGTTGTGGTGATGTCGGCCCATCGAAATCCGGACCGGGTGCGGGAGTTTGTCAGCACCGCAGCCGAACGGGGCATTGAGGTGATCATAGCCGGCGCCGGTGGGGCAGCCCACCTGCCTGGAGTGGTCGCTTCATGGACGACGATGCCGGTAATCGGCGTGCCCCTGCCCACCACGGACCTGAGCGGCTGGGATGCTCTGCTGGCGATTGTGCAGATGCCGGCCGGCGTGCCGGTGGCGACGGTGGCGGTTGGTAACGCCGGCGCTCGTAACGCGGCCTTTCTGGCGGCGCAGATACTCGGTCTCAAGTACCCTGAGATCGGCCGCGCTTATGAGGAGCATCGCCGCAAGGTGCGCGAAGGCGGTAAGTAGAGGGCTGTGGCCGGCGCGCAGGGTGCCAACCAGGCTCAAGCCGCAACGGCGCCGGAGTCACCGCGCATCTGCATTTGAATCTGGTTTTTTAGGGGCATCATGACCCTCAGCTGACGCCCTTTGACGGCGCCGCGGCGCGGTATTTGAGGACCGGGCAGACTGCTACCGGCCCCGAATAACTGCTGGCGTTGGCCTTACATCGGCCGATGCGCACTCTGCTTACGGCAGCCTCGCCGCAGCTGGGCGAGGCCAACTGCGATATAATCAACCCCCGTGTCCACTGCAGAGAACATGACTGCCCAGCGGTCAGAGGGAGCATGCGCATGATCGATCGCTACACACGCCCGGAGATGAAGACCGTGTGGTCGGCCGAGAACCGGCTGGACAAATGGCTGGCGATTGAGATCGCGGCTTGCGAGGCGTGGGCCGAGATTGGCGAAGTGCCGCGGGAGGCGCTGGACAAAATCCGAGCGGCCACCTACGACATGGAACTGATGACACGGCTGGAAGAGGAGACCCAGCACGAGCTGACCGCCTTCCTCCGCAGCGTGGCGCCGAGCGTTGGCGCGGAGTCCCGCTTCATTCACCTGGGTCTCACCTCATCGGATGTGATGGATACGGGTCTGGCTCTACAGATGGTGGATGCCGCCAAACTGTTGCGTCAGGATCTGATCGCGCTGCTTGAGGTTCTGGAGCAGCAGGCACTGCGTCACAAGCTGACGTTGATGATCGGGCGCACGCACGGCGTACACGCGGAGCCGATTACCTTCGGACTCAAGCTGGCTATCTGGGTGGACGAGATGCGACGCAACCTGGCGCGGCTCAGTGAGGCCACAAAGTCGATCGCGGTGGGTAAGTTGAGCGGTGCGGTGGGTACGCATGCTACCGTGCCGCCAATCGTGGAGGAGATAGCCTGCCGCCAGCTCGGCCTGCGGCCGGCGCCGGTGTCCAGTCAAATCATCCAACGTGACCGGCACGCCGACTTCATGTGCACGCTCGCCATTATCGCCTCCTCGTTGGACAAGATGGCGCTGGAAATACGTGGCATGCAGCGCACCGAAGTACTGGAGGCGGAGGAGCCGTTTGGCGAGGGGCAGCAGGGCTCCTCGGCCATGCCTCACAAGCGCAATCCGGTCAAGTGCGAACGCATCTGTGGCCTGGCGCGGGTTATTCGCAGCAACGCGCAGGCGGCCCTCGAGAATGTAGCGCTCTGGCAGGAGCGAGATATCAGCCACTCTTCCAACGAGCGGGTGATCATCACCGATTCCTGCACCGCGCTCGACTACATTCTCGATCAGTTCACCGGTGTGATGCGCGGTCTGCTGGTTTACCCCGAGAACATGAAGAGCAACCTGGAGCTGACGCGCGGTTTGGTCTTCTCCCAACGGGTGCTGATTACGCTGATCGAGAAGGGTTTGGCGCGACAGGATGCCTACGAGCTGGTGCAGGGCAACGCCATGCGCGCCTGGCGAGGCGAGGGCAACTTCAAAGACCTGCTGCTCGCGGATAGCAGGGTGACCGCCGTACTCTCCACTGGCGAGCTGGAGGACCTTTTTGACTACTCGTTCTTCTTGCGCTATGTAGACACCGCTTTCGAACGGTTGGGCCTTGAGCGCCACGGCGCCGAGTGATAAACGGGCATCTGACGTAGTTGGGGGAGGATTCAATGGCACGCACGGTATTGACTGAAATTGACTTGCCCGGCTTGGCCCTGTTTGGCAGAGGCAAAGTACGCAACACCTACGATCTTGGTGACGAGCTGTTGATTGTCGCTACCGATCGCATCTCGGCTTTTGACTCCATACTGCCTGATGGCATACCCGCCAAGGGCGCCGTGCTGAACCAGCTCTCCGCCTACTGGTTCCGTGAGCTGTCTCACGTGGCGCCTAACCACCTGATAAGCGCCGATTTTGCCGATTTCCCCGCCGGTGTGCAGATGCACAAGGAGTTGCTGGAGGGCCGTTCCATGCTGGTGCGTAAAGCAGAGCGCCTCGACGTAGAGTGCGTGGTGCGCGGCTACCTGGCCGGTTCGGCCTGGAGCGAGTACCGGCGCAGTGGCACCGCCTGCGGCTACCGGCTGCCGGAGGGTTTGCGACAGGCGTCCAAGCTGGCCGAACCACTGTTCACACCCTCAACTAAAGAGGAAAGCGGTCATGACATCAACATCACCTGGGATGAGTTTGTGGCGTTCATGGGCGACAAGGCGTTGGCTGAGCAGCTACGCCAGGCCAGCCTCGAGATGTATGGCGAGGCGGAGAAGCGGGCGCGAGAGCGGGGCATCATAATCGCCGATACGAAGTTCGAGTTCGGCCTCATCGACGACAAGCTGATCCTGATCGATGAGGCCTTGACGCCCGATTCCTCCCGCTTCTGGCCAATGGAGTTGTACCAGCCGGGTGGTTCGCCGCCGTCGTTTGATAAGCAGTTCGTGCGTGATTGGCTGGAGTCGGTCAATTGGAACAAAGAACCGCCTGCCCCGCGTTTACCTGCCGAGGTGATCGAAAAGACCTCTGAGAAGTACATCCAGGCCTACCGGCAGATTACGGGAGAAGGACTGGATTGGTAGGGTCAGCGGCAGGTGACCCGTTGTCAGTATCGAGAAACGAGTTGAGGTACAGGTAAGTATGTGGTTGGCTAAAGTGCAGGTTGCCCTCAAGCCGGTGGTAAACGACCCGCAGGGGTTGACGATTCTCGGCGCATTGCACAACCTTGGATTTGACGGTGTCAGTCAGGTGCGCGCTGGCAAGTTCTTCGAGATAAGTTTTGAGGCCGTCGACGAGGCGGAGGCGCAGCGGCTGGCAGGCCAGATGTGCGATCGGTTACTGGCGAATCCGGTGATCGAGGATTATCGCTTCGAAATCAGCCGCTTAGAGGGCAACTAGAGTCCAGAAGTCCGCTCCATGGCGGCTTGAAAGGCACTGGCATCAAACTCCGTCGCCAGGCAGTCCATGAGGATAATGTCACATGGATGGCCGGCCACCCAGTGCGCCTCCCGCAGCTTGCCCGCGGTACGAAAACCGGCTTTGCTGTAGGCGCGCAGACCGCGCTCGTTGTTGCTGTACACCTTGAGAAAGATGCTGTGCAGATTCAGTGCCCGGAAGCCGTAGCCGAGCACGAGCTGCGTCGCCTCTGTGCCCATGCCCAGACCCCAGAAATCCTTGCGACCGATGACGATGCCGAACTCGGCCGAACGGCGGCTGTCGTCGATGCGATGTAAGCCGCAGTTGCCGATGGCCATGCCCGACTGCGTCTCGTAAATGGTGAACATGGCATTGGTGCTGGTATTGATGCTGGCGAACCAGGCCTCCTCCGCCTCCACCGTCAGCGGCACCAGGCGACGGCCGAGCATGCGCGACACATTGAAGTCGTTCATCCAGCGGGTATACTCAGGCACCAGCTCGCGGCAGAGGGGGCCCAGCGCCACCTTATCGCCCACGATGTTGAGGGTCCTCCTGTCTCCGGCGTTCGACACTAGCTTCCCCTGTTCCCTTGAATAACCGAGCGCTGTAATGCGGCGGCAAGCGCCCAAAAGAGTCATTGACTTGCCGTTACTGACGTGCTAGTATACTCCCGTTGCGAATACGCAAGCGCTGAAGAGGACAGAGTTCGGCTTTGTCGTTCAACCCAGAGAGCGGTCGCCCGGTGAAAGTACCGCGTTGAACGTGCCGACGAAGAAGACCTCAGAGCTGAAGGAAGAAACCGGCTGCGGCCGGGAGTAGAACCTTTCCGGGGCGCTCCCGTTACAGAGTGGAGGTGTGTTGGCACCTGCTGAGGTTATGCCGCGCGAGCGGCGAACGAATTAGGGTGGTATCGCGAGGCAAGCCCTCGTCCCTTGTGGACGAGGGCTTTTTGGTTGCACATTCTTTTAGGAGGCCACAGATGCTTGGCACAGTCGAGATCCTGGACAGTACCCTGCGCGAAGGCGAGCAGTTCGCCGACGCCTGCTTCAGCTCGGAGGATCGCTTGAACCTCGCCAAGCGCCTGGACGCGTTTGGCGTCCACTACATCGAAGTCTCATCGCCGGTCGTTTCGGCGCGAGCCGCCGACGACATCCGTAACCTGGCGGCGCTGAACATGAAGGCGCGCATCATGGCGCACTGCCGCTGTGAAGAGAACGAAGTGCGCGCCGCGCTTGAGTGCGGCGCCCAGGGGATCAATCTCTACCAGGGCTCGTCGACTGTAATGCGTTACTACAGCCATGGGCGCAGCATTGAGGAGATCGTCGGCAACGCCGTCTCCCTGGTGCGTATGTTGAAGAGCAATGGTGTCTTTGTGCGCTTCAGTGCTGAAGATGCGTTCCGCACCAGCACTGATGACCTGACCCGGGTGCTCGACCCGATCGTCGCCGCAGGCGTGGATCGCATCGGCCTGCCGGACACGGTGGGCATCGCTACGCCCACTGCGGTGAGGGACAGGGTTGCCTTCTTCCAGCAGCGCTACAGCATCTCCATGGAGTTTCACGGCCACAACGATGCCGGCTGCGCTGTGGCCAACGCCCTGGCCGCGATTGAGGGCGGCGCTGACGTGATCGATACTACCGTGTTGGGCATCGGCGAACGCAACGGCATCGTCTCGCTCAGCGGCCTGATCGCTCGGCTCTACACTTTGGACCGTTCCTCAGTGCAGCAGTATAAGCTGGACCTGCTGCCTGGGCTGGACGCTCTCGTCTCCAGCCTGGCAAGTGTGCCGATTCCGTTCAATTCGCCGATCACGGGGCGCACGGCCTTTACACACAAAGCGGGTGTGCACACCAACGCCGTGTTACGCAGCCCGGAGACCTACGAGATCATCGACCCCAGCGATTTCGGGGTGGAGCGCCACATCCAGGTGGCCTCGCGCGTCACTGGCAAGGCCGCTATTCGCTACCGCGCCCAGCAGCTGGGCCTCTCGCTTGATGACCAGAATCTGCGGGAGGCGACGGCGCGTATCAAATCCCTGGCGGACGAACGGCCGATCAACATGGACGACGTTGACAGTGTGCTCAACTTGTACGCGGCAGCTGTTTAGGAGGAGGGACCATGGGAACTCTTGCAGAGGAGATCTTCAGCGGACGCTTGGGCAGACCGGTGGAAGCCGGCGAATTGGTGGTGGCGCCGCTCGACCTGGTGATGAGCCACGATACCACCACCCCTCTGGCGATCGAAGCGTTTCGGCAACTGGCAGAGCGGGTGTGGGATCCGGAGCGCATCGCGGTGGTATTTGATCATGTAATGCCCGCTGCCAGCATCGCCGCGGCGGAACTGCACAAGCTGTCGCGCGCCTTTGTCCAGGAGCAGGGCATCAAGAACTTCTTCCAGGAAGGGGTTTGCCATCAGGTCATTGTGGAGAAAGGGCTGGTGCGGCCGGGAATGCTGATCGTCGGCGCCGACAGCCACACCTGCACCTACGGAGCGCTGGGGGCCTTCGCCACCGGTATGGGTTCGACCGACGTTGGTCTCGCCTGGGCCACCGGTACTGCCTGGTTTCGCGTGCCGGAGACGATCAGGGTGGAGATCGACGGTTCGCTGCCGGCGGGCTGCGTGGCCAAGGACGTAATCCTCTCCATCATGGGAGATCTAGGAGTAGAGGGCGCCAACTACCGCGCCGTCGAGTTTGGGGGATCGTTGGTGGCGGCCATGAACATGGGAGATCGCCTCACTCTCAGCAACATGGCGGTTGAGATGGGCGGCAAGGCGGGGCTGATCGCTTCAGACGAGACGACGCGCGCCTGGCTGAACGGCCGCACCAGTGGCGAGGCGCCCATTGTGCAGCCGCGCGACCCTCGCTACGAACGCACGATTAGACTGGACGCGGCTTCGCTGCAACCGCTGTTGGCCTGCCCGCCTGACGTAGGTAACGTCAAGCCCGTGGCGCAGTGCGAGGGGCTGCCGCTGGATCAGGTATTCATTGGCACCTGTACTAACGGCCGGTTGCAGGATATCGAGCTGGCAACCAGCATCCTGCGGGGCCACAAGGTGCATCCGTATCTGCGCCTGGTGGTGACACCCGCCTCCAACGAGGTGTACCTGGAAGCGATGGAGAGGGGCTACCTGCGTGAGCTGATGGAGGCGGGAGCGATCGTCTGCAACCCGGGCTGCGGCGCCTGCATCGGGCGGCACCAGGGCACCCTGGCCTCGCACGAGCGCGCGCTAACCACCATGAACCGCAACTTCACCGGACGTATGGGTGATCCCACGTCCGAGATCTACGTCGCCAGCCCGGCCACCGCAGCCGCATCGGCGATTGAGGGGCGCATTGCCGATCCGAGGAGGTACATGAACTGATGGCAAGGGTATGGTTGTTAGGCAATAACGTCAACACCGACATGATTATTCCGGGGCGGTACAACGTCACCACCGACCGCACCAGCCTGGCCAGGCATTGCCTCTGTGAGGCCAGGCCCGAGTTCCCGGTGGAGGTTCAGCCGGGCGACATAATCGTAGCCGGTGACAACTTCGGTTGCGGCTCCTCGCGCGAGCACGCGCCGATAGCACTGAAGGCAGCTGGTGTGGGAGCCATCATCGCCCGCTCGTTTGCCCGCATCTTCTACCGCAACGCCATCAACATCGGCTTGCCGATCCTGACCAGCGCCGAACTGGCGGTGCAGGCGCAAGATGGCGAGGCGATCGAAGTGGACCTCGCCACCGGCAGGATTGTGCTGCCTCAACAGGGCCGCAGTTTCGAGACGCGTCCCCTGCCTGCCTTTGCCTTGGCGATCATGGCCGAGGGCGGCATCATCAACTATGTCAAGAACCACGGTGGTCTGGCAGTCGAGGCGCAAGTGTGAGCTACCGCATCTGCGTCATTGAGGGCGACGGCATTGGTGGCGAGGTCATCCCGGCGGCGTTGCAGATTCTGGCCGCGACCGGGGTCGATCTTGAGCTGAGTGGCGCGGCGGCGGGCTACGCCTGCTACCAGGAGTGCGGCGATCCCATTCCCCAGGCCACGATTGAGGCCTGCCGCGCGGCGGACGCGGTGTTGTTCGGCGCCGTGACCACCCCGCCCGGTATCCCCGGCTATCGCAGCGCCGTGGTGACCCTGCGGCGTGAACTCGATCTCTTCGCCAACATCCGGCCAGTGCGCTCCCTGGCAGTGCCTGGTTTCCGCTACGATGTGGACCTGGTGATCGTGCGCGAGAATACGGAGGGTCTCTATAGTGGGCGCGAGCGCCTAGAGGGTGAGGACGTAGCGGTGGCCGAGCGGGTGATCAGCCGGCGTGGCTCCGAGCGGGTGGTGCGCGCTGCCTTCGAGCTGGCTCGCCGCGAAGGGCGGCCGAAGGTGACGCTGGTCCACAAGGCAAACGTGCTCAGGCTGACCTGCGGCCTGTTTCGCGAAGCGGGCCTGGCGGTGGCGGCCGATTACCCCGATATCGCTGTGGAGGAGATGCTGGTTGATGCCATGGCGATGCGGCTGATCAAGGATCCTCAGCACTTTTCGGTGCTGGTGACCACGAACCTCTTTGGCGATATTCTCTCCGATGAGGCGGCTATGCTGGTGGGTGGTATGGGACTGGCCGCCTCGGGGAACCTTGGCGAGTCGAGGGGGCTGTTTGAGCCGGTGCACGGCTCAGCGCCAGACATCGCCGGCCGGGGTCTGGCCAATCCATTGGCGGCCATTCTGGCGGCGGCGATGTTGCTTGACTACCTGGGTGAAGCAGAGGCTGCCGCGTCGGTTCGCGCCGCCGTGGGGCGGACGATCGCCGCAGGCGTGCTGCCGGCTGATTTGGGTGGTGTTGCCGGCACCAGTGAGGTCACGGAAGCGGTGCTGGCTAACCTCTAAGGGCGGTCAGGGCCGTCAGCGTGTCCCACTGGCGACCGGGTTGCTGGCAGAGGTAATCTGCAACCCGGTTGTTTCAAGCGCAACCCCGGCCATCCGCCACCCGTGCACAACGCTACCGGCCGCACGCGATCAGGTACGTCGCACTCAAGAGCGCGTGGATGCCGTTCGTGAGTGTTCTTCCCTGTATTGGCGGCCGAACAGAGCGGCTCTATGCCTGCTCTGCCTGCAGACGCTTTCGTACCAGCGGTTTAATGCCACCTGCCTCAAGAATCTCGAGTGAGTAGCCAGTGAGCGGTTCACAGGCTACCGTGACGCCACTCTCCAGATTGGTGACCGTGCCAACCGTCAGATCAAGGCGCAGGCGTGCCCCAGATACTGGCGCTACTGCGTCAACCTCATCGCAGACGATGGCCGGCAAGCCCAGGTTGATGACGTTGCGATAGAAGATGCGGGCGAAGGAACGGGCGATGAGGGCTGCCACCCCCGACTGTTTCAGAGTGATCGCGGCGTGCTCGCGGCTGGAGCCGCAGCCGAAGTTGCTGCCGGCCACCACGAAATCGCCCACCCTGACGTTGGCAGCGAAGGCCGGGTCCGCACCCTCGAGGCAGTGGGCGCCTATCTCCGTGGGGTCGGTCAGGGCCAGGTACTTGCCGGGATAGATCTGGTCGGTATCGATGTTGTTGCCGAAGCGGTGGCCGGCGCCTGTCAGTACAGTCTCCATGCTGCTACCCCTGTTCTTGATCGGCGCGCGCTATCTTGCCCGCCAGCGCGCTTGCCGCTACTGTCGCCGGCGAGGCGAGGAAGATTCTGCCTTCGGTGTGTCCCATCCTGCCTGGGAAGTTGCGGTTGGTGGCGGAGACGCAGACCTCGCCGGCGGCGATGATGCCGGCATGGGTGCCGAGGCAGGCGGCGCAGCCTGTGGCCACCAGGGTGGCGCCGGCCTCTACCAGATCGCGAATGTAGCCCTTCGCCAGCGACTCCAGGAACACGGCCTGCGAGGCGGGCACTACCACCAGGCGCACGCCGGGTGCGATGTGTTTGCCGCGCAGGATGGCTGCCGCCGCCGCCAGGTCGGGTGTGCGGCCGCCCGTACAGGAGCCGAGGTAGGCCTGGTTGATCGGCGTGCCCTCGTATTGCTCAAGCGGGTGTACGTTGTCCACGCTGTAGGGCGCCGCCAGCTGCGGGGAGATAGCGGAAACATCGAACTGGAGCGTCTCCGCATACTCGAAATCCGAGTCGGTCTCGTCGAAGACAGCGTTGGTGATCCCCTTCTCCCGCACGTAGGCGCGCGTCACTGCGTCAGGTCTGATGTAGGCTGTCTTGGCGCCCATCTCGGTCGTCATGTTGCAGAGCGCCATGCGTTCGGAGAGACACATGCTGTCGATGGCCGTGCCGCAGAACTCGACCGCCTTGTAGATGGCGTAGTCGGCGCCCAGCTGGCCGATGATGTACAGGATGAGGTCCTTGGCGTAGACGCCCGCGGGTATGTCCCCCTTTACCTCAATGCGGATGATTGGCGGCACGCGGAACCAGAGTTTGCCAGTGGCCATGATCACTGCCATGTCGGTGGCGCCAACGCCAGTGGCGAAAGCGCCGAACGCGCCGTGGGTGGTGGTGTGCGAATCGGTGATTACGATCAGGCTGCCCGGCACACTCAGTCCCTTATCGGCCACAACCTGGTGGCAGACGCCCTCATGCGTCTCCATCACGCCGGGCATGCCCTGCTCCAGGGCGAACTCGCGAAACTGCTTCTGGTTTTCCGCCTGGCGGATGGTGGAAGGCGGCGCGTAGTGGTCCATGAAGATCAGCACGTTGCCCGGCTTCCTCACTCTGGTGGCGCCCATCTCGCGGAAGGAGTACATCGTCTGCGGGTAGAGGTCGTTGATGCCGGCGAGGTCGACCTCGCACTCGACAATTTGACCGGCATGCACGGAAGGCAGGCCGGCCTTACGGGCGAGGATCTTTTCTAGAGCATGCATGCGGTCCTCCCGGTGGCGGTATTGGATTCAGACGCCGGCCGGGCTTGCCCGGCCAGCGCGGTCATCATAGACGCGGCTGGTCAGGGCTGCAACACAGGGCGCCGGCCGCCGTCTGCAAATCGCTCGTGTTCTACATCAGCCTTCTCCAACCGTTGCCCAGCCGGTGAGCGAAGGGCGTGTGGGCGCCAGGGTACGCATGTCGCTCGGTTCCGCCGGTATGCGATGAATGGGAGAGCAGCTGGTCGTTTGAGCGGGCAGCGGGTAATATGCTTCGCTCCAAGTAATACGTGTCAAGGGCAACAGGCTTTGCACCGAGTATCGTCACGGCGCCGGGAGGCGTTTGCCGCCGCCGGCGCGGTGGTCTAGAATCGCGCTGCTATGTGGCAAGACACTATCGCCGCCATCGCCACCGCAACCGGCGAGGCGGGCATTGGCATCGTCAGGGTATCGGGGCCTGAGGCGCGGCAGGTGGCGGCGCGTCTGTTTCGCCGCCGGGGCGGCGGGCCGATTCTGCCCCGCCGGCTGCTGCTGGGAACCGTTCACGATCCGGAAGGCGGCGAGCTGTTGGACGAAGCGTTGGCGGCGCTGATGCCGGCGCCCGCCTCCTACACGCGTGAGGACGTGCTGGAGCTGCAGTGTCACGGTGGGGCACTAGCCTTGCGGCGCATACTGGCGGCCTGTTTGGCGGCGGGGGCGCGGCTGGCCCAGCCAGGCGAGTTCACCTTGCGCGCCTTTCTGAACGGCCGCCTCGATCTGACGCAGGCGGAGGCCGTGATCGACATCGTGCGTTCGCGCTCAGACCGGGCGCTCTCGCAGGCGGTGGCACAGCTCTCGGGGCGTCTGTCGATCGAGTTGCAGCGGCTGCGTGCCAACCTGCTGGCATTGCAGGCGCACCTGACCGCCCTGGTGGATTTCGATGAAGAGGATGTGCCGCCCTTCGACTACGTGGCCGCTTTGGAGACGGCGCTGGCGGACATCGACGCTGTGCTGGCGGGGGCTCGCCAGGGCATCCTGCAGCGGGAGGGCCTGCGCCTGGCGATCGTGGGGCGGCCCAACGTGGGCAAGTCGAGTCTGCTCAACCGCCTGCTGCGCGAGGAGCGCGCCATCGTCACGCCAGTGGCCGGCACCACCCGTGACACCGTAGAGGAGACGATTGTGATCGACGGCGTGCCTTTGCTGCTGGTGGATACCGCTGGCCTGCGTGCCACCGATGACGAGGTGGAGCGGCTGGGCGTGGAGCGCAGCCAGCGCGCCATCGGGCAGGCCGACCTGGTGTTGCTCGTGGCCGACGCGGCGGCGGGCTGTACGCAAGCGGACGAGGTCATCGCCGGCGAAGTTCAGGGTAAACCGGGAATCGTAGTGGTTAACAAATGCGATCTGGTTGAGGTGACGCCGGCCGAATGGCTGGGCCTGCTGCCTGCGGCGCCGGTGGTTGCCGTCTCCGCGCTGAGCGGCACGGGAGTGGCTCAGCTGGAACAGCAGATCGTGGCCACGGCCTTGGGGGGCGAACTGGCGCAAGCCGAACAGCCGCTGCTCAACAACAGCCGTCACGAGCAGGCGCTGCGACACGCGCGCGCCGCCGTTGATTCGGCCCTGCAGGCGGCAGAAGCGGGCCAGCCGCCCGACCTGCTCACGATCGACCTGGAGGTTGCCCTGCGGGCGCTGGGTGAGGTGACCGGCGAATCCTACAGCGAGGATCTGCTCGACGCCATCTTCAGCCGCTTCTGCATTGGCAAATAGGGCTTCGTCCCTCTCTACCGCCGCCGGCGCTGTTATCCGACGGGGCTCTCATGGTGAGCTTCACGTCAACCTGCCGGCGTTGGCGGGGCACTGCGGCAACTGCTGCATTCGGGCGTGCTAATATGTGCAGGCGCCGCGGTTGCGGGCGCAAAGTCATGGTATACAGCGAGGTTGTCCGGAAGAAATGGAACTGTTGATACCGCTCGCCGTTGGCGCGGTTTTGGGCTTAGTGATCGATACATTGACGCCGGGGCGCATGCTTTTCGGCTGGCTGATCTCGGCGCTGTTGGGCGCTGCCGGCGCCTGGTTGGGCGCTACCGCTTTCGCTTATCTGGATACCACAGGCGTTCAGGTGGGCGGCGCACCGCTGTTCGCCACCCTTATAGGCGCGCTCCTGCCGGTAGCGGTGTTGCAGATTGTGCTGGCCATCTTCCGCAGGCCGAAGCTATAGGCGGCCAGGCGTCGCCAGAGACTGGCGGGTCGCCACCTAGAACATGTGGTGGCCGTTGATCACCAGTTCGAAACGACAGCCCAGGAAAGTGGCGGCGTGGCGGCAGACGAGCATGCGGTTGAGGAAGATCTCAAAGTAATCGAGTACACCGGCGCCCGGCTCGTCCTCGATCTCTATCTCCAATGATATCGCCTGGTGGTCCCGGTTCACCTTCACCACGGTGCGCACTGCCGCGTGGTTGACGCGATCGTGAATGTCGTAGTCGGACGGCTGAGCGCGCACGCGGCTGCGGTGCACGTCGGCCTTGTCGGCGAGGATCACCGCTGCGGAAACCTCGCTCACGGTGTGTCCGGTCGTCTCTTCATGGTTGCCCACTGCCCCGAGGACAACGCTGGCATCCTCCAGGCTCATGCCCAGCCTGCGCAACAGGTTGTAGGCGAGAATGGCGCCCGTTTCCGCATGCATGTTGCGGTTGACTGCATTACCAATGTCGTGCAGGTAACCCGAGACGCTGGCCAAGTGGATCGAGCGCTCGTCCCTGCCCAGCTCGCTCATGATCCTAAAGGCGTTGGCGGAGACGGCCGCAGCATGGCGGAAGCCGTGCTCTGTGTAACCCAAAGCGGCCATATTCTCATCCGCCCGTTGTAATAGCATCCTCACTTCCGCGTCGCCCTTGAGGGTCGACATATCCACTATGGTGGGCGACTGGGTCATCGGTCCACTGGCAGCAGCGGTGTCAGATCCAGATTCGGTCTTCAATCTCCAGTACCCCTTTCACGGGTTGCCCTGCAGGCTCAGGGTGGCGAGAGAACGGTGCCCACCGGCTCCGCAGTTTGCCGAGGCCCGGCAGCCGCGGTTGGCTCGGGTGTTGGCGTTGGCGTTGGTATTTGTGGTTTTGGCGCAGCGGTAGGCACCGGTGTGGACGGCGCCGCAGTCGGCGTGACAGGGTCCGGCGTCGGTTCCGTCGCTGGCTCGGTCGGTTTGGCAGTTGGTGGTACCACTGTCGTCGAGGCGGGTGGGGTGGTTACCACTGTACCTGTCACGCTTGGCGCCACTGTCGAAGCCGGACTTGGCGCTGCCGTCTGCGCTGGCGAGGCGGTGCGGGCTACGGTAGCGGCGGGCGTCGCCACGTCATCATCATCGTCGTCAACATCAGTTGTGGCGGTCGGCAATAACGGGCGTGGGGTCGGATAGACCTCAACGTCGTCCTCCAGCTCGGAAGGGACGGGGGTTTTGTAAGTCCGGTACGGAGACTGAGTTGGTGTTGGCTGCAAGGTGCGGGTGGGCAGGATGGGTCTGGTCGCCACGCGGGTGACGGTGGCTACCGGTACCACGGCTGGTGGTGTAGAGAAAGTGTTTGGGTTGGCTGTCGGTGTGGGCGCGAACGACATCGCGTACTGAGCGCGCACGCCAGGCGCCAGCATCAGAGCGGCGATTCCCAGAACGTACATAACACAAACCAGAAAGAACACCGTCACCATGGCAATGAAGCCAGCACGCTGGCGACCGTCCAGGCCGCCGTACCAGTATCTCAGACCTCTCAAAACGAAAAACCCCTTGCCACCATCAAGCTTCCACTCGCACGATAAACGCTTGTCTAACCGTGTCGCTGCTGGTCAGTTGCGCCACCAGCGCCTCGGGTGCGGTGGAGTCAAGCCCCAATATCATCAGCGCTCTACCGCCACTGCGGATACGCGCCATCTGCATTGAGGTTACATTTATACCCGATTCACCCAGAATTGTCCCCACCCGGCCAATTATGCCTGGCATGTCCGCGAAGTAGCAGAACAGGTAGTCTCCCGGCTGAGGGACGAAATCGAGCCAGTACGGCCCTACCCGCACCACGTGAGGCTCCTTACGCATGACGCTGCCGGCGATCTCCAGGTACTGTGCAGCGGCGCCCAGCTTGAGGTTCACCAGGCTAGTGTAGCTATCCAGGTCCTCGGCGCCCACACGTTCGCTGATGCTGAGGCCGCGCCGGTTCGCCACCAGGTGGGCGTTGACCAGGTTGACGTTCTCCTCACTGATCCCCTTGAGAATGCCCTTGACCACTGCGGCCTTGATGGCGCGGCTGTCTGTCTCTGCCGCCTCCCCCCAGAGGCCGAGCTCGATCGTCTCGATTGGTCCCCTCACCAGCTGCCGACCCACCTCCGCCAGCCGCTCTGCCAGTTCGAGATAGGGCGCCAGTTTGCCTATCTGCTCCGGCCGCGTCAGCGGCATGTTGACCGCGTAGCGGGCCACCCGGTCGTTGAGCACGGCCAGCACCTGTTCGGCGATGTCCAGCGCCACGCTGATCTGCGCCTCGCGGGTGGAGGCGCCAACGTGGGGCGTGTGCACCACCTTGGCGTGTCCCACGAGGCGATTATCGACTGGCGGCTCGCTGCTGAAGACATCGAGGGCCGCGCCCGCCAGTCTACCGCTGTCGAGAGCGTCGGCCAGCGCTGTCTCGTCCACCAGGCCGCCTCGCGCTGCGTTGATCAGGTAGGCGCCTGGCTTGCACAAGCTCAGCTCCCGGCGACCCAGCAGGTTGCGGGTTCGCTCGGTCAGCGGAGTGTGGATGGAGATGAAATCGGCGGCGCCCAGCAGTAAGTCCAGCGGTACGAGGCGGGCGCCAGCCTGATTGGCAGCCTCCTGGCTGATATATGGGTCGTAGGCCAGCACCTGCAACTCCAGGCCCCGGGCGCGGCGCGCCACCTCGGTGCCGATGCGTCCTAAGCCAACCAGGCCGAGCGTCTTGCCACGCAATTCGCTACCTGCGAAACGGCGGCGCTCCCAGCTGCCACCGGCAACTGAAGCATGCGCCTGAGGGATGTTGCGCGCCAGCGACATCAGCAGCGCCACGGCGTGTTCGGCGGCGGCGATGGTGTTACCGGTGGGGGCGTTGACCACGACGATGCCGCGCTCGGTGGCGGCGGCTACGTCGATGTTGTCCACGCCCACGCCGGCACGGCCGATTACTTTCAGCCTGCCGGCTGCCTCGATCAGGGCGCGGTCGACTTTCGTTTCGCTGCGCACGACCAGCGCCTCTGCCTCCGCCAGCGCCGCGAGCAGCTGCTCACGGCTGCTGCCGTGGGCGAGCGTCACCTCACAGCCACGGCGCAGCAACTCCACCCCCTCGGCGGCTATCGGGTCGGCAACCACTACTCGCATGGCGTCTGTCGGGGCGGGATGTGCAATGTCGAGTGCATACCTGTCATTTGGCGCCTGTCAGTTCCTCTTCCAGGGCGTCGGCCACTGCGTCAACGTCGGCCTGGTTGACCCAGCCCACGTGCCCCACCCGGAAGATCTTGCCCGCCAGCGCGCCCTGGCCACCGGCCAGCACCACGTTGTGGCGCTCCCGCAGGCGGCGCAACAGTGACGCGATGTCGGTGCCGGCGGGCGGCCGCAGCGCGGTCACGGTATTGGAGGCGGTATCCGGATCGGTGGCCAGCAGGGGCAGCCCCAGTGCGGCGGCGCGCTGACGCATGCATTCCCCTACCTGTTTGTGACGGGCGTGGACATTCTCCAACCCCTCGTTCTCAATCAGCCTCAGGGCGGCGTCGAGCGCGTAGAGAGTGGTGACCGCCGGCGTGAAGGGGTTTTGGCCCTTGCTCTGAGTCAGTTTAGCCGCGCCCAGATCGAAGTAACTGTGCGGCAGGCTGGCGCGTTCGTAGGCATGCCATGCTCGCTGGTTCATGCTCACCATCGCCAGGCCGGGGGGCGACATGAACGCCTTCTGTGAGCAGGTGATCACAACATCACAACCCCATTCGTCCGTCTCCAGCGGTACGGCGCCAGCGGAGGAGATGGCGTCAACCAGCAGCAGGGCCCCATGGTGGCGTACCACGCGGGCGATCGCCGGCAGGTCGTTGCAAACGCCGGTCGATGTCTCATTGTGGGTGAGCAGTACCGCCTTGATGCCCTTGTTCTCACGCAGGCGCTGTTCAATCGTGGCGGGGCTGGCCGCCTCGCCACGCGGCAGCGAGAGCGGCGTCACGTCAACACCGTATCTCTCGGCGATGGCGATGAAACGGTCGCCAAAGGCGCCGATCGAGATGCCAAGCACCTTATCGCCAGCCGAGAGGGTGTTGACGATGGCGGCCTCCAGGCCGCCGCTGCCGGAACAGGTGAGGATCAGCAGGTCGGCCTCAGTTTGCAGGCAGCGCTTGAGCGCGGCCACCACGCGCTCTTGCAGTGCGGCATATTCCGGCCCGCGGTGGTTGATCATTGGCTGGCTCATGGCAGCCAACACCGAGGGTGGCAGCGGCGTTGGTCCGGGGACACGCAGGTTTTGCGCCATCTCAGCTCCCAAGATGTAGTTTGCTATGTGGCGGCATTATATCAGGCGCCCCGGACCGCGTTGGTAGAGGCGGCCTAGCGTGCCGTGTAGCCGCCGTCGATAGCGAGAATGCTGCCAGTCACCATGGCCGAGGCGTCGGAGGCGAGGAAGAGAATGGCGCCCACAATTTCCGGCGGCTGCCCTACCCTCCCCATGGGGATGTTGGCTTCCACGCTGGCACGGTAGGTGTCGTCGTAATCGAGGATCTTCTTGACCAGCGGTGTGGCAAAGGTGCACGGAGCCAGCGCATTGACGCGCACGCCACGATCCGCCCATTCCACTCCCATGACACGAGTTAACTGCACCACCCCGCCTTTGGTGGCGCTGTAGGCGATTGAGTAGGGAAGCGCCACCAGGCCGCCTACAGAAGCGAAGTTGATGATGCTGCCGGAACCCTGTTTCAGCATCTCCTTGCCAAAGATGCGGCAGGCGCGGAAGGTGCCGCTCAGGTTGACAGCGAGGATGCGCTCCCAGTCCTCGTCGAGGAAGTCCTCGGAGGGACCGCGACGGGTGATGCCGGCGGCGTTAATCAGGACATCCACCCGGCCGAAGCGGCTCAGCACTGCCGCGCGCAGCGCCTCAATCTCCTCGCTGCTGGTCACGTCCACCCGTTGGCTTATCACCTCGCGACCCAACTCCTTGATATTGGCCTCGGTCAGCGCCAGGGCATCGGGGTCCATGTCCGCCAGCACCAAGCTGGCGCCAGCGCTCGCCAGCCCCTCCGCGCTCGCCTGACCAAGGCCGCCACCAGCCCCCATCACTACCGCCACTCTACCGGTGAGGTCGAACATTCTGTTGATCTCGCTCATTCTCTCTACCCTCCAGCCCCTGCTCTTATTCAGTGATTGCCCTGCAGCGTAGCATCGCATCAGGGATGAAAGCTTGTCAATGACTAGCCGCTGACAGATAGGGTAGTTCGGCGTTTGGAGCGGCAATCTGCTAAGACTGAGGGACACGAAGGGTCGAGCAGCATTGGTGAAATGAGGTGGCAAGAGATGGCTAACCGCCTGAAGAACGAGGTGAGCGTCTACCTGCGGCAACACGCGGACAACCCGGTGGATTGGTACCCGTGGGGCGAAGAGGCGCTGGCGGCGGCGGCGCGGGAGAGCAACCGTCCTATCTTGCTCAGCGTTGGCTATTCCGCCTGTCACTGGTGTCACGTGATGGCGCACGAATCGTTCGAAGATCCAGATACGGCCGCCCTGATGAATGAGCACTTCGTCTGTATCAAGGTAGACCGCGAGGAACGTCCTGACATCGATGCCATCTACATGGGGGCGGTGCAGGCGCTCACCGGCAGCGGTGGCTGGCCGCTCACTGTCTTTCTCTCTCCTGATGGCAAGCCGTTCTACGGGGGTACCTACTTCCCACCGGAGGATCGCTACAATCTGCCCGGCTTCCAGCGCCTGTTACGGGAGCTGGCTGCCGCCTACCGCGAGCGCGGCGCAGAGGTTGCGAAGCTGGGCGACCAGCTGCTGGCGCATATCGATCGTCAACCGGCAGGGGCGGAGGCCACCGAACTGCCGGACCTCTCCGTGGTCTGCGATTCATTGCCGCGCATGTTTGACCACAGCTTCGGTGGCTTTGGCAACCAGCCCAAGTTTCCCCAGCCGGCCATCCAGGAGCTGTTGCTGCGCCTGGCGGTGCGCTACGGTGATGAGCAGGCGTTGGAGATGGCGGAGCGGACTCTGCTGCACATGGCGGCGGGCGGCATGTACGATCAGGCAGGTGGCGGCTTTCATCGCTACAGCGTAGATCGTCATTGGACGGTGCCCCACTTCGAGAAGATGCTGTACGACAACGCTCAGCTGGCCAGCCTTTACCTGCACGCCTATCAGTTGACCGGCAGACCAAACTACGCCCGGATCGTGCGCGAGACGCTTGATTACCTGTTGCGCGAGATGCAGGCGGAGGGAGGCGGCTTCTACGCCTCGCAGGATGCGGACAGCGAGGGCCGGGAGGGTATCTACTACGTCTGGACGCCTGCCCAACTGGAGGCAGCGCTCGGCTCGGAGCGGGCCGCCATGGCGTCACGTTTCTTCGGGCTCAGCGAGCGCGGCAACTTCGACGGCGCCAACATCCTGACGCGCCGTCGAAAGGACGAGGATCTGGCCGCCGAGTTTGGCCTGCAAGTGGAGGAGCTGCAGCAGCAGGTTGAGGTTTGGCGCAGCAGGTTGTACGCAGAGCGCAGCAAGCGGGTAGCGCCTGGCACGGATACGAAGATCATCGCCGCCTGGAACGGCATGGCAGTAGCGGCCTTAGCGGAAGCGGGAGCCAGCCTGGAGGAACCGCGCTACCTGGCGGCGGCAGAGCGCTGCGCCGATTTCCTGCTTACTCATATGTACGCCGGCGGTCGCCTCTACCATACCGACGAT
>CAZMKF010000007.1:17650-20620 GCA_964566935.1 uncultured Dehalococcoidales bacterium | reverse complement strand
CTCGCGCTGGTAGTGGTCTACATGATCGCGGAGGTGGCCGGCGGCCTGCTGAGCCTCTACAACGTCACTCTCAACGGAAGGTGGCTGGAGGCAGCTCAGCTGCTGGCCGAGTCGATCAGCGAACGCTTCCGTGACGAAGCCGGCACGGGTTTCTATGACTCAGGCGTGGACCACGAGGAACTTGTATTGCGCCCCCGCTCCAGCTACGACAATGCCGTGCCGGCCGGCTCTTCGCAGGCCACCCGTATCTTGCTGTGGCTGGCGGCGCTGGCGGGCGACGAGGCCCGGCGACAGCTGGCGGAGGCGAGCCTGCGCGCTGTGGCCAGCACTGCCGTTGCGTCGCCGCTGGCGCACGCCAACTGGCTGGCGGCGCTCGACTTTGCCACCAGCTCGCCGCGGGAGTTAGTGGTCACCGGCGACCCGGCCGCAACCCAGGCAGCAACCCTGGCGCAAGTGGCGGCCCGCACCTACGAGCCGAATCTGCTGATCCTGGGCTCGCAGGGCATGCCACACAGTCCCCTGCTGGAGGGCCGCGCCGCCACTGCCGAGGCTCTGGCCTACTTCTGTCGCGATTTCGTCTGTCTGCCGCCCTTTGACGATGGTCACGCCCTGCTTATGGCACTGGAAGAGGCGACGCCATCAGGGGGCGGCGAGCAAGCGTAGTCTGCCAGTGCTAGAATCGCGTGATTAATCGTCTCGAATGAGATTGTGAGCTTGGAATTCGTCGTCTCCGTACTGTTGATCGGTTTTCTGGCGTCGCTGGCCCAGGGACTGACCGGTTTCGGTTTTGCCTTGGTGCTGGTGCCGTTGCTCTCGCTTATCTACGACCCTCGTGCCGCCGTGGTGGTGAGTATCACCCTGGGTCTGGCCACCAAGATTCCACTGCTGTACTGGGATTACCGGCATGTACAGTGGCGGTTGTTGGCTCCACTGGTGGCGGGTGCACTGGCCGGGATAGTGGGAGGCGCCCGTCTGGTGGTGCTGACAGATCCCAACCTGTTGCGTTTGGGCATCGCGTTGACGGTGCTTGTTTTCGCCACCATCATGCTGTTTAACGTGCGGGTTCAGATCAAGACCACCAACCTTGCCGTTGGCCTGGTGGGGTTGCTGAGTGGCGTGCTCACCGGCAGCACCAGCATGGGTGGACCGCCGGTAGTGCTCTTCGGGGTCAACCAGATGTGGGCCAAACGCAGCCTGCGCGCCAACCTGGTGGCCTTTTTCAGCGCCAGCTCGCTATTCACGATGGCGAACTTCGCGGCCATGGGTGTGGTGACGGAAGATGTGCTGCGTTTGGATCTGGTGATGTTGCCTGGCGTGGTGGTGGGGCTGTTGGTAGGCAACGCCATCTATGGCAGAATGGAGCAGGTGGTGCTCTACCGGGCGGTGATCCTCTTTGTGATCGGCACGGGTGTGCTGGGCCTGGTGAGCAGCTTGCAGGCGCTCAGTCGCTAGAGTTCATTACTTCTGGCGGCTGACGGCGAATTCGGTCAGGTCCAGCAGTGCTTGACGGTAGACCGAATCCTCAAAGGTAGAGAGGCAGCCTCTTGCCACAGCGGCCAGCCGCTCCGCCGCCTGGTACGATTTCTCCAGAGCGCCGGTGCTGTCGATCAGCGCGATCGCCTGGGCGGTGGTTTCGTCATCGCTGACGCCCGAGCGCAGCATGTCACGCAACTCGGCCCCCCGTTCTCCATGCTGCAGGGCGTAGATCACCGGCAGGGTAACGATTCCCTGTCTCAGGTCGCCCCCGACCGGCTTGCCCAGCTCCACTTGATCGCCCACAAAGTCGAGCACATCGTCCGTTATCTGGAATGACATGCCGAGTTTGATCCCGTACTCGCGCAGCAGCGCCACCTCGTTTGTGGGGCGTCCGGCCAG
The DNA here is from genome assembly GCA_964566935.1 of uncultured Dehalococcoidales bacterium. Classification (GTDB taxonomy): domain Bacteria; phylum Chloroflexota; class UBA6077; order FW602-bin22; family JAMCYS01; genus CAZMKF01. The sequence continues at coordinate 18,745 of CAZMKF010000007.1, read as the reverse complement.
CAGAGCGGCCGTTTCAGAAGCGGTGCCGAAGAGGGCGGCCGTCTTGCTGTTAATCTGGCGATAGTACTCGGCCTCGTTCATCTCAAGGTTGTTGCTGTTGAAGACCTGGCGCAGCTCGCCACTGCAGATGATCATCACCGCCTTTGCGATCGCCGACATAACCCTCGTGTTGCCGGTGCGACTGGTGTGCTCAGCGACGCAGGCGAACATATAGTCGCCCACCAGCACGGTTACGCCGGTGCTGGTGATGGCGTTGAGGGTGGGGTGTCCGCGGCGCACCATGGCATTATCCACCAGATCATCGTGTATGAGGGTGGCCGTGTGCAGCAGCTCCAGGGCTGCGGCGAGTGGCAGGGTGACCTGTGGGTCGGCGCCAAGCATGCGCGTGGTGAGGAAGGCGATGGCGGGACGCAGACGTTTGCCCCGTCCGCGCAGGATGTGCTCCAGCAGGGAGCGCAGAGCGATATCCTCTACGCGCGTTACGGTATGAAGAGCCTCTTCCAGCTGCGCCAGTTCCTCTCCCACCAGCTCGTTGATCGGCACGCGTTGTATCGGTCGCCCCAAGGCGTTCATTTGCTGCACTTTGTCAGAAGGACTCCCTTAATCAGTACTGGTGGCGGGTATGTCATCAACAATTGTGCCAACCCCGATCAACTATAGCAAAACGGACCATCTCAGTCGGGCCAGACGAGGCCGAACAGCCGCACTGCGTTTGCAGTTGTGGCGCTCGCCACCTCGCCCAATTCGAGCGAACGCAGCTCGGCAAGCCGTTTTGCCGTCAACTTGAGGTAAGCCGGCTCGTTGCGTTGGCCGCGATGCGGCTGCGGTGGCAGGTACGGCGCGTCGGTCTCCAGCAGCAGGCTGTCTAACGGCAGAGAAGCGGCCACACGCTGCAGCTCGCGCGCACTGGCGTAGGTTAAGGGCCCAGCAAGTGAGATGGAGAAGCTCATCTCGAGAGCCTGCTCGGCCAGGGTGAGATCGCCTGAAAAGCAGTGCAGGACGCCACGGCCTGCTGCCAGCAGGGGATGGAGTTTGTTTGGGAAGGGGGCACCCTGCCCGAAGTAGGCACCACGCTGCTGGTCACCGGCGACATCG
>CAZMKF010000007.1:0-17640 GCA_964566935.1 uncultured Dehalococcoidales bacterium | reverse complement strand
CAGGACGCCACGGCCTGCCGGATAAGTCCGCTTCCAGGCGGAGAGCAGCGCCAGTGTGTCGGCGTGCGCCTCGCGGTTGTGGACAATCACTGGTAAGGCCAGTTCCGCGGCCAGCGCCAGCTGGGCCCTGAAAAGGGCGCGCTGCTGAGGGCGCGGCTGGCGGTCGCGATAGTAATCAAGCCCTGTTTCGCCGATGGCTACCACCCGCTTGTGTGCCGCCAGCGTACGCAGGCGGGCGATGGCGAGCTGCGGGTCCACGTCGGCATCGTGCGGGTGCACGCCCACGCTGGCCCATACGTTGTCGTACTGGCCAGCCAGTTGGCAGGCCCGCTCGCTGCTGGCCAGATTGATGCCGACGCAGATGAGGCCACCAACGCCCGCCGCCTCGGCCCGTTCCAGCAGCTGGGGCAACTCGCCGGCAAATTCCTCAGCGTCGAGGTGGACGTGGCTGTCCACCAGAAAGGGCTTGACTGAACGCTCAGGCATCAGGATACCGGAGAACCGTCCTCGTTGATGCGCGGAAAGAGCGGTGTTGGTTTCTCCACCAGACGCAAGCCTGGCTGCACGCCTCCCCAGGCGCTGGTCTTCTGCCAGTCCCCGCCCAGCGTAAGCGGCAGGTTGAGCTGCTCTGCCATCCGGGCTGCCGCCTCGGGCATGACTGGATAGATCAGCTGCGAGATCAGCCGGTTGGCCTCTGTCAGGTTGTAGAGTACCGTCGCCAGGCGTTCACGGTCGGTCTTGTTAAGAGTCCAGGGCGCGGTTTCCTCGACGTACTTATTGGCGCGAGAGATGAACTGCCAGGTGGATTGCAGCGCCTCGTCAAAGGCCAGGCGGGAGAACTGCTCCTCCACGGCGGTCACGGTCGCTCCGGCAAGGTTCTTCAGTTCATCGTCCACCGGCTCGTTGCTGCCGGGTGTGGGCACGGAGCCGCCGTAGTAGCGGTTCACCATCGAGATGGTGCGATTGAGCAGGTTGCCGAGATCGTTGCCGAGATCGGAGTTGTAGCGTTGGATGAAGGCTGGCCAGGTGAAATCACCGTCGCGATCGAAGGGAACCTCGCGTAGTAGGTAGTAACGCAGCGGGTCGGCGCCGAACTCGTCCGCTACTGCGGCGGGATCGATGACGTTGCCACCCGATTTGCTCATCCGCTCACCCTTCAGGTAGACGAAGCCGTGGCCAAACGCCTGTTTGGGCAGAGGCAGGCCGGCAGCCATCAGCATTGCCGGCCAGTAGATGGCGTGGAAGCGGGTGATATCCTTGCCCACGATGTGCAGGTTGGCCGGCCAGTAGTGCTCAAACTGCTCGCGCTGGTCCGCGTAGCCTACGCCGGTGAGGTAATTGATCAGCGCGTCAAACCATACGTACAGCACCTGGCTGGGGTCGTCAGGCACGGGGATGCCCCAGCGCATCGAGGCGCGGGAGACGGAGAAATCTTGCAGACCGCTGCGGATGAAGTTGACGATCTCGTTGCGGCGGATCTCCGGCTCGATGAACTCAGGGTGCCGCTCGATGTGGTCCAGCAGCGCCTGTTGATAGCGCGAGAGACGGAAGAAGTAGTTCTGCTCGTGCAGCCACTCCGCCTTGCGATTGGGGTGGAGGGGGCAACAGCCGTCCACCAGTTCGTCTTCGTTGCGGAAGGCCTCACAGGAGACGCAGTACCAACCTTCGTAGGTGTTCTTGTAGATGTCGCCATTGCGCTGCACCCGGCTGAAGATGTCCTTGCAGGTGGCAATGTGGCGCGGTTCGGTGGTGCGCACGAAGCCATCGTATGAGATGTTCAGTTTGGCCCAGACGCCCTTGATCGTCTCGGCGATCTGGTCTACATATTGTTGCGGCGACACGCCCAGTTCGCGGGCCTTGCGCTCCGCGTTAAGGCTGTTCTCATCTGTGCCGGTCAGGAAGTAGACGTCGTGACCGGTCATGCGCTTGTAACGGGCCAGCGCGTCGGTGCCGATCATCTCCAGGGCATGGCCGATATGCGGCAGCGCGTTGACGTAAATAATGGCGGTGGTTAGGTAGTATTTCTCCATTAAGCTGCACCAGGTGCTCAAATTGCCGTAAGTACTGGCGCGTATCATATCGCAGTTGACCGTCAGCCTGCCACGCCCGCCGAGCCGAGTGCCGCCAGGCTGCGCCGGGGCGTGTTCAGTCGGGAGCAGGTGGTTCCCGCTGTTCGCCCGGTTGCAGCCGCAGCCAGGCGGCGTAGACCGTGCGCCGTGACAGGCCGGTGGCGACCATCGCCTGGGCTACGGCCTCCCGGCTACCGAGACCGGCGGCACGCGCCGCCTTCAGCGCCTCGCTCAATGTCAGACCGTCCGCCTGGGGCGGTTCGGTAGCCGGAGCCACCACCACGGTGCATTCACCGCGGGGCTCGTGCTGTTCAAAGTGGGTAATCACCTCGTCGAAGTTGCCGCGCACGAACTGCTCGTGCAATTTGGTCAGCTCGCGTGCCACGGCGCACTGTCGATCGCCTAACTGTATTCGCAGGTCGTGCAGACAGGCCAGCAGGCGGTGCGGCGCTTCGTAGAAGATCAGGGTGCGCGGCTCACTGCTCAACCGCTGCAGCGCTTTCTGCCGCTGGCCCGCGCGCCGAGGCAAGAAGCCGACGAAACTGAACTGGTCGGTGGGCAAGCCGGAGGCGGTGAGCGCCGCCAGCGCCGCGGAGGGGCCCGGGATGGGCGTCACCTCATGACCGGCCGCCAAAGCGGCCCGCACCAGCTCGTATCCGGGGTCGGAGAGGGCGGGTGTGCCCGCCTCCGAAATCAGCGCTACATCACCATCGGCAAGCGCTGCCAGGATGCGGTCCAGTTTAGTCAGTTTGTTGTGCTCGAAGTACGAAGTGGTGGGCGTATCGAGGCCATGGCGCCGCAAGAGCACAGCGGCTGCCCGGGTGTCTTCGGCGGCGATCAGCGACACTTCGCTGAGCACCCGCAAGGCACGCAGCGTGATGTCATCCAGGTTACCGATCGGTGTGGCCACCAGAAAGAGGGTGCTCATTGGCCGGCACTCAACGCGGCGTCATGTTCCTGCCATGCCAGCCGGACCAGCAGTAGCAGGCCCGCCGAGACCAATGAGTGACCGCCCAGCACCACCGCCAAACCGGCGTCGCGCGCGGCGCGGGTGAAGTCGCGCAGCAGCGGCTGTTCCAGCTCGTCCGGCTGCAGCAGGTCTGAGTAGAAGCGCTCGCGGGCTGGCAGGTCGAGCCCGAGATGCCTGAAGATGACACGATCGTCCACGAATAGCGCCTGCGAGGTACGGGCGAAATTGGCGAAAAAGGCCTCGCTGCCCACCAGTTGCAGGAAGCTGCCCAGTAACGAGTGCACTTCGGCACGCGCCTCACGGCCACTGGCGCGCATGCCTCGCTCTTCAGCGTAGATGCGCTTGCGGCAGGCGAGGTCGGTTTCGATCGTCTGCCAGACGTGGGAGCCGACTCGGCCGGCAATTGTGATCTCGGCCTCGCGATCCACCAGGGCACGCATCGATGCGCGTAACCGGGATGTATCGAGCGCCATGGAAGCCAGCGTGGCAGTGAGTCGCGGCGCCAGGGCCTGGTGCAGGCTGAGGATGAGGATGTCGGTTGGCGTGTCGATATCGAACTGGGTGGCAAGACGGCGTGGCAGCGGCTGATTATCGAGGCCGCCTTCATAGTGAAGAGTCCAGGCGAGGTTGTTGTCGGTCTCCGGTGGGTTGACGCTTAGCAGCGCCTCCGCCGGGTAGAAGGCGGCGAAGTCGGTGGAGAAGAAGTTGTTGCTGGCCACCAGCGGCTGGCCCGCTTCCAGCGGTGCGACGATGCCGTCGTAATCTGCCGCAGTGAGCAGAGGCGTTGAACCGCCGCCAAGGTAGAGCACCCTCTCCAAGCGGTACTTGTCGACCAGCTCGGCCAGTCGTCGGCCGAAGTGATAGTCGGGTTGGTCTGCCTCCACCGTGGCGCCCAAGGCGCGCGCCTGAGCGGCGAAGTCCGGGTCTGGGGTGGCCACGATCAGCCTCTCGCACCAGGGACGGGCGAGCAGCAGCTCTATGCTATCGAGCGCGCAGGCCTGCTGCGCCACCGCCAGCATCCGCTCGGGCTGGCTGGCGCCGGCTCCCCCCTGGAACAGCAGCGCCGTGACCTGCTGACGGCTCATCCCTCGCTCAGTCTTTCTTGCTGGCGAACTCACCGTACTTGCGGTCGGTCACCGCGCCAAGTCGCTGGTTGAGAATCTTGGGACCACGGTGCATGGCCATGACGCCGGTGCGAGCCTGCTCCTTGATGCCGAAAGGCTTGAGCACGTCCAGCAAGCCGTCCAGCTTCTCGGGCTCGCCGGAGGCTTGCAGCACCAGAGTGGTGTTGGATATGTCGACGATGCGCGCTTTGAACAGCTCCGCCAGGTCCACCACCTCCTGGCGGGTACGGGAGTTAACACCTACTTTGACGAGCAGCATCTCCATCGCCAGGTAGCCGGCCTCCTCGGTGAAATCGGATACCTTGACCACTTCGATCAGCTTGCGGAACTGCTTGGCGATCTGGTCGAGCACCGTGTTGGTACCCTCCACAACCAGGGTGATGCGGGTGAGGCCGGCGATTTCGGAGGAGCCGGCGGTGAAGCTCTCGATGTTGTAGCCGCGCCGGGCGCAGAGGCCCCCCAAGCGTGACATGACGCCCGGTTCGTCCTGAACAAGGACCACTAGTACGTGTCTCATTCTTCAGCCGCCCCCCTCGGATCTTCCACGAATTCCTGGTTACCGGTGCCCGGGCGCACCATGGGATAGACGTTCTCGTCACGCTCGACGATCAGGTCAAGCAGATAGGCGCCGTCGTGGTCGATCGCCCGCTGGAAGGCCGCGCCCAGTTCGTCGAGGCTCTGTACCCGCTCTGCGCTCACGCCGTAGGATTGCGCCAAGGCCACGAAGTCCGGCGCGCCGATCGGTGTGCTGATGTAGCGGGCGCCGTGGAAGAGCTCCTGCCACTGACGCACCATGCCGAGAAAGCCGTTGTTCATCAGCACTACCTTGATTGGCAGTCTCTCTTGCATCACGGTGGCCAACTCTTGCAGGTTCATTTGGAAGGAGCCGTCGCCAACTACCACCCAGACCGCCTCGCCGGGGTTGGCGGCGGCCACGCCGAGCGCCGCCGGCAGCGAGTAGCCCATGGTGCCCAGACCACCGGAGGTGAACGAGGAGTTCAGTCTGTTGAAGTGGTAATGCTGCGCCACCCACATCTGGTGCTGGCCCACGTCGCTCACTACCAGGCTGTTGCCGTTAGTGGCACGATCGAGGGCGCGAATCACCTCCTGGGGAGGAAGCGTGCCCTGACCTGAGGTGAGCGGATGCTGTTTCTTCCAGGCTCCAATCTGTTGCAGCCATTCCGGATGCCGTAAGGTGGGCGTTTGCTCCAGCAGCGATTGCAGGGCGTTACGCACGTCACCAACGATGGGCACTGTCACCGGTACCCGCTTGCCTACCTCCGCCGGATCGATGTCAATGTGGATCACCTTGGCTTTGGGCGCGAAGCGTTCCAGGTTGCCGGTAAAACGGTCATCCATGCGCATGCCAAGCACGATCAGCAGGTCCGCTTTCTGCACCGCTAGGTTTGCCCAGGCCACGCCGTGCATGCCTGCCATGCCGTAGTGCAGTGGATGACTGGCGCTGAGGGTGCTGAGACCGAGCAGGGTGGTGATCACCGGCGTGTCGATCTGCTCCGCGTAACGGCGCAGCTCGTCCTGGGCGCCGGACACGTTGATGCCGGCGCCGGCGATGATTACCGGTTGTTGCGCCTGCTCGATCAACTTCACTGCCCGGGCGATCTGGTAGGCGTGAGGGCGTACAACCGGCCGGTAGCCAGGCCTGCGTACTTTGTCCGGGTAGTGAAAGTCGAAGCTTGCGCTCATCACATCGCGCGGCAGGTCCACCAGCACTGGACCCGGGCGGCCGGTGCGGGCGAGGAAAAAGGCCTCGCGCATCACCCGCGGCAGCTCCTCAGTGGAGCGTACCAGGAAGTTGTGTTTGGTGATGGCCATGGTAATGCCGGTGATGTTCGTTTCCTGGAAGGCGTCGGTGCCAATGACAGAGGTAGCCACCTGGGCGGTGAGAGCGACCATCGGCACCGAATCCATCATCGCCGTGGCAATGCCGGTGACCAGGTTGGTGGCGCCAGGCCCTGAGGTGGCGACACAGACGCCGACCTTGCCGGTGGCGCGGGCATAGCCGTCGGCAGCGTGAGCGGCCGCCTGTTCGTGCCGTACCAGCACGTGATGAATCTGCGGATACTTGCTCAGTGCGTCGTAGAGTGGCAGGGCAGCGCCGCCCGGGTAGCCCCAGACTACTTGTACGCCTTCCTGCAGCAGCGATTCCCAAACTGCTTCTGCGCCGGTTATCGTCACCCCAACCTCCTCACCCGCCGAGCGGGCCCAAGAAGAAAAATGCCGCGCCCGAACTGGCTGTCGATCGCTGACAGCGGCAGCGGCAGCGGCGCCGGTTTTGCGCATTTGTTGCCTGCCGTCACGAACGGTGCTATGCAGCCGCGACGGCGCCTCCATTATAGCCCAAAGGTGAATAGGTGGGCCGCCAGCGCCTCCGGCCCCAAACCAACCGCTTACAGTAAACGCACGGCGCTGAATTCGCTAGCCGTCGAATCTGCGACATGGGCCACTGCCATGGCCCTCGGACAGGAATGAAAGTGTACTGACGTACATGATGAGCAAGAGGTCCAGCAATTCGATCTTCAGCTTCGCTTCTCGCCCGGGTGAGACGGTTTCGATCTGCCTGTATTCCTGTGGGTCATTTTCAGCCCCGCAGGGGTGAAACAGAGGCCGGGGCCACCAGGTCCCGGCCATTGAGTGGATGGCAGCGGTGGTGGCGCCTAGCTGCGCGCCGCTACCCGCTGTTTGACGTACTCAACCAAGCCGCCATTTTGGATGATACCCTGGATGAACGCCGGTAGCGGCGCCGCCTGGTAGCTCTTGCCCTTGCTGAGGTTGGTGATCACGCCGGTCTCGGTGTCCAGCTCGAGTTCATCACCGTTCTCGGCGTCATTAACCGCCTCATCGTTCTCAAACAGCGGCAGGCCGATGTTGATGGAGTTGCGGAAGTAGATGCGCGCGAACGACTTGGCCACCACTGCGCCGACACCGGCCGTCTTCAGCATCAGCGGCGCCTCCTCGCGCGAGGAGCCGCAGCCGAAGTTTTCCTCCGCTACGATGATGTCGCCCGGCTGCACTCGCTGGGTGAAGGTGGGGTCGATATCCTCCATGGCGTGCCTCGCCTGCTCCTTGATATCGATGATGTTCAGGTAGCGGGCCGGAATGATCAGGTCAGTGTTTACGTCCTTGCCGTAACGAAAAACCTTGCCTCGCAGTTTCACTTCAACACCTCCTCAGGGCCGACGATGTGGCCGGCAACGGCTGAAGCGGCGGCTACCGCCGGTCCCGCCAGGTAGACTTCGCTGCTGCGATCGCCCATGCGACCGACGAAGTTGCGGTTGGTAGTGGAGATGCAGCGCTCGCCGGAGGCGAGGATGCCCATGTAGCCGCCCAGACAGGGGCCGCAGGTGGGCGCGCTGACAGCGGCGCCCGCGTCGATGAAGACGTCCATCAGGCCCTCGTGTATCGCCTGCTTGTAGATCTCCTGGGTGGCTGGGATCACGATCAGCCGCACGCCCTTGTGTACCTGCTGGCCGCGAAGGATGTCAGCTGCCATGCGCAGGTCCTCGATGCGCCCGTTGGTGCAGGAGCCGATCACTGCCTGATCGATCTTGATCTCGCGCGCTTCGCTCACCGGCACCGCGTTGGAGGGCAGGTGGGGCAGCGATACCTGTGGTTCGATGTCGCCGGCATCCCAGGTGAAGGTCTGCTCGTAGGAGGCGTCGCCGTCGCTCTCGTAGATGGTGAATTCACGCTTGGCACGTGGGCGCACGTACTCTAGCGTCTTGTCGTCCACCGCTACGATGCCGGATTTGCCGCCGGCCTCGATCGCCATGTTGCACATGGTGAGGCGGCCCTCGACGGACAGTTCGTGGATGGCCGGGCCGGTGAACTCCATCGCCTTGTAGCGCGCGCCCTCCACACCGATTTGGCCGATGGTGTAGAGGATGAGATCCTTACCCGTCACCCAGGGGCGCAGCTTGCCGTTGAAAACGAACTTGATGGAGCCAGGCACTCGCAGCCAGCTCTCGCCCAGAGCCATGGCGGCGGCCGCGTCGGTGGCGCCCACGCCGCTGGAGAAGGCGCCGATGCCGCCGTAAGTCACGGTGTGCGAATCTGCTCCTAGGATTAACTCACCGGGCAACACAATACCCTGCTCGGGCAACAGCGCGTGCTCGATACCGGCCCTCCCCACATCGTAGAAGTGGGTGATGCCGAATTCCTCGGCGAATCTGCGCGATATGCGTGACTGCTCGGCTGAGGCCATGTCTTTGGCGGGCACGAAGTGATCGAGCACGATGGCGATTTTGTCGGGGTCGAAGACCTTGTCCACCCCCATCTTGCGGAACTCACGATCAGCGATCAGACCGGTGATATCGTTCACCAGCACGAGGTCGACCTTGACGGTGACGATCTCGCCGGGTGTCACCTCATCCCGGCCGGCGTGCGTCGCCAGAATCTTCTCGGTAATGGTTTGCGGCTTCGGCACTTGTTCCTCCTTCAGGCACGGATTGCAGCGCTGGCTTGGGCTTTTATGAGAAGGAAGGCGGCGCCACAGACGCCGCCTCCTTGCGCTTGCCGGCGACAGTATAGCTGTTTAACGCCCTTCCTTCAAAATGGGGAAAGTTATTTGGGCAACCGGCATCACGTAGGTCTTGGGATTGGCGCCCAGCTTGCCGTAGGCGTAAGCGAGGGCATCCTCCAACGATTTTGCTGGCGTCAGCAGCATCTTGCGGACCTGGTCCTCGGGGATGTCGGAAACCAGTACCGTCTCGGCTTTGGTCACGAGCTTGCCCACCAGGAAGGTCTTGTGCGGGCCCACGGCGAAGTTCTGACGCACTGCCTCCATCGCCTCGGCGGCGTTGCTGAATTGAGAGACGTGGTTGTAATAGCTGGCAGAACCGTGCCCGTCGGGGCAGGCGGCGGTGAGGATGACGATGCCTCCAGGGCGCACCGCGTAGGCGGCGTTTTCCATCGATTTTTGGGTCTGATAGAGGTCGATGTCCCGCGGGTGGCCGCCAGGGCTGGCCACCACCAGGTCGGCCGGACCGTCGATCTCTACCCCGTACATGCTGTCCACCAGCTCGCGGCCGGCGGCGTGCGCCTCGCGATAGTGCCCTGCCAGCACCTTGACGAACTCGTTACTCTCGTTGAGCACCACGTTGACGATGAAAGCGGGGTTAACCAGGTCGCCCACCGCGAAGAGCTCTTCGTGGAAGCGGTTGCCGGTGGTGGCGCCGGCGCGCGGGTCGGGATCGAGCAGCAGCTTGTGGTGGCGGTTGATGGCGGCGAAATCGGCCACGCCCGGCAGCAGACTCTTGGGGCCGCCGGTGTAACCTGCCATCTGGTGGTAGGTGATCTCGCCGGTGAGGATCATCTTGTCGGCGTTCATTACCTGGTGACTGATGTAAACGTCGGTGCCCAGCGGCGTAGTGCCCACATGCACGGTGGCGTCCTTGCGGCAATCGTGATCATGGATGCGCACCCGCCGCACCGTGTCCTCGCCCAGGAACCACTTGTGCTCCTCGGTGGTGTGGCCACGGTGGGCGCCCGTGGCGACAACGACAATGATGTCGCTATCCGGCACGCCAGCGGCGTTCAGTTCGTCGAGCAGCGCTGGGATCAGCAGGTGGCTGTTCATCACCCTGGTGATGTCGTTGGCAACGATGGCCACACTGTCGCCAGCCTTGAAGACCTCCGTGAAGGGAGGCGTGCCGATTGGATTTGCCAGCGCCTCGTGGATCAGTGCGACATGGTCTTTACTGCCCGGCACATCTTTGGGGCTCAGCCAGCGCACCTCGCCACGGAGCGGCGGCACAGGTATGCGGCAAGTCCCATAGGCCAGTTCGTTCGCGGGTTGGTCGCTCATGGCGGAGCCTCCCTGGTTCAGCAGTTTCTGTGCTTTGCTGGCCCAATTATAGGTCAGCTGTGATTGTGCGTAGCGACTGCGGCCAGAGCCAATACGTTAAGATAGGCGTAAGTTGGGCGCTGCCATGATTCATCTGGCTTGCGTTGGCGGGCGACTGTCAGTGTGAAGAACCGCGTAGGAGGAGGCGTGGTGGCCGCAACAAACAAAGTGAAGATCACGGTGCTGCGACGAGAGGTCTACCCCGACCTGCAGCAGGAGTATCTCGTCAACCCCGAAGCCGGACCATGCAACAGGTTCGAGGACGGCCAGGAGTTCATCGTCGATTGGCATGACTACATGCGGGTGCTGGATGGCAAGTTCTGTGCTGAGGCATGGGACTGCATCAACCGCTACGTCTACGCGGCCCTGCAGGGCGGTGCGATCATGCACGGCTGGACGAAGGACGACCGGGTGATGATTGCCAGCTGCAACGACGGCACTCGTCCAGTGATCTTCAAGATCGAACGACTTGACGACTGAGGTATTGAGCAGGCGGGTCCCCCGCTAGCAGGAGGAAGAGACGATGTCTAACCAGCCGGAAGCAGGACGTGTCGGGGGTGACGCTCTCCCTAAGGAGCTGGCGCACCTGCCAAATCCGTATGTGATGGCGCCGATGGCTACTGCCATGGGGGCGCCCGGTGGGGTGCCGTCCAGCCGGTTGCTGGATTACTACGCGCGGCACGCCCGCGGCGGCGTCTCCGTGCTGATCACCGAGGCTGCGCTGGCGGTGGAACACCCAGCCGCCAGTAAAGGGCGCATCGGCCTCTGGGTCGACGAACAGATTGGCCCGATGAGTGAGTTGGCGGAGGTGATCCGCGCCGGCGGCGCCCTGCCGGTGGCGCAGATCGCGGACGTTGGCCTGCGCGCCAGCAAACGCACTCCCGATCAGATGACTCGTGATGAGATTCACGAGCTGGTGCAACGCTTCGCCCAGGCCTGCTATCGTGCCCGGCAAGCCGGCTTCGCCGGTGTGGAGGTGCACGCCGGTCACTCCATCACCTTCGCCGACTTCCTCTCCCGACGCGCCAACACTCGCAGCGACGAGTACGGCGGCGGTGACGAGAACCGGGCCCGCATCGTCAGCGAGGCGGTACGCGCGGCGCGCCAGCTGGTGGGTGAGGATTACCTGCTGCTCTGCCGCTTCAGCGCCGATGAGTACACGGTGAATGGCAATACCCTGAAACAGACGATTCCGATTGCGCAGGCTCTGCTGGCGGCGGGCGTGGACGTGTTGCACGTCTCTGCCGGCAACCGCAACGATGACGGTGGCGGGCGCAAGAGCTATTCCAACTTGCGAGGCCGCCCCGCCGCCTGGCTACCCGATGGCCCCAATCTGCACTTGGCGCGAGAGATCAAGCGATCTACAGGAGCGCCAGTAATTGCCGTTGGTAAACTGGGCAACCCTGAGGTTGCGAAACAAGCCCTGGCTGAGGGAGATTGCGATCTGGTAGCGCTGGGCAGACCGCTGCTGGCCGAGCCCGACTGGGTGCGCAAGGTAGAGGCGGGAGAGCAGATCAACCGTTGCCTCTGCTGCGACAAGTGCATGGATATCTTCCTTGCCGGCGAGCCGCTGCACTGTCCTGTCTACCATTCCGGACTGTAGCTGGGATCGATACACCGCTGGCAGGCGGCTCGTGTAGAATAGGGGAGATCCGGGCGTGGCTGACGCTTTGGTCGCGCCACTTCAGGAGGTGCGCTATGAGCAGACGGACCGTCAATCTCCTGGCCCTGGCGGTGGCGGTGGTGGCTACCGTCCTTCTCATCTACTACGGTGCGCAGAGTATCTTCAGCCCCGCCAAGGCGCCCGTGGCCACGGCCACTGTGCCGTTGACTACGCGCACGGCCACTTCCGCAGTTGTCGTTAGTACGCCCGCGCCGGTTTCCACCGTCAGCAGCACCACTACCTTCAGTGGACAGACTCAGGTGGTCGTCACCGGCACCGATGGCGATGGCGCCCTGCTGCGTTCGGAGCCGGGCGGGCCCGGCATTATCCGTGGCTGGCACGACGGCTCGGTTCTCACTGTGGTCGGCGCCGACCGGGTGGCCAACGGCATCACCTGGAAAAACGTGCGTGACGAGGACGGCAGCGTTGGCTGGATGGCGGCTCAGTACTTGAAGCCGCGTTGAGATAATGCTGGCGTAGCCGGACCACCAGCACGGGCAGCATATAGGGAAGGAGAGTATCCAGACATGTCTACTGGGTTACATTATTATGGCCACTCCTGCTGGATGGTCGAAGGCGAAAAGCAACGAGTGCTGATCGACCCGTTCCTGAGCGGCAGCCCCTGGCAGGAGGGTAAAGAGCTCGATGTCAAGCCAACCCTCATCCTCCTCACTCACGGCCACGCCGACCACATCGGTGACACGGTGACTATTGCCAAAGAGCAGGGAGCGAAAGTGCTGGCCATGGTGGAGCTGGCCAACTACCTGACGGAACAGGGCGTAGAGAGCATCGATGGCAATTTTGGCGGCGTTGTCGATTTTGAGTTTGGCTGGGTCAAGTTCGTGCCGGCGCTGCACTCCTCCACCTGGATGGTGCCGGGCGAGGGCATGCGCAGCAGCAGCGCCAACGGCTTCGTGATCAACTTCAATGGCAATACCATCTATCACGCCGGTGACACGGCGCTGTTCGGCGATATGCAGTGGATTGGCGAGCTCACCCCGCTGGACGTGGCATTGCTGCCAATTGGCGGCCACTACACTATGGCTAGTGACGAAGCGGTGCGTGCCGTCGAGCTCCTCAAACCCAAGATTGTCATCCCCATGCACTACGATACCTGGGAGCCGATCAAACAGGACCCGCGTGTCTTCAAGCGCAAGGTGGAGGAGAATACAGGCTCGCGCTGCGTGATCGTAGCGCCGGGCGAGAGCTGGCAACTGGACGGGCAACTCTAGCCCGGCGAGCGAGGCGCCTTTTACGGCGCCTCGCTCGCCCGACCAGGCGCTCCAAACGCTTCTGCTAGAATTGCGCAGGAGCAGCACATGGCAGATTTCGCAACCCTCAAAGAACGCGTCGGCGGTCTCCCCACCCGGCCTGGCGTCTATATCTTCAAGGACAACGACGGCCGCATTCTCTACGTAGGCAAGGCGCTCAACCTGCGCAACCGTGTGCGCAGCTACTTCCAGCTGTCTGGCCGTACCGCCAAGACAGTGCTGCTGATGGGCCACGTGGCTGAGCTGGAGACGATCGTGACTGACTCCGAGGTCGAGGCGCTCATACTGGAGAGCACCCTGATCAAAGAGCATCGGCCCCATTACAACGTGCGCCTCAAGGATGACAAACAATATCCGTATATTCGCATCGGCCTGCACGAGCCGTGGCCACGGCCCGAAATCCGGCGCAAGGTGGCGAGCGACGGCGCGCGTTACTTCGGCCCCTACACCGACGTGCGTTCGGTACGGCGCACGCTTGATCTGCTCAACCGCATGTTTCCCTTCGCCACCTGCAACATGCGCGAACGCCGAGGTCAGCGCGCCTGCCTCAAGCACCACATCGGCCGCTGCCTCGGTCCTTGCGTGGAGGCTTGCGGGCGTGACGAGTACATGGAGGTTGTGGAGCGCGTCTGCCTTTTCCTGGAGGGCAAGACGGAGAAGGTGGTAAGCGCCATTCGCCAGCAGATGGAGCAGGCCAGCGAGGAGCTGCGGTTCGAACGCGCGGGCTTCCTGCGCGACCAGATCCATGCCATCGAGCGCACCGTGGAGCGGCAGAAGGTGATCTCCACCACCTACACCGACCAGGATGTGATCGCCTTTGCCCGCGACGACGGTGACGCCTGCGTGGAAGTCTTCTTCGTGCGCCAGGGTAAGCTGGTTGGCCACGAGCACTTCATGCTGGAGGGAGTGCACGACGAGAACGAGCACGAGATCATTGAATCCTTCGTCAGCCAGTTCTACCAGCGAGCCACCTATGTGCCGGAGGAGATCGTGGTGCCGGTGGTGGGCGCCGAGCTGGCGACCATCGAGGCCTGGCTGCGGCGCAAGCGGGGGGATCAGGTCAGGCTGCTGGTGCCGCGCCATCCGGAGGAGCAGCGGCTACTCGAGCTGGTGGCAACCAACGCCGCCGAGGAACTGGAGCAGATGCGCCTGCGCTGGTTGGCCGATCGCCGCAAGCTTGCCCTGGCGGTGACCGAGTTGAGCGATGCGCTTGGCTTGGACAATCCGCCCCGGCGTATCGAGTGTTACGACATCTCGAACACTCAGGGCACCAACGCTGTGGGCTCGATGGTGGTGTTTGAGGACGGCAAGGCCAAGAAGTCGGACTATCGCCGTTTTCGCATCAAAACCGTGGAGGGCGCCAACGACTTTGCCATGCTGCAGGAGACGCTGCGGCGCCGCTTCAAGCGAGCCCTGGATTCGCGACAGGCGGAGCAGGCCAACGAGGCCGACTTCCGCTCTGCCTGGTCACAGCTGCCGCAGTTGATCATTGTCGACGGCGGTAAGGGGCAGCTATCGGCGGCTCTCGCGGTGCGCGATCAGCTAGGCCTGCAGGAGGTGCCGATCATCGGTCTCGCCAAGGAGCGTGAGGAGGTCTTCCTGCCGGGCGAAAGCGAGCCAGTGCTGCTGCCACCGGAATCACAGGGACTCTACCTTGTGCAGCGCATCCGCGACGAGGCGCACCGCTTTGCGATCAACTACCACCGCCGCCTGCGCTCAAATTCGCAGACGCGCTCGGTGTTGGACGAGATTCCAGGCATTGGTGAGCGGCGCAAGGCGATGCTATTGCGGCGTTTCGGCACCATGGCCGCCATTCGGGAGGCGCCGCTCGAGGAGCTGTCCGTGGTGAGGGGAATGACGCCGGCGCTGGCGCGCAAACTCAAGACCTATTTGTAAAGCGGCGCCAGGCCTGCTCTACCTGCTGCCAGGTCTCGTCGAGCGAGCCGCTGTTGTCGATCACTACGTCGGCACGGGCAATCTTCGCCTTCTGCGGCGATTGGGCGCGGATCCGCTGCAAGGCGTCGGCCCGCAGCATGCCGCGGTCCTGAATAAGGCGCTTGAGTTGCACTGACTCGTCGCATTTGACCACCCAAACCTCATCGCAGAGGATGTAGAGTCCGGATTCCAGTAGTTTGATCGCCTCGATCACCATTGGCGCCGTCGCAGTAGCGATGCGCTGTTCGATCTCACGGCGAACCGCCGGGTGAGTCAGTTTCTCCAGGTCGGTGAGCGCCTTGGTGTCGGCAAAGACGATGGCGGCCAGGGCGCGCCGGTCGACAGCGCCGTCATCGGCGATCACCTGCTCGCCGAAACGAGCCGCGATGGCGGCCGTGGTAGGCGTGCCGGCGGCCAGCAGGCCGTGTACCACCAGGTCAGCGTCCACGAAGTCCGCCCCCAGTCGCCGCAGCATAGCCGCCACCGCCGATTTACCGCAGCCAATATTGCCCGTCAGGCCCAGGATCAGTTTTGACAAGAGATTAACTCCTATTCTTCAGCAAGACCACGGCATCTCTTTTCAGCATACCCATGGCGTGTTCAATCTGTGGACAGCCGGTACACTCTGATCGTGGGTCCACCGCTGAAAGTGGAAGGTTTCAACTCGACTAATAATGGCAGGCTATTAAATGCTTCATTGTAGAAGGCGCTTTCACTAGGATATCGTTTTGGGTCATCGAGGTAGCGGTCATACATATAGCTGCTGAAGACAAGGTATTGAACTCCGTCGCTTCGATAACTGTCAAGGCTGGCTGCCGGAGCAAGCGCAACTTTCCAGATTACATTCATAGAAGTCCCCATTAAGAGGGCTCCGTATTCTTCCTGCGCGATGACGCTGCCCGCTGGCAGATTCTGCAGGATCCATGTTCTTGCCTGTATTCTGGTGTTGTCACCCGTCTGCTGCAGAGCATACCGAGCTGTGTCGATTGCGGGCGTAATCACTACAAAGCCAACACACGCTACGAGCAACGCGCCAGGCAATGACGGGCGCACGATTGCAGAACTCGCCGCCAGCTTGAGAGGGTAGGCGGCCAGCAGTGAGAGTAAGGGAAACACCGGGATAGCCCATCGTTGCCAGTGCAAGGGGTGCATACTGATGCCAACCAGGAATGCCAAAACGAAGCCGGCAATGAACAGAGGCATGGCACGGCGCTGCTTTGCCAGGAGAACTGCCGCGAGCACTGCCACCCCTAACTGTGGCCAGGAGAGGGAGTTCGGCAAGGCACAGGTGACGTACCAAAGGAAATTGCCGAGCGTACCCAGCCCATCCGCGCCAGGGTGAGTCGAACGAGCTTCAATCTGCAGACTCTGCAGCGCGGCTTCATAATCGAGAAAGAAATAGGGCGTGGAAGCTGCGAATGCGATGACGGAGCTAACCAGCCCAAGCACGACTTGCCCTCCGGAGAGTGTGAGACTGCCCGTCTGGCGCCAGTTGCGCCAAATAATCACCATCTCCGTTGCCAGCAACATGAGTAGGCAGATCGCCATGAAATAGCGGCTTGCCGCAGCCAGACCGACGGCGAACCCGGCCTGCACCCGTCGCAGCGCGGATGGCTGGTCATAAAGACGCAGGCATGTCCATAGGGTAAGCAGACCGAAGAAGAGCCCGGCAGTGTCAGTGCGGATCTGCTGAGCGTGGAAAACAGTAACCACCTGCATTGTCGCCAGGAAGACCGCCAGCAGCGCTGTGGTTGAGTCAAAGACCCTGCGGCCAACGCTGTATAGCAGAGCCAACGAGAGCAGTCCGTAGCCAGCGGTGAGTACCCTGCCAAGCAGGTAGAACGGCGCCGGCGTTGCCGCAAATGTGGACAGTAGTTGAACGTCTGGCTGTCCGCCAGAGACTGCAGCAGACAGAGAGTGGGCGACATAATAAACGAGAGCGAGCGGGTAAATGACGGTTGAACCGGGGTTGCCAAACCAATGTGGATTCAAACCGCCGCCAGCAGCGATCGCCACCGCCGGCTTGACCAAATGCGGCTCATCGATACTGTAGATATAGGGGAGAGTCTGGCGGAGGCCAGAGAAGTAGAACACCGCACCGAGACAGAGCAGTGCCACTATTGAAACATGACTGGCCAGCGGTCGGTGCGAGTGTTTCACATCCGTCATCGTAGATGGCCGAATTAGTTCAGTCAATGTTACTGGTTCAGTGAGCATTGGCCGGAGACCACCCGTCATCTCAATATGGAACTGTTGAGAGGAGCACAAGCAGCAGTGGCGCCGTCGGGCCCCGAAGGTCGCCTCAGATCGCCATTCGCAGAGAAGAAGATCACTCTTCTCTGCACACCGTCACACACGTAACTGATTTCCTCTGTGGTGGGTAGTGTAAGCAGATTCCTTACAGCCTAGGCCAGCGTAGGTTTGTCTCAGAGGAGACATGGGCTTGTCCACGGTGCGCCAGAAAGGTGTATGATTGCCTGACTAGGGAGCGGCGGGACCGCTCTCTTTGCCTGTTTCCGTGGCCTGGGCTGTGAACGCTGAGGCTGGTGAAGCGGACCAGTGCCGCGCTGCCATTGCGGCGTGCTGTTTATTAGGAGGAATGGGATCATGGATGAGGATAAGGAGCGGCCGGCGCAGTCGGGTAGGGGGCAGCCTGAAGCGGCTGTTCGGGTGGAACGCGACCTCTTGGGAGAGAGGGAGGTTCCTGCTGAGGCGTACTACGGAGTGCAGACCTTGCGAGCTGTT